>JAZQUG010000010.1:0-94347 GCA_045631225.1 Candidatus Fimenecus sp.
CATTAATATCTGTTCATTTTAAGAATTAAAACAATCAAAAAGTCAACAAAAATAAAAGGGAGTCATAAGACTCCCTAAAATCATAATATAATTACTTCTTGATAACTCTTACTCTGATAACGCCTTCAGTAGCCTTGATAGAATCAACAAGTGCATCGTTAACATCGCCAACGATATCAATCATTGTGTAAGCGTAATCCTTCTTGCTTGCATTAACCATATTTTCAATGTTAAGACCAGCATTTCCAACAGCTGTTGTCATTGCAGCGATAAGTGTAGGAATGTTCTTGTGGATAACGCAAACCTTTGTGCCAACTGCATTCATTGTAGCATTTGGAAGGTTTACACTGTTCTTGATGTTACCGTTTTCGAGGTAATCAATGATTTCGTGAGCAGCCATAACTGCACAGTTATCTTCACTTTCAGGAGTTGAAGCGCCAAGGTGTGGAAGAACGATTACATTTTCAACACCGAGAACGATATCATCAGCAAAGTCAGTAACATACTTAGCAATCTTACCGTCAGCAATAGCCTTAACGATAGCTTCACTGTTGATGAGTTCGCCTCTTGCGAGGTTGATAATGCGAACGCCGTCCTTCATCATAGCAATCTGAGCAGCGTCGATTGTATTCTTTGTTGCAGGAGTATATGGCATGTGAATTGTGATGTAATCACTATTCTTGTAGATGTCATCAAGTTCCTTAACAATCTGAATGTGTGAGTCAAGGTTGATAGCAGCGTCAAGTGAGAGGTAAGGGTCATAACCGATAACCTTCATACCAAGCTTGATAGCAGCGTTAGCGATTTTGCCGCCGATAGCACCGAGACCGATTACACCGAGAGTCTTGCCTCTGAGTTCAGGACCAGCAAATTTAGCCTTGCCGCCTTCAACTGTCTTAGGAGCGTCAGGTGTGCCTTTGAGTGAAGCAGCCCAAGCAGCAGCTTCAACGATTTTTCTTGAAGCAAGGAGAAGTGCACAGATAGCAAGTTCCTTAACAGCATTAGCGTTAGCGCCTGGAGTATTGAATACGCAGATACCTTCTTCAGCACATTTGTCAACAGGAATGTTGTTTACGCCTGCACCTGCACGAGCAATACAAAGAAGATTGTCGCCGAATGTCATATCGTGCATCTTAGCACTTCTTACCATTATTGCATCTGGATTTTCAGGAGCATCTGAAATAGCGTACATGCTCTTATCAAAAATATCTGTACCGCAAGCAGCGATTTTATTAAGTGTCTGAATATTATACATTAAAATCAAACCTCTTTCGTTATATATTAAAATTGTAACCTTTAGAGCATGAATAAATCATACTCTAAAGCTGATATAAGTTTAAATCAAGCGTTTTCTGCTTCAAACTTCTTCATGAAGTCAACGAGTGCCTGAACGCCTTCGATTGGCATAGCGTTGTAGATAGAAGCTCTCATACCGCCAACACTTCTGTGACCCTTGAGGTTTTCGAAGCCGGCTTCCTTAGCTTCCTTGATGAACTTAGCATCAAGCTCGTCGCTGCCTGTGATGAATGGTACGTTCATGAGTGAACGGTCAGCCTTTTCAACTGTACCCTTGAACATCTTGCTCTGGTCGAGGAAATCGTAAAGGATAGCAGCCTTCTTTTCGTTGTGAGCCTTCATAGCTTCAAGACCGCCCATCTTCTTGATCCACTTGAATACCTTGCCGCAGATGTAGATACCGTAGCATGGAGGTGTGTTGTAGAGTGAATCGTTGTCAGCTTGTGTCTTCCACTTGAGCATTGTAGGAGTGCCAGCGAGAACGTCATCTCTGATGAGGTCTTCACGAACGATAGCAATTACAACACCTGCAGGGCCGATATTCTTCTGAACACCGCCGTAGATTACGCCGTACTTTGTTACGTCAACAGGTTCTGAAAGGAAGCATGATGAAACGTCTGAAACGAGAATCTTGCCCTTTGTATCAGGGAGTGACTGGAACTTTGTACCATAGATTGTATTGTTTTCACAGATGTAAACATAGTCTGCATCTTCAGGAATGTCAAGATTTGAACAATCAGGAATGTATGAGAATGTCTTATCAGCTGATGAAGCAACTGCTTTACATTCACCATATTTCTGTGCTTCCTGATATGCCTTCTTTGCCCACTGACCTGTGATAACGAAGTCAGCCTTACCATTCTTATTCATAAAGTTAAGAGGGATAGCAGCAAACTGTGTTGAAGCACCACCCTGTAAGAATAAAACCTTATAATTATCAGGAATATTCATAAGTTCACGAAGAAGCTGTTCAGCACCTTTGATAATTGAGTCGTAAACCTTTGAACGGTGACTCATTTCCATAACTGACTGTCCGCTACCTTCATAATCAAGCATTTCTGCAGCTGCCTTTTTTAATACTTCTTCAGGGAGCATTGAAGGACCCGCTGAAAAATTATAAACTCTTGCCATAATTTAAACCTCCAAAAAGTTAATTCGTTAAAATATTGTGTTAAAAATTTAAACATCGTGTGGGATTATACCAAATGTTACATATAAAAGTCAATAGATTGACATTAACTTAACAATCTTTTTTGCAAAAACTTTGTTAATACAAGAAAAGTTGTTTAGGTTTTTAACAAAGTGTAATGAAAATATCTTTATTTTAAAAATTTTATCAGTATTTCTTGCAGTAATTTGTCTTTTATTATATAATATAAATTCATAATAGGAGTGATATATTCAAAAATGGAAAACACTAATAAAATATTCAATGAATTTAATGAAAAATCCTTTTCAATGCCTATGGTTGCATTACGCGGACTTGTTGTATTTCCTGAAATGACATTACATTTTGATGTAGGTAGAGCAAAGTCGGTAAAAGCAGTCAGAAGTGCTATGGAAAAGAAGACAAATATTTTTCTTGCTGCACAAATGGACCTTGAATGTGACGACCCAAGATATGATGATATTTATGGTTCCGGTGTTGTGTGTGAAATCAAGCAGGTTATGAAGTTACCGGGTACTGACACACTTCGTGTTGTTGTATATGGCCTTTATCGTGCAGAACTTTTACATATCAATTCAGCAAATCCGTTTTTATCTGCTGTTGTCCGTCGTATTGAAACTGAAAAAGTAAATCCTGAAAATGCTAAATATGAGGAAGCTCTTGTCCGTAACCTTGTTGGTATTTTTGAAGAATATGCATATTTTGTTCCGAAGCTTCCGTCAGATATTGTTATCGGGGTTTCAGTACGTAAAGAAGCAGGGGAGATAACAGACTATATTCTTTCAAATATTCCTCTTGATTACGCAATTAAGCAAAGTCTTCTTGATGAATTGAATCCTTTGAAACGAGCAGAAGCACTCTGTGTGATTCTAAAAAGAGAAATTGAACTTTTAGCCATTGAAGAAGAAATCAATGAAAAAGTTCAGGAGCAAATGGAAGAAAATCAGCGAGAGTATTATCTTCGTGAACAGATTAAAGCTATTTCAGAAGAACTTAACGAAGGTGATGGAGCAATTTCTGAATCTGAAGAATATAAGGAACAAATCCGTGCGATAGGATTTTCAGAAGATGTTGAAAGAAAATTGCTTCGTGAATGTGACAGACTTATGAAAATGCAGTCATCAAGTCCTGAATCAGCAGTTATAAGAAATTATCTTGATAAAGTTATTTCTCTTCCTTGGGGATATTGTACAGAAGAAAATCTTGATATTGAATATGCGCAGAAGGTGCTTGATAATGACCATCATGGTCTCTTGGATGTTAAAGAGAGAATTATTGAATTTCTTGCTGTAAGAAAGATAAATCCTGATGTAAAAGGTCAGATTATTTGTCTTGCAGGACCTCCGGGAGTTGGTAAAACATCAATTGCCCGTTCACTTGCAAACGCTATGGGTAGAACTTATGCCCGAATCTCTCTTGGTGGTGTCCGTGATGAGGCTGACATAAGAGGTCATAGAAAAACATATATCGGTTCAATGCCGGGTAGAATAATTGAAGCTATTGAAAATGCAAAAAGCTCAAATCCGCTTATTCTTCTTGATGAGGTTGATAAATTAGGCTCTGACCACCGTGGTGACCCATCATCAGCACTTCTTGAAGTTCTTGATGCAGAGCAGAATAACTCATTCGTTGACCACTATCTGGAAATTCCGTATGATTTAAGTAAGGTTTTGTTTGTTACAACAGCAAATGATAAGAGTAGAATTCCTGCACCTTTACTTGACAGAATGGAAATCATTGACATTCCGGGATATACTTATGAGGAAAAGTTCAATATTGCTAAAAAGCATCTTGTTCCAAAACAGATAACAGCAAATGGACTTAAAAAGTCTTATGTTAAGTTCACCGATAAAGCATTGAAGTTAATTATCAGTGGCTACACTAAAGAAGCAGGTGTGCGTGTTCTTGAAAGAACAATCGCAAAGGTATTACGAAAGATTGCAGTTGAATATGCTAAAGGCTTTGACGGAAAAATTACAGTTAAGGATACAGAGCTTGAAGCATATATAGGTCCTGTTAAGTTCAAGCCTGACGAAAGTTCAAAATTTGACCAGATTGGTGTTGTAAACGGACTTGCATACACATCAGTTGGCGGAACAATGCTTACAGTTGAGGTTGCTGTTATGGATGGTAAGGGAAATATTGAACTTACAGGCTCATTAGGTGATGTTATTAAGGAATCAGCGAAGGCTGCAATCAGTTATATAAGAACAAATGCAGATAAATACAGAATTGATAAAGATTTTTATCAGAACAAGGATATTCACATCCATTTCCCTGAGGGTGCTGTACCAAAGGATGGCCCATCAGCAGGTGTGACGATTTTTACGGCACTTGTTTCAGCATTGTCAGGTTGCAAGGTTAAGTCAAGTGTTGCAATGACAGGTGAAATAACTGTTACAGGCAGAGTTCTTCCGATTGGAGGACTTCGTGAAAAAACAATGGCTGCTTATGTTGAGGGAATCAAAACTGTTGTAGTACCTGAGGCCAATAGAAGTGACCTTGATAAGATAGACGAAAAAGTCAAAGAAAAAATCAATTTTGTTTTTGCAAAAACAGGTGATGACGTTCTTAAAGTCGCACTTGTATAAATGAGGTAGTATATGAGATACGATAAAGCAGAATTTAAAGCAGCATATGGCACATTCAGTCAGTTACCTGATTCCGATTTGCCTGAAATTGCTTTTGCAGGTCGTTCAAATGTTGGTAAGAGTTCATTACTCAACAGATTGTTCCAGAGAAAAAATCTTGCAAGAATAAGCTCTGTTCCGGGTAAAACAATTACAATAAACTTTTATCAGGTTGATGAATACAATTTTGTTGATTTACCTGGTTACGGTTATGCAAAGGTTGCCAAAACTGAAAAAGAACGATGGGCAGAAATGATGGAGGGTTATTTTAATTCTGACCGTAATATCAAGCTTGTTGTACAGCTTGTTGATATGCGTCATCCGCCAACAAAAGACGATATTATGATGATGGAATTTTTACAGGCTTCGGGTTATGAGTTCATTGTTGTAATGACAAAGAGCGATAAGCTTAAAAAGAAAAAAGATTATAATGCAAGAATTGAAGGCTCAAAACAGGAAATGAGCTTTGTACCGCCTGAAAGACTTATTCCTTTCTCTTCTGAAAACGGAGAAGGTCTTGATACAGTAAAAAAATATATCGAACAATATTTAGGAGAATGAAAATGAGTAAAGTACCATTTACAACAAAAGAAAAATTAGAAGAAATAGCAAAGGTTTATCCGACACCTTTCCATCTTTATGATGAAGCAGGAATCCGTAGAAATGCAGAAAATCTTAAGAAAGCATTTGCTTGGAATAAAGGATTTAAAGAATATTTTGCAGTAAAAGCAACACCGAATCCATTTCTTATTAACATTTTAAGAGAATATGGTTGTGGTTGTGACTGCTCATCAGTTACTGAACTTATGCTTTCAAAGGCAATCGGTGCAGTTGGTGACGATATTATGTTCTCATCAAACGATACACCACCTGCAGAATTCAAGTATGCAGACGATTTGGGTGCAATTATCAACCTCGATGATATTACACATATTGATATTCTTGAAAAGACTCTCGGATACCTTCCAAAGAAGCTTTCTTGTCGTTACAATCCGGGCGGATATTTCTCAATTGCAAATAACATCATGGACAACCCCGGTGATGCTAAATACGGTATGACAACAGAACAGCTTTTTGAAGCATTCAAGATTATGAAGTCAAAAGGCGTTGAAGAATTTGGTATTCACGCTTTCCTTGCAAGTAACACAGTAACAAATGAGTATTATCCGACACTTGCAAAGACTCTTTTTGAAGTTGCAGTAAAGCTTAAGGAAGAAACAGGTGCTCACATTAAATTTATCAACCTTTCAGGTGGTATCGGTATTCCTTATCGTCCAGACCAGGAAGGAAACGATATATTCGCAATCGGTGCAGGTGTTGAAAAGGTATATAACGAAGTACTTGTTCCTGCAGGAATGGATGATGTTGCAATTTATACTGAGCTTGGTAGATTTATGTTAGCTCCTTATGGTGCACTTGTAACTCGTGCAATAAATGAAAAGCATACACATAAAGAATATATCGGTGTTGATGCTTGTGCAGTTAACCTTATGCGTCCTGCAATTTACGGTGCATATCACCATATTACAGTTATGGGTAAGGAAAATGAGCCTTGTGACTATAAATATGATGTAACAGGTTCACTTTGCGAAAATAACGATAAGTTTGCAATTGACAGAATGTTACCAAAAATCGATATGGGCGATTTAATCTTTATCCACGATACAGGTGCTCACGGTTTTGCAATGGGTTATAACTATAACGGTAAACTTAAGTCAGCGGAAATTCTTCTTAAAGAAGACGGAAGCTTCCAGATGATTCGTCGTGCAGAAACACCTGCAGACTATTTCGCAACATTCGATTGCTTTGATTTTTACAAAAAGGTTACTGAATAATTGAGGTAAAATTATGTCCTTCGTTCATTTACACGTTCATACAGAATACAGCTTGCTTGACGGAGCTTGTCGTTTAGACAGGCTTTGTTCTGCTGCAAAAGAACGAGGACAGACTGCTCTTGCAATTACCGACCACGGTAATCTATTTGGTGCAGTTGATTTTTATAAGACAGCAAAAAAACACGGAATTAAGCCGATTATCGGTTGTGAGGTTTATGTTGCAAGTCGTTCCCGTTTTGATAAAGTTCACGGAATTGACTCTAACAGACATCACCTTGTTTTGCTTTGTAAAAATGAAACAGGCTATAAAAACCTTATTAAATTGGTTTCTTCTGCCTGGGTTGACGGGTTCTATACAAAGCCTCGAATTGACCGAGAGTTGTTAGAGAAGCACCACGAGGGACTTATTGCCCTTTCCGCTTGTCTTGCAGGTGAAATTCCTAAATATATTGCCAATGGTGAATATTTAAAGGCAAAAGAAACTGCACTCTGGTATTCAAATCTCTTTGGTGAAGGTAATTATTACCTTGAAATGCAGAATCACGGTATTCCCGAGCAGTTGATTGTAAATGACGGTATAATTCGACTTTCAAATGAAACAGGTATTCCTCTTGTAGCAACAAATGACGTTCACTATGTGAATAAAGAGGATGCATACATTCAGAAAATTCTCATTTGTATTGCAACTAACCATACTGTCGATGAAGAGAATTCTCTTGAATTTGAGAGTGATAATTTCTATCTTAAAACTGAACAGGAAATGAGAGATTTATTCCCGAAAACACAGGAAGCAATTGACAATACTCAAAAAATTGCCGATATGTGTAACTTTGACTTTGAATTCGGTAATACTAAATTGCCTAATTTTACTGTCCCTGAGGGCTACTCTCATTACGATTATTTCAGAATGAAATGCTATGAGGGATTACATCAGAGATATGGTGAAAATCCTGACCGTTTATATATAGAAAGACTTGAATATGAGCTTTCTGTTATCAGCAATATGGGATATGTTGATTATTTCCTTATTGTTGCTGACTTTATTGAATATGCACGAAACAAAGGTATTCCTGTAGGTCCAGGTCGAGGCTCAGGTGCAGGTAGTATATGTGCATACTGTATGGGAATTACTAACATAGACCCGATAAAATACAATCTTATTTTTGAACGATTTTTAAATCCTGACAGAGTCAGTATGCCTGATATTGACGTTGACTTCTGCTACGAAAGACGACAAGAGGTTATTGACTATGTTATTGATAAATATGGCTCTGACCATGTTGCGCAGATTATAACATTTGGTACAATGGCTGCTCGTGCAGCAATCCGTGATGTTGGCAGAGCTATGGGACTGCCTTATGCAACGGTTGATAATGTTGCTAAAAAAATCCCGAGAGCATTGGGTATAACTATCGAAAAGGCTTTGGAAGAAAGTGAAGAGTTTAAAACTTTATACGATAGTGATTCTCAGATTAAAAATTTAATTGACACAGCAAAAAGTGTTGAGGGTATGCCAAGAAATTCTTCAACTCACGCTGCAGGTATAGTTATTACAGACAGACCTGTCAGTGATCATGTTCCGCTGTCTTGTAATGACGAGTCTGTTGTAACTCAGTTTACAATGACTACCATTGAAGAGCTCGGACTTCTCAAAATGGACTTTTTAGGACTTCGTACATTAACTGTTATTAACGATTGTGTTAAAATGGTTAAAAAGAAAAATCCTCATTTTGATATTGATAAAATTCCTTATGACGATAAAAATGTCTATTCACTATTTACAAACGGACAGACAGATGGTGTTTTTCAATGTGAATCAAGTGGTATGAGAAGCGTATTTATGCGACTTAAACCCACTAATCTTGAAGATATTATTGCTGTTATATCACTTTACAGACCCGGTCCCATGGATTCAATTGATTCATATATCCAGAACAGACATAATCCTGAATATATCCGATATAAAACACCAATGCTAAAAGACATTCTTGATGTCACATACGGTTGTATGGTTTATCAGGAACAGGTTATGCAGATTTTCCGTTCTTTGGCCGGGTATTCTCTTGGTCGTGCAGATATTGTCCGTCGTGCAATGTCAAAGAAAAAACATAAGGTTATGGAAGAGGAAAGAACATTTTTTCTTGAGGGTTGCCTTAAAAACGGTATTGAAAATAAAGTTGCTAACGAAATTTTTGACGATATGTCATCGTTTGCATCATATGCATTCAATAAATCTCATGCAGCAGCATATGCTGTGGTAGCATACAGAACAGCATATTTAAAATACTATTATCCAAGTGAATTTATGGCATCTTTACTTACAAGTGTCCTTGATAATTCAACGAAAATTGCAGATTATATTCAGTCGTGTAAACATAATAGTATTAATATACTTCCACCAAATGTGAATGTAAGTAATAAAACTTTTACTGTCAGTGAAGACGATAACAGGACTGTAATGTTTGGTCTTCTTGCAATTAAAAATTTAGGTCATGATTATATTGATACGATTATTAATGAAAGAAGATTAAATGGTAAATTCACGTCATTTTATTCTTTCTGCAAACGCACTCACGGTAAGGGTTTTAACAGACGAGCTGTTGAAGGTCTTATTAAGAGTGGTGCACTTGACGGACTTGGTAATAATCGTCAGGAAATGCTTATAAATCTTCCTGATATTATAGACGACCTTGACTCTTCTAGACGAAGAAATATTGAAGGACAAATAGGCTTCTTTGATATTATGGATAATGCTTCCGATTCTGAGTTTGTAATGAAAAAAATGGATGAGTTTCCGTCACAAACAAAACTTATGATGGAAAAGGAAACAACAGGACTGTATATTTCCTCTCATCCTATGGAACAGTATGAAGAACTTGCGGAAAAGTTGAAGTGTGATAACATTGGTGATATTCTTTCATCAGAAAATGATTACAATTCCAAATATGAAGATGCAGTTTCTGTTAAAGTAATGGGCATAATAAGTGGTGTTACGAGAAAACAGACAAAAGCAGGGGATACAATGGCTTTTGTGACAGTTGAGGATGTTCATGGTTCAATTGAGGTTATCATTTTCCCGAAACTTTTCGCAAAGTATTCAAATCTGCTTTATAATAGTAATGTGATTTTTGTCGGTGGCAGATTGTCGGTAAAAGAAGAGGAAAATCCAAAGATTATATTGGATTTTGCCGATAGTGCTGAAAATGCCAAAAGCAATCAGAGTAAGAGAAAAGGACTTTTTATAAGAGTTGAAAATGAATCTTCTCCGATTTATATAAATTGTAAAGATTTAGTGTTTTCTGCAAATGAGGGAAATACACCTGTTTACTTCTATTTTGCAAACAGTAAAAAGTATTTTCCTTGTAAAAAAATCTCTGTTAATGATAATCTTTTATATAATTTAAAGGACATAGCAGGGGAACAGAATGTCATATTACAAATTTAATCGACATATTACTTGCATTTTAGTATTTAATATGTTATCATTAACATTCAATGTGGAAATAATTAGCATAAAATAAAAGGGTGATAAAATGAAAACTATAGGTGTACTTACAAGTGGTGGCGACGCTCCGGGTATGAACGCTGCAATTCGTTCAGTTGTACGTGCAGCATGTGAAAATGATATGCGAGTAATGGCTATCAGAAGAGGTTATAACGGTCTTATGCAGGGTGATATGTATGAAGTGAACCTTCGTTCAGTTTCAAACATTATCAACCGTGGTGGTACTGTTCTTTATTCAGCAAGAAGTCCTGAATTCAAGACAGAAGAAGGTCTCCAGAAAGCACTTAACGTTGCTAAGGATGTAGGTCTTGATGGTATCGTTGTAATCGGTGGTGACGGTTCATTCCGTGGTGCTCGTGATTTATCTCTTCGTGGTCTTCCTTGTGTTGGTGTTCCCGGAACAATCGACAACGACATTGCTTGTTCAGATTATACAATCGGTTATGATACAGCAATGAATACAGTTCTTGAAATGGTTGACAGACTTCGTGATACATCTGAATCACACGACCGTTGTACTGTTGTTGAAGTAATGGGCAGACGTGCAGGTTATATTGCACTTAATGCAGGTATTGCTTGTGGTGCAACTTCTATTCTTATTCCTGAAGTTGAATATGATTTCCAGCGTGATGTTATCGACAGAATGAAGAGAACTCAGATGACAGGTAAAAAGCACTTTATCATTGTTGTTGCTGAAGGTATCGGTGGCGTTGAAGAAATGGCTAAACGTATCGAAGCAGAAACAGGCGTTGAAACAAGAGCAACTGTTCTTGGTCATGTTCAGCGTGGTGGTCATCCAACGGTTCGTGACAGAGTAACTGCTTCTCTTATGGGCTATAAGGCTGTTGAACTTCTTAAAGAAGGTATCGGTAACAGAGTTATTGCAATGCAGCATGACGAAATTGTTGATTTTGATATTTTCGAAGCACTTAATATGAAGAAGTCGCTTGACCTTAATATGTACAAGATTGCTCACGAAATCTCAATCTAAGTTATGTCTAATATTGTTCTTATCGGTATGCCCGGCTGTGGTAAAAGTACAGTTGGTGTCATACTTGCTAAAACGCTCGGTATCGGCTTTGTTGATACTGATTTGATTATTCAACAGCGTGAAAAAAGATTGTTGCAGGATATTATTGATACTGATGGAATCCAGAAGTTTCTTGATTGCGAATCAGAAGCCGTTAAAACATTGGATTGTGATAATTCTGTCGTTGCAACAGGTGGCAGTGTCGTTTTCAGAGAAGACTGTATGAAACATCTTAAAGAAAATGGTAAAATTTTCTTCTTGAATGTATCACTTTCCGAAATAAAAAGCAGACTTGATAATATCAACACTCGCGGTGTTGCTGCTGATAAATCTCAGACAATTGATGATATTTTTAATCAAAGATATCCTTTATATGAAAAATATGCAGATTATATCCTTGATTTAAATAATTCAAATGTAGAAGAAACTGTTGAAAAAATTTGCAAATTACTTAAATAAAGATAAACCTTACGGTATTTTCATTGTTAGAGAAAAACAACCGTAAGGTTATTTTTTTACCTTATATAATTTATTAAAAATCAGGCAAATTATTATTGTAATAAAATCTTCGGAGGTGATAATTTGCATGATTTTATAAAAAAATTAACAGTTTTATGTACCGTATTGTGTTTGATGATTTACTCAGCTATTTTTGTAGGTGAAAAAACAATTCCTGATAATATTACAGTAATTGAAAATGAAGATATTAACATTTCAAGTGTTCTGGGAATGAATTTATACAGTATCGGATATGAAAATCAGTTAGATGCTGTGATGAATGCATCAAACTTATCTCAGAAAGCAACTAAAATTAAATTTTTAAATGTAATTCCTGTTAAGGATACTGTTATTAAAAATACAAAAAGACAATATGTTGTTCCCGGTGGTGAATTGTTTGGTATTAAGCTTTATACAGATGGCGTGATTATCGTTGATTTTGAAGAAATAGAAACAGAAACAGGAAAAATCTGCCCGGCAAAAATTGCAGACCTAAAAGTAGGAGATATTGTTAAATCAATAAATAAAAGAAATGTTACATCATCGTCAATTTTTTCAAAACTTTTGCAAGAAAGCAGGGGAAAGCCGGTAGAGATGTCTATACTCAGAAACGGAAAAGTCTTAAATATAAAATTTGAAACAGTTCTTGAAAAGGAAAGTAATAAATACCGTGCGGGATTGTGGGTAAGAGATAGTACAGCAGGACTTGGTACAGTAACATTTTATAACCGGGAAAACAATACATTTGCAGGACTTGGGCATCCCATATATGATATAGATACTAATGAAATAATGCCTATGAAGTCCGGTGTTATGGCAGATGTCGTATTGAGTGGTTTAAATAAAAGCTCTTTTGGAAAAGTCGGGGAATTATGCGGTACTTTAACGGGTGAAGAAAACGGAGTTTTAATTTTAAACAATGAAACAGGAATTTATGGATATTCTCTCACCAATAAAACAGCACAAATTCCCGTAGCAGTAAGAGCAGAGATACGAGAAGGAAAAGCAAATATAATATGCACAGTAACTAACTCTAATCCTCAAATCTATGATGTTGAAATTACAAAAATTTATTCAAATTCAATGTCGGTAAATAAGGATATGGTTATCAAAGTGACCGATGAGAACTTGTTGAATACAACCGGAGGAATAGTTCAGGGTATGAGTGGCAGCCCAATTATACAGAATGGTATGCTTGTAGGTGCAGTAACTCATGTGTTTGTAAATAATCCTAAGCAAGGCTATGCTATATTTGCGGAAAGAATGCTTGAAACCTCCAATAATCAAAAGAAATTGGACAAAGAAAAAATAAAAGATGTATCATAAAAATGGTGGGGCGTGGTCAATCAACCCCGCCTTTTTGTTTGAATATCAAATTATAATTTGTCGGGGAGAATTAAATTCTTGTCTCCCCTGACAAGGGGAGCCGAGAAGAGACACCCATTAACGTCCCCGCAACCTCCGATATATAGGGGTGCCTTTTGTTCCGAGAGTAAGCCAAGAAACTTAACTTTTATATTTATTCATTATTGAAAAACACCACAATATTTGGTATAATATTTCCATATTTTTACGTGAGGTATTCATTATGAGTAAAGTATTAGAAAAAATGTATGAACATCTTGGTGTGTGGGGTCCCTATTCAAAGAAATACAGCGGTATTTCACGAATTGTTGACCATAAAACAGAGGGCGGTGTCCGTTTTGACTGTGTTGTAAGTCCTGCAGTTGAGAATGCAGACAGTCGTGTCCCAAATGTGACAGTTCCTGTTGGTGTTCATCCTTGGGAAGCAAAGTCAGATTACTCTTTTTATTCATATCGTTATGACCTTGAGTGGAAAGACAAGGTCTATGCTGATGTATCTTTTACAAAGCTTGACAGTGACAGTGTTCTTGTTCGTACAAAGTTTGTGAATAATACAGATATTACTCAGATTTGTCTTCTGAACCTTTTCTCAGCAATTGAATATCCTAATGTGTATACTACAACTCCTGTTTTACCTGAAAAGAACAATTTTATCAAAGCACTCGATTATAAATCTTATGATTATAATACTGTTCGTCCTTGGGATAAGCAGGTTATTGATGCTATGAAAAAAGGCGAATTCTTTGATGATGGTTTCACATACCGCAGAGGTCTTGGCGACCGTGATTGTAATCGTTACATTCTTCCTAAATGTCCAAAACTCGGTGAAGAAGCAGGGGATAGAATTACTTATGTAATAGAGGGTGTTTCTAAATTTTCAAATCCTGTGCTTAATATTCGTTATCGCACAACTGATAATAAGGATAGTATCTGGACTTTGAATGGTGAAAAAATTTCATTTACATCTGCTGATAATTTCAATATTTTATCAATTCCGTTCAATAGTGAGAATGTTGAGCTTGTTTCTTGTGGTACAGGTGGAATTGAATTTGATTTCCTTTGTGTTACAGAAAAGGGCGAAAGTGTTTCCGTTGAGTCAAAGAAACACAATTTCTATCCTGAAATTGAAACAAAAACTTGTGATATGGGTAAACTTGCAAGTTATAAATATGACGGAGTTGACGGTAAGTTTTATGTAAGAACATTCAATGATGTAACTCGTTTCCGTGACTTTAATACAGGTTGTCTTGAGGATAGCCCAACTGCAAGAATTTCACAGCCTGACGAGAGCTTTCAAAATATGCTGGAAACGTTTTCAGGTTCATTCTCCGAAAAGCATAGTGATGAGGGTTTTTATCATAATACTGTAGTTTATACTCTTTATGTAAAGCCTCATACAGAGCATATTGAATATGCAGTTTTGTCTTTCGGTGAAACAGAATACAAAACAACAGACGAATATGAAAAAATCTATGAAGATGCATATAATTCACTTGAAAAGTTTGATTTGAATGAATCAGGTAAAACATATGAATTCTCTAACAGAATTCTTCGAGCAACTGTTTTCCAGAATACTGTATATCCGCTTTACAGAAATGGTGAATATATTGTTCATCATACTCCGGGTAAGCGTTGGGACTCGTTCTATACATGGGATTCAGGCTTTATAGGTCTTGATATGCTCGAGTTTGCACCACATATTGCTGACTATATTCTTGAAACATATCTGACAGATAATGACCAATGGGCATTCTTGCTTCACGGTTCACCTGTGCCTGTACATATTTATCAGTACCTTGAAATGCTTAAGCGTACAGAGGATAAAACAGAACTTCTTAAATATTATGACAGAGTAAAAATGTTCTACGATTTTCTTGCAGGTAAAATCAATGGCTCAACAACTACAAAGTTCAAGAGTGGTTTAACAACTACATTTGATTATTTTTATAACTGTAGTGGTATGGATGACCTGCCACCACAAAAGGCTATGTATGCTGAAAATAAACAGAAGTGGATGACTCCTGTAATTTCTTCTTCTCAGGTTATCCGTTGTGCTAAAATTCTCTATATGGCAGCTGATATGTTAGGTCGTGAAAATGACAAAGCAGTTTATATAGAGGATATAGAAAGAATTTCAACTGCACTTCAGGAGCATTCATGGGATGAGGATTGCGGATACTTCTCTTATGTAATCCACGATGAAAACGGTAATCCAAAAGAAAAATACAGAAATGCACAAGGTGAGAATCTCAACAAAACAATGGATGGTATTTATCCTATTGTTGCGGGTGTTGTAACTGATAGTCAGCGTGACAGAATTCTCTCTCATCTTAAGAGTGACGATGAAATGTTCAGCCCTGTTGGTATCAGTGCTGTTGATAAAACTGCATCATATTATATTACAAACGGTTATTGGAATGGTAATGTATGGCTTTCACATCAATGGTTTGTATGGAAAACAATGCTTGACTTAGGTGAAACAGATTTTGCCTTCCGTATTGCCGAAACAGCACTTAAATCATGGAAACGTGAAGTTGAATATTCATATTACACATTTGAAATGTTTAATATTACTTCAGGTCGTGGCGGTTGGTTCCATAACTTTGGTGGACTCTCAACACCTGTTAATATCTGGACTAATGCATATTATAAGCCAAAAGCATTTTCAACCGGTCTTGATATTATGGTTATGAAGAGTAAATTCAACGATAATGCAACGGAATTTAACGGTAATATCAGGTATTATGGCAATAATGAAAAATATTCAGTAATTGTTGTTATGACAGATAAAAAGGATAATTACAATGTAACTGTGAATGGTGAAAATGCAGATGTATTTATCCGTGACAAAGGAATTGTAGAAATTACAATTTCAGGTGACATTAAAACAGCAGAAATCAAAGTGTTTTAACTTGTATAATCCTCAATTATTTTCTGTAAATCTGTGGTGTTGTCAACTTTAATTCCATTTTGTAATCTTTGACGGTCCTGTGTGGGCAGAAGAGATGTATACGCTTCATAAACGGTAAAAGGTTTTTTATCGTTACCTTTAAATACTGCTATTTTACCTTCATATTCTTTTATAGTGTATATTTCCTGATGGTTTATGTTGTTTTCATCTTCATAAATTTCAATATCGTTATTAAGATTAACGAATAAAGTGGCAAGACATAGTACGCAAATTAATGAAAATAATGAGATTTTAAAGATTTTTGACATAGTTTTATTCACTTCCTTTATAACTATTGTTATCGGAAGAGATTATATTTATTAAATTTTCTTAAAATGTAAAAAATATCTACTCTTTTTTGAATATTTGTGTTATACTTATTCTGTGATATTTTATTACTTTGTTTCGGAGGAAAAATATGAGAAAAAAGACTCAGACATCAAACAAAAGGGTGTCCCCGAAAAAAAAGAAAAAATTTGGTGGTTTTCTGGCATTTATGTTTGTCGGAATGATGACTTGCGTTATCGTATGTTGTTATATTCTCAGTGATATGATAAGCACCGTAAATGGTGATAGAATCATTGACCTTGAATATTATCAGCAGAATCAGGACCAGACAACTATCATATACGCTAAAGATAAAAAAGGCGATTTTGTTGAAATATCAAAGCTTCATGGTGAAAAGAATCGTGTTTGGGTTGATATCGAAGAAATGTCCGAATGGATGGGTAAAGCCTTTATTGCTATTGAGGATAAGCGTTTTAAAGAGCATAAAGGTGTTGACTGGTACAGTTCAACATTTGGTATTGTAAAGACTTTTGCATCGTCAGGTAAAATCCGTGGTGGTTCAACTCTTACTCAGCAGCTTATTAAGAACCTTACAGGTGAAGCCGGCAGAAGTCTGAACAGAAAATACAACGAAATGCTCTCTGCTCTTAATCTAGAAAAGTATTATGAGAAAGAAGATATTCTCGAAGCATATCTTAATACAATTTACTTAAGTCACAACTGTTATGGTGTGCAGACTGCATCGGAAACATATTTTGGTAAAGATGTGTCTGAGCTCAACCTTGCTGAATGTGCTGCAATTGCAGGTATTACTCAGTATCCGGGTAAATTTGACCCACTCTGGCAGCCTGAAGAAAACAAAAAACGTCAGGAACTTTGCCTTAGTATGATGCTTGAACAGGGTATGATTACTCAGGAAGAATACGATGAAGCAATTAATTACGAGCTTATCTTTACAAATAGCGATAAGTATGTAGCAGAAGATAAGGTTGAAGTAGAAACAATTAAGGATAATGATGTTCAGAGTTATTATGTTGATTACATTATCAGCCGAGTAATTGCTGACCTTAAGAAATTAGGTTATTCACATTATGAAGCTACAAAAATGATTTATTCAGGTGGTCTTCATATCTATTCAGCAATCGACCTTGAGATTCAGAGTAAGGTTGATGATGTTTATGTTTACAGAGCAGGTTTCCCGAATGAAACTGTAAATTCAAGTAGTGAACTTGCACAGTCAGCTATGACAATTATGGATTATAGCGGTAGAATCGTTGCCCTTGCAGGTGGTGCAGGTGAAAAGACAGAAAACCGTTCAAATAACCGTGCAGTTTCTGCTGTTCGTCAGCCGGGTTCTTCTATTAAGCCTCTTTCAATTTATGCACCTGCGATTGAAGAAGACTATATCACATGGTCATCAAAGATAAAGAACTACGGTATCAGCTGGCAAGGTAGTATCTGGCCTACAAACTATGGTAATAATCCGGGTTCACCTAACAGCTATGTTACAGCACAGTATGCTGTTGCTATTTCATACAACACTGTTCCTGCACAGCTTCTTATGAAGATGGGCTTCCAGTTAAGTTATGATTATCTTAAAAACACATTCCATATTACAACATACAGTGATGCAGAGGATAGCACAGCACCATCAGCACTTGCAACAGGTGGTTCATCAGGTGGTGTAACAACTCTTCAGATGGCTGCTGCTTTTGCAACCTTTGGTAATGGTGGTAAGTATTATGAGCCATATTGCTATTATGAAGTAAAAGATAATAAGGGTGAAGTAATCTTACAGAAGAGTGACGATTACGAACAGGCAATTTCACCTGAAACAGCTTACGTTATGAATAAAATGCTTCAGACTGTTTTCTATGGTTCAGGTGGTACAGCTCGTGGATATGGTGTGGCAAATCACAGAACTTTTGGTAAAACAGGTACAACAACAAGCAATAAGGACCGTTGGTGTGTAGCCGGTACAAGTTATTATATCGCAGCCGTTTGGTATGGCTATGACTATAACAAGCAGATTAGAGAATCAGGAAATCCTGCCGGTCGTATTTTCGAAACAATTATGAATGATATTCATAAAAACCTTCCTGAACAGGAATTCGAGAAATATACAGATGATGCAGTAAGTCGTACTTATTGCACAAATTCAGGACTTATAGCAGGTGAAGGCTGTTCAAGTACAGCTACAGGTTGGTATAAGAAATCAAATATTCCTGCTGTTTGTAGTGGTGGATGCGGTGTTAAAGAGGATGAAGAGGATGAATCAACAACAAAGACAGATTCATCAGAAACAACTACAAAGCCTGACACAACAAAACCGGGTACAACAGAGAGCACAACAAAACCTGTTGCCCCTCCATCGGAAACACCTTCAGTAACAAAACCTGAAGCTCCGACAGAAGCACCACCTGCGACTCCTGATGCTCCTGCAAACTAACAATATTGCCCATCATTACCGATGGGCTTTTGTGATTAAATAAACTATGAAGTAATATCGCTCGTCGTAAGACAAATATAACATGCAGTTTATGATGTTGTTATATTTAAACTTTCAGTTTAAGTGGTATTTTCACTTCGTGAAAGTTATATTGAAAAAATGTTTCAGTTATATTTTATTCGCATTAACTGACCGAAGGTCAATATCATTGTGCGAAGCATAATGAAACTGCAATGCAATATAACTCGCTGTATATCGAATAAAACTGATGTGGTGTTTTTAATAACACAACATCTTAACAAGGGTGATAATTATGAGAGAAAGAAATATTGCATATCTTATCCTTGAAGATGGGACGGTGTTTGAAGGTTTCGCTATGGGCAAAATCGGCACAACTGTTGGTGAAGTTGTTTTTAACACTTGTACTTCTGCATATACCGATATTCTTTCAGACCCAACATATTACGGTCAGATAGTTGCCCAGACATATCCTCTTGCAGCAAACCGTGGTGTTATACCTGAAAATGACGGAAGCAAGATTATGTCAAACGGATATATTGTCCGTGAATGGTGCGATGTATATTCTGATGGCAACGAAATGAATCTTGATGATTATCTCAAGAGCATTGACATTGTTGGTATCTGTGGTATTGACACTCGTCGTCTTACAAGATATTTAAGAGATAAAGGATATGTTAACGGTGCAATTACCGACTCTCTTGAAGATAAAGAAGGCTTACTTGAAAAGATAAAGAGCTATACAATTTCAGGTGCTGTTCGTGAGATTTCAATAAAAGAGCCTATAGAAATGAAAGGCATTGATGCAAAATATAATGTTGTTGCCATTGACTACGGTTCACCTCGTAAACAGCTTAATGCATTTTTACTTAACGGTTGTAATGTGACTTTTGTACCTGCATTTACAACTCCTGAAGAAATTATGAAATATTCTCCTGATGGTGTTGTTCTTTGTGATGGTCCGGCTGACCCTGATGATGAACTGATTCTTATTGAGAACATAAAAAAGCTCACTGAACTTAATGTTCCGATTTTTGCTATTGGTTTAGGACATCAGATGTTAGCTCTTGCATTAGGATTTAAGATTGTAAAAATGGCAAAAGGACACAGAGGTTCAAATCAGCCTGTTATTATTACAAATACTAAAAAGATTATGATTACAGACCAGAATCACGGATATTCAGTTGATGCTGATTCAGTTGATTCATCAGTGGCAGATGTTATTATGACTAACATAAATGACGGAACTGTTGAGGGTCTTAAGTATAATAAATTTACAGGACTTTCAGTTCAGTTTACACCTAAAGGTGATGAAGACAGTAGTACCGGATTTATTATCCGCGATTTCTTTAAAATGATGGATGGTGAAAACAATGAGTAAATATAATAAAATTCTCGTTCTTGGTGCAGGACCTATAAAAATCGGTCAGTCACTTGAATTTGATTATTCTGCATTACAGGTTTGCCGTGCTTTAAAAGAAGAGGGCATTACTGTAATTTTTGCAAACTCAACACCATCTGCTTTGGCTACTGATAAAGTCTTTGCTGACAGAGTGTATATCGAACCACTTAATATTGAGAGTGTTAAGAGAATTCTTGAAAAGGAAAAGCCTGATGCACTTCTCTCAACTGCAGGTGGTGATGAAAGTCTTGAGTTAAGTCTTGAGCTTGCTCAAAACGGATACCTTGACGAAACAAACACTGTTCTTATAGGCATTAATCAAGAGGTTATAAGAAGTGTAAAAAACAGACATTCATTTACTGAAGTTCTTGGTGAAATGGAAGAACCTACAGTTCCTGCACTTGTTGTAAATGGTGTGGATGAAGCTTGTGACTTTGCTGATAAAGTAGGTTATCCTGTTATTGTTCGTCCTGCATACACTCCTGACCGTGAAAGTGCTGAATATTGTTATGACCGTGAAAGTCTTGCGATTAAAGCGGAAAAAAGTCTTGAAACATCAATCGTAAGCCAGGTGCTTATTGAAAAGAGTATTGCCGGTTGGAAAGAAATTGAGTTTGAAGTTATCCGTGACAAGGAAAATAACTGTATAAGTGTTTCAAGCGTAGAAAGCATTGACCCTGTAGGTATTCATACAGGTGACAGTATTGTTGTTATCCCTGCACAGACTTTAACAGACCCTGAATTCACTAAGCTTCGTCGTGCTGCAAGAAAGATTGTTTCCAAATTAGGCGTTGAAGGTAGCTGTAATGTTCAGTTTGCGTTAAGTGCTGACGGAAATGAATACTTCATAACAGGTATTGACCCTCGTGTCAGTCGTACATCAGCTCTTGTTTCAAAAGCAACAGGTTATAGAATTGCTTATGTTTCAGCAAAGATTGCACTGGGAAAGACTCTTTTTGAAATAGAAAATGATGTTACAGGTTGTACAACTGCTTGTAATGAACCTGCTATGGACTATTGTGCAGTTAAGTTTCCTAAATGGTCATTTGACAGCTTCCGTAAGGCAAATCGAACACTCGGTACAATGATGAAAGCAACAGGTGAGAGCCTTACAATCGGTACAGGCTTTGAACTTGCATTTATGAAGGGTGTCCGTAGCGTAAATAAGAATCATCTTCCAAGACTTGAGAATTTTTCAGAAATTTCTGATGATGAACTTAAAGATATAATTAAGAAGTCAGACGATAATCGTATTTTTGCAATATATGAAGCACTTTTAAGAGATGTTTCTATTGATGAGTTGTACTCTTTGACAAAAATTGATAAATGGTTCCTTAATAAGTTTAAGAATATTACGGAAACAGAAAAATTACTTAAAAATAATTTCAGTAAGGAAACTTATGTATCAGCAAAAAATATGGGCTTTACAGATAAAGCTGTTGAGGAAATAACAGGTGTTGAAATTACTGAAAGCTTATCAGCTGTTTTCAATAGTGTTGATACTTGTTCAGCAGAATTTGATACCAAAAAGCCATATTTCTATTCAGTTTATGGAGCAGATAATGAAGCTGAAATCTTTGTAAATGCAAATAAAACTGACAAGAAGAAAGTTCTTGTTGTTGGTAGTGGTCCATCTGTTACAGGCAGAAGTGGTGATAATGATTACTGTATGGTTCATTGTATCAATTCACTTAAGGCACAGGGCTTTGAGGTTATCGTAATAAATAATAACCCTGCATCTGTAACAACTGATTACAACGTTGCTGACAGAGTATATATCGACCCATTAAGCTGTGAAGATGTTCTCAATGTTGTTAAAACAGAGAAGCCTCAGTATGCTGTTGTTCTTTTTGGTGGAGAGGATGCAATCAAAACTTCACAGGTGCTCAAAGAATACGGCGTTGAGATTTTAGGTCCTGATTATGATTTCTATCGTAAAATAACAAATAAGATAGAATTTTTCGATATTCTCGACTATGCTAATGTTAAACATACAAGCAGTAAGAAGCTTTATGTCGGTACATGTATCGAAGCACACATCATTTCCGATGGTGAGAACTATTTTGTACCTGCACTTTGCGAGCATATTGAAAAAGCACATATTAATTCAGGTGACTCAATTTCTGTTGCTCCAATAGTAAGTGTTAATGAAGCAATGCTCCTTACAGTAGAGGAATATATTAAGAATATTATTTCTGAATTGTCATATAAGGGTGCTCTTGATATGCAATTTGTTGTATTTGATAATGACCTTTATGTAACAAAAGCATCTGTAACAAATACAACTTTAGTTCCTTTTGTTTCAAAGGCTTCAGGATATGATGCAGTTGATATGGCTGTCCGTTGTATGGCCGGTGAAAAGCTTCCGGTTACAGGTATAAACAAAATTGACAAGAATTATTATGTAAGAGTTCCTGTATTCAGCTTTGAAAAGCTCAAGGGTGATGATATGCTCCTTGGTGAAAAGACAAAGTCAACAGGTGATGTTCTCGGAATTGGTGATACATTTGACAATGCTCTTTTAAAGGGTATGCTGGCATCCGGTATGAGAATCAAGAGAACAGGTTCAATACTTGTGTCTGTCAGTGAAAGTGATAAGGCTGATACAGCTAAGATGGCAGAAGAATTTTTAGCACAAGGCTTTAAGATTTATGCTACAAGTGATACTGCAAAAATTCTTAACTCAAATCATATCGCAACAAATACAGCAAGCTGTGAACAGGCAGTAGAAATGATTAATTCAAATAAGTTTTCTTATGTTATTTCAACACTTGGTTTTAACAGAAATGAGAATGAAGACGAAATAATCCGTCGTGCTGCTCTTATGAAAAAAGTACCTGTATTTACTTCAGTTCAGAGTGCATATACATTCTCAAAATCTCTTGCTAATAACAATGTTATGGAAGAGTTGGAGGTTACAGATATATGATTATTATGTCTGTAGATTATGGTGATGTAAGAACAGGAATTGCAGTCTGTGATAAAATGCAGATTCTTGCTTCTCCTGTGTGTGTTATTACTGAAAAAGACAGAGAGAAATTAGCAGAAAAAATTAAAGAAATTGCTGTTGAGAGAAAAGTAGAACGAATTTGTGTCGGCGTTCCGCAGAACATGGACGGAAGCTATGGCTTCAGAAGTGAAGCGTGTAAAGAATTTGGTGAGCTTTTGAAAGAAGTAACGGGAATTGATGTGGATTTTCAGAATGAAAGACTCACAACGGTTTCAGCTCATAATATCCTTAACACAGTGGACGTTCGTGGCAAAAAGAGAAAAGCAGTTGTTGATGCTGTTTCTGCTGTACTTATTCTTGAAGATTATATGAATTCTATTAAAATATAGACACAAAATAACAAATTTTAAGCTTGGTACCGTGTACAATGGTATCAAGCTTTTTTGTGTGGTGATTCTCTTGATTGTGTATGTTGATGTTCTGATTGTGCTAAATACTCTGGTGAACTATTTTATACTTTTAGGAGTTCGGAAAATCACAAGAGCATATACAGTTCATTGGAGAATTGCTTTAGGAGCATTGATAGCTGGCTTTTCGTCTTTGTTAATCTTTATTGAGAATTTGGGCATTTTAATGACGATGCTTAAAATCCTGACTGCAGTTATAACGGTAGCAATAACCTTTGGAATCAAGCCATATAAACAATTTTTTAAAAGATTGTTTTTGCTATTTGCAATAACACTTATATTCGGTGGTTTTGTTCTTGCAGTTTACATGTTTTTTGATAAAGATATAATGATTTACTCCAACGGAATTGTATATTTCGATGTTAGTATGACATTTCTGATTATATGTGCAGTGATTTCATATTTGATTATAATGGTTATTTCTAAAATATTAGATAAAAAAGCACCGTCAAACAAAGAATATATAATTAATATTCAGAATGATGGTCGTAATGTGACTTGTACAGCCTTAATGGATACAGGTAACAATCTTTGCGACCCTTTTTCAGGTTATCCTGTAATAATGGTTGATAAAAGTATATTCACTCAACTTTTTAATGAAGAAAAAATACGACTAATTCCCGTTTCTACTGTAAATGGTGATTCTTTAATACGTGCATTTAAACCTGAATATATCTTTATAAATAAATTTACAACGAATAAGGTTTATATAGGTGAAAGCAATACAAGTCTTGACGAATATAAAGCAATTTTAAATATAAATCTTGAAGGAGAAATACATAATGAATAAACTCTTAATGCAATTAAAAACATTGTTCTTAAAATTTTTCAAAGGTGGAATTTACTATATAAACGGTACAATAAATCTGCCGGAACCCTTGTCAATTGAAGAAGAACAATCCTTAAGTGAAAAATTAGAAGAAGGCGATAGTGGGGCAAGAGAAAAACTGATTGTACATAATCTTCGACTTGTAGTCTATATTGCGAAAAAATTTGAAAATTCAGGCGTTAATCTTGACGACCTGATTTCTATAGGAACAATAGGTCTTATTAAGGCAGTTAATACTTTTTCACCTGAAAAGAATATTAAGTTAGCAACTTATGCATCCCGTTGTATAGAAAATGAAATATTGATGTATTTAAGAAAAATTGCATCACAAAAAATGGTTGTGTCCCTTGATGAACCACTTAATGTTGATTGGGATGGAAATGAGCTTATGCTTGCTGATGTTCTCGGTAGTGAGGGCGATGAAATCAGCCGAGAAATTGAAGAGGACGACGAAAAAAGAATACTTCTTAAGATAATAGATGATTTACCGAAAAGAGAGAAAACGATTATTGAAATGCGATTTGGTTTAGGAGAAAAAGAAGAGCTTACTCAGAAGGAAGTAGCTGATATAATGGGAATATCACAAAGCTATATTTCAAGACTTGAAAAAAGAATAATAAAAAAACTTGGTAGTAAAATGAAAGCACAGATAAAATAACAAAATTTATACAAAATTTTTTTTAAAAAAGTATGTAAAAAAGTATTTACTTGTGTTATAATGAACAGGATGATGAAAAGGTGCGTGCTTTTGCACCTAAAACAAGAAAAAGAAGGGTGTAATTATGACTTACGATGTAGCAATTGTGGGTGCCGGTGTAGTAGGCGGTCTTATTGCACGAGAGCTCAGCCGATTCCAGATTAAAGTGGCTTTGCTCGAAAAATGCAATGATGTTGCTATGGGTACTACAAAAGCAAACAGTGCTATTGTGCATGGCGGTTTTGATGCACAGAATGGTACATTTAAGGCTAAGCTTAATGTTCAGGGAACATTGATGATGCCGGATGTGTGTGAAAAGCTTTCAGTTCCGTTCAAAAAGAACGGTTCAGTTGTTGTTGCATTTTCAGATAAGGAAATGGAACATGTAAAAGAACTTTATGAACGTGGAATTAAAAACGGTGTTCCTGAACTTTCAGTAATTGACCGTGATGAACTTCGTAGAATTGAACCAAATATCAGCGATGAAGCAGTTGGTGCATTACTTTCTGAAAGTGCAGGTATTGTCTGTCCTTATGAGCTTACAATTGCAGCTGTTGAAAACGCTGTTACAAACGGTGTTGAATTTATAAGAAACTGTGAAGTAAAAGCAATTAATGAAAACGCTGACGGTTATGTTCTTAACACAACTGCAGGAGAGATAAATGCAAAGTTTATCATCAATGCAGCCGGTAACTTCTCTGATGAATTGGCAAAAATGGTTGGTGATGACTCAATTGACCTTGTACCACGTAAGGGTGAGTACTATGTTCTTGATAAGTCAGTCGGCAATCTTGCAGTTCATACAATCTTCCAGTGTCCTAACGAAATGGGTAAAGGTATTCTCGTAACACCTACTGTTGACGGAAACCTTCTTATCGGACCAACAGCTCTTAATATTGAGGATAAGGAAGATATTACAACAACTCCTGAAGGACTTAAGGAAATTGTTGAAAAGGCACTGAAATCTGTTCCTGTAGTTTCAACAAGAAATGCAATCACATCTTTTGCGGGTGTTCGTGCTCATCCTGTTAATGATGATTTCATTATTGGTTGGTGTGATAAGAGCGAAAACTTCCTTAATGTTGCCGGTGTTGAGTCTCCCGGACTTTCATCAGCTCCTGCTATTGCACTTTATGTTCGTGAAATTCTTAATGAAAAGCTTGAGCTTAATGAAAAGGCTGAATATACAGATACAAGAGAAGAACCTGTTCGTTTCCGTCATATGAATGACGCAGAAAGAGCAGAACTTATTAAGAAGAATCCTGCTTACGGCAGAATCGTATGCCGTTGTGAAACAATCACAGAGGGCGAAATTATTGACGCAATCAAAGCTCCGGCTGGTGCTCGTGATGTTGATGGTGTTAAGCGTAGAACTCGTGCAGGTATGGGTCGTTGTCAGGGCGGATTCTGCGGAAGTAAGGTTGTTGAAATCCTTGCTCGTGAATTAGGCGTTCCGATGAGTGATATCACAAAATTCGGTGGCGACTCAAAGATTATTTATGAAAGAACAAAGTGAGGTGAATCGGTATGTTAAATTATGACCTTGTTGTAGTTGGTGGCGGTCCTGCAGGTATGGCAGCTGCTCTTAAAGCAAAAGAAAACGGTATTGATAATATTATCGTTTTAGAGCGTGCAGAAACTCTCGGCGGTATTCTTGAACAGTGTATTCATACCGGTTTCGGGCTTCATTACTTTGGTGAAGAACTTTCAGGTCCTGAATATGCAGGAAGATTTATGAAAATGCTTGAAGGTACTGATATTGATGTTAAAGTTGATACAATGGTACTTGATATTGCTTCCGATAATGTCGTAACAGCAGTTAATAAGAAGGACGGTCTTCTTAAAATTCAGGCAAAAGCTGTTGTTCTTGCTATGGGTTGTCGTGAAAGACCTCGTGGTGCATTAAGTATTGCAGGTAGCCGTTGTTCAGGTATTATGACTGCAGGTACTGCACAGAAATATGTTAACATTGACGGATATATGCCAGGTCACGAAGTTGTTATTCTTGGTTCAGGTGACATTGGTCTTATTATGGCTCGTCGTATGACTCTTGAAGGTGCAAAGGTTAAGATGGTTTGCGAACTTATGCCTTATTCAGGTGGTCTTACACGAAATATTGTTCAGTGTCTTGATGACTTTGGTATTCCTCTTAAACTCAGCTGTACAGTTGTTGCAACTCATGGTAAAGACAGACTTGAGGGCGTTACAATTGCAAAGGTTGACGAAAGACTTCAGCCAATTCCGGGTACAGAAGAATATGTTTCTTGTGATACATTGATGCTTTCAGTCGGTCTTATTCCTGAAAATGAACTTTCAAAGAATTCAGGTCTTCAGCTTGATATGATTACAAGCGGACCAAAGGTTGACGAATATCGTGAAACAGAACACGCAGGTGTATTTGCTTGTGGTAACGTTCTTCAGGTTCATGACCTTGTTGACTATGTAACAGAAGAAAGTCAGATTGCAGGTCTGGGTGCTGCAAAGTATATCAAGGGTGAAAAGGTGACAGGCGACTGTGTTTATACTAAGGGTATCAATGGTGTCCGTTACATAGTTCCTCAGCGTATTAATCACGAAACTGATGCAGATGTTAAGCTTTACTTCCGTGTTGGTGCAGTGTTCAACAATGCAAAGATTATCGTAGAATGTGACGGCAAAGAAATCCTTTCAAAGAAAAAGGTTAAGCTTTGTCCCGGTGAAATGGAATATGTTACTCTCAAACAGTCAGTTATCAGTGAACTTCCTGTTAATGCAGAGATTACAGTAAGAGTGGAGGCATAAGAAAATGGAAAATAGAGAACTTGTATGTGTTGCTTGTCCTTTAGGATGCCCTATAACTGTTACATTTGATGCAGATGGTAATGTAGAAACTGTTACAGGTAATACTTGTAAGCGTGGCGATGCTTATGCTCGTACAGAGGTTACAAATCCAACAAGAATGCTTACAACAACTGTTAAGGTCCTTGGTGGCAAATCTTATGTTGTTCCTGTAAAATCAGCAAACCCAATTCCAAAGGGTATGATGATGGATTGTATGAAGGTTATTAATGAAGCATCTGTTAAAGCTCCTATAAGTATCGGTGATGTTGTTGTTGAAAACATTCTCGGTACCGGTGTGGACATTGTTGCGACTAATTATGCAGAATAAAAAAAGTTATGAGTTGGCGGCGGAAGTAATTCCGTCGCCACGTCAATTAGAGTGGCAAAAGCTTGAAATGTATTCTTTTATACATTTCGGTACAAATACTTTTACAGGTCGCGAATGGGGCGATGGCACTGCTCCTGCATCGGTTTTTAATCCAAAGAAGCTTGATGCTCGTCAGTGGGCAAAAGAGATTAAAAATGCAGGCCTTAAAGCCATTATCCTTACCTGTAAACACCACGATGGTTTTTGTTTGTGGCCAAGTGATTATACAGATTATTGTGTAAAAAACAGCCCATATAAAAACGGTAAAGGTGATGTTGTAAAAGAAGTCAGCGATGCTTGTCGTGAATTCGGACTTAAATTCGGTGTTTATCTTTCTCCCTGGGATAGGCACGAAGCCACTTATGGTACAGGTGAAGAATATAATAACTATTTCATAAATCAACTTACAGAGCTTGCTACAAAGTATGGTGACATATTCTGCTTCTGGTTTGACGGTGCTTGCGGTGAAGGTAAAAACGGAAAAAAACAGATATACGACTGGAATCGTTATTTTTCTGTTATCCGTGAATTGCAACCAAATGCAGTTATAAACATTTGTGGACCGGATGTCCGTTGGTGTGGTAATGAAGCAGGAAAATCAAGAGAATCCGAATGGAGTGTTGTACCGTATTACGTAAGCAATCAGGACTATGTAGCTGAGCACTCACAACAGGAGGATAATCCTGAATTTTCAAAAAGGGTAGAGGCAACTACACAGGATTTAGGTAGTCGAAAAGCCATTGACGGTTGTTCTCATTTTATCTGGTATCCTGCAGAGGTTGATGTTTCAATAAGACCGGGTTGGTTTTATCATAGAAGAGAAGATTTCAAGGTGAAATCTCTTAAAAAACTAATGCAGATTTATTGGGGTAGTGTAGGTGGCAACTCATCATTACTGCTTAATATTCCTCCTGATAAAAATGGACTTTTATCAAAGTATGATGTCCGTGCATTGCGAAAATTCGGTGACGAATTACGAAAGGAATTCCCTGAAAATCTTGCAGTTAATTGCAAAGCTTCTGTATCGTCTCAACTTGATAAGGAACATAATGCCGATAATATTCTTAAAGAAGAAGGCTATTGGCAATGTGGAGCAGGGGATGAAGCTCCTGAAATCATAATTGATTTTAATCAACCAATAGTTGCCGATAAAATTGTATTAAAGGAAAATATTGCAACAGGACAACAGATTGAGAATTTTGATATTTATGCTGATAGTGGAAAAGGTTTTGAGAAAATCTGTTCATCAACAGTAATCGGTGCAAAACGAATCTGTCGTTTCAAAAAACAAAAAATCAACCGAATCAAAATTGTAATCACATCATATCGTGTGAAAGCAACCCTCAATTCAGTTGAAATCTATTGTAAAAAATAATTTAATATGTAAATTATACAACAAATAATAAAACCCCAACTCGATTTGAGCTGGGGTTAATTTTATATATTGTGATTGAAAATTATCATTTATTCGTCAGCGTTTTCTTGTGGAAATTTTGTACCCATGTGAGTGTTTATGTTCATTTCAACAATTTTCTTTTCATCGTCACTGATATCAAGATTTTCAACTCTTTCACGGCGTCTTTCATCAAGTTCTTTAAGCATCTGTTCTTTTACTTTACCATCAACATTGAAGAACAAAAGTGTCACACCGTAAAGGAAACGAGCAATAGCAGGTAACAAACAGAACACAGCCCAGAAACCAAGAAGTGTTTTGTAGTTTGATTCAGGAACAATGTTACCGAATTCATCTTTACGAGCAACATAACCAACTGCTGAAATAACAACACCTGAAAGAAGGTTTGTGATTGAGTTAGCAGCCTTGCCGAAATAGTTCTGAACAGTCTGAACAAGAGCTTCGTTTCTCACGCCTGTTTTCCACTCACTGTAGTCATAAACGTCACCCTGAAGAACAGCACCTGCAACGTTTAAAAGCTGGTTTGGAAGACCGCAGATTGTAAGGCAAAGTGTAAGCACTGCAAGATTAACTACAGCATTATGACCTTCCCAGTCAACAAGGAAGCCTTTACCATTATTTCCGAAGATACCGATAAGGAATGTACCTGCATAAGCAAAGCCTGCAAATATACCTGATACAACAGCAACCTTTTTAGCACCGAATTTACGGATAAGCTTAGGAGCAAGAGGTACCATAATATAGTTTGGAATACCTGTGAAAAGACCTGCGATAGAACCGTGAGCAACGTTCTTTGAGTTGTGCATCCAGTAGAAGCTTTCACTTGCAACACCAACTGATTTGAAACCTGCAAAGAAACCTGAAAGAACAAGAATAAACATCGGTCTGTTCTTGAAAACGTTTTTGAATGATTCAATAACGCCAACTTCTTTCATCTGTTCACGAGATGCCAATGGAACTCTTTCACGCATTGCAGAGAATCCGAAGAAAGCTGTAAATGCAGCAATTACCGTAATTATAACTGCAAAGCCTGTGTATATGTCCTGCATACCGATTGGATTTGCCCAACCTGATGTTGCTTTTGGAAGAATACCAACAGCAAATGATGCAATAGATGGAAGGAATACACCGAAAAGGTCAGCAAACTTTGATGTAGCAATAAGATTGTCACGTTCATTGTTGTTTGGCGTAATGTTATAAAGCATAATTGTCCAAGCACCAAAGTATGACATGCCAAGGTTATATACAAAGATTGCAATAATTGTCCATACAACTTTTTGCCATTCGTGAACAAGGAACGCCGGTGTTGTAAAGAGCATTACCATAGCAATTGCCCAGAAAGGTGTAGGAATAACAAGCCAAGGACGAAGACGACCCCAACGAGTTCTTGTACGGTCGATGATAAGACCTGAAATTGAGTCGTCAACAGCATCGTAAATAGACTCAATAAACATAATTACACCGTATGTACTACCTGACATTCCAAGGAAGCTGATAGCAAAGAACTGACGGAATGCGTTAACATACTGGCTTAAGTTTTTCTGTCCGAATGATGTAAGAAGATAAGCAGCAATTTCTTTAGGACGAAGGTATCTTCTGTTAGCAGAAGATATATCCTGCTGATTTACTTCTTCAACAACGGTTGTGGTTGTGTTGTTGTTTTCCACTTTTCAATCACGCCTTTTTAAATTAGTACATATATATCCAATATATAAACATAAATATAACATAAAATGATTTAATAATCAACTGAAAAAGATAAAATAAATGTAATTATTTGAACCTTAATGAATAAGCAACAGCTAATTTGTCACAACGTTCGTTTTCAGGGTGTCCCGCATGTCCTTTAACCCACTCAAACTCATATTCGTGAAGAGATAAAAGATTAAGCAATCTATCCCATAAATCAGGATTAAGTGCAGGTTTTTTATCAGCTTTTCTCCAGTTGTTTGCTTTCCAACCTTCTGCCCAACCCTTTGTAATTCCGTTTACAACATAGGAAGAATCTGAATATATTTTTACTTTACATTTTCTGTTAAGTGCCTCAAGACCATTGATAACAGCTAAAAGCTCCATTCTGTTGTTGGTTGTTTCTGCTTCGCCACCTGAAAGCTCTTTTTCAACACCGTTACAGCGTAAAATAGTGCCCCAACCACCAGGTCCCGGATTACCTGAACAAGCACCATCTGTGAACATTTCTACATAAGTTAATTTTTCCATAAAAAACCTCAATGAATAAATACGAAAATTTTATAACAAACTAATTTTAACACGAATTATCAACTTTAACAATATGTATTTTCTAATTGACATTAAGGAGAAAAAATAGTATCATATAATGACAACTATATTGAGATAGTATGGGCTTTTGTAACCATTTTACAATATTTGAAATTTCTCTGACTCAGTCCTTAGGTCAGATACATATAATTTATAATAATCAATCATTAATAAAGGAGGAAATATGGCTAAACAAAAGAATGAAAAAGTAGTTCAGACAAACGAAACAAAGAAAAAGAACGTAAATAAAAATAAGTCAAATAAGCCTAATAAAAACAAAAAAGGCGTTTTTAATAAAAAACAGTCAAAGAGTAATGTTCAAAAGACAAGAAAAGAATCAAAACCACAAAAGAATAAATCACTTAAAAAGCCTGACGTTAATGTAAGAATTGCATTTTTAGGCGGACTTAATGAAGTCGGTAAAAATATGACTTTATATGAGTGTCAGAATGATATGATTTTAGTGGATTGCGGTCTTGCATTCCCTGAACCTGATATGCTTGGTGTTGACCTTGTAATCCCTGATTTCACTTATGTTGAGCAGAATATTGATAAGATAAAGGGTATTTTTATTACTCACGGTCATGAGGACCATATCGGTGGTCTTGCATATCTTCTTCAGAGAGTCAACATTCCTGTTTACGGTACAAAGCTTACAATCGGACTTATTGAAGGTAAGCTCAAGGAGCATAAAATCCTTGATAAAGCAGAGCTTCATGTTATTGAACCAAAGGATAAGGTTGCATTGGGTTGCTTTGAGGTTGAAGCAATTCATGTGAATCACTCGATTCCTGATGCATTGGCACTTGCAATTAATTCACCTGCAGGTCTTATTTTACAGACAGGTGACTTTAAAATAGACACAACACCGATTGATGGTGAAGTAATCGACCTTGCAAGAATAGCAAAACTCGGTGAGAAAGGTGTTCTTTGTCTTTTATCAGACTCAACAAATGCTCAAAGGCCGGGTTATACATCAAGTGAACGTACTGTTGGTGAGTCTTTCGCAAGACTTTTCCAGAAAGCAGACGGTAAACGACTTATAGTTGCAACATTTGCATCAAATATTCACAGAGTTCAGCAGATTATTGATGTTGCAAAATCAGTTGGCAGAAAAGTGGCTCTTTCAGGCAGAAGCCTTGAAAATGTTGTTGAAACTGCTTCGAGACTCGGGTATTTAAATATTCCTGAAGGAATCCTTATAAATATTGACTCTGTTTCAAGATATCCTCACGATAAGCTTGTTATTATTACAACAGGTAGTCAGGGTGAACCAATGTCAGCACTTTACAGAATGGCATTCTCTGAGCATCGTCGTGTTGAGATCGGAACAGGTGACTATGTAATTATTTCTGCAACTCCGATTCCCGGTAATGAGAAAACGGTTGGCAAGGTAGTTGATGAGCTTTTAAAGCGTGGTGCCGAAGTAGTATATGAAAAAATGTATGAGGTTCACGTTTCAGGACACGCTTGTCAGGAAGAGCTTCGTCTTATAATGAGCCTTGCAAAACCTAAATTCTTTATTCCTGTTCATGGTGAACAGAAACACTTAAGAAGTCATGCCGCTGTTGCTGAAAGTATGGGAATTGCTCCGGGAAACATTTTTATTGCAGATAATGGCAGACAGGTAGAACTTTCAAAACGAAAAATGTCAGTTGTAGAAGATGTTCCGGCAGGTAAAGTTTTCGTTGATGGCTATGGTGTTGGTGATGTTGGCAGTGCAGTTATCCGTGAAAGAAAACGTCTTGCTGAAGATGGTCTTATAATTATAAGTGCTGTTATAGAAAAAGATACAGGTATGCTGGTTTCCGGTCCTGATATTGTATCCCGTGGTTTCGTCTATGTGCGTGATTCAGAACAGCTTATAGCAGAAGCAAAGCTTGTTGCACAGATTGTTATTGATGAGTGCATTTATGAAGGCAGAATTGAATGGAGTACAATAAGAAACAGAATGAGGGATGATATTTCCCGACTTCTTTATGACAGAACAAAGCGCAGTCCGATGGTTATTCCAATAATCAGTTCAGTGTAAAAGGTGAATATTATGGAAAAAACAAGCAATAACAAAAAGAACAATAACATCAAAAGAATTTTGAAGGTTTATCCGATAACAATTCCTGCAATTGTTGTCAGTCTTGTTCTGTCTGTTGCTATGTTTTTCTATAATTCATATTTCGCAGTTGCAGGAATAGTATTAATTACTGTATTCATTATAATTGCCGTAATAAAGAGCAATTCTAACTTTAAAAAACTTGAAAATACAGTTTTGGCACTTGATAAGAAATTGACGGCAGACAATCAGAATGGTGAACTTAAAAATTTCCCTATACCTGTAATTCTTTTTGATAGTGCAGATAGTATTGTCTGGTATAACACCAGATTCCGTGATGAATTTGTTCAGGACTATTCTTTTGATAATGTTGATGTTAAACAATTTACATCAGGGCAGGGTGCAGATGTTGTTCGTGAAAACAGATTTATAGAGTGTGAATGTAATGATAAGAAATATACTGCATTTTCGGGCAAGACACAGTATAAAAACGAAACTGTTTATTCACTTTATTTTATAGAAGATACAGAACTTAAGAATTACAAGTTATCATATCTTTCTTCTCGTCCTGTACTTATGCTTATCAACCTTGATAGTGTTGAAGATGTTTTTGTGGATTTTAAAGAAAGTCAACAATCAGAAGTTCTTGGTGACGTAGAAGCAATCGTTGAAGGCTGGTTCTCAAAATATGATTGTATTTTCCGAAAAATGTCAAACAGTAAGTTTTTAGTGTTTGCAGAATCGGATATGCTTCAAAAGATGAAAGATGATAAATTCTCCGTTTTGACACAAGTTCGTTCCTATACATATAAGGACAGAATGTTAGGTATAACATTGTCTGTAGGTATAGGTCTTGGTGAAAATCTTTCACAGTGCGAGACGATAGCCCGTAAATCCCTTGATATGGCAATGGGACGTGGTGGTGACCAGGTTGTTGTAAAGACAACTAACAGTGACTTTGAATTCTTTGGTGGTGTATCAAAGGGAATTGAAAAAAGAAATAAAGTCCGTTCAAGAATGATTGCATCAGCTATTAAAGAAACAATCAAATCAAGTGATAATGTTCTGATAATGGGACATCGTTTTGCTGATTTGGATTCACTTGGTTCATCAGTTGGTATGGCAATGATTTGTGAATCTCTCAATAAAGATGCAAAAATTGTTATGTCATCCAAAACAACTCTTGCTATGCCGTTGGCAAAGCATATGATTGCAAACAATATGGATGATTTACTTATTGAGCCTGAAAACGTTGATGAGTATCTTTCAGCAAAAACTCTTCTTGTGATTGTTGATACACATAGAAAAAGCTTCCTTGAATATCCTGAGCTTTTTGACCTTGCCCATAAAGTTGTTGTTATTGACCATCACAGAAAGACTGTTGACCATATTAATAAAGCAGTTATTTTCTATCACGAACCAAATGCTTCTTCAGCGTCAGAAATGGTGACAGAGCTTATTCAGTATATTAATATTGATGTGAGCGTACCTAAGGTTTGTGCAGAAGCACTTATGTCAGGTATCACGCTTGATACAAAGAACTTTGTTATGAAAACAGGTGTCCGTACATTTGAGGCAGCAGCTTATCTTCGTTCGCTTGGTGCTGATACGGTTTCAGTTAAACAATTGTTCTCAAACAGTATGAAAACCCAACAGGCAAAGAGTGAAGTGGTTAAAAATGCCGCAATGTATAATGACTCAGCAATTGGTGTAGTAGATTTTGAATCTGATGATGTGCGGATTGTCGCAAGTCAGGCTGCTGATGAGCTTTTGAATATTGACGGTGTTCACGGCTCTTTTGTCTTATTTAAGACGGGTAATACAATTAATATTTCAGCCCGTTCATATGGTGAAATAAATGTTCAGCTTGTAATGGAAGAGCTTGGTGGCGGTGGTCATCTGACTATGGCTGCAGCACAGCTTGAAAATGAAACATTTGATAGTGTTCTTGGTCTTTTAAAACAAGCTATTGATAAAGTCAGATAAACGAAAAGAGGTTATAAATATGGATGTAATTTTAAAGGCAGACGTAAAAGGTCTTGGTAAAAAAGGTGAAAAAGTAAAGGCTTCTGACGGATATGCAAGAAACTTCCTTTTTCCAAAAGGTTTGGCAGTTGAAGCAAATGCTCAGAGCTTAACAGAGCTTCGTAATCGTGAACAGTCAAATCAGCACAAAATCGACGTTGAAGTTGCTGCTGCAAACGACTCAAAAGCAAAGCTTCAAGGGAAAATAATCAAGATTACTGCAAAAGCAGGTAGTAACGGAAAGCTCTTCGGTTCAGTAACATCAAAGGAAGTTGCTGCTGAAATCGCAAAACAGTATGCGGTTAAAGTTGATAAAAGAAAGATTTCAATGGATGATATCAAGACATTTGGTTCATTTAAGATTGAAGTTAAGCTTTATACAAATATAGTTGCTGAAATGACAGTAATGGTTGGGGAATAAAAATGGAAAGCAATTTAACAAGCTTTGAAAATCTGAATTTACCATATAGCCTTGATGCAGAACAGGCAGTTCTTGGTGCTTTGCTTAAGGACCCGGAGTGTCTTCCTATTGTTTCTGATATGCTGAAGATTGACCATTTGTATCTTCCACAGCATAAGGCTATATACACAGCAATTCTTAATATTGATACAATAGGTGGTCGTATTGACCCTCTTGTAGTTCTTGAAGAACTTAAAAAAGAAGGCGTTTATGACGATATCGGCGGCAAAACATATCTTATGAAAATTGCTGATGCAGTACCATCCACAAAGAATGTAGAATCATACATAAAAATCATAATTGATAAGTTTTATCTTCGTACTCTTATGGTTACAGCAAGAGAGATTCTTGATGCAACAAGCAACGGTAACGATTCTCCCGATTCACTGCTTGATTTGGCTGAACAGAAGATTTATGATATCCGTCGTGGTAAAAACACTTCCGGTCCTGCAAAAATCAGTGATATTGTTATGTCAGATGTTTTTGAACGTCTTAAAAAACTTGCAAGTGCTGACCCTAAAGAAAAAGAACAGTATATCGGAATTCCAACAGGATTTTCATATCTTGATAAGGTTCTTGGTGGAGGATTTCATCGTTCTGACTTTATAGTTGTCGGTGCTCGTCCTGCTATGGGTAAGACGAGTTTTGCTCTTAATGTTGCAAGAAATATCGCAATGAAAGGCAAAAAAGTTCTTTTCTTCTCTCTGGAAATGTCAAAAGAGCAGTTGGCACAGCGTATTATTTCAACCGAGGCACGAATTGTTAGTAATAAACTTCGAACAGGTGATATTACAGATTCTGACTGGGAAAAGCTCGGACTTGCATTGCAGAATCTTATAAATTGTGAATTGTATTTTGATGATACTGCAAATATCAATGTGCCGGAAATGAAGGCACGAGCACTTCGTATGAAAGATATTGATTGTATCGTAATCGACTACCTTCAGCTTATGTCAGGTACAAAGCGTACAGATAATCGTGTTAACGAAGTTTCAGAAATTACACGTTCACTTAAGATGATGGCAAAAGACCTCAATATTCCTGTTGTGACCTGTTCACAGTTGTCCCGTGGTGTTGCAAAGAATTCAGGTGACCACCGTCCACAGATGACAGACCTTCGTGAATCAGGTACAATCGAGCAGGATGCTGATATCGTCCTTATGCTTCATCGTGAAGATTATTATAAAAATGACCCTGATGCAGAAACTGACCCTGAATCAGTGAATATTGCCGAGGTTATTGTTGGTAAAAACAGACATGGTTCTACTGAAACTGTAAAGGTTGCGTGGAATCCTGAATTTACAATGTTCTCAACTCTTGAAAGGATACAAGATGACAGATAAAGTTTTAAAGACAATTGAAGATTGTCAGATGCTCTTGGGGTGTCATACTTTAGGTGTTGGACTTTCCGGAGGAGCTGATTCTGTTTGTCTTGCTCATATTTTATCGAAAAACAAAGAAAAACTCGGAGTAAATGTTATTAAGGGAATACATATTCACCATGGTATTCGTGGTGATGAAGCAGACCGAGACCTTGAATTTTCAAAAAATATATGTGAAAAATTCGGGCTTGAGTTTATACCGTGTTATGCAGATATTCCGACAGAAGCGAAAAAAACAGGCGAGAGCATCGAGGAATGTGCAAGACGAATCCGTTATGATTTTTTTGAAAAATCAGGATGTGATAGAGTCGCAACAGCGCATAACCTTAATGATAATGCAGAAACTTTTATTTTTAATCTGACCCGAGGTGCTTCTCTTTCGGGACTTTGCGGTATTCCATATACAAGGGATATTTATATAAGACCACTTCTGAATTGTTCAAGAGATGAAATAGAAGAATATATTCTTGTTAATCAATTGGAATATGTTGTTGACAGCACTAATTTGTGTGATGATTATACAAGGAATAAGATTCGACACAATATTTTACCTTTGTTGTTTGAGCTGAATCCGTCATTTGATAAATCATTTGCAAAATGTCTTGAGTCACTCAACCTTTCAAAAGAATATATTACGGAAAATGCTTGTGCTCTTTTTGAAAAATCAAAATGTGACGGATATTATGATTGCAGCGTTTTTAAAGATTGCCATAAAGCTCTTAAATATCAGATAGTTACATTGATTTTAAAAGAAGAGAATGTAAAAAACATAAGTCGTGAGCATCTTGATGCGATTCTTGGAATTATTGATAATAACGGTTCTGTAAATGTTAGCGGTAACATTAAAGTCAATGTTGAACGCAAGAAAATGTTCTTTGGTGAATTGCCAAAAACAGATTATTTTGAAATTTCAGTTGATTTTGAAGAAAGTGTTATCTCAACACCTGTTGGTGATTATCTTATTAATATTTTTACTGAAAAAGATTTACAAAACTTTAATAAACAGGATATAGACTTTTTTATAGATTATGATAAAATATCAAATAGTGCCGTTGTGAGAAATCGTCGTGATGGTGATTCTTATCAATTACCAAACAGACCAAACAAATCGTTCAAAAAACTTTTTAATGAAAGCAAAACTTCTTTGTCTGAAAGAGATAGGATGTTAATATTATCTGACGATAATGGTATATTATGGACTGAATTTTTTGGTGTTTCAAAAAAGTGTAAAACAGACGAAAATACAAAAAAATTCATTAAAATATCAAAGGTGGGGAAAAATAATGATTAACGATATTGATAGAGTTCTTTTATCAGAAGAAGATTTAAAGAAAATAGTAGAAAGACTTGGTGCAGAAATTACAAAGGACTATCAGGGTAAGAAACTTGTCCTTGTAAGCGTGCTTAAAGGCTCCGTTATATTTATGGCAGATTTGATGCGTGAAATTAAAGTCCCTTGTACAATTGACTTTATGGCAGTATCAAGTTATGGTTCAGGTGTAAAAACATCAGGTGTTGTAAAAATTATCAAAGACCTTGATACAGACGTGGTTGAGGGAGCAGATTTGCTTATTGTTGAAGATATTCTTGATAGTGGTGTTACATTGGAATACTTAATGAAAGTATTATCTGCAAGAAATCCTAACAGTATTAAAATCTGTACATTGCTTGATAAGCCTGAAAGAAGAAAGGCAAATGTATATGCTGATTATTCAGGAGCTCAGGTTCCCGATGCCTTTGTTGTTGGCTATGGATTGGATTTTGATGAGAAATACAGAAATTTACCGTTTGTAGGTGCGTTAAAACCTGCAGTATACGAAAAACCACAGGAGTGATAAAGACTTGAAAAAATCAAATTGGAAAGCAATAATTCCATATATATTAATTCCGCTTCTTTTTATAGGAGTAATGTATGTATATATGGATAGCGAAGCAGACAAAGATTTTAAATACTATGAAGTTATAGAATTCTTTGATAATGAACAGATTGCAGAATTAGATTTTAATATGAATAGTGGTGTGCTTAAGTTTAAACTTAAAGGTGATGATACACTATATAAATACACTGTACCAAATGGCAATCTGTTTTTAAATGACGTTCACGACCAGTTAAGAGAATACAATAAAGCAAATCCTGATAAACCTGTTGTGTATGATTATGAAGCAGGAACATCTAATTCATGGATTGTAAGTATTTTACCATCACTTCTTTTGTCACTTGGTTTTGTTGTGCTTATGGTTGTTATGTTCAAAAAGATGAACAACTCAATTTCAAGCGAAAATAACAGAGCAATGAACTTCGGTAAAGCCCGAATCAAACGTGGCGATGAACAGACTAAAAAGGTAACATTTAAAGATGTTGCAGGTGCAGACGAAGAAAAAGAAGAGCTTACAGAAATTGTTGAGTTCTTGAAAAATCCTAATGATTTCTCAAAACTTGGTGCAAGAATTCCAAAGGGTGTTCTTCTCGTAGGCCCTCCGGGTACAGGTAAAACTCTCCTTGCAAAAGCAGTAGCAGGTGAGGCAGATGCTCCGTTCTTCTCAATTTCAGGTTCTGACTTTGTGGAAATGTATGTGGGTGTTGGTGCTTCCCGTGTTCGTGACCTTTTCAAAGAGGCAAAGAAGAGTCAGCCATCAATTATCTTCATTGACGAAATCGACGCTGTTGGTCGTCACCGTGGTGCCGGTATGGGTGGTGGACACGACGAACGTGAACAGACACTTAACCAGTTGCTTGTTGAAATGGATGGTTTTGGTGCAAATGAAGGCGTAATCGTTATTGCCGCTACTAACAGACCTGACATTCTTGACCCTGCATTGCTTCGTCCGGGCAGATTTGACAGACAGGTTACTGTTGGTTATCCTGATATTAAGGGTAGAGAAGAAATTCTTAAAGTCCATGCAAGAAATAAGCCATTGGCACCTGACGTTGACCTTCATCAGATTGCTGCAACAACAGTCGGCTTTACAGGTGCTGACCTTGAAAATCTTCTTAATGAAGCATCGCTTCTTGCAGCTAAACGCAAGAAAATGGCAATTACAATGAATGAAGTTGAAGAGGCAACAATGAAGGTTGTTGTGGGTTCTGAAAAGAAGTCACGTAAGATTTCAGAAAAAGATAAGAAGATTACTGCATATCATGAGGCAGGTCATGCAATTTCGTCATATTACCTTGAAAATCAGGACCCTGTTACTCATATTTCAATAGTTCCTCGTGGAATGGCAGCGGGTTTCACTCTTTATACACCTGACCAGGATAAAACACATATGATGAAGTCAAGAATGCTTGACGATATTGTTTCACTTCTTGGTGGTCGTGTTGCTGAACAGATTATTTTCGGTGATATTTCAACAGGTGCATCAAATGATATTCAGCGTGCAACAGAAATTGCAAGAAATATGATTACAAAATACGGTATGAGTGAAAAGCTTGGTCCTATTGCATTCGGTTCAGATAATGACGAAGTATTCCTTGGTAAGAATTATACTCATACAAGAAACTATTCAGAAAATATTGCTGCAGCTATTGATGAAGAAGTTGAGTCAATTATCAACAATGCATACAAGAGAACAGAAACAATCCTTACAGAGCACATTGACCAGCTCCATCTTGTTTCTGAAGTTCTTGTTAAGCTTGAAAAGGTTGATAAGGAGCAGTTTGAATCTCTCATGACAACAGGTAAATTACCTGAAGAAAATGCTGAACCAACAGTTGAAAACACTGAAGAAATCGCAGAAACAACTGAAACTTCAGATAATGCATAATTTTTCATAATAAAAAGGCAACGGATTTTGAAAATCTGTTGCTTTTTTTGTAAATTATCGGTTGCATTTTTTATTTATTTATTATACAATAGTTAGTAATATTTTTATATGTGGAAGTATATAACATTAGCAAGATTTGGAGTGTAAGAAAATGAAACTCAATGGTTCTGAAATTTTAACCGAAGTTTTAATTGAGCAGGGAGTTGATACCGTATTCGGTTATCCGGGTGGTGCAGTTCTCAATATTTATGATGCTCTCTATAAATATAGTGATAAAATCAAGCATATTTTATCAGCACATGAACAGGGTGCTTCTCACGCTGCTGACGGTTATGCCCGAGCAACAGGTAAAACAGGTGTTTGTATTGCAACAAGTGGTCCCGGTGCTACTAACCTTGTAACAGGTATTGCAACAGCGTATATGGATAGTGTTCCGATGGTTGTAATTACAGGTAACGTTGGTAAGGGTCTTATCGGTCGTGATGCTTTCCAGGAAGTTTATATTACAGGTATTACAATGCCTATTACAAAGCATAATTTTATGGTTCAGGATGTAACTGAACTTGCTGATACAATCCGTGAAGCATTCCGTATTGCAAATACAGGCAGAAAAGGTCCTGTTCTTATCGATATCACAAAAGATGTTACTGCAGCAGTTACAGATTTTGAGAGAAAAGAAAAAGTTGTAATAAAAGATGATACAGTAGTTGATATGGAACAGCTTAAAGTCATTGCAGATGTTATTAACGGTGCTAAAAAGCCTGTTGTAATGTTTGGTGGTGGTGTTGTATCATCAAATGCTTCTGAATTAGCATTAGAACTCGTTGAAAAGGCTAATATCCCATCTTGTCATACTCTTATGGCAGCCGGTGTTATCGGCTACAATAATCCACTTAACCTTGGACTTTTAGGTATGCACGGTGGTTATGTAACAAATAAAGCTGTTGACGATGCTGATGTTCTTATTGCAGTCGGTACTCGTTTTTCTGACCGTGTTGCACTTGATACAAACGAATTTGCAAAAAAAGCAACTATTATTCAGATTGATATTGACCTTAGTGAAATAAACAAAAACGTAGCTGTTGACCACTATGTAATCGGTGATGTTAAAAAGGTTCTTGAAGCTCTTTTACCTCTTGTTGAAAAACAGGAAAGAGTAGAATGGATTAAAATGCTCAAGGTTTATAAGGATGTTGACTATAAGCCTCAGGATGATGATTCACAGATTCTTCCTCATCAGTTAATTGTTGCAATCTGCGATATGGCAGGGGAGGATACAGTAGTTGTAACTGACGTTGGTCAGCATCAGATGTGGGCTGCACAGTATGTTCACCATGTTAATCCAAGAGGCTTCCTCACAAGTGGTGGCCTTGGTACAATGGGTTATGGTTACGGTGCTGCAATCGGTGCAAAAGCCGGTCTTGGTGACAGCAAAAAGGTTGTGCATATCACAGGTGACGGTTCATTCCATATGAATCTTAACGAAGGCTGTACAGCAGTAAGCTACAATCTTCCTATTATCACAGTTATTATGAATAATCAGGTTCTTGGTATGGTTCGTCAGTGGCAGACTTGTTTCTATGGCAGACGTTTCTCACAGACTGACCCACATCGTAAGACAAACTTTGTAAAGCTTGCAGAGGCTTTCGGTGCAACAGGATATTACGCAGATACAATTGCAGACTTTAAGACGGTATTTGAAAAAGCACTTAAAGCAGACGGTCCTGTATGGATTGAATGTGCAATTGATAAGGATGAAAGAGTTCTTCCGATGATTCCTGCAGGCAAAACAGTCAATGACATTATGATGGGTGACTGTGCTATATGCCCAATGGACTGCGAAAACAAAAAGAAATAAAAAATACTGTATGCTATAAATTGTAGGGGACGCCGACTCGGCGTCCCTTTTGTCAATCTGAGCAAATGAAGAAACATAACATAATTATTGATTTTTCTATAAAATAATGGTAAACTAATTTTGCCAAACAAATCTTAATATTTTTATTCCACAATAAGTATATGTATTTTTATTTTAGGTAAAAATACAGATGCTCTATTTGCATATACTTTTGTGGTAGTTGTAGATTTGTTTGGCGACAGTTGGAGCTATGTATTTTTCGTGCGTTGGCTTCGGCTGACGCACTTTTTTAGTTTATAGGAGGAGTTTGTTATGGTGAAGATATAGAATTTCTTCAAGAATTCATTCTTGCAATAATTAACAAATAATGATAATATAAATTTATAGAGTAATAGGAGGAAATTTTATGAAAAAAACAAACAAATTTTTATCAATCATCCTCGCAATTCTTATGGTAATATCAATCATCCCAATCACAGCAAGTGCAGCTACATATTCAGGTGCTTGTGGTGATGATGTAACTTGGACTTATAACACATCAACACATATTTTAACCATTTCAGGTACAGGGGCTATGTATGATTATTATTATAATGATCGTCCATGGGAAGAATATGAGGACGACATTGAAAAAGTCGTAATTAATAATGGTGTAACAACAATCGGTACTTATGCATTTTATGGTTGCAATAAAATTACAAGTGTTACAATCGGTGATAGTGTAACATCAGTCAATGAAAGAGCATTTAGTAGTTGCAACAGCCTTACAAGTGTATCAATCGGTGACAATGTTACATCAATTTGTGATTCTGCATTTGGTTACTGTGAAAGCCTTATAAGCATAACAATACCTAACAGTGTAACAACAATTGATGGCTGGGCATTTCAAAGGTGCTATAGCCTTACAAATGTAACAATCGGTGACAGTGTAAAATCAATAGGTGATTATGCTTTTTATGATTGTAATGGCCTTACAAGTATTACAGTAGATAGTAATAATACATATTATTCAAGTGATGGATATGGGGTACTATTCAATAAAAACAAGACCACACTTATTCAATATCCAGTAGGTAATACAAGGACAAACTACACAATCCCTGAAAGTGTAACAGTAATAGGTAATTATGCGTTTAGAGGTTGCACCAGCCTTTCAAATGTAACAATCCCTGAGAGTGTAACAGCAATAGGTGATTATGCATTTTATGGTAGCACCAGCCTTTTAAGTGTAACAATCCCTGAAAGTGTAACAGCAATAGGTAATTATGTATTTTATGGTTGCACCAGCCTTTTAAGTGTAACAATCCCTGAAAGTGTAGTAACAATCGGTGATAATGCTTTTTATGGTTGTACCAGCCTTCCAAGTATAACTATCCCTGACAGTATAACATCAATTGGTGATTCTGCATTTTCTAAATGCTCCAAACTTACAAGTGTGACAATTCCTAACAGCGTAACAGCAATAGGTAATAGTGCATTTTATTGTTGCGAAAGCCTTACAAATGTAACAATCCCTGACAGTATAACAACAATCGGTGAATATGTTTTTTTAGGTTGTGAAAGCCTTACAAGTATAATAATCCCTGACAGTGTGACATCAATCGGTAAAGAGGCGTTTAATGGTTGCGACAGCCTTACAAGTGTAACAATTCCTAACAGTGTAAAAACAATCCATTATTCGGCATTTAAGTGTTGCGATAGTCTTACAGAGTTTATAGTAGATAGCAATAATAAATACTATTCAAGTGATGAATATGGTGTTTTATTTAATAAAGATAAAACTTTACTTATTCAATATTCAATTGGTAATACAAGAACAAATTACACAATCCCTAATAGTGTAACTTCAATCGGTGGTACAGCATTCTATTATTGTGATAACCTTACAAGTATAATAATCCCTGACAGTGTAACTTCAATCGGTAGTTGGGCATTTGCTTTTTGCACTGGTTTTACAAGTATAAAAATCCCTGACAGTGCAACAGAAATCGGCCCTAATGCATTTTACGAGTGTGCCAACCTTACAAGTGTAATAATTCCTGTCAGTGTAAAAACAATCCATTATTCGGCATTTAGTAGTTGCAACAGCCTTACAAGTGTATATTATGTTGGCACAGAAGCACAATGGAGGGGTATTTCTATAAGTTCTGGTAATGAAAAATTAACCAAAGCAACAATTCATTATAATCATAAACACGGATACAATCATGTTGTAACAACACCAACATGCACAGAGCAAGGTTATACAACATATACTTGTGAATGTGGTGACACTTACGTTGATGATTATTTTGATGCATTAGGTCACAGCTATACATCAGAAATCACTACTCCTGCAACACATACAACAACAGGTATTATGGCATACACTTGTGCTTGTGGTGATACTTACATAGAAGAAATCGCAAAACTTGAAAAACACAATTATGAATCAGTTGTAACTGCACCTACATGCACAGAACAAGGTTATACAACATATACTTGTGAATGTGGTGAAACTTATATTGAATATATAGATGCAACAGGTCACAATGATATTCATAATGACGGAATTTGCGATAACTGTGATTTAAAACTTTGCGACCATATTTGTCATAAAGAAGGTTTTACAGGTATTCTTTGGAGAATTATAAATGTATTCAATATGCTCTTTGGTTTAAATAAAACTTGCGAATGTGGTGTAGCTCATTATTAATAAAACGAACAATATAAAATCTTGACGGAGTCCTAACCGACTCCGTCATTTTTGTTGCATATTCAAATTATAATTTATCGGGGAATTTATAAGTGCAAAATGCAAAGTGAATTTTCCGCTCCCTCAATGAGGGGGGGATTGAAATTCACCGATAGACTCCGATTTGTCAGCATATTATTGTGTTGTTTTCTTAACGGCAAAACTCTCGGGAGTTCAAATCTTGAATAATGAATTCAAATAAAAAAAGAACCCATCGGAAGAAAGGTTCTTATCTGTATGGCGGAGATGAAGAGATTTGAACTCTTGCACCGGTTTTGCCGGCCTACCGCATTTCGAGTGCGGACCCTTCAACCACTTGGGTACATCTCCAATTTTCTCTTGATTATTTTATCAAATCAATAATGTGTTGTCAACAAAAAACAGCAGGTAAGTACCCGCTGTTTTAACTGTTTATATGTGGTCCTTGTATCTTTCTGCTGTGATAACACCGTCTTCAACATTCAATTTGCAGATTCTTGCATTTCGTGCATCAAAAGCACTTGCATTCAATCCATCATCATAATCACGAGCATGATATATTGCATACCATTGACCATCTTCTTTAATCATTGAGTGATGTCCTGTACCTTCTTCAAATTCGTTTGCCTTGAGTACAGGATGATATGTGTTATCATCAGGATACTTTTCAAATTTAATTTTTGTAAGGTCGGTTTCGTCTGTTTTTGCTCTTGCATAACCGATGTAATAGGTTGGCTGTTCAAAACAGTTGCCTGAATACATAAGATACTGCCAATCACCCTCTTTGAAATAGAAAGCCCCCTCAATTGTGTGCCAATGCTGACCTTTTTTATATCTGTCACGACAGTAAATGTCTTCGTCAAGAGTAGGTTCAACAACCAAAACAGGATTTCCTGCAGGTGTAAATGGGTCAAGCATCTTGTCAACATAAATGCAAGTGCCGATTCGCTCCCCTTCAAAACGATTTGCAGAATAGAAAAGGAAAAGACCTGCTTCATTCTGTACAATATGTGAGTCAATAGAGAATGGGTGAAGAAGCTGCTTTGTGCCTGTGAACGGACCAAGAGGATTATCAGCAACTGATACGTGCATAGCACCTCTGTGACCGCCTTTATCAGGTGTGTCATTGTAAATCTCGATTGAATTATACATATAAAATTTTCCGTCTAATTCAATAACACTTGGTGCCCAGAAGGAATCGTGTCCTGCCATAGTCATAACAGCACCGTGGTATTCCCAACCATCAAAAAGGTTATCTGAATGATAAGCATAAACAGCATCGTGACCTGTAACATATATGTAATATCTGCCATTACTTTTTAAAATATATGGGTCAGCCTGACCGACATAATGTGTTTTATCAACTTTTAATAAATGCATTGTTTTCCCTCCAAAAGTATAACATTTACTATTGAATTATATAATGATATTCGTACATTTTCAATACCTTATAATAAATTATTATATTATCTTACCACTATTTGGAGTATTAACAAGTATCAAAACCTCTGTTATACTGTAAATGCATATTTGCAGAAAAAAGAGGTGACTTATGAAAAAATTATTTTCAATTATATTAACATTAATTATTACATTTTCAATTTTAATTACACCAATTAAATCTTATGGTGCAACACTTACATCACAAGCCGGAATTGTATCTGTAACAAGTGGCAGACTTAATGTTCGTAAAACTGCTTCAACAAGTAGTGCTGTTCTGACATCATTGCCAAACAATTCATATGTTACGTTGATTTCAACATCAGGTAACTGGTATTATGTGGAATATGCTAACGGTAAATACGGATATTGTCATAAAAACTATATTAAACCTGATTCGGGTATAACTGCAAAAGTCACAACCAATTCAACCGCACTTAATGTCCGTTCAGGTGCAGGGATAAGTTATTCAGTAAAAGACTCAATTCCTAAAGGTGATATTGTTATTGTTCTTTCAACAGCCGGTTCATGGAACAAGATTTTATATGATGGTGTAAAAACGGGTTATGTCAGTGGTCAGTATCTGTCAACTACAACGAGCTCAAACACATATGCAAAAATCTCTTTAAGTGTTCCTGATTTTAAACAGACGGATTCTCGTTGGGCAAATGTCATAATAGGAAATTCAGGTAAAACGATTGGTAAAATCGGTTGTGCAACAACAGGTATTGCAATGATGGAGTCGTATCGGACAGGCTCAACAATTTATCCTGATACAATGTCGAAAAAGCTTAGCTATTCATCCACAGGTAACTTGTATTGGCCAAGTGATTATACTGTTGTTACAAGCAGCAGCGGATACCTGAAAAACATATACCAGAAGCTTAAAGAAGGAAAACCTGTTCTTTTAGGTGCGAAGAATTCTTCAGGTACTCAGCATTGGGTTGTGATTACAGGCTTTACAGGTGGTAATTCTCTTACTGCATCAGGATTTACAATTAATGACCCGGGAACAAAATACAGAACAAATTTGCAACAGTTTTTAAATGAATATCCAACGTTTTATAAGTATTTTTACTATTAATATTCAGCCGTATCGGTCATCTGATACGGCATTTTTATATTGTTAATATATAGTATTATTTTCGAAAATGTACAATGTTAATCGAGTGTGTTCAATTTCTTTAATATGTATTGAAATGTTTTTTACGAAATGTTACAATTAATTTACAAAAGTTACAAAAAAGTTACAATCAAATTAACTGCATGTTGAATAATATATAGGTGATTATATTGAAGAAGATTTTATCCGTAATTATTGTTGTTTCTCTGTTTCTGACCTCTGTTTCACAGGGGCTTTTTGTATTTGCACGGGAAGAAAAAACGAGTGATCTGGATGTGTTTGCAGAAAGCTTATCACAGATGATTCGTGAAAATCCCGTTGATGAATTTTCTGGTGTTGAGGATGTCTTTATGAATCAGATGTTCAGCTCAGGTCTTGAGGATAATTCTAATGCTAATGCATCTCTTTATGAAGATATAAATGAAGATGTGTTTAAAACTTGCAGACTTATTGTAAAATCAAAATCAGAAATTGATTATCAGGGTGCTATTGATTTTGTAAACGGATATAATGATTTACATATTTTGCAGTATGATAGTGAACTTGCAACAAAAAATGCCTATGAGTATTTTCTCCACTGTGATGATGTTCAATTTGTTGAACCTGACTTAATTGCAGAAGCAACCATTGATGATATACCGGGTGAAGACTTGCCTGATGATGAAGCGGATGAATATGACGAATTTACTGCAGCTGCTCTTGAATGGTTATCTGACAAAATAGGATTTTCTGATATCAAAGACAGAATTGCAGAAAAAATAGAGGATGATTATGTTCTTGTTGCAGTAATTGACAGTGGTGTTGACACAGACCATGAGCTTCTTGCTGACCGTCTTGTTGAAAGTAATGTTAATTTTAGTTCATCAGGAGAACCTAATAGTGAAGAGGATGACTACGGTCACGGTACACATGTAGCGGGTATAGTTGCAAATAATACATTAAGCAACGTTAAGATCAAACCATATAAAGTACTGAATGATGAGGGAAAAGGTTCGTTGAGTGCAATTGCAGCAGCTATTGATATGGCTGTTGAAGATGGTGCGGATATTATCAATTTAAGTCTTGCGGCTGAGGGCGAAAGTCATGTTATGACAGATGCTGTTAATAACGCTGTTGCAAATGATGTTAATGTTGTTGTTGCTGCAGGAAACAGCAGTAAAGACCTTGATAAAAAATATGTGTGTCCTGCAAACATTGAGTCTGCCATTACTGTAAGTGCTACTGACAAAAACGATAACCTTGCAAGTTTTTCAAATTATGATGGTACAATTGATATTGCTGCTCCCGGAACAGATATTGAGAGCAGTTATTTAAATAATAAATATTTATCCTTGAACGGTACATCTATGGCTGCTCCCCAGGTTGCGGCAGGTCTTGCAATTCTTCAGACTATTTCAAAAGATGAGCCTGCAAAGAATTGTGAAGAAACAATTAAAGATTACGCAATAAAGAAGCGTGAAAATGAAGGTGAAAATCATTTTGGCGCCGGTATTCTGTTTTTAAAATATATATTAGACGAAAAACCAACGACTGCTGACCCTGTGTTCAGTGTGGATAGTTGCAGCTTTAGCAAAACATTTACAGTAGAAATTACTTGTCCGGATAAAGATGCAGAAATTTATTATATAGTGTATGATACTGATTTCGAATCATTAAATATATTCGATAGCTTAAAATACTCAAAACCGATTACTGTTACGGTTGATACAAAAATCTCTGCAATTGCCTATAGCAGGGGCATGTATCAAAGTTCAATTGTGACGGTTGAATACGATAGAGTTGGTGAAACAGAAGAGGATTTTTACGATATAAATTCACTTGGGTATATAACAGCATATTACGGTTCTGAAAAGGATGTTACAGTTCCTGATGCTATAAAAGGAACTGTTGTAAAAGGTATCGGTATTGGTGCGTTTAAGGGTAACAATAATATTCAGAATGTTGTGTTACCGGATTCTTGTAAAAAAATAAATGCATCAGCGTTTAAAGGCTGTTCATCACTTGTTTCTGTATCAGGTAGCGGAATTACTGATATTGCAGCAAGTATTTTTGAGGACTCTTCCGTTGAAAATGTCGTTTTCTCTAATATGGAAACAATTGGCGCATACGCATTTTCGGGCTGCCTTAATTTGAAATCCGTTACGCTGTCAAAAGTAAAAGAAATCAGTAGCTATGCTTTTCGTGATACTGCAGCAATAGAAGATGTAGTGTGTAATGAGCTCACAGAAATGGGTATAAATGTCTTCAGTCAATCAGGTATTAAGTCCTTTAGTGCGCCAAAATTGACAGCGATAGGTAATAATGCTTTTATTGATTGTTATAATCTTGTTTCAGTATCTGCACCTGAACTTGAGGTTTTGACTCTTGGTGCATTTAAGAATTGTATTTCTTTAAAAAACATTGATATGCCTTCTCTTACTGAAATCGGTGCAAATGCTGTAAGAAACACCGGAATTGAAGATTTTAACGGACTTTTGGTTACAAAAATCGGCAACTATGCGTTTGCTGACAATTATTACCTTGAAAAGGCATATTTCCCTGTTGCCACTACAATAGGTACAAACGTTTTTCTTAATTGTACTTCATTAAAAATTGTCGGACTTCTTTCTCTTGAAGAATTAAATAATAACACGTTCTCAAATTGTCCTTTACTTTTAAATCTGTATCTTCCGAAAGCAATTTCTGTCACAAGCTCTGCATTTAAGAGCTCATCCATAGAATTATTGAGATTTGAATGTGTTGAAACAATTAACAGCTTACCTTCAACATTAAAGGCACTTATTTTGCCGAGTACAGTAGTATCTGTAAAAGCATCTACGCCAAGTACAGATTTTATAGTTTATGGTTATGATGATACTTATGCGGAACAATATGCAACGAGCGTAAATAAAGGATTTGAACCTGTACCTGCAATTTATCATGAAACATCCGATATGGTCAGTGTGAATGAAAGATTTATTTTTACTTATGCTATAGGATTCCATTGTACATACCAATGGTACAGAAATGATACTGTATCAAATGTTGGTGGCACGCCTATTGATGGTGCTGTTCAATTTTATTACGAACCATCTCCTGAAGATGATTGTGCAGCATATTATTGTGTTATAACAAGTGATGATAAGCATAGTATTGCAACATCAGTTACTGACCCTATAATAAATGCACCTGAATACAGAAGTGCTGATTATACGGAATATAATAAGCTGATTGAAGAAATTAAGTCTCTTGACCGTGATTTGTATAATGAGGAATATCTTGAACAGCTTGATTTACTTTTGGAAACAGATGTTTCAGGTCTTAAAATGTCACAACAGGATACACTTGACGATTTGGTTTATCGTTTGAGTGTTGCTCTTGAATTGGTTAAAAACTCATTTATTATGGGAGACCTTACCGGTGATAATCATGTTTCTGCAATTGATGTTCGTTTTGTTCTGAAATATGTAGCAGGCATTCAGGATTTTACAAATCATCAATTAAAAGCAGCAGATATGGATGATGATGGCACAATAACTGCAGTTGATGCACGACTTGTAATGCAAAAAGCATTAGAATTATAAAAATAAGCCTTGAGTGTAAAACCTCAAGGCATTTTTTATAGTGATTCAATTAATTTTTCTATGTTTTCATCCGAGTATTCAATTTCCGACGAGTACATACGGGAATAATCCACTAAATCTTCAAGAGTGATATTTCCATATTTTAATATATGCATTTTACATAGGTTTTTTATCATCTCGCAACTCAGATGTATGAACATCAAATCCTTTTCTGTTGAGAATTCGTTTAAATGTCTGTATGTAAAATATAAAGTCAGGTTTTTAAAGCAATTATCAAATTCCTTTGGAATTGTAATCTCTTCAATATCTGTTGATTTCAAGTCATCAAGAAGAATTGTCCAATGCTCATCAAGTCTTTCAAGGGATAAATATATATCTGACCATTGAGTAATTGTTTTATGGGGGAAATCAGAATCACAAAAGCTTAAAAGTGATATGTTTTCTTGGATTTTGTTGAAAATATTATCCCTGAATTCAAAAAAATTATCTTCATCTTTTGTACTATCAATGTCAAATCCGTCATCGTAAAGCTCTACAAGAAAAAAGCTTTCTTTTTGTGAGAGAATTATTCTTCCTGCTTCTTCACAGCAAAGACCAAGACCTGTTTCTGTTCTGTTTGAATAAAAATTCCTGAATCGTGGGTGGTCGTTACATATCTGACAAAGTGATTTTTCATCTAAATTGAGAATTATATCACAAAGATTGTTTTCATTAAGAAATGCACATCGACCTTTTCCGTCAAGGTTGAAACAAGCCGTTTCATTATCACGATTGATTCCATCATCAAGCTGTTTTTTGAATTTGCCTTTTACACTGTCATATAAGGTTAATGTTTCATCATCAATGTCAATTTCCCAACCGATACAACAGTTATGCTTACACTTACCGGCAATACATTTGAAATCTTTATAGTAATTCGGAACAAAAGTTTTCATGTTTCTACTCCATATAATTGAATTGTAACTATTATAAAATATTTTGACAATCTTTTCAATTCAAAATGTTGACAAATCAATGTGTTTTATTATATATTTTTCTTTATGCTGAAGAGAAAATTATGTGAATATATTTTTGAGGTGTAAAATGACATTTTTACTTGTTATAATTTATATTGTATTTGTTTCGTTGGGATTGCCTGATTCCTTGTTTGGTGTTGCCTGGCCCGTAATGCATCTTGATTTTGAAATTCAGGAGAGCTTTGCCTCTGTTTATGGCGTTATAATGGGCGTTTGTACAGGTGGTGTAAGCTTTATTGCAGGTAAGCTCATAAGAAGGTTTGGCACAGGAAAAGTAACGCTTATTTCAACATTACTTACTGTTGTTGGTATGTTTTTTATGAGCGTTTCACCTAATATAGTCGTATTGATGATAAGTTCAATTATATTAGGTTACGGTGCAGGTGTTATTGATACGGCACTTAACAATTTTGTTTCACTTCACTATAAAGCACAGCATATGAATTGGCTTCACGCTTGTTGGGGTGCAGGTGTTACAATAAGTCCGTTGATTATGTCGCTTTTTTTAACGGGAGATATTGGCTCGTGGAGAAGCGGTTACCGTGTAATTGCACTTTTGCAGTTATCAATCGGTGTTATAATTGCTTTAACACTTAATAAATGGAAAATTATAAAAGAAGAATTTTCAGCTGAAGAATCAAATCAATCCCAAAAAGGTCTTTTTGAAATCTTAAAAATTAAAGGTGTCCTTACAAGCATTCTTTCACAAGGCTTATATTGTAGTATGGAATTTTTGATTGGTACCTGGGGAGCATCATATCTTGTTAATGTTCATTCTTTGTTGCCTGACGAGTCTGCTAAATGGATTTCATTATATTTTTGCGGAATAATGGTAGGTCGAATCATATCAGGATTTATTTCTATCAAAGCATCTGATAACACAATGATTCGTGGCGGTATTGCTGTTTCTTGTCTGGGTATGATTCTTTTATCCTTACCGTTAGGAGAAATTTCATTTATAGGATTTTTACTTATCGGTGTCGGTTTCGGACCTATTTTCCCAAGTGTTCTTCATAGTGTTCCTGACAGATTCGGAAAAGAGTATTCAGCAGATATAACAGGTTTCCATATGGGTGGTGCATACGGTATCGGTTTTGCGGTTCAGCTTGTATTCGGATTTGTTGCAACAGCTACAACATTTAAAATCACAACATTTGTTTTATTAGCACTTGTGGCATGTCTCTTTATAATAAATGAAATAACAATTTCTATTGTAAGAAGAAAATAATTTTATAAGAAGTACACATAATAATCAAAAAGGACGTGACTGATATGTGTACTTCAATTTCTTATACAACAAAAGACCATTACTTTGGCAGAACTCTTGATATGGAATGTTCTTATGGTGAAAAAATTATAATCACCCCAAGAAATTATCCTTTCAGATTTAAGTATTTGCGTGAGCTCGATTCGCATTTTGCTATGATTGGCATCGGGATTACGAAAGAAAATTATCCGTTATATTATGAAGCAACAAACGAAAAAGGACTTTCTATGGCGGGACTTAGTTTCCCTACAAGTGCTGTATATAACGATTTTGATATTGATAAGGAAAATGTGTGTGTATTTGAATTAATCCAATATATTCTTGGTACGTGTTCATCAGTTGATGAAGCAAGAGAAGTGTTAGAAAAAATTAACATTGTGTCAACTCCGTTTGATGATGAATTAAAAACTGCCCATCTTCATTGGATGCTTTCGGACAGGGATTATTCAATAACCTTAGAATGTGTTCAGGATGGTATGAAAATATACTACAATCCCGTTCATGTGTTAACTAATAACCCTGAATTCCCAATGCAGATTTTCAATCTTAACAATTATATGAACTTAACCCGTGAAGAGCCGGAAACCCGTTTTGCAGAGGGCTTTGACCTTAATAAATATAGCAGGGGAATGGGTGCTATAGGGCTTCCGGGAGATTTATCTTCAATGTCACGATTTGTGAGAGCAACCTTCACGAGGTTAAATTCAGTTTGTGGTGAATCTGAAAATGAAAGCTTAAGTCAGTTTTTTCATATTCTCAATTCTGTATCTCAGACAAACGGTTGTGCAAGAGTAGGGGATTCCTTTGAGAAAACCATTTATTCTTCTTGTTGCAATACGGACAAGGGAGTTTTCTACTACACCACATACAATAATAATCAGATTTCAGCGGTTGATATGAACAGAGAAAATCTTGACAAGAAAGATTTGATAATATATAATTTTGTCAATGAACAGAATATAAATTTTCAGAACTGAATATATACTGCCACCGGGTAGTGTGATGCAAAGCATCCATTTGATACATCGTTAGGTCTTTGAAGATGTATCAGTGGGTGTTATTTTTTTTGAGGTGCTTATGAAAAAGCTTTTGAATTATTTTACAAAATTTGAAATTATCCTTTGGTCAACATCTGTGTTGCTTATTGTTATTCCATTTCTGTTATTTAAACAGAATGATTATTTAACTTTGTCAGCATCTATAATCGGAGCAACATTCTTGATATTTAATGCAAAAGGCAATCCCATCGGTCAATTTCTTACAATTATATTCAGTCTGCTTTATGGAATAATATCGTACAGATTTTCGTATTACGGTGAGATGATTACATATCTTTGTATGACGATGCCAATGGCATTTTTTGCACTTGTTTCATGGCTTAAAAATCCATATAAAAACAATAAATCTCAAGTTAAGGTGAACAGACTTGAAATAAAAGAAATTATTTTTATGGTTTTATTAACATTGGTAGTTACAGTTGTATTCTATTTTATATTAAAATATTTCAATACTGCTAATCTTATTCCCAGTACATTATCAGTAACTACAAGCTTTCTTGCAGTTTATCTTACATTCAGACGAAGCCCTTATTTTGCTCTTGCATATGCATTAAATGATATTGTGTTAATCGTATTATGGGTATTGGCATCTTTGACAGATAGCTCATACATTTCTGTTGTAATATGTTTCATTGTTTTTTTAGTTAATGATTTGTATGGATTTATTAATTGGAAGAGAATGGAGAAAACACAAAAACTGAATAAATAAAAAAAGCCGATGTAAGAACATCGGCCAAATTTTTTTATCGGGTCATGTCTCTGAAGCCTCTTCCGACACCATCTGCAACATCGGATGCTGCCTCACCAACACCGCCAATAACATTGGACGCGGCTTCACCAACATTACTTGCTGCTTCTCCAACCACATTACTTGCATCTGTTACAGCGTTATCCGCCATATTGTCTTTGTTTGTAGTGCTTGAATTGTTTTCAATATTGTTTCTTGTTGTGGTTGTGCTTGAACCTCCGTCACTGTCAGTTACCATTCCGTCTTCAGCATTGCTACAGCCTGTAAAGAAGATGCATACAAGGGCAGTAACTAAAAGTGAAATTATAATTGCTTTTTTCATTTTTTATCCTCCTAAAAGTTTGTGTTTATATTATTTGCCATATATTTATATTTATACTATTTTGTCAGGACTCCTCCATCACTGTACAGCAATATGAGAATATTATCTTCTTCACCGGTCATACAATCAATGTAAACAAGCAAATCCTGACCTTCATCTGTTTTACAATGAATTTCATAACATAACTGTTCTGTTGACCATTCTGTTGGAATAACACAAAGCTGGCTGTCAATAACCTTTAATTGATTATTTAATTGGTTTTCAGCCTGTGATTTTGATAAACTGACATTCAATTTATCTCTTTCAACATGATTGGAAATATATCCGGTTGCGTCAAATGATAAAACATCACCCTTTTCAAGGCAAACTGAAACCTTGATTAAATCGGGATACATAATAATTCCGTCCTGAACAGATGCAAAGTTTATTGTACATATACCGTCGTCGGTAAAGTAATAGCTTTCCTTCATGTTTTTATAGCCGATTTTATTAAGATAATTTTTTGCATTTCTTACGGCTTCGCTGTACTTGATTTTTGTTTCACCGGAGAATTCGGAGTTCAGCATATAGCAAGGCTTACCACCTTGCTTTGTGATTGCAACTGTACAGTTTTTTCCTTTAAAAACGAAGCAGGGAATATCACCGTTTTCCTCGTGTGATAAGACGAGATTATCCTTTTCTGAAACGCAAATATTTTTTGCAATTTCAAGTGCTTTTTCTTTAGTGACTTCTTGAAGATTATTTAAATATTTAGGTTCTCTTTGAGTCAGGTGGTCTGAAAATGGTCCGTCATAAATAAGTGTCGGTATATCAGTCATTGTCTGTTCTGTATCCTCAAAACCCTGACTTGCAATTTTCAGGTCACTGTTATTGTTCATTATGGTTGAGTCGATTTCTTCAAAAGAAAAGTTACCGTTTTGCATGTCGTGACACATCTGATTAATCTGCTTGTTAAGGTCGTTACAGAATGAATATAACTCTTTTAATTGTGTTCGTTCCTTTTCTGTGAGTTTTTCACCCTTTGCACTTTTTCTTTCAAGAGACATAACAAATTCTCCGACCTGTGAAAGAAATTTGTATGTGTTACTAATCGTGTTTTCACCGGTAGGTAACATAGAAAGACATGTTTTTGCTCCTGAAGACTCTCTCCACAATTCTGCAGATAGCTTTGAAAGCATTGTTGGTGTGCTGACGTAAATTGTTTTTTCAAGATTAGTTGAAATGTTATTAAGATTTTCATCAAGTGCCATTAATGCCATTTGTTTTGCCAGTGTTGCTTCTTGTTCATATCTGTTTGCTTTAATTGTCTGTACAACAGAAGAAATAAGCAGAACAATAATAAGTGAAGAGGTGAATAATATAATTCTTGCTTTTTTTCGGGTCAAAAAAGCCGTTTTTTCCAAATATAAGCACTCCTTTAAACTTTTGGAAATATTGTTTACAAAAAATTTAAAAATATACTCGAAAAAATTGCATTTTTTATTTGCCAAATGACTTAATGTGTAGTATAATTACTATGTTTAAGTATGTAAAATGGGGGCAAAGAATGTGAACGTTTATCTTGACAATAGTGCAACGACAAAACCGTGTGAAAAATCTGTTAAAAAAGCACTTGAAATGATGAACGAAAACTTTGGTAATCCGTCTTCGCTTCACGCTTGTGGCTTCAATGCAAAAAAGGAATTAGACAATGCTCGCAGAAGTGTTTCATCTTTTCTTGGATGTGAGGAAAATGAAGTGTATTTTACACCAAGCGGAACAGTGGCAAACAATACAGCAATTTTTGGTGCTGAAAAAGTCCGTCGTCGTGATGGTAAAAAGGTAGTTACCACATTGTTTGAACATCCAAGTGTACTTAAGTGCTTTGAAACTCTTGAGGAACAGGGCTATGATGTTGTTTATCTGAAACCTGATTCTAAAGGAAAAATCAATCTCAGTGAGCTTTCAAATGCAGTTGATACAAATACAATTCTTGTAAGTGTAATGGCTGTTAATAACGAGGTTGGTTCTATTCAGGACATTTCAAAGATTAAAGGTATTATTAAAGAAAATAAATCAAAAGCATATTTCCATTGTGATGCTGTTCAGGCTTTTGGAAAGATTACATTAAAGCCTAAAAAGCTTGGTATTGACCTTATGAGCATGAGTGCTCATAAAATTCATGGTGTAAAAGGTGCCGGTGCATTGTTTGTAAGCAATGGTATCCGTATTCTTCCGCATATTGCCGGTGGTGGTCAGGAAAATGGTCTGATTTCAGGAACTGAACCAATGCCCGCAATCTGTGCTTTTGGTGAGGCAGTCAATGACATCGGTAGTGTTGAGAGAAATTACCACAATGTTCAATGTGTAAGAGATTACTTTATTGATAAAATCAGCACTATTGATAAAGTTTATGTAAACTCACCTGAAGATGCATTGCCATATATTGTTAACATTTCTGTTGAGGGTGTACCATCACAGGTGATGCTCAATTCATTATCATCTATGGGAATTTATGTTTCAGCCGGTTCTGCCTGTTCAAAAGGACACAGAAGTAATGTTCTTACAGCTATGGGTGTTCTGCCAAAAAGCATTGATAGTGCAATAAGAATAAGCTTGTCAAAATTTACCATAGAAAATGATATGGAAATATTGTATAATGGAATACAAGAAACCGTTAACCGTGTCAGGAGATGAATATGAAAGAGATTATATTGATTAAGAATGGTGAGCTTGCCTTAAAGGGTCTTAACCGTTCTACATTTGAAGATATATTGATAAAAAATATCCGTAAACGAATTAAACCTTTTGGTGAGTTTGAATACAGAAAAGAGCAATCAACAGTTTCTGTCATACCGATGGATGATTACATAGATATGGATGAGGTCAGTGACAGAATCAGTCGTGTTTTTGGTATTGCAGCGTACTCAAGAGCCTTGCAGGTTCCAAAGGATATGGAAGTAATACTCAGAGAAGCACCTCAGTATCTTGCTGAACAGTTAAGAGAAGCAAGAACATTTAAGGTTGAGGGAAAACGCTCGGATAAGAAATTCCCACTTAAGTCACCTGAGATTTCAGCAGAGGTTGGTGGAGCAATTTTAAGTGAATTCCCACATCTTAAGGTTGATGTAAGAAATCCTGATATTCTTGTTACTATTGAGATAAGAGAAAAGTTTGCTTTTATCCGTGGTAATCAGACAAAGGGTGCAGGTGGTATGCCGACAGGAACAGCTGGTAAAGCCTCAATCCTTATTTCAGGTGGTATTGATAGTCCTGTTGCTGCTTATATGATGGCAAAACGAGGATTAGTGCTTAATGCAATTCACTTTGCTTCTCCACCGTACACATCACCTCAGTCAGAAGAAAAGGTTCATAACCTCCTTCGCAAGGTTTCAAAGTATAGCGGAAATATCTGTTTATTGACAGTAGGCTTTACAGAAATTCAAGAGGAAATCAGAGATAAGTGTCCTGAAGAATTATTCACATTGATTATGAGACGGTTTATGATGAGAATTGCTAACCGTATTGCTGAAAAGGAAGAGTCCAAAGCGCTTATAACAGGTGAAAGTCTCGGTCAGGTTGCAAGTCAGACGCTGAATGCTCTTGCTTGTACTGATTCAGTAGTCACAATGCCTGTATTCAGACCGCTCATAGGGCTTGATAAGGAAGAAATAATCAAGGTTTCACGAAAAATTGATACTTTTGATATTTCTATTGAACCATATGAAGATTGTTGTACTGTTTTCACTCCAAAGCATCCTAAAACAAAACCACAGATTTCAATTATTGAAACTGCAGAACAAGCTCTTGATATTGAAGGCTTGATTGAAAGAGCACTCAAAAATGTGACAATCAACAATATTTGTTTTTAGGAGTAAGGTATGAGTCTTGAGGAAAAGGTTGTAGCTTTACTTCGTGAAAAGAATCTTGTTTTGTCTTGTGCCGAATCCTGTACAGGAGGGCTTATTGCAAAACGAATTACTGATGTCAGTGGTTCGTCAGCAGTGTTCAACTGCGGTGTTGTCAGTTACAGTAATGAAATTAAAGAAAGCATACTTGGAGTAAAAAAAGAAACACTTAATCAATTTGGTGCAGTCAGTGAACAGACTGTCCGTGAAATGGTTAGGGGAGTACTGAAAATTTCCGGTGCTGATATTGCAGTTTCTGTTTCAGGAATTGCAGGACCAGGTTCGGATAATACAAGCAAGCCTGTCGGTTTGATTTATATAGCCGTATCAGACGGAAAAGAAACAGTTGTTAAGGAACTGAATAACAATTTTTCTGATGATATAAGAAACAGTAACAGAACAAGTGCTTCTGATGAAGCCTTGAAAATGATAATTAAAATGATAGGAGATTAAAACTATGGAAAAGAAAAACAATGCAAATGTCAAAAAGATAGTAATTGCTGTTGTTGCAGTTATATTGATTGTCGGCGCAGTATTTTTAACAAAATTCTTTATTGATAAGAGTAACACTGACGGTGGTGTTACAAATTCAACACCATCACAGGATGTAACAGAAACAACAGAGCCTGAACCAAAGCCTGATTATTCAGAATATGTTGCAAAGAACCCTGAAACAGTAGGTTGGATTACAGTTCCGGGAACAGGCGTTGATTTCCCTGTTGTTCAGACAGACAACAACGAATATTATATGAATTATAACTTTGAAAACAAATCAGACTATCGTGGTGCAATCTTTATGGATAAAAACAACGATGCTCTTAACCTTGATTCAAATACAATAATTTACGGTCACAATAATTATAAAGACGGTATCGTTTTCTCAGATCTTGCACAGTATGAGGATATCGAATTCTATAAAGAACATCCTGTAATCGAATTCAACACACTTGATAAGTATTATAAGTGGAAGATTTATGCTGTAATTCTTACAAACCGTTTACCTAAAGAAGATAACGGCTATGTGTTCAACTATATCTATCCTCACAACTTTGAAGGCGTAAATTACAACGGTTATGTTAATGAATTGAACAAGAGAACATTGTATTTCACAGGCGTTGATGTAAAAGAGGGTGATAAGTTCTTAACATTACAGACATGTGTAAGAAACTTTGATATTTCAGGAAATTCAAAATATCCACATAACTATACATCAGGCGGTTCTTCATATTATCGTGCTCAGGGCGGTATCGTTATTATTGCACGTGCTGTAAGACCGGGTGAGGACCCAACTGTAGATACATCAAAGGCATATATCAATGAAAATCCGAAGTATCCGCAGATTTATTATGATAAGCATGGTATTACTAATCCGTTCAAGAATGATGTACAGTGGAAACCAAAAGCTGTTGAGGTTAAAAAATAATGAATAAAAAAGAAAACAATAATAATATGCTTTCTTTTGATAAACTTCGTTCGGGTCTTGGAATTGAAGAAGATTTGTCTGATATTAATGAAGAAGTGATTTCAAAGGTTAATTCAGCTCAAACTGAAAAAGCTCAGGCTTTTGAGGGGAAATCAGTTGTTGAAAACGGAAAAACTTTTATTGATATTACAGACCAGTTTACTTTTAATGAGGAAGAGCCAAAAAGAAATATTGAAATTTCACCGACCACTACAGTAAATCAGGTTAATCCCGTTGTTCCGAAGAAACGAGTAAAAACCTTTAAGGAAATTTTTGCTGATTTCATTAAGTTTTTTATTCCTGTAAAAGCCGATAGTGGAAAAGATAAAATTCAGAAAATTGCAATGGATATGTCAATTATATTGATTGTTTGTTGTATAATCGGTATTGTTGGGGTTTTCGTTGAAAAGCAAGAGAATTCACTTGTTTCAAATGGCCAGATAGCAACGGTAGATAAGCTTTCGGACAATAAGTATGTGGAAGCGTGGAAGGAAGCATATGCACAAAGCTCCGGTACAAATTTTCCAACGGGAATGAATTCAAAATATGCTTATCTCTATTATGTTAATCAGGATTTAGTGGGATGGCTTAAAATAAATAATACTAATCTTGATGTGCAGGTTGTTCAGGGCGATGATAATGAATATTATTCATCAAGAGATTTTTATAAAAACTCAAATCAGTATGGTAATCCTTATCTTGATTATAAAAACCGTACTCAAGGTCTTGATGATAATACAATAATTTATGGTCCGTATATGTCAAATAATCTTATGTTTGCATCACTTGAGCAGTATAAAACTGTTGACGGATATAAAAAGTCGCCATTAATTGAATACAGTACACTGTATGAAACATACACTTTTAAGGTTTTTGCAGCTTTTATTTCAACAAGTAATCCTGCAGAAGATAATGGTTTCAGTTATACAACAACAGATTTCATTTCGGATGGAAAATTCAGTGAGTTCATTAATAAAGTAAAGTCAAAAAGCATTATAAATACTGATATTTCTGTGCAAACAGATGATAAAATAATAACACTTGTTACAACATCTAATGAATTTGATGGTGCAAGACTCGTTGTTATGGGCAGATTAGTTCGTGAGAATGAGTCTGCAGAGGTTGATGTAAACTCTGTTACTCTTAATGCATCACCTGAATATCCGCAAGCGTGGTATGATAATAAGAGTAATAATCCATTTGCATAATATAAAAAAGTAGGGAAGAAGAGAGGTTTTTGGATATGAAAACTAAGGTATTGTCACTAAATGTTGATAAAAGTATGTCTTTTACTCATTTTCAGACAAAAATAGAAAATAGCATTAATTCTTTTACTGATGATAGCGTTTTTATAGAGTTCGAAGACATCAGAGAGATGTTTGTTGCTTTACAAGGTGCTCTTGGAGATGATGGACTTGTAATTACAGCAGTTGATTTGAAAAATTATCTGAAGTTTAAAAATGCGTTGATTCAGGCATTCGGAACAGAAATTACATATAATTCTGCTGTTCTTAATAAGATTGAATCATTAGAACTTGATGATAAAAAGAAAAAAGCATTTTCTGCATTCCCTGAACCTGCAACTGTTTTTGTCAGTGAAGATGGTTTGTATTCAGGTATGGTAATGGAGAATGCGAATCAATATCTTGTTCTTCTTCCGATTGATAATGACAGAATTGATGAGATTTTAAGAAACGGATTTACACCATATTTTAATGAACGTTTTATCTCCGATATAATTGGTAATATTGATGTTGAACTGTCTTTTTCAGATAAAGTGGCATTGGCTGTCAATACAATTTTAGAGTCCGATTCTCTTGTTGCAGTTAACGGAACAAAAAATGCTGAGGTTTTTAAAAGTTGTGGTGAGTCTGTTGAAGGATTTGACAGAGCATTTGTTTTCACTCCATATGTTGAGGATAAAGGTAAGGTTAACCCAACAGAATATACTGCTCAACTTGCTCGTGCAAGTCTTGATTTGTCAGCTGCAAATATCGGTGCGTGTATCAGTGATATATATTCAAACGGTGACACAAAATACATTTGCATTGCAGTCTCAAAGGATGATACTGCTCTTGTAAGAAAGCTTTACATGGCAGAAGGTGAGACAGAAAATGACCTTATTGAGAGTGCTGCACTTGAATTAATTGAGCTTATTGCAGAAAAAGCATCAGGCAAGAGAAGTGTTGGAATTGAGATTACTGATGATAACGCAATAACAGATGAAGATAAAAAGATTGTGAATAAAAAACCTTTAGCAATTCTTGCTATTGTTGTTGGTGTTGCAATTATACTTTGTGCTGTAATCGGTCTTGTATTTCAGTCAGATAAAAACGGTGGTTTAGCTGATTCTTTTGGTTCAATTTTTAATAAAGAAGAATCAACAACAGACGAAATTACAACAGAACCACCAACAGAAACAACTACTGAAAGTGCTCCTGTTCAGCCATATGACCCAAGTCTTATGAAATTATCTGATTATATTGTATCAAATATTATGAGCATGGAAGAGTCAGAAATCGTAGCAAAGAGTACTGCAGTTAATAGCGTTGCACCTGAATTTATAACAGTAAATGGTGAACGTATTGACCCTAAAGTTGCTCTTGCAAGACTTATCACAGCCGAGGTGAATCCTCCATATAAGCTTGAAGCTGCTAAGGCACACGCTGTTGTAGCATATTCTTGTCTTAAGTTCCTTGGTAATGGCTTTAATATTGAGGGTGTAAGAATTTCTGAGGAACCAAGTGATGTAGTTCTTGCAGCTGTTGAGGATGTATATGGTGAATACCTTAAATTTGGTAATTCACTTGCACTTCCTGTTTATCATGGTATTTCAGCAGGTTCTCCTCTTGATATGTCAATGAAATTACCTTATCTTAAGAGCATTATGCCTGAAAATATTAATGACTCTAATTCAAAGGATTATGTTTCTGAAAGAATATACTCTGTTGATGAAATGAGAGCTCTTTTAACTAAAAATAACAGTTCTGTTGTTCTTTCTGATAATCCGGCAGATTGGGTTGTAATCAAAGCTCATAATGCTTCTGTTTCAGCTGAAGCAGGTTATGTTACAGAAGTTTTATTCAATGGTGCTGCAATGACAGGTATTGAATTCAGAATGAACGTTTTAAATCCTGTTGATTTACCATCTCTTTGCTTTACAATTACATATGAAGCTGTACTGTCAAGATTTATAGTTAAATCATTTGGTCAGGGTTACGGTATTGGTATGAGCGACGCTGGTGCAAAACAACTTTCATCACAGGGCAATACTTATAAAACAATTCTTGAAAAATATTATGAAGGTACTTTAATTGCTAAGGAGGCAATGATATGAGCATTTTAGTTACAGGTGGAGCAGGTTTTATTGGTTCTCACACTTGTGTTGAACTTTTGAATTCAGGATATGAAATTGTTATAGTTGATAATCTTTACAATTCAAGTGAAAAATCTCTTGACAGAGTAAGGGAATTGACAGGAAAGGATTTTTCATTCTATCCTTATGATATTCGTGATAAAGAGAATATGCGTAAAGTCTTTGAGAATCATAAGATTGATGCTTGTATTCACTTTGCAGGTCTTAAGGCAGTTGGTGAAAGCTGTGCAAAGCCATTGGAGTATTATGACAATAACATTGGCGGTACACTTGCACTTTGCGAAGTAATGAGAGAATATAATTGTAAAAAAATTGTTTTCAGCTCTTCTGCAACTGTTTACGGCAGCAGCAATATTTCACCACTTAAGGAAGATATGAAAACAGGTGGTACAACAAATCCGTACGGTACAACAAAGTATATGATTGAAATTATACTTGATGATTTCCATAAGGGAGATAACGAATGGGCAGTAACACTTCTCCGTTACTTTAACCCGATTGGTGCTCATAAGAGTGGTCGTATCGGTGAAAATCCAAACGGTATTCCTAATAACCTTATGCCATATATCACTCAGGTTGCAATCGGCAAATTGCCTTGTCTTAACGTTTTCGGTAATGACTACAATACTCATGACGGAACAGGTGTAAGAGACTATATTCACGTTGTTGACTTGGCACTTGGCCATGTTAAAGCAGTTGAAAAGATTCTTAAGGATGAACCAAAGGTAAATGTATATAATCTTGGTACAGGTAACGGATACAGCGTTCTTGATATCGTTAAGGCATTTGAACAGGCTTCAGGACAGAAGATTGAATACAAAATCGCTCCTCGTCGTCCCGGTGACCTTGATGTTTGTTACTCAGATGCTACAAAGGCATTTGAAGAACTTGGATGGAAAGCTGAAAGAGACCTTCTTGAGATGTGTGAAGACTCATGGAGATGGCAGAGTAATAATCCAAACGGATTTGATGACTAATTTTTGTTAAAAGGTGATTTTTGTGAAAAAAGGTTTAATTGTTATTGTTGCAATAGTTGCAGTAATTGCAATTATTGGCGGAAGTTTAGTATCAACATATAATGGTCTTGTTGACAAACAGGCAAATGTAGAGAACGCTGATGCACAGATACAGGTTCAGCTTCAGAGAAGAGCTGATTTGATTCCTAACCTTGTAAACACAGTTAAAGCATATGCATCACATGAGAAAGATGTCTATACAGCACTTGCTGATGCTCGTGCAAAGCTCAATTCAGCAGCTAATCCAGAAGAATATAAAGAAGCAACAGACAGCTTTGATTCTGCACTTTCACGACTTTTAGTTGTTGTTGAAAATTATCCTGAACTTAAAGCTGATAAGAATTTTGTTGCATTACAGGATGAACTTGCAGGTACTGAAAACAGACTTTCAACTGCAAGGAAGGATTATAATGATATTGCAACAGATTATAATGCATCTATCAAAAAATTCCCAACTGTAATTTTTGCAGGAATGCTTGGATTTGAAAAAGTTGATTTGTTTGAGGCTTCAAGTGAGTCACAGACAGTTCCAACAGTTGATTTTGAATAATTAATGAAGATATGAAAAAGATTTTTGCACTTTTATGTGCCATTGGGTTAATAATTTCTCTGTCTTTTTCATCCTTGGCTATCAATATTCCTGAGCCTACAAATGATTTTTTTGTAAACGACTTTGCTGGTGTTATAAGTGAAGAAGATGAGCAGAAAATTATGAAAATCGGCGCCGATTTGTATTCGCAGACTTCAGCACAGATTATTGTTGTAACAGTTAATTCACTCGACGGAAATGAAGTAAACGACTACGCTCTTGAATTAGGTCGAGAATGGGGAGTAGGAAGCAGGGAAACCAATAATGGTGTTGTGCTTTTACTGTCTGTAAATGACAGAGAAGTTACAATTCAGGTGGGCTACGGGCTTGAAGGTTGTCTTACGGATGCAGGAACAGGTAGAATTCTTGATGATTATGCAATTCCATATTTAAGTAATAATGATTTTTCAACAGGACTTCTTGAGGCATACAAGGCGATTGTGGGTGATGTGTGTACTGAATATGGCGTAGAGCTTAATCCGGATTATCAGATTACCTATGATGATTATGATTATCACTATTCAAATGATTTAAGTGATGCTGATGATTTTGGAAGTATAATGATTTTTGCAACTGCACTTGTATTAGTATTGCTTATCCTTTTTATCAGTAAGCATGCAGGTGGAGGCTCCGATGATTCTGACTACGGTGGCGGAACATACACCGGAGGAAGAGGCTATCGTGGTACAACATTCTACGGCGGATTTTCAGGTGGCTCAAGAGGTGGATTCTCCGGTGGCGGAGGAGGTTTCCGTGGAGGCGGTGGCTCCTTTGGCGGAGGCGGAGCATCACGAGGTTTTTAATTTATGAGAGTATTTGATTTTGACAATACAATTTATGATGGTGAAAGTATATTTGATATTTTTCTTTATTTTTTAAAGAAGGATTTTAAAACTATCATAAAATTTGCACCAAAATTTATAAAAGATTTTATCCGATATAAGTTTGATAAAATCACCGTTGTTGAAGCAATGGAGAGTTATGGTGCTGCATTTAAAGAGTATTGTCAGAAATACGATAATATCTATGATGAATTTGAAAAATTCTGGGATTTGAATGAGCATAAAGTTAAAAGCTTTTATTCGCAGATTCAGGATGAAGATGATATTGTTGTTTCAGGATGTCCGTATTGCCTTTTGAAGATTATATGTGACCGTATCGGGATTAAGCATTATATCGGTTCTGATATTGACCCCATAAAAGGTGAAATTAACAGTATTTGTTATAAAGAACATAAGGTTGAAGTATTTCGTTCAGTTTACGGTGATGTTGTTATTGACGATTTTTATACAGACTCAATGGCAGATAAACCGATGATGGATATTTCAAGAAACGTTTTTATGGTTGATGGTAATAAGATTACGCAAACAAAAAAAGACGGTGTTACAATTTAATAATTAATGAGTAAGTTGGGCAGTTGCGTAAGTTTTTACTTATGAGGAAAGTCCGAGCATCATACAGCAGGGTAACGGCTAACGGCCGCCGAGGGTGACCTTAGGGAAAGTGCATAGAGAATAACCGCCGTTTTATTACGGTAAGGGTGGAAAGGTGAGGTAAGAGCTCACCGGCGTTGCAGAGATGTAACGGCCGAGCAAACCCTACCCGATGCAACATCGACTGGAGTTGTCAGCTGGGCAGATACTCCGAAAGATGGCTTCAGGTATGTGGCAACACATATCGCAGATAGATAATTGCCTTACACGACAGAACTCGGCTTACAGATTTACTCATTTTTATAACAGAGTGTAGTTTATTTCACTCTGTTATTTTTTTGTTTCTAAACAACATTTTTCTTATATTGCGTCGTCTGTAATGTATATTTTTATTGACAAATCTAAAAATTATTTTTAAAATGTAAATATGGGAGGTTGATTATTATGAAAAGAGTTTTAATTGCTGTTTTAACAATTGCTATTATGTTTTCAATAGCTGTAATTCCTGCATCTGCTTGTACAGGTTCAGGTGATGATTTACAGGTCAGACCTGTTAATAAAAACAACTTTGTAACAGACTATCCATACGTTTTTGTTCATGGTATGGGTGGTTGGGGACCATCAAATCAGTTCTATGCATTGTCACCATATTGGGGCGGTGGACTTTCTCTTTCTGATACAGATTTCATTAAAATGCTTAATGAACAGGGTGTTGAAGCTTATGCTGCAGAAGTAGGACCATTGAACAGTGCGTGGGACAGAGCTTGTGAGCTTTATGCACAGTTAACAGGAACTGTTGTTGATTATGGTGAAGCACATTCAAAAGCACATAACCATGACAGATATGGCTTCACTTACGAAGGCCACGCTTTAATGGGTGAGCCTTGGAATCCAAGTGATAAGATTAACCTTGTCGGACATTCATTCGGTGGCGAAACAATAAGATTGTTTACATCATTGATGGCATTTGGTTGTGAAGAAGAAATTGCTATGTCAGGTGACGATGTCAGTCCTTTGTTCAAAGGCGGAAATGATAGTGTACATTCTTGTATAACACTTTCAAGCCCTCACAACGGAACTCAGGTTGCAAATATTCTTTATGACCCGGGTTATCCACTTTACGGAGTTTGTTTCCTCTATAATGTAATTGGTTCAACTCTCGGTAATAATTTCCTTGTTTTTTCACTTCAGATGAGTCATTTCGGGCTTACTCCAAAACAAGGTGAGTATCGTGCAAATATTAATATGCAAAGCGTTACGGACTATTATTATGCAGAAGATAACTGTTACTATGATCTGACTATCAGAGGTGCAAAAGAACTTAATGAAAAGATTAAGCTTGTACCAAATACATATTATTATTCATACAGCACTTCGGCAACAGATGAGCTTTTTGAAGGTGGTCCACAGATTATAAATCAAACTGTAACACCTATTTTCTATATTTCATCAGGTATGATGTTGTTATCCGAGGGTAAAACATACGATGGAGTTACAATTGAAGGTAACTGGGCTGCTCATGATGGTATTGTTCCGCTTGCAAGTGCTCTGTATCCTGATTGTGATGCTGAAACTGCTAAAAGCTATGAAGAAAGCATAGCTAATGGAGAAACTATTGAACCAGGCAGATGGTATTATATGGAAACACTTGAGGGAACTGACCATTTTGATTTCTGTGGTACAAGAGATTATCCGACATCATATGATGATTTCTATTTCTCAGTAGTAGAGGTTGCAAACAGCAGATAAAATTTAACAGAATAAATTAAAGACCATATAATGTGTTGAGGTGATTTTATGCTCGATTCAATTATATGGTCTGTTTTTGTTTTACTGATACTTTTCGGAACTGTTGCATTTTGTTATATGATTATGTTAAAATTATTAGTACCGAAACAAAAAGAAGATTATTATGTTATAATTCCTTGTGATAAATCATCAACACAGATTCGTAAGAAAGCATATGGTTTGAGGATGAGATTGAGTATTTTCGGTGAAGATATTCACAGCAAAATCGTTGTTCTCGATTACGGTATTGATGACGATGAAAAAGAGCAGCTTTTGGAAATTTGCAGGGAATGTAATGGCATATATTATGTGAAAAACGATTATTTAAAGGATTATTTTGATGGAAGACTTTGAAACAAAAATCAAGTTAAAAGGAACAGTGACAGACATAACTTATCGTAATGATGTTAACAGTTATACTGTTTTTGCTGTTGATACAGGTGAAGAAGAACTTACAGTTGTCGGCACAGCACCTGATTTAAAATTAGGTGACAAAGTTGAGCTTATTGGTGATTATGTTTACCATTCTGTTTACGGAAGACAGTTTAAAGCTCAGTTCTGTAATGCACTTTTGCCTGAAACTGTTGAGGATTTGTACCATTATCTTGCAAGTGGTGTTATAAAAGGAATCCGTGAGTCAACTGCTTTAAAAATTATTGATAAATTTCAAGATAAAACCTTTGATATTCTTGAAAATGAACCTGAAAGACTTGCCGAAATTAAAGGTATCTCACTTGAAAAGGCAAAAAAAATCGGAAAAGAATACAGTCGTCAATCATCAACAAGAGCTCTGATTATCAACTTGTCAAAATATGGACTTAATACCAATGAGTGTCTGATGGCATATGATAAATTCGGAAATAGTGCTATTGATATGATTGAGAATAATCCATACATATTGTGTGAAGGTGAAAAAAGAATTTCTTTTGAACGTGCAGAACAAATTGCAGAATTGTTACCGAGAAAACCTGAATCAAAATTTCGAACAGAAGCGGGAATTCTTTATGTTATAAGACACAATTATAACAATGGTCATACTTGTCTTCCGCTTGACAAAATATTTGAACCGTCAGGTAGCTTGTTAAATGAAACAAGAGAAAATATTGAAATATCTGTTGATAATCTTATTAAGAGTAACAGAGTCGTTATTGAAAAAATTGATAACAGAGATTTTGTATTTTTACCTGAAGCTTTTCATGCAGAAAAAGGAATTGCTAACAGACTCAAGGTGTTACTTAAGTTTCCACCTGAAAATCCTATTGATCCTGCCGCTCATATCGGTAAAATTGAAAAATCCTGCAACATTGAGTTTGCTCAATTGCAAAAAGAAGCTATTATAACCGCTGTTAATAAAGGTGTTCTTATTCTGACGGGTGGTCCCGGTACAGGTAAAACAACAACTCTTAACGGAATTATCAATATGTTTGAAAAAGATTTTCTCCATATTGCTCTTTGTGCACCGACAGGTCGAGCAGCACAGAGAATGACTGAAACCACAGGCAGAACTGCTACAACTATCCACAGACTTTTAGAGGTTGAATGGGGAGAGGGTGATAAGCCTGTTTTCAAGAGAAATCTTCGTAATCCTCTTGATTGTCAGGCAATTATTGTTGATGAGATGTCGATGGTTGATATTTTTCTTTTTTCAAGTCTTTTAGATGCCTTGCCATTCGGTTGCAGACTTATAATGGTTGGTGACAGTGACCAGCTACCGTCTGTAAGTCCGGGAAATGTTCTTAAAGATTTAATTGAAAGTGGTCTTATACCTGTTGTTCAGTTGAAGGAAATTTTCCGTCAATCATTGGAAAGCAACATTGTTAAAAATGCTCACGCTATTGTGAACGGTGAAAAAATACATACGGATAATAAGGATGGAGATTTTTATCTGCTTCAACGAACATTTCCTTTGGATGCTGTCCGTACCATTAAAGAGCTTATAACAACAAGATTGCCGAACGCATACTCGTTTGACCCTGCAACACAGATTCAGGTTCTTTGTCCGTCAAAAAAAGGTGATACGGGAACATTTAATCTGAACGTTGTTTTACAAGAGGCAATTAATCCGCCATCGCAGGATAAGAAAGAATATAATACGGGTTATCGACTGTTCCGTGAGGGTGATAAGGTTATGCAAACCCGTAACAATTACAATATTCATTGGGAGTCCCGTGATGATGAGGGTGACGGAATATTTAACGGAGATATTGGTTTTATTGAAACCATTGATATGCGTCGTGATGTAATTATAATTGATTTTGCAGGTAAAAGAGCAACTTATTCTAAAGAACAGCTTCAGGAAATCGAACTTGCATATGCTGTAACAGTACATAAGAGTCAGGGTAGTGAGTTCGATGCTGTTGTTATGCCTGTTATTTCAGTAAACAGTCGTCTTTGCTATAGAAATCTTTTATATACAGCAGTTACGAGAGCAAAGAAATTGCTTATTCTTGTCGGTACAACAGGATGTCTTAACAGTATGATTGAGAATAATAAAACTCAGTTGAGATATTCTTCATTAAAACATTTTTTGCTTGACAATTGATTTGTCAGGTGTATAATGTAATCAAGCCAAGTAAATATAGTATGGGTGCTGACGGTAAGTCGGCTGAGATTGAGGTTAATCCACCTCTGACCATTGAACCTGATACGGATAATGCCGGCGTAGGAAATTTTTCATTCAGCCACGCTCGAGTCCTTGGCTGAATTTTTTTATTTGGAGGTAAAAAGAGAATGAAAAAGAAAAATCTATATTGGTTGGTGGAAAGTGCAGTGATGATTGCACTTGCAGCAGTGTTGGAGCTCGTTGCAAAAATGATTATTCCTGAAATGCCTTTTGGCGGACAGGTCACAATTGTCAGTATGTTACCCGTTGTGCTTGTTGGTTGGAAGTATGGCATAGGAAACGGTCTCATTACAGGCTTTGTCTATTCACTTGTACAGATGGCATTAGGTGTTAAGACAATCAGTGGTCTTATTATGCCTGCATCTGAGGATTATTTAGGAAGTCTTGGAAATGTTGTTTTAATGTTCATTTTTGATTATATTGTTGCATATACTGTTCTTGGTTTAGGTGCTATGTATAAGAAAAAAATCAAAAATAACAGCATATCTCTCGGACTTGGTGCTTTTACAGCATTATCTTTAAGATATATTTCTCACATTATTTCAGGATATATTCTTTATGGTGCATGGGCAGAGTGGTTTTTCACACAGGACGGCTTTTACTCATGGGGACAGACAATTATGAATACATTTACAGGTGATGCATTATCACTTGTATATTCGATTATATATAACGGATTTTATATGATTCCTGAAATTATAATTACAACAGTTGTGGCAGTCATTATCGGCAAAATCCCACAGATAACAAAGACAAAAGTATAAAAAAATTACTCCCTTGAGTTATTTTCAAGGGAGTTTTTGTATCATTCATCGAATCTTCTGTCAAAACTTCTGTATTGAATTGCTTCTGTGATATGGTGTGTTTCAATGATTTCGCAATTATCAAGGTCGGCAATTGTTCTTGCAATTCTCAAGACTTTATCATAAGCTCTTGCTGAAAGTGATAATCTTTCAAATGCTGTTTTTAATATTGTTAAAGCGTTTTCACTCATCTGACAGAATTCTCTGGTGCTCACAGCATCCATTTTAGCATTACAAGTAATTTTTGTACCCTCAAAACGCTTATGCTGAATTTCTCGTGCTTTTTCAACTCGTTTCTTTATTTCAGCAGAAGATTCAGCTTTGCTGTTACCTGAGAGATTCTCAAAATCAACGGGAGGTACATTAATGTGAATATCAAGTCTATCAATAAGTGGTCCGCTGACTCTGTTTAAATATCTTTGTGCCGCACCATGAGAGCAGGTGCACGGTCTTGTGGGATGACCATAATAACCGCAAGGACAAGGGTTCATGGCACAAATCATCATTACAGAGCATGGGTATTGAAACTTAGCAGCTGCACGGGATATGCTGATAACACCATCCTCAATAGGTTGACGCAGTACCTCGAGTGTATTTCTTGTAAATTCAGGTAATTCATCAAGAAATAAGACACCGTTATGAGCTAATGAGACTTCACCTGGTCTTGGAATAGCACCACCGCCTGAAAGACCAGCAGGGGATACTGTGTGATGTGGTGAACGAAATGGCCTTGAGCGGATTAATGAAATACCGCTTGGTAATGCACCGGCAATTGAATAAATATTTGTGGTTTCGATTGACTCGTCAAATGTCATATCAGGCAAAATTGAAGGCATTCTCTTTGCAAGCATGCTTTTACCTGAACCCGGAGGTCCAACCATAAATTTGTTATAATACTTTGACAAGGTTAAAAGTAGTATTCTTTATCTGCCTTATATTCCTTGTAAAACTTTGATAACATTTTATTTAATTCTTCTTTCGTTGGGTCATATTTTTCATAGTTTCCCATATATAGATTAACATCTATTCCTATATCTTCAAAAAAGTTATAAGTTTCTTCTAGTGATATTAAATTAATTTTCCATTCATATTTATCATAATAATTTATCATTATTATATCAAAATTTAATAATTCTTCAATGCATACTTTTTTAGTTTCGTCTAGTTTTTCAAGTGTGTCTAATGCGTTTAATATGTTATCTATAAATGGTCTTATTTTATCATAATATTTATAGATGTAGTCAAGTTCTTTTAGTAGTTTTTCGCGTTCTTCTGCTAGTGCGTTTAATCTATCGTTATATAATGTTAATGCACTTGGTGTTAATCCTATTCTTTGTATCATTAATTCATCTGCAAGTGTATTAATATCTGTTATTTTTGTTTTTAATTCTTCTATCTGTTCTTCACTTGATGAAAAATAATATTCGAAAATAGGAATTAATGTAAATAATAATTCTTTCTTTTGTTTCCATTTTTCCATTTTTATAAAGCTTTCAAAATTTTCTTGTAATTCTTTATATCTTCTTTCAATTTCCTTAAAAGATAAATTATTATTATTGCAAACTTTTAGACCATTCTTTTTTTTGTTTGAACAGTTCATTTTTTTTACATATTCACCATTTTTATTTTTTTCTCCATTTTGGGAATACCATTCATTACATATTCCACACAAAATTTTTTTACTGTAAATTGAGTGTCCTGTATTTCTACCCCTTTTACTATTTTTTTCGCTTCGTTCTCTACATATTCTTTCTGCTTTTAAGAACATTTGTAAATCTATTATAGGTTCTAGAATATAATCACATTTATCTATTGAATATCCATATAATTTCTTTGTTGCTTTTTCTGTAAAAAGTTCTCCTCTTTGCCATTTCTTTTCCGTATTAACATAACCACAATATTTTTCATTTTGTAATATTCTTTTTATAGAAGAAATTGAAAAAGGAACACCACCAATTTTTTTACCTTTTTTAGTGGTTTTTAATCTTGTTTTTATTCCTCTTTCATCTAATATGTTTTTTATTTGTCTAGAACCGTAGTAAAGTTCTTTGCCATTTTTATCTTTATAAAATCCTGTATATAATCTGAATATTTCTCGTACTATTTTTGATTCTTCTGGTATTGGTCTTAATTGACTTGGACTATTTTTATTTTCTATTAATTCATAACCATAAATAAAACTGTTTGTTCTAATTTTTTTTAGTTTAATACTTGCTTCAAAACCGCTTTTAACTTTTTTACTGGTATCAATGCTTTTATTTCTGTCTAATTGCTGTATTATTCCTAATAGTGTATCAGACTCTCTATTAAAAGTATCTATATTTTCATCTTTGAAATAAATATAGATTCCGTTAGTTCTTAATGTGTATATTAATTCTTGGTTTCCTCGTCTAGTCCAACGTGATGTATTTTTACATAAAATATAATTAATTTTTAGATTGTTTTTTACATTTTCAAGAGTTGATTGATTAATGTTATATACATAGTGTTTTTGCTTTTTCTTGTTTCCTGTTGGTAGTGTATCATCTGTATATAATATTTTTTGTTCTATTCCCAAAAATTTTAACATGTTTTGAAAATCTTCACGGTTTTCTGTTGTTCCACTTGACTCGTCGTTATATATTGCGTATGTTTCATAATTATATTTTCTTTTGAAATCATCAAAAAAAGAAAAATCTTCATTATCCATTGTCTGAACTTTTAAACTGTTTTCTTGTAATTCGCTTTCCGTGGAAACTCTACCATAAATCAGGCATTTCCCATTTGTAGGATGGTTATATAAATCATACATAAAATTAAATCCTCCCTATGTATCATATTAATCATTATAATACATAGGGAGGAATTACGCAACATATAATATTTATCTATCATCAATAATGTTAAATTTAACTTTCTTTTTTTCTTTATCTTTAGAATTTTCATCAATAAATTTTGAATAAATATTATTAAAATATAATCTTTTGTTTAGTTCCCAATCGAGAGGCTGACCAAATAAGGTTTCATAAGTTTTTAAACGTGCTTCTTTCTCTGCGTTTGCTTTGTGCCACTCTAAACTTGTAGTGTGTTCTGCCTTTGTTAATCGCTTATCTTTCCCTCTTTGTAGTCCTAAATCTTTAACAGCTTCATAATATGATGTCTGTAATTTCCGCATAGTATCAGCCCCATTTAAAAGTGCTCGGCAGTTCAATTTACCCGACCTGTCGAGAGGAATTAAGATTATATGGATATGGCCATCAGAATATTCTGTTTGATGATATTGAGCATCATAGAGATTTGAACTTAAAAAAGTGTCGGAAACCCATTGGACACTTTGACGAATGAATCTGGGGATTTCTTCGGGTGTTAATGAGCCATTAGTGAAACTCATTAAAAGCTCTAGACCTACCACCGCATTACTTCTTACTTTTTGATTTTCAGTTTTCTTATTAAAAAATTCTGTGTAATTTTTTCCTAACTTTTTATTTTCTTCTATTTGCTTAATTTTAATATCTGCTTCTGGAATATCTTTAACAATGCTTTTACATGGGATTAGTCTTTGATTGTGCTTTAATCTATTTTCCACATCTGTTAAAGTTTTAATTTTCTCAATTCTTAAAACTGCGTAGCCGATAAAATCACTTCCTTTTAATTACAATTTTTAAAATTGTATAAACTCACTACACAATTTTAGAAATTGTTTCTTTCGCTCTGCGAGGCTTTTTATATCTCTAAATCATCTATATCTAAATGCTTAATCACTTTGTTTTTTTGCTTGGATTCAAATCTATCAAATATATCAGTTTTTTCATCTTCAAAATAAAATGATGATAAATATTTTTCAGGCTTTGAAAACTCGGATTTCCAATATTCTAACTCCTCATTTTTCAACCCGGTAAAGCTTCCGCTTAATAAATCCACGCCACAAATTATTATATTCCCACACGCAACATCAAAAATTTCAGCGCTTCCGAATTCATCTATATGTGAAAATTTTAAACTTTTGTTTATGGGGAGCCCGTAGATTTTTCCACTCTCATTTACAATTAAATCACAACATCTATTTTTATCGTTGGTAATGTTTTTTAAACTTATTGTTTCAATATAACCGCCTACCAATCCCTGAAAAATTGAAAGTGTATCATCATTTTCTTTTAAATAAAGTATTTCGGGGGATTTGCCTACTTCAAAAAATAAAATAGGCATTGTTTGAAAATCCTCGTCATCACTTTCTGAAAACTTAATTTTTATAGTTTCTTTTTCATTGTTGTATGTTTCTAAAATATCAATTATTGAATTTTCAAAATCTTTTAATATGTAATTTGCAGGAGCATCAAAATCTATTGTTATATGTTCAATGTTATATGTAATTTTATTTTTAATTTCCTCTGTTATTTTGTTAATTTCGTTTTTATCTGTATTTAATGTAATTGTCTTATTATCCAAGTAATCAGCAATAGCATTATGAATTACAATGTTTTTATTTTCATTTAATGAATCAAAATAATATATAAATTCCGCTTGGGTGTATAATTCACTAACACTTTGAGGAGTGCCAAAATCCTCAAATACTTTATTCATATATGGCATGAATTCAATATTTGAACAAGTTTTAAGTAAATCTGAAACATACTTATTTATTGCCAAGCTTGACAGTTCAGTAATAATATCATTAACACATCTAAAATCATTATTAATAATAGTTTCTTTAAATTCCTCGCACACATCTTTAATTTGAGGGCAGTTATACTTTTGTATATATTCTTTTTTAAAAATCAAATCATTTAAATTAATTACTTTTTCCACCATAATTAAAAACCACCTTTCATAATCCTTTAAATAAAGTATGAAAGGTGGCACTAATAATTAAAAGAAAATGTATATTTACGCAATAGGAAACGACAAAAATAACACCGCACTATATTATATTTTATGTTTAATTATGTTGTTATTTTTTTGGATTCGCTGCACTGTTCTTTGAGATATTCCTAACTGTGTGGCTATTTCTTTTGTAGTCATTGTTTGATGAGATAATATAAATTCAATTTGTTTGTTTTTTTTGTTTTTTGTTGATGCTTTGCGTTTGTCTGATTTTCTTTTATTTCTTTGGTAGGTTGCTAATGCTTTGCGTTCTTCTGAAAAAGCACAATAACTATATTTAATATCATCTTTATTAAAATTAAGTAATTCTGCAATTTTAATGTTTGTAAATTGGTATGGCTTAAATCGTTTATATGTGTTTTCAATAATTGTTATTGCTTCATTTTTAAAATCATTTGTAATGTAGATATTAATTTTATCATTACATTCTTTTTCAGATATTCCCGCAACTCTGCACAAGTTGGAAAAAATAAAAACAAAGTTATTGCGATAACCTGTAATATCGCCATTATGTCGCATAAAGTAATTGTGTAAATCAATAAGTAAATTATTATATATAGAATTTATTTTATAATCTTTACGATACTTCCAACAACTAACATCAACCGTTTCGGATGTTGTTAGTTGTTTGTTTTTTTCTTTTTGTGGTTTCTCATGTTTTGGTTGTGTAGTTTCTCCTTTATTTTTTTCTCGTGTTGCTTGTGCTTTTGCGTTTCTTTCAGATTTTCTTAACTCATAATAATTATAGTTTTCTTCCTCTGTTTTCTTAAAAAAATCGAGACGAGAAAAAGAAAAATCAGTTGATGTATTAAGTTCGAATAACTCACTTTTCACTTTATCTTTTTTTATATTATAAGAAAGGGGAACCCTTATTATATGTGAAATAGGAATACAAGCCACATCACCTTTGTAAAAAGTAGTCAGGCTTCTAACGTATTCTTTTCGATACTCTGTATTTCCGCAAGATTCTGTAATATAGTATAAATGCAATCCGTGGCCACTTTTACAAACGAAATTTGGCAATAAAAAAACAGGTACTTTATATGTTATCATTAAAAAATTTATTATATCTTTTTTATTAAAATAACTAATATCTTCTTCTATATCATCTATATCAATATATATACAGTTGGTTTTTAATGCGTTTTTATCTGTTCTAAAACCTTTGTAAGAAACAGGAGAAAAATATAAATTAGTTTCAAAATAACAAAGCTTTTTAATTGAAGTTAAATAATTATCATAATTAAATTTTAAATTACAGTATATGTTTGAATCTCTATTTAGAAATAACCAATAACAATTTTCAGAATAGGGAATAACAAGTTTTAAAAATTTGTCTAACACTTCATTTTTTGATACTTCATTACAATGAATATAATTATATATTTCTTCTTTAAATAATATTTTATTTAGTTCTTCATTTGTTAAATTATCGTTTTCTGTTAAATAATCTTTTAATGACATAATAAAAACTCCTTATATAATTTATATAAGGAGTATGAAAGAAAAAATTATATTAATTTTATATATATAAAAAATTATAATTTACCAACATTTTTTACAGGCGGTATATCCTAATTCAATAGCTCGTGATTCTGAAACTTGACTAGGATTTTTCATTTTACTACAACTTGAATTACTGTGGTATTTGCTTCCAGAGTTAGGAATCCAAACCATTCCAGAACCTGATGAGGAATTAGAACCTGATGAAGAATTAGAATCTGATGAGGAATTAGAACTTGATGAGGAATTAGAACTTGATGAGGAATTAGAACCTGATGAGGAATTAGAACCTGATGAGGAATTAGAACCTGATGAGGGTTTTTGTGTTGGTGCGTCTGTTTCGGTTTCTGTTTCTTCTTGTTCAACAACAACTTTTATTTTCTCTGATGTAATGTTGCTATCTATAGATTTTATATATACATATGTTTCACCAGAACCGATTGCGGTAATTGTAGCTTCTCCATCATGAGACCACGAAGAGGAGTCTTTAAATTCGATTGTTGCAACTTCTGGATTTTCACTAATGAATTCTACTAATTTTTCTTCTTTATATGTAGAATGCATGGTTGATATATCAAAATAAACATTTTCCGTTTTTTTCCAACTTTGGTCGAAAATAATGTCTGTTGTTGAAGAAAATTTAATTTCAGATACATTACTTTTAACAGTAATTTCAATTTGTTCTGATTTTATTATGGAGTCAGATGTTTCTATGTGAAATGTTGTTGTTCCTGCTTTTAATCCCTTTATTCTAATTACATGACCTTCATCAAAAAATAAATCATTATAATGATAATAAACATATAAAATAGACGGGTCTTCAACAACAATATTAATTTGAGAAATATCAAATTCATTTGTTGAAGAAATATATAAATCAAATTCTTGTTCATCGGCACCAGCATAAAAAGATTTATTAGGTATATCTTCAATGCTTATATTATATATTCCTGTTGTAGATTTTTCTGATGTATCCTCGTACCCACAACCGACTAAAATTAGTAATAAACTAACACAAACAAGTATTATTGATAATGCTTTTTTCATTTATAATTACTCCTTCATTTTTATTTACCAACACTTTTTACAGGCGGTATATCCTAATTCAATAGCTCGTGATTCTGAAACTTGACTAGGATTTTTCATATTACTACAACCTGAATAACTGTGGTATTTGCTTCCAGAGTTAGGAATCCAAACCATTCCAGAACCTGATGAGGAATTAGAATCTGATGAGGAATTAGAACCTGATGAGGAATTAGAACCTGATGAGGAATTAGAACCTGATGAGGAATTAGAACCTGATGAGGAATTAGAACCTGATGAAGAATTAGAACCTGATGAAGAATTAGAACCTGATGAGGAACTAGAACTTGATGAAGAACTAGAATTACTTGGTCCTGTACTTTTTCCTGTGGTATAATCAATTGTTATTCCAGGTTGTACATTATAGCAAAATACATTGAAACAAATGCCGTCCCCATCATCCTCAACGGAATATGCTTCCATTTGAACCCCACTTGCTACAAGGTTATTTCCATTAAATATTGGTGTTATACGATATGCTACATGATTTCCTGTTTCTTTAATATAGTCAGCAACCATATTTTCAAATGGCAACATTCCTTGTGTATTCATATATCTAGTGCCAGTAATAAGATTTCTATTGTTTGCATTTTCTGCTGATAATTGCCAACCTATTAAATGACACCTATTATAGAGATATCCGCCAGAAATACCATTGTATTTTGCTTGAATCCAACCTGTAGGCTTAATATGACTTATGCTTCCACGCTCTTCATTATTTGACGGCATAATTTCTTTACCACAAGAAGCGACGGCAACACCGCAACGCCCTAAATAATCTAATTGGCTATATTTTTCATAAGCAATTGTTGTTAGTTCAGATGAGTTAAAATTAGGTTGGTTATTATTAATTATTATGTAGGGTTGTCCAGAATAGGCGGGAATAGAAGACAAGTTTATTGAACCTAATGATGAACTAGAACCTGATGAGGGTTTTTGTGTTGGTGCGTCTGTTTCGGTTTCTGTCGGTGCTTCTGGTTCAGTTTCTGTTTCGGTTTCTGTTTCGGTTTCTGTTTCGTTAGTTGATGATTCTTCTAATAAAATTGAATTTGTTTCATCAATATTAAGTTCTGTGTTTAATCCTGTAGGTTCATCTACAGTTGATTCTGGTGGGGTAGGTAATGTTATAATTGCCGTAAAAAAGATTAGTATGGAAAGACCGATAGCAATTATAGGTTTAATTTTAAACTTTTTAAATAAATTTCTAATTGGTTTAATTGGTGCAATTAGAACCGCAGAAATTAATAATAGTATGGTTGAAATAGCTGAACCTGTACCACATGATATTAGAATACATAAAATAGCAAAAGCCCATTGCATTAATGATAGAATTTTTTTCATATAAATCACCTTTAATAAAATCTATAAATATAATACCCCTTATTATATTTATATCGTAAAAAATAGACAAAATGTTACAAAATTCAATAAAAAAAAACAAAACGGGATAATGTATTACAATGTTAGCACATTATGTCCGCCTGCGGCAGCAATTTCCAATGCTCGTTTAACCTCCTCCTGACCTCTTACATCTGAAAAATCAGGAATATTCACAGGATTGTAATATTCTTTATATTCATCACTTGTTACTGCTGTTATTTCTTCCATACCTGTCAGATGCTTTAATAACTGAAAAACGTTTTTAACAGGATATACGTCGATACCCTTAACAACAGCTCCTTCACTTGCGTTTTCATATGGGATAAATACCTGTCTGATACCATTTTTCTTTGCACAAAGAACCATTGGTAATACACCGTTGACTTTTCTTAATTCGCCATTGAGGGCTAATTCACCGACAAAAGCCATTTTATCGGTAACACCTTTTAATTGTTCATTGGCACATAAGAGGGCTATGAAAATCGGCAAGTCATAAAGAGGACCTTCCTTTTTTATGTCAGCAGGAGCAAGGTTAACAGTTATACGACTTGTCGGATATTGCAGATTTGTATTTTTTATAGCAGAACGGACTCTTTCACGACTTTCCGAAACAGCTGTATCGGGGAGTCCTACAATATCAAATCGAGGCATTCCGCCGGAAATATCAGCTTCAACGATTACTTTATAAGCCTCCATGCCAAAGAGACCAAGACTGATAATTCTTGAAAACAAAATAATCACACCCCAATTTAAAATAATAAGTATAATAATTATACAATATTTCACATAATATTTTCAATATAAAAATAAAATCATATTTACATTTGATTAAAATTGATATAAAATGTATAAAGGAAATTTTGGAGGTTATGACCATGAATGATATAAATAAGCTTTTTGATTTATGGCTTTCATCTGCAACAGCAGACAAGGATTTGATTCCTGAACTTGAAAGCGTAAAAGATGATGAGGATGGAAAGCTTGACCGTTTTTATAAGAATCTTGAGTTTGGTACAGCAGGACTTCGTGGTGTTATCGGTGCAGGTACTAACAGAATGAATGTTTACACAGTTAATCAGGCTACTCAAGGACTTGCTGATTATCTTAATGAAGAGTTCGACGAACCATCTGTTGCCATAGCTTATGATTCAAGAATAAAGTCCAAGGAATTTGCAGAAAGTGCAGCAGGTGTTCTTGCTGCAAACGGAATTAAAGTATATATTTATCCTGAGCTTGTTCCTACTCCGATGCTTTCTTTTGCTGTAAGAAGACTTAATTGTTCATCAGGTATTATTATTACAGCAAGTCATAATCCATCAAAATATAACGGATATAAATGCTATGACCCAAACGGTTATCAGATGACAGATGAAGCAGCAGAAAAAACATATAACTATATACAGAATATCGATATGTTTACCGGTGTCAAATCAATGAGCTTTGATGATGCCTTAGCTGAAGATATGGTGGATTATATTGAAGATTGGCTTTATGATGAGTTTTATGAAAGCGTTTTGTCTTGTCTTGTTAATCCTGATAAAATCAAAAAAGCTGATTTGAAGATTATTTATACACCGCTTAATGGTGCGGGTAATAAGCCTGTTCGTAAGGTATTGAAAAAAGCCGGTATTAAAAATGTGACTGTTGTTAAGGAACAGGAAAAACCTGATGGCAATTTCCCAACATGCTCATATCCTAACCCTGAAATCCGTCAGGCGTTTGAGTGTGCTATTGAAACTGCAAAGGGAACGGACGTGGATTTGCTTCTTGCAACTGACCCTGATTGTGACCGTGTCGGTATTGCAGTACGTGATGGTGACGATTTTGTTCTTATGACAGGTAATGAGGTTGGTGCTATGCTTTGTGAATACCTTCTCTCTAACCTTAAGGAGCAGGATAAGCTGCCACAAAATCCTGTTGTTGTCAAGTCAATTGTAACAACTCCGTTAATTGAAGCAATTTGTAGCTCTTACGGTGCGAAAGTTGCTGATTTGCTTACAGGATTTAAGTACATTGGTGAACTTATCACAAATCTTGAAAAAGAGGGCAAAGAAGATGACTTCGTTGTGAGTATGGAAGAATCCTATGGTTATCTTCGCGGAATTCACGCAAGAGATAAGGATGCTGTTGTTGCATCACTTATGATTGCTGAAATGGCAGCTGTATATAAGCTCAAGGGAATTTCTTTAAAGCAGTTTATGGACAGCATATATGAAAAATATGGTATGTATCTTAATACCGTTATGAATTTTGCTTTTGAGGGTGCAAGCGGAATGCAGAAAATGAGTGACATTATGAACTCTCTTCGTGAAAATGCACCTGAATCATTTGCAGGTAAAAAAGTTGTTAAGGTTGCAGATTATAAAACAAGTAAAATGGTTGATGTTGTAACAGGTGAGGAATGCGTAATTAATCTTCCTAAATCTAATGTTCTTTCATATTCATTAGAGGATAACAGTAAGGTTATTGTTCGTCCGAGCGGAACTGAACCTAAAATTAAAATATATATTACTGCTTACGGTATGACAAGGAAAGAATCAGAAGATAAAACATCATTAATGTCAGAGGATGCCACAAAGATTTTGGGAGTGTAAATTGATGAATAGAGAAAAGTTTATTAAATTTGTTGCGTTGTTTTTAGCAGCAATCATGATTTTAAGCACAGGAACAGCATTGTTACAGATATTTCTTTAAGATTAAAGCCACGGTTTTGTTCCGTGGCTATTTTATTGCATCCGTTTTGTGTAAACTGTACATAAATTCTTGTTGACAATATTTATTTTTGTGATATAATAATATACATATAATTATGAGTAAGAGTAAATGCACATTTCGAGGTAATATGTTGATTTCAGATTCTTTTAATAATATCAATAGTGATAATGAACTTGTTTCCCGTGCAAAAGGTGGAGATAGTGTAGCGTTATCATTGTTGATTGAAAAGTATTCTGATAACATTTTTAAAAAGGCAAGTTCTTTTAAAAACCTTTGTGGTATAGATGTTGAAGATTTATATCAGGAGGGTATGATTGGATTTGTTTCGTCAATTTACTCTTATGATGAATCATATGGTACAAAATTCAGCACTTTTTCTTCAACTGTATATTCAAGAAAAATGTTGTCTGCTTTACGAAAGACAAATAATGATATGAATAATTGTGTTGAATTCAGTGGTTCTGTTGATGAAAATGAGCTTTTGTCACAGAATATTTCACCGGAAGATGCTGTATTATATGACGAAGAAATCAATGAAATCATGATGCATGTTAAGGAGAATTTTTCCAAAACTGAGCAAAAGGTTTTTAAATTAATTCTTTTAGGTTTGTCATATGCCGAAATTTCCGAGATTATTGAATCGAATGTCAAATCAGTTGATAATACTGTTCAGAGAATCAGAAGAAAGCTTCGTGATTTCAGAAAATAATTAAGTTTTAATATGCCCTTTCAAAGTTGAACATTTTAATGGTACGGTGCAATTCCGTGTGGGGTAAATAATATTTCAGTGAGGTTATCAAAATGTACGAAGACAAGACACTCATCTGTAAAGTATGTGGAAACGAATTTGTTTTTACTGCAGGTGAACAGGAATTTTATGCGGAGAAAGGACTTGTAAACGAGCCAAAAGCTTGTAAGGAATGTCGTGTTGCTCGCAAGAATGCTAATCGTGGTGAAAGAGTTTACCATACAGCTACTTGTGCATCATGTGGTGGTGAAGCAAAAATTCCTTTTGAACCAAAGGATGACAGACCGGTATATTGCAGCGATTGTTTCGCAAAAATGAAGAGCGAATAATCAAATATAATAAATACATAGAGCGTGAGGAATTTCCTTACGCTTTTTGTTATAAAATTGTAATATTTTATTGCTTTTATGGTCGTATTGTGATAAAGTATATTTATATAATTATTAGGGGGATTCAACATGGATTTACAAAAATTAATTGACAAAAAAGATGCTGCGGCACGATATATGGTCACTGAAATATCATATATCTGCAATAAGCTTGATAAGAGAGGTCCCGGTTCAAAGGGTGAACATCAGGCAGCTGAGTATGCTGCAACACAGATGAAAAAGCTCGGTTGTGACAGAGTTTTTGTTGAAGAATTTAAAGAAAATCCTGACTCATTCTACGGTTGGATTTACTTTACAATTTCATGCTGCTTCTTAGCGCTGATTTCATATTTCATTTTACCTGTTCTTTCAATTGTTTTTATCGCACTCGGTCTTTTACTTTGCTTCTTACAGTTCGGTCTTTACAAGAAAACTGTTGATAAGCTTTTTAAAGAGGAAACAGGTCATAATGTTTCAGGTTTTAAGAAGCCTACAGGTGAAGTTAAGCGCAGAATTATCTTCAACGGTCACCACGATGCAGCTTGGGAATGGCCATTCAAGTATAAGTTTACATATCTTGGATTTGATATTCATATGATGCTTTGCTTTGTTGGTGCTTTCTATACACTCGGTATTGCAATTGCAAGTCTTGCAGGTGCTTTTGAGGCTAATCCTGACCTCGGTACAAGATTAGGTCTCGGTGGTCTTGCATTTACTCCTTTCTGGTTTGGTCTTTACTTTATGTGGAACAAGAAGAGAGTTGTTGACGGTGCAAACGACAACCTTTCAGGCTGTTATATGGGCATGGCTATTCTTAAGTATCTCAAGGAAGAACATATTACATTTGAAAACACTGAAATCGGTGTTGTTTGGACAGGTTCTGAAGAAGCAGGTCTTCGTGGTGCAAAGGCATGGTGTGAGGCTCACGCAAAAGAATATAACGATGTTCCTACATTTGTAATTTCTTATGATACAATCACTCAGTCAGAGTATTTACAGGTTAACTATCGTGACCTTAACGGTACTGTTAAGACTGATAAGGATGTTGGTGACCTTTTTTATGAAGCTTGTACTGAATTAGGTATCAAATGTGGCAAGGGTATGGTTCCTCCACTCGGTGGTGCTACTGACTCTGCAGCTTTTGCTCAGGCAGGTATGCGTTCAACAGGTATTACAGCTCTTAATCATGCTCTTCCTGATTTCTATCATACAAGACTTGATACACCTAAGGCTCTTAATCCTAAGTGTCTTGCTGATTGCTTTGCAGCAAGTGTTAAGGTTCTTGAAAAGTTCGATAACGGAGCTAAACAGTAATAGTTTGTCATAATGAAAGGTTTAAAGCTGTACCATAAGGTTTTGTTGCTGGGTCTGGTTGCATTAGTCGCATATGGAATGTGGTGTTTTGAAACAGGATGCTTAGTGCAGAGGTTTTTAAATATTCCGTGTTTAACATGTGGAATGACAAGAGCGTTTTTTGCTTTGATTAACGGTAATTTCGCACTTTCATTTGATACACATCCGATGTTGTTATCAATCCCTGTGTTAATTGTAATGTTTCTTTTCAGCGACAGACTTTTCAATGGTAAACTTAAAAAAATCTCTGTGACAATATTGATATTCATTGTTGCAGGTTTTGTTTTAAACTATTTTCGTATGTTTTAGGAGGATAATATGTTCTGCAAAAATTGTGGTCATCCGCATGATGACCGTGCGGTTGTTTGTCTGAATTGTGGGGTTGCAGTTGGTACCGGTGAAAACTTTTGCCCTAATTGCGGTATGAGAGCTTTGCCAGGTGCTTATATCTGTACTCATTGCGGTATAGCACTTGCACAACCTGTAATAGCAGGTGAACAAAAATCGAAGCTTGTTGCAGGACTTCTTGGTATTCTGCTCGGTTCATTAGGTGTGCATAACTTTTATCTCGGATTTACAGGAAAAGCTGTTGCACAGTTGTTGATTACACTTTTATCATGTGGTGCAGGTGCAACTATAACAGGAATTTGGGGCTTAATTGAAGGAATTCTTATTCTTACGGGTTCAATAGATAAGGATGCCAATAATATTCCTTTAAAAGATTAATAATTATAATATCCTTCGTAGATTTACGGAGGATATTTTTGTATTTTGTTATTGAAAATAACTCAATGTTGTGGTATCATTGTAATATTATAAAATGAAAGAGGGATTTTATGAAAATCAATGACCTTTTGCATAAGGTTTATGGTACAAATCCTGACAACAAAAGCAGTCTTCAGCCTAAAGAAGCAATTGCTTATGGTGTAACAGGCTTTGGTCAGAACTTTATCTGCACAATCATCGGTTCATATATTACAATTTTTATGACCGATGCCCTTCTTTTTGGTAGTATCCAAAAAGGTGGAATTTTTGGTGCACTTGATGGTGCAACTGCTGTTGCATTCTTGATGCTCGGTGTTCGTATTTTTGACGCGTTCAACGACCCGATTATGGGTTCAATTGTTGACAAAACAAGAACAAAATGGGGTAAATGTCGTCCTTACCTTAAATGGATGGCTTTTCCGATTGCTATAATGACAATTGCTTGTTTCATTCCGTTACCGGCAAAAACAATGTCAACATTTGTTATCATTGCAGTTATTTACACAATCTGGTCAGTTGTTTATACAATTGCTGACGTTCCTTATTGGGGACTTTCAACTTGTATGACAAACGATACAGTTGTTCGTGGTAACATGCTTACAATCACTCGTCTTATCTGTACTCTTGGTGCAGGTATCGTTACAGTTTTTGTTCCTGTAATTACAAGTGGCGTTACTGCAAAGTACAGAGATGAAGCAGGTAATGTTTTACCTGAGTTTATTCAGGCTAATGCTGATACTCTTAAATATACATATTTCATTTGTGCTCTCGTTTTAACAGTAACAGCTATCCCAATGTTCTTCTATGGCTTTAAGCACACAAAGGAACGTTTTACATCAACAGATACTCCACCAAGCTTTGGTCACAACTTGTCACTTCTCTTTAAGAACAAAGAACTTCTTCTTGTTGTTCTTTCAGGTATTCTTGGCGGTGCAAGAATGGTTTACACATACACAGGTGGCCTTTACTTTGCAAAGTATGTTCTTAAAGATGAAGGTCTTTATGGTATCATTACACTTATGGTTGTTCCGGGCGGTCTTGTAGCATCAATTCTCGTTCCTTGGATGACAAAGAAGTTCACAAAAAAATGGGCATATATCGGTGTTCACGTACTTGGTGCAGTTGTAATGTTTGCTATGTACTTTATCGGTTACGATGCTCCATGGAAGCTTGCTGTATGTGCTATCGGTCTCGTTCTTCTCGGTATCCCACAGGGTGTTAACAATATCATCACTTACGCTATGATTGGTGATACAGTTGACTATCTTGAATGGAAAACAGGCGAACGTGGTGAAGGTATCTGCTTCGCAATGCAGACTCTTATCAACAAAGTTGGTATGGCTGTTGGTGCTTTCGTTGGCGTTATGGCGTTCAGCTGGGCAGGTATTAACCCTGAAGCTACTCCTGCTATCACTCCTGAAGGCGAGCAGACACTCTGGAATGTTCTTATTCTTGCAGGTGCTCTTAGTATGGTTGGTACAATCATCCCAATGCTCTTCTACACAATCACAGAAAAGAAACAGGCTGAAATGGTTAAGGAAATCGAAGCAAGAAAAGCAAAGGCTAAATAATCAATTAAATAACTTGGACGGCGGTAGGAAACTATCGCCGTTTTTCTTTGGTGAATTATGAAGTATAATAATATTGTAAAAGGTGAATTTATTGACCGTCCTAACCGATTTATTGCAAATGTAATAATAAATAACGAAATTGAAGTGTGTCACGTTAAAAACACAGGAAGATGCAGAGAATTGTTAATTAAAGGTTCGACTGTTTATCTGCAAAAATCTGATAATGTTAATCGTAAAACGAAATATGATTTAATTGCTGTTCAAAAAGGGGACAGACTTATCAATATGGACAGTCAGGTTGTGAATTCAGTTGCTCTTGAATCTGTTCCTGAATTGTTTGAGGATATTGTTTATGTAAAACCTGAATATAAATATGGTAATTCAAGGTTTGATATTTATGTTGAAACAAAGACAGATAAAATCTTCATTGAAGTTAAAGGTGTAACCCTCGAGAATGACGGTGTAGCAAGCTTTCCTGACGCTCCGACTGAACGAGGCATCAAACATCTCAAAGAACTTCAAAAAGCTGTTACAGAAGGGTACAGAGCCTATGTTTTGTTCATTGTTCAGATGAGTGATGTTAAATACTTTGAACCGAACATTAAAACTCATCCTGAATTTGCGAAGGAATTAAAAAAAGCCAAAGATAATGGAGTAATGCCATTAGCCTTTGACTGTGCTGTAACGCCTGATTCAATTAAAATCAGAAAGTCTGTTTTAATTAAATTATAAAAATAATGCCGTGGTCGTTTGATTGACTACGGCATTTATATATGTGTTTGTGTTTAGGATTAACCAAATTGTGAAAGTAAGAATCCTGCTGCAACAGCAGAACCGATAACACCTGCAACGTTAGGACCCATTGCATGCATCAAAAGGAAGTTAGATGGATTGTATTTTCTGCCTTCAACCTGTGAAACTCGAGCAGCCATAGGAACAGCAGAAACACCTGCAGAACCGATAAGCGGATTAACTTTACCACCAGTAGCAATGTTCATAATCTTAGCAAAAATAACACCGCCGGCTGTTGAGAATGCAAACGCAAGCAAGCCGATACAAATAACAAGAAGTGTCTTCTTATTAAGGAATGCAGAACCCTCTGCAGTAGCACCAACTGTTGTACCGAGAAGAATCGTTACAATGTTGCAAAGTGAGTTCTGTGCTGTGTCTGAAAGTCTGTCTGTAAGTCCGCTTTCCTTGAAAAGGTTACCAAGCATAAGGAAACCGAGAAGAGGAGCAACAGATGGAAGAATAAGAACACAGATAATTGTAACAACGATTGGGAAAATAATCTTTTCAGCCTTACTAACTGTTCTGAGCTGATTCATTTTGATTTCACGTTCTTTTTTAGTTGTGAGCAATTTCATAATTGGTGGCTGGATAAGTGGAATCAAAGCCATATATGAATATGCAGCAACTGCAATTGAACCTAAAAGGTGAGGAGCAAGTTTTCCTGTTAAGAAAATTGCTGTAGGACCGTCTGCACCACCAATGATAGCAATTGAAGCAGCTTCTTCAGGTGTAAATTCACCTGTGAGCATAGCAACGATAAATGCAACATAAATACCTAACTGTGCAGCTGCACCAAGTAAAAGGCTTGATGGGTTAGCAAGAAGGGGACCGAAGTCAGTCATTGCACCAACACCCATGAAGATAAGACAAGGGAAAATACTTGATTTAACACCTGCATAAATCAGTCTAAGTACACCTGTATCATACCAATGTGCATCAGGGTCTAAAAACGGATTATTGTCACCAACGAACGACATATTTGTTGGGTCAGCCATAATTTCCGGATAAATGTTAACAAGAAGCATACCGAAGGCAATCGGGATTAAAAGCAATGGCTCAAATTTCTTTACTATTGCAAAATAGAACAGAACAATAGATACAAGAATCATAACCCAGTTTTGCCACGGAAGGTTAACAAAATTAGATTGATTGAAAAGCTCTATAAGAGCATCTATGATTTGCATATTCTGCCTCCTCCGGAATTAACCGAGAACAGCAAGAACTTCGTCAGTAGCAACTGATGCACCTTTAGTAGCAATAACCTGCTTAACAGTACCTGAACAAGGAGCAACGATTTCGTTTTCCATCTTCATAGCTTCAAGGATGAACATTACATCACCCTTCTTTTCAGCCTGACCTGCAGAAACATTGATGTTGAGGATGTTGCCGGGCATGGGAGCTGTAACTTTAAGACCGTCACCTGCAACTGCAACGGGAGCAGGAGCTGCTGCGGGAGCTTCGGGAGCTGCTGCGGGTGCTGCAACAGGTGCTGCTACGGGAGCTGCAACTGCAACAGGAGCTGCTGCAACAGGAGCTTCTGTGATGTTTGTGATAACTGCTTCTGATTCTGTAACTTCAACTTCGTAATTTTTTCCGTTTAATGTAACTACATATTTCATTTTTAGTTCTCCTTTATAAGTCTGATTGATGAAAAATCAAGTCTTTCAAGCGGAATTCCGCTTGCATCGCTTACGATTGCCATGATAACTGCTGCTGTGGGTTCGTCAACATCGATAAGTTCGACTGAATCCTGCAAGCATTTTATTGAATGGAATGCAAGTCTGTTGAGAGGGATGCCTGTCTGATGGCTTACAAGAGCCATGATTACTGCAGCGTTTGCTTCCGAAACACCTTCAAGGCGAAGATAACCGGGTGTTACGGGAACTGCAACGGGAGCAGATGCTGCTGCGTGAGCTTCAGCCTTTGCTGCGGGAGCTTCCTGCTTTGTTTCTTCCTTTTTGTTTCCGCCTGCAACTTTATTGAAGATTTTTGAAATCATCATGATAAGAACTGCGATAAATGCAAGAACAATAAGAACGATAACAAAGCCGACACCTGATGTCTTGAGAGTGTCACCCATTCCCAACTGCATTTCAAGAAGTGATAATGTCATTGTCTGCACTCCTTTTAAATACTTTTGATTGAATAGCTGAATGTGCGTCTTCTCTTTTCTTCTCTCTTTTCGAAGAATGCTTCAGCCTGCTGGGGGAATGCGATGTATGAAAGCACATCTTCATCGCAGGTTGCTCTCTTGCCGAGATATTCTCTTGCAGCGGGAAGACCGTCAGAGAGTGTATCTGCAAAACGGCATGTAACGGGCTGCTCATCACCGAGAACCTTTTTCATAAGGTCAGCATCAACTGTGCCGGGAGCCTGGCCGTATTCGCCCTTGATGTAAGCCTGAACTTCCTTTGAAATATTCTTGTATCTCTCGCCTGCAAGAACGTTTGATGTTGCCTGAACACCAACCATCTGGCTCATGGGAGTAACAAGAGGAGGATAACCGAGGTCTGCTCTTACTCTGGGAGTTTCTGCGAGAACCTCATCGAGCTTGTCGAGCTTGTTCATCTGTGTAAGCTGAGCAACAAGGTTTGAAAGCATACCGCCGGGAATCTGATAGTTGAGAGCATCTGTATCTGTTGCCATAACAACGGGATTAAGAAGCTTTGAATCAAGGCATTCTGCTCTGTAGCTCTTGAAGTACTTGTTTACATCCATAAGGATTTTATCATCAAGAGATACATCATAGCCGTACTGACGGAGCACGTATGCCATTGTTTCTGTTGCAGGCTGGCTTGTACCGCCTGACATACTTGAAAGTGCTGTATCGATGATATCTGCACCTGCTTCAACAGCCTTGAGAAGTGTCATGAAGCCGAGACCTGTTGTTGAGTGTGTGTGAAGCACGAGGGGAAGCTTAACCTCAGCCTTGATAGCCTTAACAAGGTCGTATGCCTCCTTGGGGCTCATAACGCCTGCCATATCCTTGATACAGATTGACTGAACACCCATCTTCTCAAGCTCCTTTGAAATTTCAACAAACTTTTCAAGTGTGTGAACAGGGCTTGTTGTGTAGCAGATTGTACCTGATGCGATTGCGCCTGCCTTGAGTGTTTCATCAACTGCAACCTGAATGTTACGAAGGTCGTTGAGGGCATCGAAGATTCTGATAACGTCAATA
>JAZQUG010000011.1:0-45595 GCA_045631225.1 Candidatus Fimenecus sp.
CACCTGCGTTGTCTGAAACAAAGAGAACATTACCCATAAGATTGTTGATAAAAGCAAGAAGAAGCTTCTGCTCATAATTGAACTTAAGATTATTGCTGCGAAGGAAGAAAACGTCAGGGTCGTTACAGAAGACTCTGCCGTCAAGATGTCTTCTGAAAATAGTGTTATTAATAGCATTCTGAGCTGAAGGAAGCTCATTGTTGAGATTGAGCACATTTTCAATCTTGGGTCTGTAAGAAAGGCTCACGTCACAGCTGATTCTGCAAGCATCAACAACGCCGAATGAAGGAAGAAGCGGAACACCGCAGCCGAGGAAGAGCTTGTCACCTACACACTCGCGCAGGAAATCCATAGCCTCACACATAATCTGTCCCCTTGTTTTTCCGTTTCTGGGGAATACACACTGGCTGTAAAGGAAATCAAGTTTAACCATATCATAACCCCAATCGTTAAGAATAACGTCGAAGTAATTTTTGATATAAGCTCTTGCTTCTTCGTTGTAAATATCAAGTGTGTATGAGCCACCCCATGCAAAAGTACCGAGATGACGTTTATCTGTTCCCGGAACCTTGAGGAACCATTCAGGATGCTCTTTTGCGACTACTGAGTCAGTTTCGCAGCTGAAAGGAGCAATCCAGATACCTGCAAGATATCCTTTTTCATGAATTTTCTCAGCGATGTACTTCATTCCCTTGGGGAATTTTTTGTTAGGAATAAGCCAGTCACCGACTTTAGGCTCATAACCATCATCAACCTGATAAATCGAGACACTATCCTTTGCTCTGTCAAGACCGTTAAGGTCACGGATGATAATGTTTTCGTCAATATTCTGGAAATAGTTATACCATGATGTATAACCTGAAAGATGCTTGATAGCAGGTTTCTTACAACCAACAAAGTCAAAGAAATACTTATCCATAACTTCGTCCATATCGCCGTCGATAATTGCGATATCAAACATTTCATATACCTGACCTTCTTTAAGACGAAGACCTTCTACATCCTTTGTAACTCTGAACTTGTCCCCGTTCATGTCAACCTCAAAGACTGTAAAGCCCTTGCGTTCACTTCTTGAACCATAAAGCTTGATTTTTCTTTCGCCTTTTTCACGGAAATAGCAATATGTATATCCATGGAACTTACCTGTTTCGCCATATCCCTTTGCAAAATGATAGTCACCTGAAAGTCCTACGAAATGAGAAGTGAACTTTGTGATTTTTGCAAGTTCTAAAAGTCCGTCAAATTTATCATTCTTTGAGAATTCACGAGATGTTGTCCAAGCCTGATAACCGTTTGCATAGAAAAGGTCGTCATTGTCAAAATCCTTTTCATATTCAAGAACACAAGTTACCATTTCAAAGTTTTTCTTTGCAGTAAGCACACCCTTGATGCTATCGTCAGTTTTTTCATATTTGAATGAGAAAAACTTGTTGTCAAAATTGTTACAGCGAACAATTGCACCATTTTCTTTTACGTCAGCATAAAATTTACACATGGTAATTCCTCCCTAAAATCATTCATACACAATAATTTTAACATATATACAATTTAAAATCAATAAAAACTATTTTTATATTATATTACGTATAAAGTGAAAACAAAAATCTTCAACAAGTTATAAATTGTCAGGGACATTAGTTAGTAGGGGTCGGCGTCCTCAACGACCCTTCCGCTCCCTCCTCGAGGGAGCTGTCGAGCGTAGCGAGACTGAGGGAGTTAACGAGAAAACCAACAAACTCCTTCCGTCATTACTCGCCTGTCGGCTCAGACAGCGCTTCAGCTTCGCAGAGGTGTCCACCGGACACCCGCGCCCTCAATGAGGGAGGGTAATCGAATCATCCCTACATACTCCGATTTGTCATATCCGCTCTTTAATCATAATTGTATCATAAGATTTATTACTCACATATACAATCAAATAATTGACAAATTTTCCTAAAAGAACTATAATTGGAGTTACCTTTTAACCAATTAAAGTGGAGGGAGAATAATGAGAAAGTCTAACAAAGTTTTATCAATCCTCTTGGCGTTAATTTTGGTACTCTCACTTATGCCGTTATCAGTATTTACAGCAAGCGCTGCATCGGGTACTTGCGGTGACAATCTTACTTGGAATTTGGATGAATCAACAAGCACATTAACTATTTCAGGTACAGGAGCAATGAATAATTACGATTATGCTAATTGCCCTTGGAAAGATTATAGAAACGCTATTCAGACAGTAATAGTTGAAACCGGCGTAACTTCTGTTGGTGAGTATGCTTTTTATAACTGTTCAACTCTCTCTGATGTAGAACTTCCGGACAGTGTAACAACTATCGGAAACAGTGCATTCAGAAAATGTGTACAATTAACAGAAATTATAATCCCAAACAGCGTAACATCCTTGGAATACGGAGCTTTTAACGAATGCGCAAATCTCACAAGAGCACAAATCGGTTACGGTATCACACAAATTAATAGTACATTGTTTATGAACTGTTCAAAGCTTGACACTGTTATTTTTGCAGGTAACTTAACAAAAATAGACGGAGCGGCATTCAAGGGCTGTGACAATATTAAAAAAATATATTATTGCGGTAACAATTGGAACACTATTACAATTAATTCAGGCAATGAATCATTAAAAAACATATCAATACAGTATCACGATATGTATATCGCAGACAGACCACCGGCTTCTTGTACTGAAGATGTAGACGTAAAATATCATTGCAAATACTGCGTGTACGAATACATTGTAGTAGAACATGCAACAGGTCATTTCTATTATACAAAAACAGTTCAGCCAACCTGCACAGAAGATGGCTATATCGCACAATCATGTTTAAAATGTAACGGAATTTTTGGTACACCAACAATTCTTTCTGCAACCGGTCACACAGATAAATTATGTACACTTGCACCAACGTGCACAGCAGATGGCAAATTATACACCGCATGTGAAGTCTGTGGTTATACTAATGGCTTGTCAAAAGTTATTCCTGCAACCGGTCATACTGCAGGTGAATGGGAAGTATCTTCTAACCCTACATACGAAGCAGACGGTAAGTCAGTGCAGAAGTGTATCGATTGTGGCGAAATTGTTGCTGAAGAAAGTATTCCTATGCTTGTGAAAACAACTATAACTGATAAAAATACAGGCATATCAATGGAATATACTAAGAATCATTATGACGGTGAAGTAGATATTACAGTTACAGAAACTTCTGACAAAGCTACAGCTGATATTATTGATTCAAAGCTTGATACAGCACACTCAACTGTTTATAACATTACAATGACTGTTAATGGTGAACCAACTCAGCCAAACAGTACAGTAGAAATCAAGATACCTCTTCCAAAAAGCTATGACCCAAGTTATTCTTTTGTGTACTCTGTAAATACAGAAACAAAAACACTTGAAAAGATGATTACAAAATATGAAAGCGGTTGTCTTGTTTTCAAAACAACATACTTAGGTCAATATGCAATTGTAGAAGAATATGACTATTCTTTCTCAATTCAGACTCCATCAACAACAGAACTTCGCAACAGAGATGGTATTATTCTCCATACAAATGTTGAGGGAAATGCTCCTGACGGTGCATATGTAAAATGGGAATCAAACAACAAAAACTTTGACAAAGATGCAGAAGGCGGAAAGCTTGAAATCATCGCAAAGAAAAAAGGTTGGACTACATTTACAGCAATCCTTTGTGATGCTGACGGAAACGAAATAGCTCGTGACAGTGTTGAAATGTATTCAAAGTCAGGCTTATTCGACAGAATTGGCGGTTTATTCCGTAGCATTTTCAGAACAACAAAGATTTATGAAAATTAAATAATTCAACTTTCTTGGGACGGTTTAAACACCGTCCCTTATTTTTTGCAATCATTCTGCACAAAAATTTTAAAATTTATTTATCCATCTCGTCAAGTGACTTTTTGCAACATTTCAGTTATACTTATTTCAATCACCACACGGAGGTACACATTATGGAATACGCAACACCTGCAAAAAATCAAAGTGGCAAATATCTTTTTGCCTATTTCGTGGGAAATGAGCCACAACAGGAAAGAATACACTTTGCAGTAAGTAGTGATGGATATAATTTCGAAGCACTTAACAACAATGAACCTGTTATTATTCAGACAAAGGGCAAAAAATGTGTCCGTGACCCATACATTATAAAAGGCCAGGACGACTCTTATTATATAATCGGCACGGATATGAAAAGCTGTGAAGGTTGGACATCAAATCATGCTCTCGTCACTTGGAAATCAAAAGACTTAATCCATTGGACTGACGAAACAATTATCGATATGCGTGATTTCCAAGGTGATTTTGCCACTACAACACGAGCTTGGGCCCCGCAGGCATTTTGGGATGAAAAAGCAGAAATGTATATGGTTTATTGGGCACACTCCGACGAGAAAAACGATGTGGCACAGATGTACTATGCACACACATCTGATTTCAAGACAATAACAGAACCACGCCTTTTATTTGAACGTCCCGGAATACAGACTATTGACGGAGATATAGCATACAACAAAAATAATGTTAAATATTATCTTTATTTCAAATACGAAGAAAGTCAGACTATCGCTTATGTAACATCCGAAAGCTTAACAGGACCTTATGAAAACGATCCTGTTGTGGTTTCTCTTGCGAAAACAGGTGTTGAGGGTAGTGAAATTTACAACATAACAGGCACAGACCAATGGGTAATGATTATGGACGAATACAGCACCGACCGTTTCTTTATGCAACAGACAACAGATTTTGAAAATTTCTTACCTGTAGACCCTGACGATTACAACATGGATTTTAATCCTCGTCACGGAGCAATCACATCTATTACAGATGAGCAATATGAAGCATTAATTGAACATTTCAGCAAGTAAAAAAAGACAGGATTTGAGTTTCATCTCATTTCCTGTCATTATTATTTAAAGCGCCTTAATTTTCGCAATACACTCTTCACAAATTTCCATTTCTTTATTAAGATTGTCTTCTGCTCCACAAATTTTACAGCAAGGAGCAAGTTTCTCGATAATAATTTTTCCGTCTTTTTCAGTAATTCTTACTTCTGAAAGGTCATCAATCCCAGTCTTTTTTCTGTATTCTGCAGGAAGTACTATTCTACCCATATTATCTAATTTTCGTACAAACTGTGTCATAATTCATCTCTCCTCTACCATCTTTGACATATTTTACCATAACATATTACCACATTTCTGTCGAGAAAGATAGAATTAAATAAAATATTTTTTAATTTAGTATTTATTGAAATACAGTATATAATGTGATAAAATATTTTCAAATTATTTTTTCAGGTGATACATTATGAATTATTATTTTTCAAAAAGAATATCAGAGCTTCAACCATCTGCTATTCGTGAAATTTTAAAAGCTACTCAGGACCCGTCAATAATTCCTTTTGCAGCAGGTAACCCTGACGCAGCAGCGTTCCCTGTTGATGAGGTTAAAAAGATTTCAGCAGAAATTTTTGAAAACTCCCCTATTACAGCTTTACAGTATGGCGTAACAGAGGGTTACAAACCACTTATCGACAGACTTACTGCTTTTGCAAAAGCAAAATACAATATCGGTAAAGATTTTGACTCACTTATTGTTACATCAGGTGCACAGCAGGTTATGGACCTTGCAACTAAAGCACTTTGCGACTTTGGCGATACAATTATCTGCGAATGCCCATCATTTATCGGTTCTCTTAACTGTTTCCGCTCATATGGTTGTAAGCTTGCAGGTGTTCCTGTTGAAGCAGACGGAATGAATATTGAAGAATTGGAAAATGCTATAAAAAAAGCAAATAATCCAAGATTTATTTATACAATCCCTAACTTTCAGAATCCGTCAGGCGCTACAATGAGCCTCCGAAAAAGAAAAGCAGTTTATGAGCTTGCAAAAAAATATGGCTTACTTATTCTTGAAGATAACCCATATGGTGATTTAAGAGTTTCAGGTGAAGATGTTCCGTCAATCAAGAGCTTTGACGAAGACGGAATCGTTATTTATGCAGGTTCTTTCTCAAAGCTTTTAGCACCTGGTATCCGTGTTGGTTATATTGTTGCTCCATCAGAGATTATTGCAAAAATGACTGTTGGTAAGCAGGCTGCCGATGTTCATACTCCTGTTTTCTCACAAATGCTTGTTGATAAATGGATGGAACAAAACGATGTTGATGCACACATTGAAAAAATCCGTGGTATTTATGGTGAAAAATTGAACCTTATGTGCGACCTTATTGACAGTGAATTAGGTGACTTTGTCAAATATGTTCGTCCTGAAGGCGGTCTTTTCGTATGGTGCCAGTTACCTGAAAGCGTTGATATGCTCGACTTTGTAAAAGAGTGTATAGCAAACAAAGTAGCTGTTGTTCCCGGAACAGCATTTATGATTAATGATGAAAAAACAAATTGCTTCAGAATGAATTTCTCAACTCCTTCAAAAGAAAAAATCATTGAAGGCATGAAAATTTTAGGTAAGGTTAAGGAAAAATATATTGGATAAGAAAAATTATAAGCTCACCGACCTTTCTGTTATCAAAAAGGTTATGGGTGACCACGATGTTACATTTTCAAAAGGTTTAGGACAGAACTTCCTTGTTAATCCAACTGTTTGCCCTCGTATGGCAGAAGCTGTAAGAGAAAGTACAGACGGTAAAATCGGTGTGCTTGAAATCGGTGCAGGTGTCGGTGTTCTTACAAAAGAATTATTGGAAAGATGCGACAAAGTTGTATGTATTGAGCTTGATACAAGACTTTTTCCCGTTCTTAACGACACACTTTCCGGATACGATAATCTGACACTTATCAACGAGGATATTCTTAAAGCAGACCTTGAAAGCATTATAAAAGAACACTTTGAGGGAATGGAAATTTTTGTATGTGCTAATTTGCCATACTATATTACTTCTCCTGTTATAATGCGACTTTTAGAGGAAAAACTACCTTTCAGCAAGATAATTGTTATGGTACAGAAAGAAGCCGGTGACCGTCTTTGTGCAAGAGTCGGTTCAAGAGAAAGTGGCGCTGTAACCGTAGCAGTAAACTATTATGCCGAAGCGACAAAGCTTTTTGATGTTTCCCGTGGTTCATTTTTTCCAAGTCCAAAGGTTGACAGTTGCGTAATTCAGCTCGATTTGACACAAAAAGGTGATTACAAGGTAACTGACGAAGAAATCTTCTTCAAAATGATAAAATCTGCTTTTGCACAAAGAAGAAAGACTATACTCAATTCTGTTTCAAGTGGTATGGGAATTCCAAAAGATAAAATAGCACTTGCCATTGAAAATTCAGGTCTTTCTGCTACTGCACGTGCAGAGGCCCTTACAATGGAAGAATTAGTAACACTTTCAAACAATATATGCGAGGTAAAATAAATGAGTTATAAATACAAGACACGTGGCACTTGTGCTCGTGAAATTTCTTTTGAATTAGAAAACGGAACAGTAAAAAACGTTTCCTTTTACGGTGGTTGCAACGGTAATCTTAAAGGAATTGCAGCGCTCGTCGAAGGTAAAAAAGCAGAAGAAATAATTCCTCTTATCAAAGGAATAAAATGTGGCTTTAAGCCTACATCCTGTCCTGACCAGTTAGCAAATGCTCTGCAAGAGGCATTAAATGAACAAAACTGATATTTTTAAACCTGCCTCAAAAACCACTGTTGAAACGCTTAAATCAAATGGTTTTGAGGCATTTTTAATCGGTGGCAGTGTGCGTGACTTCATAATGGGAGTCCCCATTGGTGATATAGATATAACTACAAATGCCACACCAACACAGGTTAAAGAGGTTTTTAAGGATTTTCGCGTTATTGAAACAGGTATAAAACACGGTACAATAACTGTACTGATTGACAATGAGCCTATAGAAATAACCACATACAGAAATGAAGGCACATATTCCGATAATCGTCATCCGGATACTGTTTCTTTTTCAAAATCACTTTCAGATGATGTTGTCCGTCGTGATTTCACAATAAATGCCATTGCTTATGACTTTTCATCCGGTTTTTGCGACCTTGTTGACGGAATTAAAGATATTGAAAACAAAACTATCCGTTGTATTGGTGATGCCCGGACAAGATTTCAGGAAGACGCTTTGCGAATTCTTCGTGCATTGCGATTTTCTTCTGTTTTAGGATTCACAATTGAAGAAAACACAAAAATTGCAATCCACAATTGCAAAGATTTGCTTAAAAACATTTCAGCAGAAAGGATTCAGGTTGAATTCTTAAAACTGATTTGTGGCAAGAACGCTTATAATGTACTTAAAGAGTATTCAGATGTTATATCGGTATTTATTCCTGAAATGAAAATGTGTATTGACTTTGAACAGAAAAACAAACACCATTGTTTTGACGTTTATACTCACAGTCTTAAAGCATTAGAAAAAAGTAAACCTGACCCTGCCGTTCGTCTTGCTGTTTTTTTTCACGACATAGGAAAGCCATATGTTGCTCATTTCGATGAAAAAGGTGAACAGCATTATTATGGTCATCCGAAAAAAAGTGCAGAACTTACTGAAAAAATTCTGACTCGACTCCGTTTTGACAACGATACAAAAAATAAAGTTGTAACTCTTGTTAAATTCCACGATTCCCCTATAATGGTCAACGACAACGTTCTCCCTGACAGAAAACGACTGAAAAAAATAATGTCGCAAATAGGAAAAGAAATGATTTTCCACCTTATCCATATTAAATTTTGTGACAATTCTGCACAGAACCCTAAATATTATCGTGGTGATGATTTTTACAAAGCAACTTATAATATGATAGACGATATCCTTAATGAACAAGAATGTTTTTCTATAAAAGACTTGAAAATCAACGGTAACGATTTGATTTCCATGGGATTTAAAGGTAAGGAAATCGGGAAAATTCTCAATACTGTTTTAGACCTTGTTATAAACGAAAAAATAAAAAATGAAGTCAGCGAAATTACCGATTTTATTCAATCTAATTTTAAACCTTGACTTTAGTTTATTATTTTTTTATAATTATCATATTAAAAACAAAATTTAACAATAAGGAGAAAAATTATGAAAAAAGTTTTATCCGTAATTTTAGCAGCACTTATGCTTTTTGCGATGGTTCCTGCAGTTTATGCAGCAACTCCTACTATCACAACAACATTAAACAAAACAAGCGTCTCAGCCGGTGATATTGTAACATTGACTGCTAATGTTTCATCAAATTCAAAACTCTGTTCTTTGGAATATGAAATTTATTATGATACATCTGCATTTCAGGTAGTTTCTAATTCCGGTTCATGCAAAAAAGTTTTTGAATCAGAGTCTTACAATGCAACATCAGGAAAAATCAAATACTTAGGCGCATCTGCAAATGGTATCAGTAATTCTTCTCAGACATTTTTCACAGTTCAGCTTAAGGCTTTAAAATCAAGCGGTACAATTTCTGTTGCTGTTACTGAGGCTTATGTTGTTAACGGTGCAACAAGTGAAACAAATGTTACATCAGCAGTTAATTCTGCATCAGCAAAAACATTTACATTCAGTGCAGGTTATTTAAAAATGAGAACTCCATCAGAAACAACAATTCGTTATAAGGATGGTATTGTTCTTCATGCAGATGCATTGAAATCACTTCCATCAGGCTCAAAAATCACTTGGACATCAAGTAACGGTAATTTCAAAACATCAGTTTCCGGTGATAAGAATGAAAAATTAACCATCGTTTCAAACTCAAATGGTGATACAGTATTTACTGCTACTCTTTACAGTTCAAGCGGTGCAAAATTAGATTCTGTTAGTATTGAAATGACATCAAAGGCAGGTTTCTTTGATAAAATCGGTGGTTTCTTCCGTGGGCTTTTCGGTATGACAAAAATTTACGCTGAATAATTCTTTGTTGTTTTCATTATTTTCCTTAAAAACGGGGCAGCTCAATCGGAGCTGTCCTGTTTTTTTATTTGCTTTTTGTCAAAAATGGTATTATAATCCATTTATAATATTGAATTAAGAGGGATTTTATGAAAAAACTTTTTTCAATAATACTTGCTTGTATATTATTATTCTGTTCCTTTACTATTGCTTTTGCAGAAGACAAAAAAGCTATAGTAGAAAAGGAAGCAATTCTATCTGCTCTTTTTGAAGCGGATATACTGACAATACGAACTGCAATCGATAACCGTATAATCTCTTGCGAAGAACTTGTTTCATATTATCTTGAAAGAATTGAGAAATATAACAAATCTTACAACTGCTTTATCACAATTTGTTATGAATCACTCGATGTGGCAAAAGAACGAGATAAGGCTTTATCCGACGGCAAAAACAAAGGTGCTCTTTTCGGTGTTCCCGTCGTTATTAAAGACAATATGAATCTTGAAGGTTTTTACACAACTAACGGTCACAAGCTTGAAGATAGTGAAATTGCAACTGATAATGCTTATGTTGTTTCTCTCCTTTTAAAAGAAGGCGCTGTAATTGTAGGAAAAACCAATATGAGTACAGATGCACAAGATGCGAGAGCATCCTCAAGTCAAATTAAAGGTGAAACAAAAAACGCATATAACACTATACTTTCTGCCGGCGGTTCTTCAGGTGGAACTGCTGCTGCAGTCAGTCTTAATTTTTCAGTAGCAGGACTTGGTACGGATACAAATTCCTCCTTACGAATTCCCGCAATACTCAATGGTTGTTATTCACTTCGTCCGACTCTTAACCAAATATCTTTTAAAGGTTGTACCCACCTTAACAATAGTCGTGATGCTGTAGGTGCTGTCACACGTTCAATTTATGACCAGGCAATTATGCTTGATGCCCTGACTGAAAACAAATATTCTTATGAAAGAAATCTTAATCTGAATTCTTTGAACGGTATGAAATTCGGAATATTCTCCGAGCTTACATATCCTGTTGACGATTCTCTTATTACAGAAACTGACGAAGCACTCCGTGAAAAGAAAATCAAGCAGTTTGATATTCAATACCGAACAGAAAAAAATATAGATGCAGAGGTTAATGCTACCTTTCAAAATGCAGTAAACAATCTTAAAAACGGTGGTGCTGAGGTTATAACAGTTTCAATGCCTCACCTTTTTGAATCCGCATATAAAACTTTTGAGAAGCATGATTTTTCAATAAAGAAAGAATTTTACAATGAAATAAAAGCATTTATGAATAAAAACGACCTTGATGCACTTATCTTCCCTACATATCTGTCAACACCATTAAAAAGCGGTACTGATTCATCAGGTAAATATTGGAATGTGTGGAATCAGGTATTTTTAAATAACTGTCGTGTTATTTCACCGTCAACAAGTATGCCTGAAATGTCCTTGCTGATTGGTTATCACTCATCAGGTGCAGGAATCGGAATGGAAATTCTTTCTGACAAAAATACAGAGCAGTTATTGTTGAATATTGCATATTCATATACATCACGATATGAGTGCAGAAAAGTCCCTACAGGTGCACCTGACTTATATTCGAAATGGAACGTGGGTTCATTAAATGATATATTGGAAAAATACGAAATCCCCGCTGTTTCTGACAAGCTTATTATAATTGAAACCACTACAAAAGAGACTACAACGGAGACAACAACCGAAGAATCTGCTACTGAACAAACAGAAACAGGGACAGCTACCGAAATGGAAACAACGCCACCAATCACAACAGATGCTGCGACAGAAAATAATGAACAAAGCAACAATAATTCCAAATCAATTATACCAATTATTCTTATCGTCGCAGGTGCAGTAATGATAATCGGTGCATCCATTTTCCTTGTCGTCAAAAAGAAAAAAGAGTAAAAATTAAGCACTTATCACTACGATAAGTGCTTAATTTGTTTAATATTTTACATTGATTTCTTTCATAACGATTGATGCTATCGGTACTGCACTTTTTATTGCAGAAGTGGTATTTTCCACAACAACAATAATTGCAAATGGTGTTTCTTCATTCTGAGAATATCCCACAAAAAGTGCATTTGGTTTTGCATCTTCATCATCACTGATTTCTGCTGTACCTGTTTTTCCGCACATATTTAAGTTTGGGAAATACCAATCACCATATTGATTCTTAACATTCGAACGAAGAATATTGTCAAGATTCTGTGATACAGAATAAGCAAAGTATTCTCCCATTTCCCTTGTTTTTTCTGTAAATATTACTTTTCCCTCAGGATTTGTAATTTCACTTACAAGATATGGTGCTTTTGCAACACCACCATTGGCAATAGCCGAAATGATAGTCAGCATTTGACAAGGATTAATCAGTGTTGTATACTGACCGATTCCTGCCCAACCAATATCAAGAGGTTTTGACTCAGTCAAATTAAGTTTGCTCTTTGCACAACTGATTTTATCACTTACTGTAATTTTCTTTGAATTAAAACCGAGTCTTTCTGCAGTCAATGTAAGCTTTTCACTACCGAGCTCGTCTGCAATCTTTGCAAAAGCACAGTTACAGGACTTGTTCATTGCTGTTTCAAAATCCACTTCTCCGTGAGTACTGTTACATATAACATAACCCTCACCAATCAGAATTTTCCCATCACATTGGAAAGTACGACTATATATATCGGGAATATTTTCGATAGCACTTGCGGCAGTTATTACCTTAAAGGTTGAACCCGGTGTATAAAGTCCCGAGAAAAACCTGTTCATATATATTCCTTCATATTTGTCGGTAGTATCTGTATTAATATCATCAGGTTTGTTTTTTATGTCATAAGTCGGAGTTGAAACCACACAGATTAGCTCACCTGTTTTATAATTCATAACACCAACTGTACCTTTTCTGTTACCAAGCGCCTTATATGCTGCTGCGCATATTTTTGAGTTCAGTGTAAGAGTTATGTCGTTTCCCTTACCATATCTTTTCAGGTTATAGACACCGTCAACAAGTGTATATCCCGTCAATTCGTCTTTAAAAGAAGTCTGAATGCCACTTGCTATAAAACCTGCACTGTCACCAACAGTATGAAGTGTCGCAAGTCGTACATTTTTACTCTCATTGTATATACGCTGACCGTTTTTAGTTGATGCAAGAATATTACCATTTATATCAGTAATATCACCTGCAGTTGCAAGATTTCCTGATGAGTAAAGATGCTTGTTGACTCTGTTCATTGCCCAATCCGAAGAATTTGTTACAAGGTTATAGAAAAGTAATCCGCAACCTGCAAGAAACAAAACAATAATCAAATAAAGGGATAATGCTCTTCTTGAAATTGACTTCATTGACGAACACCTCCATAACTATATGTGCTACGGTCAACAGCCTTGATAAATGCAAGGAGCATCCAACAACTGATTATACTTGAACCACCACGACTGATAAACGGAAGTGTTACACCTGTAAGAGGTAAAATGTCATTCACACCAAACACATTAAGTGCTGCCTGGAAAAGCATAAGTGCTGATGCAGCACAAGCACAAATCGCATAAAATGTTGAACGGGCATATTTTGAGTGACGGATTGAATAAACAAGCAAAGCGACATATGAAAGCAAAATTGCTCCCGCCATAATCATACCGAATTCTTCACACACAACACCAAAAACCAAGTCCTCTGTTGCAGCAAAGATATGACGAAGCTTACCGTTGCCAAGTCCAACACCGAAAAGTCCACCGCTTGCAGAATAAATCATTGTTCGTGTCTGCTGATAACCCGATGTATCAAAGTATTCCCATACGTGTCCGTATGCAGCAAAACGATTTGCAACGTAAGGCCTGAAAATCAGTACAAGAAGTCCGCCCATAAGTGCAACTGTACAAACTAAAACAATCGTTCTGATGTCACCTGAACGCATAAATGAAATAACAATAAATGTGAAGAAAAATATGAGTGCAGTACCAAAGTCATACATAAGGAAAAGTGCACCGACACAAGCAAAAGCAAAAACAATAAACTTTGTGAGGCTTCGGCTTGACTGCAGTTTTTCAAGAGATGCTGCACCCACAAAAATAAATGCAACCTTAACAAGTTCAGACGGCTGAACAGATATTCCACCAATATAAACCCAGTTTTTTGCACCATTTGTCACCTTTGCAAGAACAAGAGTTGCAGCTAAAAGTCCGAACGCAATAACTGCAACAGGCACACGAACACCTATACAAAGCTTCAAATCTCGCATAAACCATTGAAGCAGAACAAAACCACCGATACCGATAAGAACTGCAACAAATTGCTTTACAATCCCGTCGGGATAAACACTTGCCGTTATTGAAAGTCCTATTGATGTAAGTAAAAATGCAATTAATTCTACTTCAAAACCTCGTCGTTTAAGAATCATTCTTGCACCGATAAAATATGCATATTCTACTGACAGATATCCGCCAAAAGTCATAAGAATGCCGCCTCTGTATTCCTCTTCAACAGATGTAATAAGTGTCACAAGACAAATAAGCTGAAAAAGAGTTATTATGAAAAGCATAATGTATGGATTAACATTTCTTTGCTTTATTCTTTGCATATTTTATCACCTGCCTTTTTTTCAATTCTTCCAATTATTTTTCCTCAAACAGAAAAGCAAAATCACCGATTTTAATAACATCACCATCATAAAGTGGTGTAACCCTGTTTATAACATTACCATTAAGTGTAGTTTTTGTTACCGTTCCAAAATTCTCAATATACCACTTGCCTTTTGATTTAAAAATTTCTGCTTGATTTCGTGATACATAAGGAGCAGAAATCTCAACATTACTTCCTCTTTGTCTGCCGATAGTAATAAAGTCGCCATCAAGCTGAAATTCATTTCCGTCAACAATGTTCACAAGTTTTGAACGAATCTGCTTTTTCTCTTTTTTATGTGAATAATCGTTATTAGCATCATTACCGATATAAAATTTCATAATTGCTGTACCGAACGCAATTATATCACCATCAGAAAGCTTTGCTTTTTTCTCGATTTGCTCTTCATTGACATAAACACCTGATTTTGACTCCGTATCAAAAACATAAAACCCGTCTTTACGAAGTGCCACAACAGCGTGAAAACGAGAAACTGTTGAATTGGTAAAAATAACATCACAAAGCTTACTTCTTCCCACTGATGTTTCATAACAGGTTAAAGGATATTGCTTATCGTTGGCCATATCTACAAGGACAGCATAAATCTTTTTATCAGGACGCAAACGGATAAGCGACCAGACACAGTTAAGAATTACTGCAATAGCAAGAAAACAAAGTATATATCTTAAAACATATTCAAGCACTTCCATTTTTGTCCCTCCTTGTCCGATAAGTGCATTTTGGTAAGTATAGCATTACCAATTTTATACTATTAGAATAACTTTAAAAATTTTTCTTGTCAACAAAATGTTAAAAAAGTAATAAAAAATTAATATTTGAGCAATAACTCGGAGTTTATCGGGGTGTTTGATTCCCCTCCCTCATTGAGGGCGCGGGTGTCCGGTGGACACCTCTGCGAAGCTGAAGCGCTGTCTGAGCCGACAGGCGAGTAATGAGGTGGCATTTTCGTAAGAAAATGACGGAGGGAGTTTGTTGTTCAATATGGTAACTCCCTCAGTCTCACTACGCTCGACAGCTCCCTCGGGGAGGGAGCGGAATCTCCCCAACAAATTATAATTTGATCGCTAAACAATTCTCTTACCATTCCATATTACTCCATTTGTTGACATCAAAAATCTTCAATGATATACTTGAAACATAAAATACAAAGGGTGATTTTTATGAGTAAAATAAAGAAATTTTTAACATCATCAACCTATCCTGCTTTTTCACTTGCATTAACCGTAATCGGATTAATATATTTATATGCAGGACGAGCACAGTGGATTTTTATTGAACTCACACTGGGCTCTGAGGGAATTTTACACACTATTTTCCCTGTTCTTGTTTTAAATGCCGTGGTGCTTTGTGTACTTACACTATTGCGACACAAAAAGCTATCTGGTAAAGAAAAATGGTACTCTTGTCTTTTAACCATTTCTTCAATCTTATCATTTCTGACTGTAGTTTTTGCTGCTATTTATTCTACTGCTCTTCTCGTTGGTGAATCGCAACACGCAACATTACTTTATCTTAAGGACTCACTTTTACTTGCAGCACTTCTTGTTTTTGTTCCTTTTTCAATTTTGTTCTTGCCAAAGCTCAATGGCAAATCAGGAAAAATCGTAACAGCAATTATTCTCACAGTTACCCTTTTAATCGGAATTTTCAACATTTTCCCTGTTATACCATATGAAATCACTTCTGCCCCAACAGTTATTGACAACGGAACAGAATACAGCGTGGTTTTCTCAACAAATGATTATGGTACAGGTTATGTTGAGTACAATTATAATGGTAAGGACTATAAACTTTATGACGAAATGGGTGGACGACTTAATTCTGACTCAAAAATCCACAGCATTTCAGTACCTTACGAGCATTTAAGAAATAATACATATTCCGTTGGTTCAACTGAAGTTTTCGAGCAATACAGTTACGGTAGCCATCGTGGAAAAACTGTCAATTCAGAAAAATATACATTTAAATACAACGATAGTGAAAACCAGACATTCCTTGTAATTTCTGACTGGCATACAGAATTGAAGGATGCATACAAGGCAATAAGTTATGTCGGAGATTATGATTCAGTCATTCTCCTTGGTGACTCTTCTCCGGGAGTTGACTTTGAAGAAGAGGTTGTTAAAAATATTGTAGAGTTTGCAGGTGAAGTTGCAAAGGGAACAAAACCGATTATCTATGCACGAGGCAACCATGAAACACGAGGACAGTACGCGGGAAAAATCCTCGATTCATTAGGTCTTAACGAATTCTATTACACAACCGATATGGGCCCATATTCGTTTATTGTTCTTGACAGTGGTGAGGACAAGGAGGATTCACATCCTGAATATGGCGGTATGAACAATTACGGACAATATCGTGCTGATATGATTGAATGGATGAAAACAGTAAACCTTAAAAATGAAAAGGTTATTGCTATTTCTCATTCCTGGACATTGTGTGATGCTGAACAGAATCTTTCCGAAACAGGATGGAATGAGCTTGACCGAATTGGCACACGACTTATTCTTTCAGGTCACTACCACGATTGCAGACTTTTAGGCAGTACAGAAGCAGAAGATGAATTATCAATGCTTTCTGCACATCCTGATATTATCGGCTACATTGACGGCGGAAAAATGAATGGCGGTTATGTAGCATCAAAAATGACACTTTCACCTGACGGCTTCACTCTTGAAGCATATAATAACAACGGTGAAAAAGTTTTCAACCAAAACTTCAAATGGTAAACAAAAAAGGACCTCAACCCGAGGTCCTTTAATTATATGTTTTCCCCAATAAATCGAAGTTTAACGAGGTATTTCCTTCCCCTTGAGGGGAAGGTGTCACCGCAGGTGACGGATGAGGTGGAAAAGTTGTTTTACATTGATAATTAACGGTTGCTAATGCAACCTACACCTCATCAGTCTGCTTCGCAGACAGTTTCTCCTCAAGGAGAAGCCTCAACGACAAATTATAATTTGAAATATAAAAACAGACAGGTCAAACAACCTGCCTGTAAATCATTATTTCATTTCTTCTGCTAACTTTTTGATTTGTTCAAAATTTTCGTCTTTTACTGCCGAATGAACTGTAACAACAGTTTCTGCAAATTCAAGGTTCTTGCAAAGTTCAAATGCCTTTGTGATTTTATTCTTTACAACAGGAGCCCATGAGCCGTTTTCCACGATACCGATTTTACGGTTTCTGTATCCTCTTTCTGTAAGCTCATTTACAAACTCTCTCATAAATGGGAACAAATCACCATTGTAAGTTGTGGTAGCAAGAACAATCTTACCATATCTGAAAGCATCTTCAACTGCTTCTGCCATATCGCAACGAGCAAGGTCATTCACAACAACCTTTGGACAACCGGCACTTTTAAGTTCATCAGCTAAAATCTCAACTGCTTTTTTAGTGTTACCGTAAACAGATGTGTAGCAAATGAGAGTTCCTTCACTTTCAATGCCATATGATGACCATGTGTTATATAAATCAAGATAGTATCCAAGATTTTCATTAAGAATTGGTCCGTGTAACGGATAAATTGTCTGAATATCAAGTCCTGCTGCCTTTTTGAGAACAGCCTGAACCTGTACACCATATTTACCGACAATACCAAAATAATATCTTCTTGCTTCACAAGCCCAATCTTCTTCCACATCAAGTGCACCAAACTTACCAAAACCGTCAGCAGAGAAAAGTGCTTTTTCGTGACTATCATAAGTCATCATAACTTCAGGCCAATGCACCATTGGTGCTAAAACGAATGTAAGTGTATGTTCACCAAGATTTAATGTGTCACCCTCACCTACTACGAGTCTTCTGTCAGCATAATCTGTACCAAAAAACTTGTTCATCATCACAAATGCTCTGTCTGTTGCAACGATAGTAGCATTTGGATATGCTTTTGCAAACTCGTCAATGTTTGCTGAATGGTCAGGCTCCATATGCTGAACAATAAGATAATCAGGTGTTTTGTCACCAAGTTCTTTTTTTATATTCTCAAACCATTCATCTTTAAATTTAGCATCAACAGTATCCATAATTGCGATTTTTTCGTCTTCAATTATGTATGAATTATATGCCATACCATTTGGAACAATATATTGTCCCTCAAACAAATCAATATCGTGGTCATTTACACCAATGTACTTTATCATATTTATATCTCCTATCCTAATAATACATCAAATGCAAGCATCAAACAGAAACCTGCTAATAACGAATATGTTGCTCCTCGTTCACTACCGTGAGCGTGAGTTTCAGGTATCATTTCGTCACTTATTACATAAAGCATTGTGCCACCTGCAAACGCCAAGGCAAAAGGCAGAATTGCAGTTGAAACAGTAACTGCAAAATATCCTAATAATGTACCGACAACTTCAACAACACCTGTAATAATTGCAATAATAAATGTTCTTCTGTGGCTCATTCCAGCAGCAAGCATCGGTGCAATAATTACCATACCCTCAGGAATATTCTGCAAAGCAATACCACCAGCAATAACGAGTGCATCCGTAACATTTCCCGTACCAAAACCAACACCCGCTGCAATACCCTCAGGCAAATTATGTATTGCAATCGCAATCACAAAAAGCAAAACCTTATCAAGCTGTTTTTGTGTGTCAGGATGATTTTCAATATCAACACCCGTCATTTTATGAAGATGTGGAACGATTTTATCAATAAGATTGACACACATTGCACCACAGAAAACACCTGCGATAGTTACAAGCAAAGAATATTTCCCACCATATTCCAAAGATGGCAAAATAAGTCCGATTACCGATGCCGAAAGCATAACACCGGCAGCAAAAGCCAGAACGATATCACTGAACTTATGGCTGATTTTCTTGAATGCAAAACCAAAAAGTGCACCGATAATAGACGCTCCACCAACACCGAGTGCAGTTAACAATACAAGCTTCATATAATTCACATCCTCTCAACAGAATTATATTCTTATGCAATAATATATTAATTTTACCATAAATCAACGAAAAGTAAAAGAGGATAATTTATGAAATCATATTTCGATTTAATATTTTCACTAAAATTATTGACAAACAATAATTTTATTTATATAATGAAATTGTAATAATTATCGTAAAACGATAATCGGGGTGAAAAATATGAAAATTCGCAAGTATTCCTTTCTGCTTTTTGTTGAAGCAGTAATAACGCTCATATTTACAAAAGGAATGAATGTAAAAACTGAAAGTATCTTTGACATATTGAGCTTTCCTTTGCAAAAAATAGCTGATTTTCTCGGCTATTTGTCACTTAAAAGCAGTATAGGCAATGTTATTGCAATTATAATTTTCACGTTATTTTGTCTTGTACCCGTGTTTATACTTCTTTTGAAGGTAAAAAGAAAAACCTTTGTTAAAACCGACAGTCTGCTTGTTCTTTTATCGGTAGTGCTTTTTACCGTAGTTTATCTTCTTATAAACCCCTCAGAAATGGGATTTTTAGGCTATGTAAACGATACTTCAACAGTTACCTTCTCATTTTGGTCACTTTTAGCAAGCTATATTATATTGAAATTAGTTGAAACAATAAAAAAATCCTCTACAGTCAGAAGTGAACTTCTTTTCGACCTTATGATAAAAATTATTGGTGCTTGTTTTGTGTTTGAGCTTTGCAGTATGGAAATTACAAAAACAGAGGTGTGGATAGTCAGTCTTGTCGCATTTGTAGTTTCAGCTTTGCCGTCATTTTTTGGAATTTTGATTGTTTTCTCCTGCCTAAGAGTTGTTTCATGCTTTGCTCTTGACCGATACAGTGATAACACAATATGTTCAATTGAAAAGCTTTCTTCACTGTGTATAATCTCCTTAAAAACAAGTGCAATCGTCACAGCCGTATATGCTGTGATTCAACTGAGATTTATAAGTGAGCTTTCTGATATTAACCTCAGCATAAATATACCTATTGTTCCACTCTGTTTTATTCTTCTTACACTTATTATTACCGGATTTTTAAAAGAGAGTAAAGAACTCAAGGAAGATAACGATTCCTTTATATGAGGTGAAAACATGGCAATTAAAGTTTATCTTGAAGATGTGCTGAAGAAAAAAGGGATGACCTCAAAGGAGCTTTGTACACTTGTGGGAATAACCGAAGCTAACCTTTCAATACTCCGAAGCGGAAGGGCCAAGGGTGTGCGTTTTTCAACAGTAAATAAAATCTGCTATTATCTTGAATGTGATGTTGGTGATATACTAAAGTTTGACGGAAATTTGGAGGTTGATGAAAATGAAGACTAAAACAATTATTTCTATTGTTATTTTGTGCATTGTTATTTCAGCTTTAAGTGGTTGTCAGCTTAAAAAACCTGAAGATAAAAACGGTAGCACCGTAGGAGACAAGCTTATCGGCACAATTATTACCACAGAGAGTCTTAACTCCTTTGACATAGATGCTTACCTTAACGACAATATTGAAAATATAATAAATAATGAAGAAAATATTGTAAACGAAGAGGATGCTCTGAAATACAACACGAAAATCTATGCACAACAGGTTACCTCTACAGATACTAATGATAATGGCGAAAAAATCACCCATAAGGAATACACTTTTAACGGTATAGACGGAATATGGTTTTTTGATGCAAAAATTCCTGCAACGGAAACAGAAGAGAGTTATACTTGCTTATGTACCGGAGGTGGATTATCAAATATTCACTCAAATGTCCACCACACAGATATGGGTGTTTCTGAAATTGAACTTACCGGTGATATATATTATTCTTATGAAAAATGGGGAACTGTCTTTTATATGAATCCTGTTTATCAGGAAAGCGACGGTGACGTTTATTGTGTTGAAGGTACAGGCTATTCTGTTTCGGGTGATAAGGGTTCAATTGACGGTAATGCTAATGGTAGTCAGAACCTCAGTGATAAAATCACATTGAACGAAAACGGAGAAGAAACAGTTTATCAATCGACAATTACAATTAATTATATTCCGGTTTATATCCCTGAAAAAGTTTCCTTTATTTTTATGAATGAGGATAACACAGCAATTTCGGATTTTTCATATTCGCCTGAAAATGTACCTGAAAAAATAAATGTACCATATGGAACCGAATACATTATTCTGCTACAAAAAAGTTACGAAGGCTCAATACCTGATGTTATTGGAAAGAATTGTGAAAATGCGGAGTATATAGCCGAAGACCGGGATGGTTTCTGCTCTATTCATAGTATCTACCTTATATGGCAATAAAGTTTGAAGCTTTAAACAAAAAAAATACATTCAAAAATCCCCGTTCTTACGAACGAGGATTTTTTTGGCACCCCCTGCGGGAATCGAACCCACAACTAATCCTTAGGAGGGATTTATTATATCCATTTAACTAAGGAGGCATATAAAGGCAGAGTTTTCTGCCTTGTTTTTTATGCTACTTTATAACTCTGTGACCACCGGTCAACCATTTTGTCAAAGGCATCGCCTTTCAATTCTCTTAAACACTGAGTTCGGTAGGAATCATAATAGCTATATGTCTTGTCAAAAACATCTATTCTCTGCACGAGGAAAGCATAATCATTAAGCACAACCGTTGATGCTGAACCCACCTTAATATTTGCTACTTCCTTGTAAAATCCACTTGGAAAGCTTCCGTCATAAGACGAGTTGATAAGAGCACTATGTACTTCCTTGTCTGTTGCACCCTCAATAGGTGTTCCTGTATTCACAAGAGTCTCTGCTTTTGCAAAACCATTGATAATTGTTGCCTTTTCATTATCTGTCATTGATACCGGTGCACCAGTTTCGTCAATATTGAAAAGATACTCTGTCGCATAAGAAATAGCAATATAATTGGATTTGAAATACTTCTTAATAGCATCTTCACTTACAGGCTCAACACCACCTTGGCCATAATAATAGTCAAGCAAAACATCCTCATAAAGTCTTGATGTTTCAATTTTGTATATAGTCTGTTTTGTAATGCCTTCTTTTTGATAGTGAAGTCCGTACAAATGCCACAAGTCATCAACTCTTAATGATAAAGCCGATTTCTGTGCAGATGTCAATGACAAATTTCTGTTATAAAATTCTGAATTGATTGTAACATATCTTGAAATTGATTTTTCTACTTCCGGACCGTTTCCGTCGTGCAAATCCTCAAAATATGCATATACTTCATTATTGATTTTTACTCCGTTTACTCTGACTTTTGCAGGTCCTGAACAAGAAGCAAAGGATAACATACAGATAACTGCCACAAGAAACAATGAAATTACTTTTCTCATTTCGTTTCCTCCTTTGATTCAAGGTATTCTATATAGAGCTTGTCCTTCAGAAGTCGCTTTTCATTTTCGAGTCTGCGTTCTTCCCTAACCTTTTCTTTATCTTTACCGATAATTCCGTTTCTGAGGAATGCAACTAAAAGCATTGTAATCACAGCACCGATTGAACAGCTGATAAAGTCAACCATTGTGTCTGTATTGCCCTTTTGAAGTGTCATACCGTAAAGGCTGTCCATTGTAAATTCATAAACTTCCCAACCAACAGCAATTCCAAGGGCAAATGTCAATGAAAACAACGACGACATGGCAGGACCTAAATCTCCACGTTTGCGATAAATAATATTTGCAAAATCATATCCGAACCAAGCAGAAATTACACCGGAAGCAAAATGAGTCACAATATCAAAATGCTCAAAACTTGTTCTGTTGTTGATTGTTGAACCAACACAAACACCCACAAAAATAAAAAGTGTAAGCATAGTCTGTGTTGAAGCATCAACTTCAATTATAAAGGATTTTTTTCCGAAAATCTGAAAGAAATCCCAAAGGTGAGTAAAAATTATGGCAAAAATAGCCTCTAAAAACTCCACAACTGAACCGTGGAAAAGGCCAAAAATACCCCAGCACAATATAATTACACGAAGGCATATCCACAGTATTCTTTGATTTTTTGACAAGAAGCCATAAGTTTTAGTCATTTTTTAACCACCAAATATTCTTTCATCTAAATAATATCATATTATGGATATTTTTACAAGGAAAGGATAACAAAAGAGTATCCGTCAATATATACCTCTCCGTTTTGTACCGATTCCCCATAAAGAGTTTTTGCATTTTCATAAAATTCAGGTAAGCGATACGATATTGAGTGTTCATTTCGATTTACAATAATCATAATGTCACCGTTTTCATTATGACGACGAAATGCAACACAACCAAGCATCCCTGAAACAGGAGAAAAATATCCATCACAAAAAACTTTATTATTTCGTCTGATTTCACCCATTATTCTGTAAAAGGTAACTAGCTCCTGATTTTCTTTTCCCCAAGGATAGCAACCACGGTTAAAAGGGTCTTTATAGCCCTGCATGCCTGCTTCGTCACCATAATATACAGACGGAACACCGGGAAGAGTATATTGCAATGCAGCTGCACATTTTAAAAGCTTAACACCTTTTGCATATTTTTCATCGTCGAGAAAATGTGCTGCTTGCCATGTACGGTCACGATATTCACAGGAATTACCTGCAATTTTTGTGATTGCTCGTTCAGTATCGTGAGTACCGATATGATTCATCATAACATCAAGACACTGTTTAGGATAATTTTCCACAATCTGCATCACGGTTTCCATAAATGACTCTGCTTTTCCATTACGACAAAAATCGAGAATTGCATTTGCAAAAGGATAATTCATTACAGAGTCGAACTGACTACCGAGAAGGTAACGACGACGACTTCCGTAACTATGCTTTGTTGTAGCATCTTCCCAAACTTCACCCATAAGAAGAGCATCAGACTTTGTAGCCTTAAGTCTTTCACGAAGTTCATCAATGAAAACGTCAGGCAACTCGTCAGCAACATCAAGACGGAATCCGTCAGCACCGGCTTTAAGCCATTTTTCTATAATTCCGCCTTTACCATTGATGAACTGACGATATTCTTCGCCCTCTTCAATAACCTCAGGTAGTGTTTCAAATCCCCACCAGCTTTGGTACTTATCGGGATAATTTGTAAACTTATACCACTTATAGTATGGACTTTCAGGCGAATTATAAGCACCCAAAGTGTCATATCTGCCTTTTTTATTGAAATAAACGCTGTCGTCACCTGTATGTGAAAACACTCCGTCAAGAATTATATGAATACCCTGTTTTTTTGCCTCTTTACAAAGATTTTTGAAATCTTTTTCTGTACCTAATACAGGGTCAATCTTATTATAATCTGCTGTATCGTAACGATGATTTGAATGTGATTCAAAAATAGGATTAAGATAAATGCAACTCACACCTAAAGATTTAAGGTATGGTAATTTTTCCTGAATACCCTTTAAATCACCACCGAAAAAGTCGTTGTTAAGAACTTTTCCCTCAGCAGTTGGTCGCCATTCAGGTTCATTTCCCCAATCCGTACGCATAACTCGGTCAACGGGAACATTTTTCTTTTCTGTACCTGAATTATAAAATCTGTCAGGAAAAATCTGATAAATAATACCACCTTTAATCCAGTCAGGTGTTACAAAGTCCTTTTCAGTAACTGTCAACTGCCAATCTTTTCGGGCAAACTGTGACCCTGCAAAACCACCTATACCGTTTTCGGTCTGCAAAACAGAGCTTCTGCCATAAGATGAGCAATAATCGAAGTGATACCAATAAAGACCTTCTTTTTCTATATCAGTATAGATGTCCCAGATTTCTGCATCTTCACCACACATACCCGCCCATTGCATATCTCTTTCCTCATAGTGACCATCGTCACGACGGATAAGCAGAATTGCTTTGTTACAACAAAAAGAACGTGGCATACAAAGGCGAAAATGAATTATTTCACCTACTGAAACGCTACCGAATTTATCTTTAAAAAACAAATCTCTTGAATTGAAGGGCACAAATCCCATTATGACACCGCCAAAAATAAATAATAATTTATTTTACCAAAATATAAGCTATATTGCAATAGAAAAGGGCAGTGTAATTTCACACTGCCCTATGTAAATTTAAGTATTGTTTAATCTTCTTTTTTCTTAATCACAACTGTAGTTGTTGCAAGTGCAACTCCACATACTGCAAGAGCCATTACTACTGATGTTGGCTGAAAACTATCTGTATTCGGAATTTCCACATCAGCTACTGTATCGTTTTCTTCCGTTGTAGATTCATCAACAACAGGCTTTTCAGGAGTTGGTTGTTCTTCTGTTTCAGGCTCTGTTGACTCAGGAACTTCAGTTGTTGTTTCTTCAGGAGCAGGCTCAACTACCTCATCAGTATTCTTTGCAAGATGCGAATAAATTTCCATATTCTCATCACTTATTGCAATAAAGCTGAATTCCTTTGTTACAAAGGTTTTCATAGTGTTGTCAATTATGTATGTTACCGCAACCTTAAATGGCTTATCAGCTGTTTCAGGTGAAATATTTTCTATGTCTATCACATATTTTTCTCCAACCTGAAGAACTGTGTTCATCTCGTGAACAAAATCCATATCTGCACCGTTAACCTCAACACAGATAATATGAATTGGTGATGTGTTTGAAAGATTTTCCACAATCAATTCTGTGTCTGCAGATGAATGATATCCCACATCTGTGTTATTAAAATGAACATAAATATTATCAGCGTGCTTCTGTGTATAATTGAACTGAGGATATCTGTCATCATCAAATACTGTTTTAAGGTCACCCCAAAGGAAGTCGCACACAATTTCTCTTGTATATGGTTCATTGAAATACTGTCCGTGACCTTGACCTATTGCATACCATGTACTATCAGGCAATGCACCCGTTGAAGCATCAATATTAAATTCAGGTGAAATATGATAATGTGTCTTATCGTTACATACTAAACCGTTCTGAACATAATCTGCTTCAAACGTTTCACCGAATGGTGCACAGGTAGCTCCACCAGAGCTGAGATATGTATCAATAAGGAAGTCAGAATTTGTGCCGACGCTGCTTAATGCAGTATATCCGCAACCAACAATATAACCGATTTTTGTTCCGTTTTTCTGTAATTGGGCAAACTTGTCTGCAAGGTTAGTACCTGTGTGAACATCATTATGATATTTAACTGTATCATAATAAAGCTTACCGTTTGTTTCAGGATTAAGATTGATGAAATCTATAACCTCCTCAAATCTGTCCATTGGTACAAAATCGAGAAGTGAAGGAATGTTTGAAAATCTGTAATGAATTCTTTCTTCCTGTAAAACTCTGTTAATACCACCAACAATGTTTTCTAATGAAAGCAAATCAAATATCCAGTCATAATCCTCTTCCATATCGAACGAATACTGAACAAACTTCATAATATTCTTTAAATCAAGGTCGATATATTCTTTCATAAAGAAAGAGCTGACAAATGTTGTACCACCTGTTGCAGGATTTGCAAGAATAGCATTTCGAACATTTCCTTTGTCACCATAGTAATAGAGGTACGTCGTACCATACTGACCACCGTGGCTAAGTCCCATAAGGTCAACTTTATCACTGCCTGTGATTTCTTTTACTTCTTCAATATACTCATCAAGTGCTTTTGCATAATCAAGCTGACTTCTTCTCCAGTCAAATGTAAATCCGAAAACATTTTCAGCACCTACACGCTTTACTGCTTCTTCAACGAAAATACTTTCAGGAATATATTCTTCCATACCTTTTTCCATAAGTGTTGAAACCTGAGTAGCTTTAGCACCCTTTGGATAATATGTAAGATTCTGCCATGATGTACCATCCTCAAGAATTACAAGATTCATAAGTGTATCTTTAACAATAGGTACTGCTGCTTCAACAATCGCATCTTCACCAACAAGTTTACCTGCAACCATTCCCGGTAATGCCTCAAGAACCTGTTCACCGATTTTACCGAAATCAACAGGCCATGCTTTTTTCACATCACCTGTTTCAGGGTCGATTATCGGGTCACCATTTTCATCCGCATAAACAAGAGTTGGTCCTGAATACCCCTGTAAAACAACAACAGGCACTATTTCCTCTTCTTTTGCAAAAGCAAAAAATGAAAGGGATGATAACGCGATAATAATTGCAAGAACAACTGACAATATCTTTTTCATATCCTTTTTCCTCTTTTCAAAGAATTATAACATTATATTCATTGTATTCTATATGATAGCTAATGTCAACAAAAAGAAAAAGCGGTATTCAATTAAGAATACCGCTGAATGAATTAAATATCTTATTCTTCTACCTGCCAACCAAAGTTGTATGTAAGAGAAGATGTGCAAGGGAATTCCACAACAACTGTGCCATAATCAGCCAAAGCACCTGTGAATGTGATGTTTGCTGTGATAATCATATTCTTTTCGTATGTTGTGTATGCCATTTCATCATTAACAGCATTGATGCCTGCTGTGATTTTACAAGGTGTAAATGCAATCTCAAATGAATTGAGAATCATATATGTTTCTGCAACCTTGAATTGTTCCATAATTCCGTCCTTTTCACGGATTGTGAAAGCTTTCTTAACACTTGCTTCTTCAGGCTTTACAACAATATTGATTGTTCTGTAAAGCTCTGACGGAACAAAAACATATTCACCTTCTTCATCCTCTAAGTTACTACCATCTTCAGCAAGGTCATAAACCATTGTAGGAACAACTGAAGTATAGATTGGGAATGTGTTTGTTGCTTCATCAGTGTAAAGGTCATTGAGTGTCAATGTACTTGCAGTTTTTTCACCAAGAGGATAGATAACGTCAGTTAAATCTGCTTTAAATTCTGTTGCTTCTTCCTGACCACGATTCATAAGGAATGAACCGATATCTTTAAGTGCTGTATCAGCATAAATGCGGAATGCTGCACGGAATTTATCCTGATCAGGGAGTTCTTTGCCATCTTCTGACTTAAATACAACACCGTCACCATGGTTAATCCAGAAATCTTCATAGTATGAAACTCTTGCAGTACCATTTGTCTTGATATCATTAATCATACCATTGAAATAATCAAGAACTTCCTGCTGATTTCCTGTAAACTGTGCCCATTCTTCATCAGAAATAAGAGCTAAAATATCGTTGAAGTATTCTTCTGAACCATACTTTGAAACAAGCTCATAATATGAAAGCTCAACTTCTCTGTCATCAGTTTTCTTATTGAAATTTTCATAAAGTGTTGCAAGCTTATCACCGGGAAGAATTTCTTTTAATTCTCCGTAAGTAAATTTGAAAGCAACATCCTTAAGGTCTGTTTTAGACTCAACTGCAACCGGTCTTTCAACTTCTGATGTACTGCAACCTGCAAATGATATTGTGAGCATTGCAAAAGCCAATACAACAGCAATAATTCTCATAACATTCTTTTTCATATTTCTTTTCCCCTTTTCGGTGAAATTAATAACTGTCCTTAAGTCCCTGTTCATCAAACAAGAAGATTGTTTCAAGAACAACTTTAAGTGAATCTTCAAGTGTTTTCATTTCAAGTACCCTTACATTATCATCACGAGTATGATAATATCTTGCAGGAGCAGGGTCCATGCTTGTAAATGCTACTGACTTGATTCCGCCTTGTTGCATTGCTGCAGCATCTGTTGAACCTAACGGAATTGTTGAGAACTTAACAGGAATTTCTGCATTTTCACTGGCCTTTTTCATAAGAGCACAACCCTGTTTATCAAGAGCAACTGTTCCTGTCATATCATTTGTGATAACTGACATAAACTCATAGTCTCTGAGAGTATCAAGTGCGATAAACACTGTTTCAACACCGTCGTTTTTGTATTCGTCACCATGAGCTTTTGCAAATGCCTTTGAACCACGAAGACCCTCTTCTTCAGCACCAACTGACATTGCAACGATTTCTGTATTTTCAAGACGAATATCGTTATGTTTGAAATAAAGGAGTGCTGCCATTGCTGTAAACACACCTGTAAGGTCATCAGCAGCACCGTCAACAGGCAATTTCCAGTTCACAAAAAACATTACTGAAATAAGTGCAGGAATCATAAGTGCCTGAATAACAAGCATAACGATTTCTGCTGTGCGATTATCAACAAAGAACCCTGCAATTGAAAATCCTAATGTAACAAGAAGACCTAAAACTGCAGAAATGATAATCATTGTTACCATTTTTAAGCCACCAAGGTAAGTGTATCTCCATTCATAAGCAGTATCCATGTGACCGCCAATGATAATTCTTCTCTTTGTTTCACCGGCTGCTTTTCTTGTACAGATAACATTACTTGATTCCTGCTTTTTGAAGAACGGGTCAAGCACCTTTTTGTAGAAAAGGAATTCACCAAGAAGGAAGAAAACAGCAAGCACAACAAGTGCCACAGAAACTACTCTCAATACTGTTTCAACTACAGGTGGCATATTGAATGCAAAGCAAAGAATTCCAAAAACTGCTGCAACAAGTGCCAGAACACCATCAATAGTAACCCAGCTCATAAAAGCTTTAGGGCTTAATGTGAAATTCTCTCTCTTAACTTCGTCGGCAATAGGAGTCATAAGTTTTTCAACATAATCCTGACCCTTTTTCTCGCCCTCAAAACCGGCAGGACGAGGACCAACCTCTTTACAGACTTTTCTTATTTCTCTGATAGCAAAATTTGAACACTCACGAACCTTTGAAGGATAATGAACATGACTTTCATAAGCTTTCAATGCAGAAACCTCCTATGATACAATTATATACTAAATCATTGTATCACACTTTTTTTCCTAAGTCACTATTATTTTAAAAAAAATTGCAAATATTGACATCAGGCAGAAAAAAGGCTAAACTATAATACAGAAAATAAACTCAGAATTAAGGATGTAAATATGAAAAAAAGACAGTTAAAAATCCGTGGAATACTTTTAATTTCACTGGTAATAATTTTAGGTTCACTTTTAATTCTCTATTTTGCATTTTGTCGTGGTGGTGATTACAACACAGCACCTGTTGAAACTCCTACAATAGCTGAAACCACAACAAAAGCACCGGAAAAACCTGTTGAGGAAGAAACAACAGAGCCTGAAGAAACTACTGAAGAAGTCACAAAAGAGCCGATTATATGGGACAACTATAACCCGTCAAGTATTCTTTTAAGTGAAAACTGGGCATTGACACTTATCAATAAAAATTATCCGCTTGACAAAAACTATACTCCGACAACAGCAAGTGTAATTGAAAACAGCTCAGTTACAGCTGATATCCGAGTTGCAGAGGCATACAGATTAATGTACAACGCAGCCTTGACAGAGGATGTTATTCTTACTCCTTATTCAGGATATTGCAGCTTCCAGAGACAAAAAACAAATTATGATAATAAGGTTCAGGCATTTGTTCTTCAGGGACTTACTGAAGACGAAGCAAAATTAAGTGCCGAAAAGAGAGTTGAACCTGCAGGATGCAGTGAAAACGGTGCAGGACTTGCAGTTGACGTAATCAGTGCAAGTGCAGGATTTTCTTCAACAAACGAATATAAATGGCTTGTGGCAAATGCTCATAATTACGGTTTTGTACTCCGTTATCCTGAAGATAAAACTGAAATAACAGGTATGATTTATCAGCCATGGCATTGGAGATATGTTGGCATTGAGGTTGCAACAGAAATGAAAGAACAAAACCTCTGCCTCGAAGAATTTTTAGGCGTGCTGTAAAATTAAACACAAATAATATGGCAGGGGTTTTACCCTGCCATTGTTTTTATGCCATAATAAATATTGTATTTCCTTTTGATATATGTTAAAATATGTTGATTATACTTTATTTTGGAGGAGTTATTATGATGAAAATTTCACCATCCATTCTTTCTTGTGATTACGGCAGAATGGCAGAAGAATTAAAGGATATGGAAAACTGTGGTGCTGACTATATGCACATTGATGTTATGGACGGACACTTTGTTCCAAACATTACTTTAGGTGCTCCTCTTGTAAAGTGCATCAGAAAAGCAACTGATGTGCCTTTTGATGTTCACCTTATGATTAGTGAGCCACTTAAATACATTGACGATTTCTGTAAAGCAGGTGCTGATATTATCACTTTCCACACAGAATGCGACTCACCTATTGAGGAAACAATCAACAGAATTCTTGCAAATGGTGTAAAGGCTTCCCTTACTGTTAAACCAAAGACACCTGTTGAAGATATTTTCCCATACTTGGACAAGCTTTCAATGGTACTTGTTATGACCGTTGAGCCTGGTTTTGGCGGACAGAGCTTTATGGAAGATATGATGGTAAAGGTTTCTGCATTAAGACAGGAAATCGAAAAGCGTGGACTCAATTGCGAAATCGAGGTTGACGGCGGTATTAACGAAAAAACAATCGCAGTTGCAGCAAAAGCAGGTGCTGATGTTTTCGTTTCAGGTAATGCAATCTTCTCAAGTGCTGACAGAAAAGGTACAATCGGGAATTTCAAGAAAATCGCAGAAGAAAACTACTGTAAATAAACTTTGCCTAAGTTTTCACCGTGTTCCATTAACCATTCGTGACAGATATTTTCTGTTTTTTCTCCATATTCCGCTACAAGATGGCTTAATTCTCTGCTATCATCAGGAATATAGAGATAATAGTTATTTTTTAACTTATATGCCTGACAAGCATTTTGACTCACGATATTTTTCTTTGCAGTTGAAATAAAATCGAGAAAATCATTGATATTTTCAGCACGGAAAATAAAAGAACGCCCATATTGTTTCACTTTATATCGTTTTTTCTTGTTATATGTAAATGTGAGAATAAAAAAGCAACCGCCATTTTCCGTTGGCATTGCTTCCACAATAACCTTCTCACCTTTTGAAATTCTTTTTTCTGCATTAATTCCCGATAAAAGTGTTTTTAATGCAGTTTGTGTATTCTCATTACCATCATTCAATGATTCATATGTAATATGGAATTTTTCCATTTCTTCTCTTGAAAGTTCAATAAGCATTACATTGTCATTAAGTGTTTCAAAAGTCATTTCCGCTACCTCCTGAAATACGAAATTACTCTTATTTCATAATATTACAGGGACGAGAAGTGTGCAATAAATAAATATTGGAAAAAGTGAGGAACATATTATGGTTGATACAAATATGCCTCAAAACTCAATAGACGAATCAAAGCGTTCAGCAACCTTGGACACTCTTCTTATGCTGTGCGTTCCCTTTGCTGTGGCAATTTTTACCCACGGTTTTGTTGCTGTATTCAATTCAGCATTATCAATTATAACTTGTCTGTTTTTTACAAATATAGGTAAAAGGTTTCTCAAGGCTCAATTCCCGCCAAAGTCACCTCATTCATATATAATAGGTTTGAGTGTATCTTTGCTTTTACCGGCATCAGCACCTTGGTGGATGACGATTTTAACTGCAGCTTTTGCGATGGGTGTCTGTGTTTTACCTTTTGGTAACCCTGAAAAAACACCTTTTATCCCGTCTGCAACTGCTCTTTGCTTTGCTACTCTTTGTTGGCCTGAAGAAATATTCAATTATTCACCAATCGGAGATTCATTAGGACAAATGCTCCTTTACGGTAATTCTATCAACAAAAATCTTGTTGGTATTATAGAAACTCTTGTGGGCAGCACTCCGTCCGCAATGGGAACGGGCTGTATTTTAGCACTTATCGGTGTACTTATTTTCCTTATTTTACGCCGACCAAAAGACAGCCTCGCAACCATCTGCTTTATTCTTGCAGTTGGCGTAATGGCAGCACTTTTCCCAAGAATTTCAACAGGCAGAACTCTTTCCGTAATAATGGAATTGTGTTCAGGTATGATTTTATTCGGTGCAATTTTCTTTATTTCTTCAAGCGTTATTGCGCCTAAACGAACAATTTCGAAAATGGTCTGGGGCTTTGCAAGTGGTATTATCTGTATGCTTATCCGATATGCAGCGCCTTTTGAAGAAAGTGCTTGTTTTGGATTCGTAATCGCTTGTGCTATTTCAGATTATTTTGATCATCTTCCTCTTACAAGAAAAGAAAACAAAAAAATCAAGGAGCTTGAACCTTATACAGAAACAGAAAAAGTACCTTCTGTTGTTCCTGAAGAAATCCTTGATGAAATTCCTGATTTATTTACAGTTAAAATCCCTGAATTAGAAGAAGAAATTGAAAATAATAATGAAGAAAAGATTTCTTATGAAAGCGAAAGTCTTAAAACTGTAATTTTAGAAGAAAATTCACTGACTGACAGTGAAGCACCTTTCATTATGGGAGGTGACAGCAATGAATAATAAAACTTCAGCTTTTAAAACAATCCGTAACAGTGCTCTTGTTAAAAATCCGTTGCTGTTTGAGGCAATTGGTCTTTGCCCTGTTGTTGCTATTGCTCATTCCTTAAAACTTGCAGTTTTTCTTGCTGTTGTAACAGCAGTTGAACTCATTGTGTGTGAAGCTATTACTTCAATATTCCTTAAAAATGTCCGTCGATATTGGCGTGTTGCACTCTATACTATTTTCGGTGTAGCAATTATCTTCCCGATAATGTATATGACAAACAGACTTTTCCCGGATATTTCTGCAAACTTTGGTATTTATCTTCCTCTTATGGCAGTTAACTCACTTATTGCTCTTCATTGCGAACGAGTTGCAGTAAAAAATGATGTAAAAACAAGCTTGATTGATGCTGTTTCATCATCATTAAGCTATGGTGTTGTGGCAATTATCGTTGGCTTGTTACGAGAATTGTTGGCTAACGGAACAATCTGGAACCATAGCCTTAATATTCCTTTCCGTCTTCCAGCATTTTTAATGCCGTTTAGCGGAATGTTGCTTATGGGCTTTTTAGCAGCAGGACTCAAAGCATTTATAAGTGTAAAATATCCTGAAGCAAATCCGAATAAAGCGTTTGACACATCTGAAATCAGACGTTCTCTCCGTGACAATTTCACTAATCTTATGAAAGACGACTTTAACCCTTACGGAGACACAACAGAAGAAGACAATATTAAGGTATATAATCCAAAAGATAAGTCTGCAAAGATTAAGAAAGAGAAAAAAGTTAAACCTATCCGTGAGATAAAAGCCAAAGATATAGTAAAAACAGAAAATGAATCTTCTGAAAATGAAATCATCACTCAGGATGATAACAACAGAACATATATGGATGATTTTTCTGATATTCTCTCTGACCTTGAGGATTATAAGAATAAAAACAAAAATAACCCTGATAAAAAGAAAAAACACAGGAGGGACGGAAAATGAGTATGTTTTTAAACCTTCTTTCCGCAGCTCTCTATGTTATGCTGTTTCAGAATCTTATTTTTAATGGTGGATACGGCTTAAGTGAAGCTGTCAGAATGAGCGCAAAGCCCCGTCAGTTATTACCAATGGCAGTTTTTATAACTTTCTTCTCCACCGTTACTTCTGCAATTTGTGTTTTTGTTGACTTTTTCCCTGTTATAAGAAATCGCAGCGAGATTACTCATGCACTTATCTATGTATGTATTCTCCTTGTAGTTTACTTTATATCTATAATAATAGCAAACCTTAATAAAAAGGTTCAACCTGCAACAAAAAGACGAATCGGTATTGCTGCATTCAACACACTTGTACTCGCTATGCCATTAATCAACTATCGTTCCGCATTTACAGTTATTGAATCTATCGGTGCAGGTTTAGGTGCAGGACTGGCATATATTATCGCAGTATTACTCATTAATAACGGACTTAAAAAACTTGATACTAACACTTCTGTTCCGAAGTGTTTTAAAGGTACTCCTGCAATTTTTATTTATACTGCAATTCTTTCACTTGCATTTTCAGGAATTTCAGGTACATCAGTATTTATTTAAAAGGTAATTTTTATGGCAAGAAACGAAAATAATCAACGACAACTCAAAGGATATTATGGTTTCCAGAAAAAATATCCTTCTCGTCGTGGTGAGCGACCAATTCACGAAAGTCGAAAAGCAAAAAAAAGAGAACGCATCAGAATTGCTCTGTTTTGCGTCTTTTTGTGTTGCCTTTTTGTTGGTGTTTTCATTTTTGCCAAATTCTGTTACAACCTTTCAACACGTCCTCTTGACAATAATGTTATTGAGGAAGCACCTGTGGTTACAGCAGATAATCTTGGTACTGTCCGTGCAACATATCTGCCGAACGATATTCTTGATGACATTGATAAAATCAATGAATTTCTCAGAATAGCTAAGGATAACGGATTTAACTCTGTTCTGATTGACTTTAAAACTCAGGAAGGTATTCTCACATATAATTCTGACCTTATGACATATTCAGGTACAGAAAAAGTTGTGAAAATCGATTCATCAATACTTGATAGAATCAAACTCAACGGATTTTTAATTCTTGGCAGAATTTATTGTTTTGAAGATACTATTGCTCCTCAAAGGCTTAATGCTTATGTTTACGAAAATGCAGAAAAAACAAGAATATGGTTTGATGACTCTGCAATTACAGGTGGTAAAGTATGGCTTGACCCGACAAACAGCAAAGCTACCAATTATATTGCGTCTGTAATTGATGAAGTAACTTCTTTAGGTGTTGACTGCATTTATCTTGATTCCGTACAGTTTCCTGAATCAAGAACGGGTGCTGTTCCTGTTTACACAGAGGATGACACTACATTAAACAGGAATTTTGTCCTTATGAAATTTATTGAAAAAGCTGTTAAATCAGCAAACGGAAGACCTGTAATTCTCGGTTTTCCATCAGAATGTGCTGACGGTGGCAATATGGAAAAATGGGGCGGAACGCTTTTCGATACTCCTGCACATATCTGTTCTCCTATACTTGAAAGCCCGGCTAACAGTGATTTCATTTCCTTTATTGAAAACAGTTATCTTGTTTATAATGATAAGGCTCAGAATAATTTTTCTACTGTAAAAGTTATTCCAACAATAAAAAATCCTATAGAAAATCCGGAATTTTATGAAAAAATAGCATCAAGTCGTGCTGAAAGTTATATAATTATTCCTTGATTTTACAAAAAGACTTGAAATACAATAAATTTTATTGTATTATTTTATAGTGAATAAAAACAAATTGGAGGTATATTACCTATGGTATCAGCAGGTGATTTCAGAAACGGCGTAACATTTGAAATGGATGGCAACGTATTCCAAATCGTTGAATTCCAGCATGTTAAACCTGGTAAGGGCGCTGCTTTCGTAAGAGCAAAAATTAAGAACGTTATTTCAGGTGGTGTTGTTGAAAGAACATTCAACCCAACTGAAAAATATCCAACAGCAGTCATTGAAAGAAAAGATATGGAATATTCTTACAGTGACGGTGGTCTTTACTACTTTATGGACCAGGAAACATACGATATGGTTCCTGTAAATGCTTCAGACCTTGGCGACAACTTCAAGTTCGTTAAGGAAAACATGGTTTGTAAAATCCTTTCATATAAGGGTAGTGTTTTCGGTGTTGAACCACCAAACTTTGTTGTGCTTCAGGTAACACAGACTGACCCTGGCTTTGCAGGCAACACAGCAACTAACGCTACAAAACCTGCTACTCTTGAAACAGGTGCAGAAATCAAAGTTCCTCTCTTCATTGAAGAAGGCGAAATGATTAACGTTGATACTCGTACAGGCGAGTATATGTCAAGAGCATAATTTTTGCTGATTAAGTTAAACTATACTTAACGGAGGAATAATAATGATGACAGTGACAGAAAAAGTAGCATATCTTAAGGGTCTTGTTGAAGGTCTTGACTTTGACAAGGACGATAAAGAAACAAAAGTTATTAACGCAGTTCTCGAAGTACTTGAGGACCTTGCTCTTACAGTAAGTGACCTTGATGACGAAATGGCTCTCGTTACAGAACAGCTTGACGCTGTTGATGAAGATTTAGCAGACCTTGAAGAAATCTTCTATGACGAATGTGACGATTGTGATTGCGATTGCGACGATTGTTGCGACTGTGATGACGAAATGTATGAAGTTGAATGTCCTAACTGTGGCGAAATGATTTACTTCGATGAAGAAATCATTCTTGATGGTCAGGCTGAATGTCCTGCTTGTGGCGAAACACTCGAATTCGATTGCGAATGTGATTGTGACTGCTGCGAAGGCGACGAAGAATAATTCAAATTCACAAAAATTTTAGGACTACCAAATTGGTAGTCCTTTTTTTGTTGCTTTTATCGATATTTAGTGATAATATTACTATATGGAGGGATTGATATGGCAGATAACAAAAAAATGATGAATGTTTATACTATTATGTGGGCAGTTGTGGCTGTGGTTTACGGCTTATGGATGTCATTTGTAATGAGTTGGGACCAATATGCTTACATAATTCCGACAGAAGCTGATATGCTCTTACCTGCTGAACAGTTTATTGCAAAATTTGACGGTATGCTTTATGAACCAATGTATGCTAATGCTACTATTTATTGGCTTTGGGTAATCGGTTCAACAATTCTGCTTTTCTTCTATGCATTTTTCATAAAGAAAATCTTGTTTGCAGAAAAACTTACTAAACCGACTACTATATTTTGCATTGCAAATCTTATTGCCGGTTTTGCATTTATCACATGGTATGGTTTTTTAAGTTTCCCTGAACAATTTGGTAATATCTTAACTGATGTTACTGCAAGTATGCTTGGACTTAAATACCCATTGGAGTATAAAATCTGGGGCGTTCTTTCTTCACTTTCAATTTTCACAAATGTTCTTTATATGTATCGTAAAAATAACTACTATAACAAGGCCGGTATCATAATTACTTCTCTTGGTTGTGCTGCACTTTTTGTCACAATAAATGTACCATCAGCAGGACTTGAGCTTATTATGACTCCAAGATGTTTGGGACATTGGGCATCAGCACTTATTTTCGCTTTCTTCGGTGCAGCAGGAATTATAATATTCCTTTTCCACAAGTGTATGGAAAAAGATAAAAAATACATAATTGCAACCGTGATTTTCGTCATTATTCTGGCTCTTATGCTTGTGCTTTTAGTAACGGTAGGTAAGAGTGCTTTTATTGAAAATCTTCCAATGTGGGTTGCATACATACTTTTACTTATCATCAATTTTACATCTTTCTTTGACAAGAAAGAAATTAAATCATAAAGGAGTTTTTTAAAATGAAAGAAATTTTAATGTCAAATATCCCGGCAGCAGTTGCCACAATCGGTCTTATCCTCTATTTCTTCGGAATGGCAATTGTTTTTATTATCAGTCCATTGAAAAATGCTGAAAGCTTTTCAATCAAGCCTGTTGACAATGCAGGTAAAACTGAAATCCGAGTTTATTATGGCGGTATTTCAGGTGCATTGGGCGGATTTTTGCTTTTCCTTATGTTGGCACTTAAAACACCATATTACTCAATGATTGGTGGACTTTTCTTCTCAACAACAGTTTTTGTGACCCGAACAATCTTCCTTTGTGTTGATAAGGGTTGGAAATGTCCATATACAAAGCTCGCAATTCCTGCAGAAGGCTTGTTTGTGATTGCACTCTGGACTTGTTTTGTACTTTCAAAAACATTATATTAAATATACATAGGAGAAAATTGTGAACTTTTCAAATAAACCAGAGCAAATAAAAAAATACATTTATACGAACAACTTTGCTATTGTTATACAAATTATTCTTTTCATATTAAGTATTGTTTTTAATTTTATCTTGGATGATGGAGCAGTTTTTATGACTGTTTTCATTCATACAGGAATATTCGTTTTATATAATATAGTTGTAGAAAATATAATTGAATATGGATTTTTAAGAAAAAAGTACGCAAAAATCTGCGACAACACTCATCATTTAAGACCGATTAAATTAAAGAAAAAAATTTATGCGAATGCCAAAAATAAAGGAGATTATGTTTCAACAAAATTGATTTTGCAATCATTTTTTAAAGTTCTCATTGTTTGCATAAATATTATATTACTTCTATTTATGGTAAATTTTGAATAAAAGTAAAATCTTAAATTTATGTCTTATTTGAAGCGTCCATCATACATTGTAGGGACGAGTCTCTGTGCTCGCCCGTAATTTAATCGCACACTTGCGGGAGGGCCACGGAGACCCTCCCCTACAAAATAACCCCGTCGGTTACATATAAAATAAAGGCAAGGTCTTAACTGACCTTGCCTTTATTTTTATTCTGCAATCTTTTTAATTACATCAACGAATTGTTTTTCTTCGCTGAGTTCAATACATCCCTTATCAACAAGTGCTGCATTTGCAGGATTAATAGGAAGCTTTGCAAGAACAGGAATACCAAGCTCCTTTGCAATTTCGTCAATCTTGCTTTCACCGTAAATATAATGCTTCTTGTTACAATCAGGGCATTCAAAATAACTCATATTTTCAACAATACCAATGATTGGAACATTCATCATTTTTGCCATATTAACTGCTTTCTTAACGATAAGTGTAACTAAATCCTGTGGAGTTGTTACAATTACAATACCATCAACAGGAAGTGACTGGAAAACTGTAAGCGGAACGTCACCTGTTCCCGGAGGCATATCAACAAACATAAAGTCAACATCGCCCCATACAGTTTCCTGCCAGAACTGATGAATAAGTCCTGAAATAACAGGTCCACGCCAGATAACAGGCTGGTCTTCACTCTGAAGAAGCAAGTTTACACTCATAATTCTTGTGCCTAACTTTGACTCCAACGGATACATACCATCTGCTGTACCTTCAGGAGCACCATGAACACCAAAAGCCTTTGGAATAGATGGACCTGTAATATCAGCATCAAGAATTGCTGTCTGATAACCCATTGTCTGCGCTGTTACAGCAAGTGAAGATGTGACAAAGCTTTTACCAACGCCACCTTTACCACTTACAACACCGATAACTTTTTTTACACTACTCATAGGATTTCCCGGGATACGTAAATCCTGTTTTTTGCTATCGCAATTTGATGAACAACTACTACAATTTCCGCTACATCCGCTCATTTATAAAACCTCTTTTCAAAATAGATAATAATTAACTAACTGTTTATTTTCCCACACAGAACTGTGCAAAAATTTCATTAACAACTAATTCGGTTGCCTTTTCACCTGTTAAAATCATCAGATTTTCAATAGCAGAATCAAGACAAACTGTAACTGCATCCATTGTCATACCAAACATAAGTGCATTTTCAGCATCTTTTAATGCATCAAGTGCTTTTTTACAACAATCACACTGACGATTATTTACGATTGCTGTAGCTGTTGTATCAAAATCTGCAGTTCCTAAAAGCTCTTCAACAGCCTTTGTAAGTTCTTCTTTTCCCTTACCTGTTTTTGCTGAGATAAAAACTGTCTGTGAAAAATTTTCTTCGATTTCACCGTTTAGATAATTTTCTTCTAAATCTGTTTTATTGACAATTCCTATTGCTTTCTTATCTTTACAAAGCTCAATTAATCTTCTGTCAGCATCGTTTAATTCACGACTTCCATCAAAAACTGCAAGGACAAGCTCTGCATTCTGCAATCTTTTTACAGCACGGTCAACGCCTATGCTTTCAACGACATCTTCTGTTTCTCGGACACCTGCTGTATCAGCAAGTCGAAGCGTAATGCCACCAACATTTACTGTATCCTCAACGATATCTCGTGTTGTTCCTGCAATTTCAGTAACAATTGATTTTTCTGTACCTGAAAGCAAGTTCATAAGTGTTGATTTACCAACATTCGGACATCCGACAATGGCAGTGTCAACACCCTCCATTATAATTTGTCCCTTATCAAAGTCATTTATTAATTTGCTTAAATTAATAATACTTTCGGTTATATGTTCTTTCAAGTTGTTATCTGATAAATCTTCGATTTCTTCATAAGGATAATCAACCCAGGCAGAAAGAAGAGCCATATCGTAAACAAGTTTATCATTAATTTTTTTAATTTCTTTAAAAAGTCTGCCTTCAAGCACACCGAGAGCAATTTTTTCAGCCTGTTCACCCTGTGCAGAAATGATATTCATAACTGATTCTGCACTTGTCAGGTCCATTTTTCCGTTTAAAAAAGCTCTTTTTGTAAATTCACCGGGTTCTGCAGGAATTGCTCCCGCATCATAAACAGATTTCAAAACTTTATCTGTTACAAAGAGTCCTCCATGACAGGATATTTCTACAACATCTTCTCCTGTATAGCTTTTGGGTGCACGAAAAACAAGTGCAACCACATTATCTATATGTCCTTTTTCATCAGATGCTTTTCCGTAAAGTGCTGAATATCCGGGAATTTCCTCTAACTTTTTACCATTGAATGAAGAAAAAATCTTATCAGCAACGCTTATTGCATTTTCTCCTGAAATTCGGATAACACCAATTCCACCGGGTGCTCTGCCCGTTGAAATAGCAGCGATTGTACTCATTTTTCTTCACCAACCTTCTTTTTTCTCAACTCTTTAAAAAATTTTGAGAGTATTAGGGAACATTCTTCACTTAAAATTCCGCCCTCATAATTTGGTTTATGAGTGAAATTCATATCAAAAAGCTGTGCTGCCGAAACGACAGCACCATTTTTTTCATCTTTTGCTCCAAAATAAACATTTCTTATTCTTGAATTTATAATTGCACCAGCACACATCGGGCACGGCTCTAACGTGACGTATAAATCACACTTGAAAAGTCGCCAGCCACCTAAATTTTTACAGGCATTATTTATTGCCTCAATTTCAGCGTGGCAAAGTGCATTTTTTTCTGTTTCACGTCTGTTTCTACCTGTACCAACGATTTTGCCATCACAAACAACAACTGCACCAACGGGAACTTCGCCTTCACTTGCTGATATTTCAGCAAGAAGAAGAGCCTCTTTCATAAATTCTTCGTGAGTCATTATGCAGTAACCCCTGTGCCATAAGAAATCATAGAAATTGCCTGAATCAAGAACACAATAATTGCAATTATCATTGCCGGTGCAAAAATGAATTTTGAAACTTTTTGTTTTAATGAATATTCTTCTAACCCATTTTTAGAAATAATCCTGTTGAACTCCAATTTATATTTACTTATATAGATAATTAACGCTACAAAGCCGAGAACACCTAAAGCAAGACATATAAAATTGTAAGTTGTATCTGCCGTTTCTTCATCGGTAAAATAAAGAATTGCATAATAGCAACAAGAAAGACCATTTACTATAGCGTGAATTATAACACCAGTCCAGATACTGTCAGTTGCAATTACTGCATAACCTAAAAACAATCCGCAGAGAATTGCAAAAGGAATTTGTGATGGTGTTCCGTGAAAAATGCCAAAAACAAGTGCTGAACAGATTATTGCAAACAAATTACCGTATTTTCTTAATGGTTGCATTACAACATTTCTCATTGCAAATTCTTCTACAAGTGGCGGTATAATTGCCGTACCTATAAAAAGAGCAATAATATCTACAAAAGAATTAATCTGTGGTTCATCACCAGAAGAAAACGAAAAACCAAAGCCTTCAAAGAATGCCTGAATAAATCCTGTAACGTACATTGAAGCAAGACAACCTAAAACAGAAAGGAATATAATTGATACTGTTTTTAAAGTTGGTTTTGGTGGCGAATAAGAACACACTGGTAAATCGTGTTTTTTATAAATTGCCTTCTTCGCAATAAAGAAAGGAACTCCAACTGTAAGTATTGAATAAAAAATACCCACACTCGATGAAAACGTTCCGTTTGAGTAATATAAATCAATAAGTCCAAACGCTTCAAGTATTACACTGAATAACATACTCGCAACCAAAAAGCCTAACATAGCAAAAGCAATTATTTTTGCAAAGCGTCTTATTTCATTCTTCTGTTCACGGAGTTTTAAAAACTTCTCCTGACTCATTAAATTCGGTTGTTGGTAATTCACATAACCATAAGGATTATATTGACCTTGCGGTACTTGATTAAAATTGGGGTATTGGTTAAAATTCTGTTGCTGATTATAATTCTGATATTGATTGCTATTCTGGTTATAATCCATTTCTCATTCTCCAAAAATTTTAATTACAATCATTATATCACAATACCCGAAAATATCAACAAATAAATTATTTCTTATTTTTAAATTTTAATATATTTATTGTTGAATATCTTTTTAAAACATTGTATAATTATAGCAATTCGGTGAACAGATTTCAGAAAGGGTGTTTTTTATGGAAAAAACTAAACATACGGTCAAAGTTGCAGGATTCTCATTCAAAGTTGTTTCTGAAGATTCTTCTGAATATATGTCTGCTTTAGCAAGAGAAGTAGATTTGAAAATAGATGCACTTTTAAAGAACAGTACAATTTCTACTACTCAGGCAGCAGTTGCAGTAGCACTCGATTATGCAGATACTGTAAAAAAGAATGATGCTTCAACAGAAAACTTGAAAACACAACTCAAAGAAAGTCTTCAGGACGTTGCAAATGCGCGAAAAGAAGCAGACTTTTACAAAAGAGAATTAGTAAGATTACAGGGTAGCAAAATTGAAGAAAACAAAGCTAACCCTGCACTTTGGTGATTAATATGAGTACGTTAAAAATAAAAAAATTAAACGAAAAGGCTGTTGTGCCACAAAGGGCTACTTCCGGTAGTGCCGGTATGGACCTTTACGCCGTTTTAGATGAACCAATTACGTTAAAACACGGTGAAACTGCACTTATTCCTACCGGAATTGCAATCGCACTTGAAAGTCCTTCTGAAGCAGCTTTTATTTTTCCAAGAAGCGGTCTTTCTATAAAACACGGCATTGGTCTTCTCAACTCTGTTGGCGTTATAGATAGTGACTACCGTGGAGAAATTAAAGTCGGCGTTATTAATCAGATAGATAAAGAATACACTATTGAACCAAACGAAAGAATTGCACAGATGGTAATTATGCCTGTAAGTCTCCCTGAAATTATTGAAGTAGATGAATTAGACGAAACAGAGCGTGGTGCCGGTGGATTTGGTTCAACAAACAGATTTTAAAATAATTTTTTGGAGATGTAAATTTGTCAACAATATCAGCAATAGTAACACCACAGACTGCCGCAGGTATTGGCATTGTAAGACTTTCCGGTGAAGATGCCATTAAAATTGCAGACAACGTCTTTAAAGGTGTATCGGGCAAAAAAATTGAAGAAAAAAACGGTTACACTGCACTTTTTGGTCACGTTTATGATGGTGACGACGTAATAGATGAAGCAGTTGCACTTCTTTTCAGAGCACCAAAAAGTTACACTGGTGAAGACGTTGTAGAGTTCAGTTGTCACGGCGGTCTTTACATACTTTCACGTGTTTTAAGGGCAACTTTTAACGCTGGTGCCGTCCCTGCAGAGCCAGGAGAATATACAAAAAGAGCTTTTTTAAATGGTAAAATGGATTTATCTGAAGCGGAAGCTGTTATGTCACTCATTTCCGCTACTGGCGAAGATGCACGTGCGGCAACGCTCAATGCTTTAGATGGTAATTTAAGCAGAGAAATAACAGAATGTCGAGATTCTCTTGCAAGAACTGCTGCTTTTTTAGCCGCTTGGGTTGATTACCCTGACGAAGAAATCCCTGAAATCAGTAATGACGAAATGATTAGTTCATTTTCTGACGTATTGAGAAGATTGGAAACGCTTTTAGACGGTTTTGATGCAGGTCAGGCGATTTTAGAAGGTATTGACACTGCAATTGTCGGCAGACCAAACGTCGGTAAGAGCACTCTTTTAAATGCACTCACCGGCAGAAACAGAGCGATTGTAACTTCTGTTGCAGGTACTACCCGTGACGTTTTAGAAGAAACCGTAAGACTTGGTAATATCACTTTAAGACTTGCTGACACGGCAGGCATACGTACTGAAACCGATGATGAAATTGAAAAAATCGGTGTAGAAAGAGCAAAAGAACGTTTCGAAAGAGCCGGTCTTGTATTTATGGTACTTGACGGTGGCGAAAAAATCTCAGAAGATGACAAAGAACTTTTAAAACTTTGCAAAGAAAAAAGAAGCATTGTTATTGTTAATAAAAGTGATTTGAACAGAGCATTTTCTGTTGATGAAATTAAAGATTATGCAGAAAACATCGTTGAAATTTCGGCTAAAGAAAATGACGGTATTGATAAATTAAAACAGGTTGTAGAAAGCGTTGTTGGTACTGACAACTTCAACCCGTCTGCTCCACTTTTAACTACTGAAAGACAAAGAGTCTGTGTCTTTAAGGCAGTTGAAAATTTAAGAGAAGCGTTAAACGGCTTAGAAATAGGAATTACAACAGACGCTATAAACGTTTCTGTTGACTGTGCTATTGAAGAACTTTCTGTTTTAACTGGCGAAAA
>JAZQUG010000012.1:0-7875 GCA_045631225.1 Candidatus Fimenecus sp.
TTATGCAATAAATATGTATGGGGGTGAATTTAGTGCCAACATTTAACCAGCTCGTTCGTAACGGAAGAGAAACTCTCGTTAAGAAGTCTAAGGCTCCAGCTCTTGGTAAGGGTCTCAACTCAAAGAAGAATGTTATGACAAATAACAATTCTCCACAAAAGAGAGGTGTTTGTACTGTTGTTAAGACAGATACACCTAAGAAACCTAACTCAGCTCTTAGAAAGCTCGCCAGAGTTCGTCTTACAAATGGTATCGAAGTTTCAGCTTATATCCCAGGCGTAGGACACAATCTTCAGGAACACTCAGTTGTTCTTATCCGAGGCGGCCGTGTTAAGGACCTTCCTGGTGTGCGTTATCACATCATCCGTGGTACACTCGATACTCAGGGTGTTAACGGCAGAATGCAGAGCCGTTCTAAGTACGGTGCAAAGCGTCCTAAGGCAGCAAAAAAATAATAGGTTAATGTTAAAAGACAGAATCTTCTTGTAAGGCTATATTCAAAATGAATATTTGTCCAACGAGAGTTAATATATAGAAATATATGGCTTTTCGTTGGCGCCACGAGGTTTTGTCACTCGAGTACCTATGATATCATTAATATGAAGGAGGGAAGCGCAGTGCCAAGAAGAGGCCAGATTGCAAAACGTGATGTTTTGCCAGATCCGCTTTATAATTCAAAGCTTGTAACAAGACTTATCAACAGCGTTATGTTAGACGGTAAGAAGGGTGTATCTCAGAAAATCGTTTACGGTGCATTCGACATCATCGCTGAAAAAACAGGCAAGGAAGCTCTCGAAGTTTTCGATGCCGCTATGGAAAATGTAATGCCAGTTCTCGAGTGTAAAGCTCGTCGTATCGGTGGTGCAACATACCAGGTTCCAATGGATGTTCGTCCAGAAAGACGTCAGACACTCGGTCTTCGTTGGATTACTCTTTACGCTCGTCAGCGTTCAGAAAGAACAATGAAGGAAAGACTTGCTAACGAAATTCTTGATGCTATCAACTCACAGGGTGGAGCATTCAAGAAGAAGGAAGAAATGCATAGAATGGCAGAAGCTAACAAAGCTTTCGCACATTTCAGATGGTAATTTTTAGAGACATTTAGGAGGATATTATGCCAAGAAAAGTATCTCTTGAACAGACAAGAAATATCGGTATCATGGCTCATATCGACGCTGGTAAAACAACTACTACAGAAAGAATTCTTTTCTATACAGGTGTTAACCATAAGCTCGGTGAGACTCATGATGGTTCAGCTACAATGGACTGGATGGCTCAGGAGCAGGAACGTGGTATCACAATCACATCTGCTGCTACTACATGTTTCTGGAAAGACCATCGTATCAATATCATCGACACTCCTGGACACGTTGACTTCACTGTTGAAGTTCAGCGTTCACTCCGCGTTCTTGACGGTTCTGTGACTGTTCTTTGCGCAAAGGGTGGTGTTGAACCTCAGTCTGAAACTGTATGGCGTCAGGCTGACGAATATAAAGTTCCTAGAATGATTTATGTTAACAAGATGGACATTTTAGGTGCTAACTTCTACCGTGTTCTTGACATGGTAAAAGAAAGATTTAACTGCAACGCAGTTCCAATTCAGCTTCCTATCGGTGAGGAAAGCTCATTCAGAGGTATCGTTGACCTTATCAATAACAATGCTATTATGTATTATGATGATATGGGTAAAGACGTTCGTATCGAAGAAATTCCTGCTGAAATGGCTGATAAGGCTGCAGAATATCGTAACAACCTTATCGAATCAGTTGCTGAACTCGATGAGGAACTTATGATGAAATATTTTGACGGTGAAGAACTCACTGTTGAAGAGATCAAGAGTGTTATCCGTAAGGCTACTCTTACTAACGAAATCGTTCCAATCTGCTGCGGTACTTCATACCGTAACAAGGGTGTTCAGCCTCTCCTCGATGCTATCGTAGACTTCATGCCTGCTCCAACAGACATCGAAGCTATCAAGGGTATCAACCCAGATACAGAAGAGGAAGAAGTTAGACATTCATCTGACGAAGAGCCATTTGCAGCTCTCGCATTTAAGATTGCTAACGACCCATTCGTTGGTACACTTTGTTTCTTCCGTGTATATTCAGGTACAGTTAACGCTGGTACAACTGTTTATAACACAGTTAAGGACAATAAAGAAAGAATGGGTAGAATTCTTCAGATGCACGCTAACCACCGTGAAGACCTTGATACAGTTTATGCAGGTGACATCGCTGCCGTTGTTGGTCTTAAGAATACAACAACAGGTGACACACTTTGTGATGCTAACCACCCAATTATCCTTGAATCAATGAACTTCCCGGAACCTGTTATCAGTGTTGCTATCGAGCCAAAAACAAAGGCTGGTCAGGAAAAAATGGGTATCGCACTTTCAAAACTTGTTGCAGAAGACCCAACATTCCGTAGCTACACAGACGAAGAAACAGGTCAGACAATCATCGCTGGTATGGGTGAACTTCACCTTGAAATCATCGTTGACAGACTTCTTCGTGAATTTAAAGTTGAAGCAAACGTTGGTAAGCCACAGGTTGCATACAGAGAAACAATCCGTATGCCTGCTTCATCAGATACAAAGTATGCTCGTCAGTCAGGTGGTAAGGGTCAGTACGGTCACGTTAAGATTAATATTGAACCAAATCCAGACGGCGGTTACGAATTTGTAAACAACATCGTTGGTGGTGCTATTCCTAAGGAATATCACAAGGCTGTTGACGACGGTATCCAGGGTGCTATGCAGTCAGGTGTACTTGCAGGTTACAGCGTTGTTGACGTAAAGGTTACTCTTTACGATGGTTCTTACCACGAAGTTGACTCTTCTGAAATGGCATTTAAGATTGCTGGTTCTATGGCATTCAAAGATGCTGCTAAGAAGGCAAATCCTGTTATCCTTGAACCAATTATGAAGGTTGTTGTTATCACTCCAGAAGATTACATGGGTGATGTTATCGGTGACCTTAACTCACGTCGTGGTGAAATCCAGGGCTTTGAGGACCGTTCAGGTGTTAAGCAGATTAACGCAAGAGTTCCTCTTTCAGAAATGTTTGGTTACGCTACTGACCTTCGTTCAAAGACTCAGGGTCGTGGACAGTATGTAATGGAACCAGACGGTTATAAAGAGGTTCCAAAATCAATTTCAGAATCAATTATTTCTGAAAGAAGTAAGAGAGACTAATTATTTCTCGTAAAACACTTGAAATTTTTCAAGTTTATTGATACAATAAGTATCACAATTATTTTGTAAATTATTTCAAAAATAAAGGGAGGAAATTCCAATGGCAAAGGCAAAATTTGAAAGAACTAAACCACACGTTAATATTGGTACTATCGGTCACGTTGACCACGGTAAGACAACATTAACAGCTGCTATCACAAAGACACTCGCTTCTAAGGGTCAGGCTGACTTCGTTGACTATGCAAACATCGATAAGGCTCCTGAAGAAAGAGAAAGAGGTATTACAATCAACACAGCTCACGTTGAGTACGAGACAGAAACACGTCACTATGCTCACGCTGACTGCCCAGGCCACGCTGACTATATTAAGAACATGATCACAGGTGCTGCACAGATGGACGGTGCTATCCTTGTTATCGCTTCAACAGATGGTCCTATGGCTCAGACAAAAGAACACCTTCTTCTTGCTCGTCAGGTTGGCGTTCCTTACATCATCGTTTTCATGAACAAAGTTGACCAGGTTGACGACGAAGAACTTCTTGAACTCGTTGAAATGGAAATCCGTGAAACTCTTGACGAATATGAATTCCCAGGCGATGATACACCAATCATCAAGGGTTCAGCTCTCAAGGCTCTCGAAGCAGCATCAGCTGATGATCCAGCTTGTGCTCCAATTTGGGAACTCATGGCTGCAGTTGACAGCTACATCCCAACTCCTGACCGTAAGGCAGACCAGCCATTCCTTATGCCTGTTGAAGACGTTTTCACAATCACAGGTCGTGGTACAGTTGCTACAGGTAGAGTTGAAAGAGGTCAGCTCAGAACTTCTGAAGAAGTTGAAATCGTTGGTCTTTCAGACGAAAGCAGAAAGACAGTTGTTACTGGTATCGAAATGTTCAGAAAGCTCCTTGACTATGCTGAAGCAGGTGACAACATCGGTGCTCTTCTTCGTGGTATCCAGAGAAGTGAAATCGAACGTGGTCAGGTTCTTGCTAAGCCAGGCACAATCAAGCCACACACAAAGTTCTCAGGTCAGGTTTACGTTTTGACAAAGGATGAAGGCGGCCGTCATACTCCTTTCTTCAACAACTACAGACCTCAGTTCTATTTCAGAACAACAGACGTTACAGGTACAATTTCTCTTCCAGCAGGTACAGAAATGTGTATGCCTGGTGACAACGTTGTTATGGACGTTGAACTCATCACTCCTATCGCTATCGAAGAAGGTCTTCGTTTCGCTATCCGTGCAGGCGGTAGAACAGTTGGTTCAGGTGTTGTTACAAAGGTTAACGAATAATTCCTGATTATTCAACAATTTATATGCCCCTGTCAATTTGACAGGGGTGTTTTTTTACCTTTTTATGGTTAAAATTCAAATTATAATTTGTAGGGATAACCAATTTGGTTAGTCATTCTGAGCGTAAGCGAAGAATCTCCTCTAAAGCGAACAGTAAAACCAACAGAGATTCTTCGTCGTTACACTCCTCAGAATGACATATTATATGCAGTCGCAACGCAGTTCCGACATTCTGCATTCAGCATTTTGCACTCTGCATTTACTCGACAAACTTCAATTAATCATATCATTTTGTACTTATAAAAACTGTCGCATCTGAATAATTAAGTCCTCTTCAAGATTTATAAGCCTTTTACAGATATCCTTTGATTTTTCATCTGCTGCCTTATATTCATTGAGATATTTATTAAGTGACTTTACGCCCATATTGCAACCATCTGTAATCAAATCGGCAATAGTGTGGTCAGATTCATTCATCACAAGTTTCATATTTGTTTTCATCCACGACATGCTCTTTGCCATTGGATTTGGGTCCTTGCCGTCATCGTGATACTGGTCAAGCAATTCCTGTAAATCCTTATCAAGGTCGCAATGCTCCTCTCTGTTATCAGTAAGGTCCTTGCGAAGTCTTTCAGATTTTACATATTTCATCACATCATCAATTGATGAAATACCCATTTTTACACCTGCATCACATTCACGAAGCAATCTAATTGTATCCTGTTCAACCATAATAAAAAACTCCTTTACTTTTTTAATAGTATTTACCAAAAAGTAAGGAGTTATAAATTTATTCAGTTTTCTTTTTTCGATTTGGCACCTGCAAGCGCTGTAACAGTACAATAGACCTTGTCTGCACCTCTTATTTTTAAAATCCTTGCACAGTCATTTAATGTTGCACCTGTTGTACGTACATCATCAACCAACAGAATTGTCTTTCTCGTTACATCCTTGTTTTCATTTATATCATAAACACCGAAAACATTACCTGCTCTGTTACGAGGATTCATTTTGTGTTGTGGTTTTGTTTCAAAAAGCTTTACCATCACATCAACTAATGGCAAACCTAGTTTTTCTGATAATCTTTCTGCCAACAATTCACTTTGATTATATTCTCTTATAAATTTTTGAGATAAAACAAAAGGCACAAAACAGACAAAATCAAATTTCACATTTTTAAAATCTTCTTTTACACAGTCAGCCATTCTTTCAGCAAGACCTTCTGCCAAGACATCTTTTCCATAAAACTTAAATCCGCGAATTGCTTTTGCGATGCTGTCCTCATAATAAAAAGGTGCTGTTATTCCGTCATATTCCATTTTGTGCTTATGACAGTTACATCTTTGCTTTTCTGCACCACAATATTTACACTTTTCACCTTTTATTATTGGCAGATTTTCTTTGCAATCATCGCAAAGGTGCTCATTATTTTTAACAAGTGTATTGCAATATTTACATCTGTTTGTAAAAACAAGCCATAAGAATAACTTTTTCAGTCTTTCCTTATTAATCTGCATTTTTATGCTTCTTTTCAGGAATTACAAAAATAAAAATAAGTGAACTTACAAGAAGCATCATAGGATAGAAAAGATTTGAAATCACCTGGAATGCACTCATCTCATATCCAAGAGTATTCACAACGGAAAGTGCCACAAGAATCTGTGCACCATATGGCAAGAAGCCTTGAGAAATACATGAGAATGTATCCAGAATTGATGCTGTTTTTCTTGGGCTGACACCAAAATCCTTTGCCATTTCACTTGCAATTGGGTTTGCCATAACAATAGCAACTGTATTATTTGCAGTAGCAATATCCATAAGTCCTACTAAAAGACCGATTCCCAACTGACCACTCTTTTTGCCCTTGAAAACTCTTTTTATTCCGTTAAGCAAAGCATCAAAGCCACCATTATATTTGATTAAGCCACAAAGTGCAGCAACAAGAATTGCTACCATTGCTGTTTCAAACATTCCTGATGCACCTGCACCCATTCCTGAAAGAAGCTCAGGGAATGTAACAGCTCCTGTTACAAGCATTATAACACTACCTGATAAAATACCAATCATAAGAGTTACAAATACATTTATACCGATAATTCCGCTGATAAGAACAAGAATATATGGAATAATCTGTATCATATCATAGCCTTTATTTATTCCACCTGAAACATCTGATTTAAGTGACAACACCAAAATCAAAACAAGTGTAACAAGTGCTGCCGGAGCAACAACAGCAAGGTTTGTACGGAATTTATCCTTCATTTTACAGCCCTGACCATTACAAGCCGCAATAGTTGTATCTGAAATGAATGAAAGGTTATCACCAAACATTGCACCACCTACAACTGTGCCTACACAAAGAGGAAGTGGGAAGCCTGAGCCCTCTGAAATTGCAACAGCAATTGGAGTAATCAACGTAATTGTACCAACCGATGTACCCATTGCAGTTGAAACAAAACAGCTTATAATAAAAAGTACAACTACTGCAAATCGTGGTGGTGTAACAGAAAGCATAAAATAAGCAACACTTTCGGCAGAGCTTCTGCCCACTACACCCACAAAAATACCTGCAAGCATAAAAATAATAAGCATTGTGATGATATTCTTATCACCTACACCTTGTCCCATTATTTCAAACTTTTTATCAAGAGAAACACCTTTTGTCTGAAGAACTGCCACAAACAAAGCCACAAGGAATGCAACAACCACAGGAACACTATAAAATCCCATAGGAATTTTCATAACGTATTCAAAAATTATTCCAAGTGAAAGATAAAAAACTACAAAAACACCAATAGGTATTAATGCAAGACCATTTAATTTTTTCATTACACTACTCTCTTTCGTTAAAATTCAATAGATTATATCACATATTTATGAAAAGTACAATAAAAACAATTTACTAATTCAACAACTCATTTTATAAATTTTATTTGATATACATTATTTACATTATCTTATATTTTTGGTATTATAAAAGTGTATAATCACTTTAATCATAAGGAGAAAACTATGATTTCAAAAACTATTAATAAAATAGTGTATGACCAACCTTTTGACCACAAGGAATTTGGTTCAGAACGAAACAGAATCCCAGCACTTTACACACTCAACGATGGTAGTGTTATGGCAGGTGCTGATATCCGTTATGCACACGGGTCTGACTCACCAAACAACATTGATATCGCCATTGCTGTTTCAAAAGATGGATACACAAACTGGGAATATTCAATGGTCAACCATTTTGATGACTACGCTGATACTGTTACATCAACTGACAGTGCATCATTCATTGTCTCTGCAATTGTTCAGTCAGAAACAGGAAGAATTTTTATGCTCGCGGATGCTCAGCCATCAGAATGTGGATATCTTCAATGCAAAACAG
>JAZQUG010000013.1:0-75390 GCA_045631225.1 Candidatus Fimenecus sp.
CTGAAAGGGATTCGAACCCCCGACCCTCTGCTTAGAAGGCAGATGCTCTATCCAACTGAGCTATCAGCGCTGGAGCGGGTGATGGGAATCGAACCCACACGACCAGCTTGGAAGGCTGGGATTCTACCATTGAACTACACCCGCATTTCAAATGCTTGATTATTCTATCACAACATACTGTCTTTGTCAAGAACTTTTTTCTCTAAAACCAATACTTTTTTAATATTTTTATATAATTTGAGTCCGTTATTTTACTCATTGAATTGTTTACAAAATCCTTATTAAATGATAAAATATATTAAATGTATATGGAGGTGATTTTATGAATTCAGCGTGGATAATATTTTTTGTCCTTTTTATTATTTTAATTTATCAAAAGAGAGAAGAAATCCTCGTTGTTGTTCGTAAAGATCTTCGTGAAAAAAGGGGAAGGATAGATATGACATCACTTATAGAAAGATACATAGGTAAAGAGTGTTTAATATACACTTGCACATCTTCTTCACAAATTACAGGAACTATCAAATCCTGTAATGAGGGTTGGCTTGAAATTGAAAACAGTAATGGTCAGTGTGACCTTGTTAATTGTGAATATATCACGAGAATTCGTGAATATCCCAAAAATAAAAATGGAAAGAAAAAAAGCGTAATTTTTGATTAAGGTGATTATTATGAATAAAAATAAATGTGCAAAAACACCTCCTATGGGTTGGAACAGTTGGGACTGTTACGGTGCAGCAGTAAATGAAGAACAGCTTATGGGAAATGCAGAATATATGGCAAAATACCTGAAAGATTACGGATGGCAGTATGTTGTCTGTGATATTCAATGGTATGAACCAAAGGCAAAAAATAACGACTACAATAATTTTACTGAGCTTTGTATGGACGAGTATTCTCGTTTGATTCCTGCAGAAAATCGTTTTCCATCATCAGTAAATGGTGCTGGGTTTAAGCCTATTGCAGATAAAATTCACGCTATGGGACTTAAATTCGGCATTCATATAATGCGTGGTATTCCTCGTCAGGCAGTTCACAGAAATACTCCTATTTTAGGGACAGATAAAACAGCACGTCAGGTTGCTCATCATTTTTCTGTTTGCCCTTGGAATACAGATATGTACGGAATGTACAACTGTGAGGGAGCACAGGCATACTATGACTCTATTTTTCAGATGTACGCAGAATGGGGAATTGATTTTGTAAAGGTTGATGACATCTGCGTTACAGAATTCAGAAAATGGGATAATCCGTATTCAGCTCGTGAAGAAGTTGAAATGATAAGAAAAGCTATTGATAAAACGGGCAGAGATATAGTGTTGAGCCTTTCTCCCGGTCCTGCTGAATTGTCAATTGCTGAGCATTTGTGTGAATACGCTAATATGTGGCGTCTTACAGGTGACTTCTGGGACTGGTGGGACAAGCTTTATGAAATGTTCGACAAGTGTGAAAAATGGGCTTCATATGTGAGCGAAGGCTGTTGGCCGGACTGCGATATGTTGCCACTTGGTAATATTTCAAGAAACGGCACTTGTCACGGACCACAGGACAGATATACCCAGTTTTCAAAAGACGAACAAATCACATTGATGACACTCTGGTCAATTTTCCGTTCACCGTTGATGTTCGGTGGTGAAATGAGAAATAACGACGATTGGACTCTTTCTCTTATGACAAATGAGGAAGTTATTGACGTGAATCAGAATTCTCACGGTGGTAAACAGGCCTATCGTGATGAAAATACAATCATCTGGACTGCTATATCTTCTGATAATAAACCATTGATTGCTGTTTTCAATGTATCAGATAAAGAAAATGAAATTTCGGTTGATTTATCTGACTTTGAGTTGTCAGGAAAATATACTCTCCGCGATTTATGGAAAAAAGAAAATATTGCTGAAATTGAAAATACATTTATTTGTAAGGTTGCTTCACATGGAGCAAAGATATTTAAATTGATTTAAAAAAACAATCAGCTTCCTCATTGAGGGAACTGTCTGCGAAGCAGAGTGAGGGAGTATAAAAATCCAGAAACGCCCTCCGCCATTTTCTTGCGAAAATGCCACCTCCCTCGTGAAGGGAGGGGAAAATAATCTAAAGGAGCAAAAAACAATGCTCAACATTATAACAGGACGAACAGGAAGTGGAAAAACACGACTCATCAGGTCAATGGCAAAGGATATTGCAGAAAGTTTTAATGATAAAGCAATAATCATTGTGCCTGAACAGTTTTCTTTTGAAACTGAAAGAGGAATGTTAGCACTTCTTGGTAATGAAAAAATAAATAATGTTGAAATCTTAAGCTTTTCTCGTATTGCTGAAAGGCTTTTGTGCCAATACGGAAAACTAGATAAAAAGACGGCTGATGATGGCATCCGTGCTGTGCTTATGAGTCGTGCAATTGAAACTGTTGAGGATAAACTGACAGTTTTTAACAGATATAAAAAGTATCCTCAGCTCATAAACGAAATTCTCGATTTTCATCGTGAAGTGAAAAAATGCAGAATTACAAACGAACAGTTGAGCGAATGTGCTGACCTTGTGAAAAAGTCATCTTTTGCGTCCAAGCTCAAAGAGCTTTCAATTATTTTCACTTGCTATGATGCAATGATGTCGCAAAATTTCAGTGACAGCTGTGACCATTTGAATATGCTTTATGATTTGCTTTTTGATGTGGACTATTTTAAAGGAAAAACAGTATTTTTAGATGCTTTTTCAGGCTTTTCGGGTCAGGAATATGAAATAATTGAACAGATTATGCGACAGAGTGATGATATGTATGTTACATTCTGTTGCGACACGTTGAAAAATAATGACAGATATGAGATTTTTTACAATTCAAATGTGGAGATTAAAAAGCTCAAATCAATTGCAAATAAATTAAATGTGAAAATAGCACCAGAAAAGGTCTTGCATTCAAAAAAAGAGTTTAAAAAGGATGAACTTAATTTCCTTGAAGAAAACATTTTTTCATCAGAAAGTAAAGTATATGAAAATGATGCTGATGCAATCGAAATCATTCCTTGCAGAACAAAAACAGAGGAATGTCAGAGCGTTGCTGCAGAAATCAAAAGACTTGTCAGAACACAGAAGCTTCGTTATCGTGATATTGCAGTTATTGTGCGTAATGAGGAGTCATACAGAAAAGATTTAGCAGCTGCTTTCAGGAAATACGATATTGATTGTTTCCACGATAATCGTCAGCCCGTTGATACTCAACCACTTATTGTATTTGTAAAATGTCTTTTAGATATTCTTATAAAAGGTTTTGAAACTGAAACAGTTTTAAGACTTTTAAAAACACAGCTTTATGGCTTCAGCGTTGAAGAAACTGCACTTCTTGAGGATTACTGTCTTATGTGGAAAATCCGTGCATCTGCCTGGAAAGACCCGTGGACAGATAACCCAAAGGGCTTTGGTGAAGAGCTTGACGAGTCTGCAGAAGATACATTAAACACTGTTAATTCATTAAGACAGAGAATTGTAGCACCAATTTTATCGCTTAAAAACAAAATTAAAAACGGTACAGGTGAATTAATTTCAGAAGAACTGTTTAAATTTTTAAGAAGTTCTCATATTGACGAAAATTTAAAGAAATTCACAGTAGTTTTAAATGATAATAATGAAATTGATTTATCCCTTGAACAGGGTAGAATCTGGAAAATACTTACAGAGATTTTCGACGGATTATATTCTGCACTTGGTGAATCTGCAATTTCAATTGAGCGATATGCCGAACTTTTCAATATTCTTGTTGCATCAAAGGACATTGGTGTAATTCCAAACGGTATGGACGAGGTAATCATTGGTGGTGCAGACAGAATCCGTGCATCTGCACCGAAAGCTGTTTTCCTTATGGGTGTTAATACAGGCGTATTTCCGGGTGAAAGCTCGTCAGGTGTGATTTTTAACGATACAGAACGCTGTGAGCTTATAAAGAACGGAATGCCTATTATCAGTAACCTTGAATATAACAGCGTAAGTGAAACATTTATTGCATATCATGCCATAACACTGGCTACTGATAAACTATATTTAACATATTCAGCACTGGGCAGTGACTCATCTTCATTGACACCGTCTGAAATGGTGGGTGAGGTTTTAAAGCTGTTCCCAAAATGCAATGTAAGAAAAGAAAATACAAAGCTTAATTTGATTGAAAGCAGAAAATCAGCATTTTCAGTTATGGCAGGTGAGTCTGTTAATGGCTCTGACCTTTGCGAAACATTAAAAGAATATTTCATAAGAAACAATGGTGAAAATGAGGTTGTGAAAATTCAGAAAGCAGCAGAAAAGGATTTCTGTATCCGTGACACTGACCTTGCAACTGAATTCTTTGGCAAGAATATTTATATGTCTGCTTCAAGAATTGAAAAATACTATAAATGTCCTTTCAGTTATTTCTGTGAATACGGTATCAAAATCAGACCTCGAAAAGAAGCGGAGGTTGACGCTGCGTTATATGGTACTGTTATTCACTATGCATTGGAACAATTCTTATGTGATAACAAAAAAGAAACTATCCGTAAAATGTCAAATCAGGATATAAGAGAAAAGTCAAATGAAATAGTTGATGAATATATCTGTGATGTAATGGGTGGATACGAAAACAAAAACCCATCATTTATTCGAACAATCCGTCTTATTAAAGAAACAACTTATAATATTATTCTCAGGCTTGTATCTGAATTTTCTGTATGCGAATTCACACCTGTTGATTTCGAGCTTAAAATTGCTCCTGATGGAGATATTCCACCTTATGAAGTTAAAACGGATAATGGTGGTTTTGTAAAAATTGTAGGTAGTATTGACCGAGTTGACTCTTTTGAAACAGATGACAATACGTTTATTCGAGTTGTAGATTATAAAACAGGCGGCAAGGAATTTCAGCTTGGTGAAGTCTTTTACGGACTTAATATGCAGATGCTTATTTATCTTTTTGCAATATGGGAAAACGGTAAGGAATATTACAAGGACAATTTAATTCCGGCAGGTGTTTTGTATTTCCAAGCAAAAAACACAAAGATAACATCCGATAAATTAGAAAGAAATTCTGAGAAAATCCATGCACAATCTCTTTCAGCAAAAGAACACGCTATGGATGGCATAATCCTTAATAATATGCAGGTTTTTGAGGCTATGGATAAAACAAACGAGGGTGTTTTCTTACCTGCATCATTTGATGAAAAAACAGGCTCATTAAAAGGTAAGGTTATTTCCCTTGAATCCTTAAAGCATCTTAAAAACATTGTTGATACATCAATAAAGAATATGGCAAAAGACTTGCAGAGTGGCTATATTTCTGCATTACCTGTGGAAGACGGTTGTACATGGTGCAGTTATAAGGATGTTTGTAAGCGTGAAAGTGATGATGTAATAAAGGAAATGGATATACTTTCATTTAAAGATGCAATTGCCAAGTTAAGAGGTGACGAAGATGGCAAGACAATGGACTGATGCACAGAAACAAGCTATTGATTCAAGAGATGGTACTGTTCTTGTGTCTGCTGCCGCAGGTTCGGGTAAGACTGCTGTCTTGGTTGAACGAGTAATACAAAGAATAACAGATTCAAATAACCCTGTTGATATTGAAAAGCTTCTTATTGTAACTTTTACAAAGGCTGCTGCTGCAGAAATGAAGGAGAGAATTTCTCAAAGACTTTCACAGTTAATTCACGAAGAGCCTCGTAATCAGTATCTTAAAAGACAGAAAATGTACCTTTCCAATGCCCAGATTTCAACAATGGACAGTTTCTGCGGAAAGCTCATTAAGGAAAACTTTGAAAAAGTGGGTATAGCACCTGATTACGGTATGCTTTCCGATATTGAACATGATATGTTAAAGCGTGAAGTACTCAACGAAGTTTTAGAAGAAGTGTATAGCCGTCCGGAAAACGAAACAGAAGATTTTTTGAAGCTTTTCACAAACGGCAGAAATGACTTTAATCTTATAGAATCTGTTTTATCTCTCTATGAGTTTGCAATGGCATCACAAAGCCCTTTAAAATGGCTTGAGGCAACTTTTTCTGAGTATTTTGAAGAATTACCTATCTACGAAACAAAGTGCGGTCAATACTGTTTAAATCGACTTGCAGAGATTCTTGAGCATATTCTTGTTAAGGCTGATGATATTATCTCCGATGCACCCGAAAACAGTAATCTTGCAGGTGCAATAGCTAATGATTTGGCTCCTGTTCAATTATCAATTAAAAATATTCTTGAACTTATATATAACAGTCCTGAAAAATGGGATGAAATAAAGCTCTTAACGGAGTCTTTGAGTTTGGGCAGATTTCCGACAATTCCAAAGGGTGAAAAGGATTGTTATTATGATGATATAAAAGGTCGTCGTGACGGTATCAAAAAATATCTTTCTGCCACTTGTTCTGTTCTTGTATGTACAGAAGCTGAATACAAGGAAGATATGGAATACTTAAGACCGATTATGACGATTCTTAAGGATATTGTAATCAGTTTTATGACTCGTCTTAATGAGAAAAAACAAGAGAATAATACATATTATTTCTCCGATATTCTTCATTTTGCATTGAAGATTCTAGTGGAATTTAATGAAGACGGAACATATACAAAAACACCTTTGGCAAATGAGCTTTCCGAAAACTTTGCAGAAATTCTTATAGACGAATTTCAGGATACGAATGAAGCACAGGACACACTTTTCTCTGTAATTTCAAATGATAATCATAATAAGTTTATGGTGGGAGATGTGAAGCAGAGTATTTATCGTTTCCGTCAGGCAATGCCTGAAATTTTTATGGGATATAAGGATTCCTTTGAAGAGTTTTCAGGGGACAATTATCCTGCAACAATAAGCCTCGATAAGAATTTCAGAAGTAGAGAGGGTGTTGTAAAAGGTATTAATTTCTTCTTTGATTTTCTTATGACAAGAAAAAGCTGTGGTATTGATTATCGTAATGGTGAACAACTCCGGTTCGGTGGAAATTATGATGAATCCGGCTCTGCTGATGTGAGTGTTCATATTGTTGAATCAGATAATATGAGAGGCTCTGATTTATTAGCGGAAGCCCGTCATATCGGTAATATAATCAATGACCTTGTTGAATCGAGAACTCTTGTTGGAAAAAAAGGTGAGGAAAGACCAATAAAATACAGTGATATATGTATTCTTATGCGTGCTGTCAAGGATAAGGCACAGATTGTTGCAAGAGAACTTGAATTAATGGGTATTCCTGCATATTTTCAGAAAAATGGTGGCTTTTTTGAAAGTCGTGAAGTCGTAACTATGATTTCAATGCTTAAAATCATTGATAATCCGGTTCAGGATGTACCGTTAGCATCTGTTATGCTTTCTCCATTGTTCCCGTTTACAGAGGACGATTTGGCAAAATATCGTTGTAATCAGCGTCACGGTAATTTCTATAATGTTGTGAAAAGCCATTATGAAACTGATGAAAAGGTAAAAGACTTCATTGACTTATTGTCTTTGTTACGTACTTTGTCTGTTACAATGGATATCGGCAGTCTTATTCGTCGTGTGTTTGAAATTACATCATATGACAGCATTGTTGGTGCAATGGATAATGGTGAAAAAAGAATACTTAACCTTGAGTTGCTCATAAGCTATGCAGAAAATTATGAAGCAAATGGTGGTTCAGGTCTTTCAGGCTTTATTCGTTATCTTGACAGAATCCGTAAGAATAATAAGGACCTTGAAAGTGCAAATGAAATATCAGAAAACGATAACGTTGTTCAGATAATGTCCATTCATAAGAGTAAAGGTCTTGAATATCCTGTTGTTTTTGTTGCAAATTGTTCCTCATCAATTGGTGGCAATGACAAAAACAAGGTGCGCATAAACAGAAAATTAGGTGTGGCAACTCCACGATATTTTCCTGATTTACATAAGGATTTCGGGACACTTCAGTCAAATACAGTAAAATTGTTTGAAAAACAAGAGGAAATTGCTGAACAGATAAGAGTTCTCTATGTTGCTATGACACGAGCAGAGGAAAAACTTTATCTTGTTGGTTCATTGTATAATCCTTATAAGAAGATTGTTGAATTATATTACAATTTTTATAGTAGCTTTACAGAACCTGCAGTACCGATTTCTCTTTGCTCAAGTTATACTCAATGGCTTTTACTTGCATTGATGAATCATCCTTCGATGGAGTTCGAGGAATTGATTAGTTGCTGTAAAAATCCTGAAAGCTATGCAATTGATTTTGGCATTTTTGAAAAGAGTCCTGATTATATAAAGGAAAAAGAAGAAACAACCTTATATGATTGTAACAATGAAATGCTTGAAATAATTAATGATAGACTTTCGTACAAATATCCTTTTGCAGTTCTTTTAGATATTCCTGTTAAGTATGCTGCATCAGCGACTGACAAGAACGAAAATCTTAAGTATCTTACAAGTGAAAGTCCTGCATTCTCAGGAGCAGGGGAGCTGACTCCTGCACAACGAGGCACACTTGCTCATAAGTTTATGGAAATTTGTGATTTCAAAAACGCAAGTGAAGATTTATCGGGAGAAATCAACAGATTAGTTGAAAATAAGACTTTCACAGAAAAACAAGCAAACGCAATCAATATAAATTCTATAAAATCATTTTTTCAAAGTGACCTTTATAAGAGAGTTGTATCAGCAGAAAAATTTGTTCGTGAACAGGAGTTTTCAATGTCGGTTCCTGTTTGTTATGTCAACGACACATTGCCTGAGGGTATATGTGACGAAACAGTAATTGTTCAGGGTGTCATTGACGGTCTTATAATCAATGGTAATGAAGGAGAAATTGTTGACTATAAAACCGACAGAGTGTCTTCGGCAGAAGAACTTTGTGAAAAATACCGTGAACAAATGAAAATGTACAAGTTGGCTGCTGAAGAATGCTTCCGACTACAAAATGTTACAATAACATTATATTCTTTCCATCTTTCAAAAGAAATTTCATTAAAACTTTAAAAAAACACTTGATTTTTGGATAGTGTTGTGATAAAATCATTAGGCTATGTAAATAAGTACTGAAAGAGGTGACAATTGTCATGAAACAGGGACTCCATCCAGAGTATAAAACAGTAACAGTAAAGTGCGCTTGCGGTGCTACATTTGAAACTCGTTCAACAAAAGAAGATTTAAAAGTTGATATCTGCTCAAATTGCCACCCATTCTTCACAGGTAAGCAGAAGCTTGTTGATGCAGGCGGACGTGTTGACAGATTTAACAAACGTTACAATCTCTCAAAATAATTTTATTAAAAACACACTGGTGGTACATTAAAAGTACCACCTTTTGTTTTTTAGTGAGGTAAGGATATGCCTAAAGAGTATAGAACTGTCAAAGAATTTAATAGTGATGAATATGTTGTAAAGCGTTCACGATTTATCGGTTATGCAAAGCCTGTCATAACTGTTGAGGAGGCTAATGAGTTTATTGCTGAAATCAAAGCAAAGCATTGGGATGCAACTCATAATGTGTATGCATATATACTCCGTGAAAGTGGCATTAAAAGATATTCTGACGATGGTGAGCCACAGGGTACAGCCGGTGTTCCTACACTTGATGTTCTTGAAAAGGAAAATCTTGTTGATGTATGTGTTGTTGTAACAAGATATTTTGGCGGAATACTTCTTGGTGGTGGCGGACTTGTCCGTGCATACTCCCACAGTGCTAAAATCGGTGTTGACAGTGCAAAGATTATTACAATGGCACATTGTCTTGATTTGGCTGTTGAGTGTGACTATACATTCTATGGTAAATTGACCGATTTCTTATCTCGTGAGGATACTGTAATTCTCAATACTGAATATACAGACAATGTTAAGGTAACATTCAGAATTAAAAGTGAAAATAAAGATAATATAAATGCAAAATTGACAGAATTAAGCTATGGAAAGGTGTTTTCTACAGTTGTTTCAGAAGAATTTTGCGAATTTTAAAAATTTTTTAAAAATTTAAAGGGTTTTTGAAATTTTTTGCGTATATATAAATAGAAGGGTAACCACTTCTTAAATCTTGGTCACAATTCTCAGCGGCTACTTTTCCGTCATAACTCGTCCAAAATACTCGTTAATACACAAAGTATTGCCAGCGTTTTTTGACGGTTCTGACAAAAAATATATCTCGCTGATAATCGTAACCCGATTTATTCAGCGGTTACTAAATGGCAACACCTCATTTATTTTGTGAGTAAACAAGGAGGCATTACTTTGAGCGATATGACTATCAGAGAAAAAATTGAAAACAAAGAAAGAAACTTTCTATCAGAAAAGGCTTGTTGTAGTGCTGACTCAAAGGGTAGAAATACTCCCGAAGAAAAGTGTCCGTTAAGAACTGACTTTCAGCGTGACAGAGACAGAATTATCCATTCTAACTCTTTCCGTCGTTTAAAGCATAAAACTCAGGTATTCCTCTCACCTGAGGGTGACCATTACAGAACACGACTTACTCATACTCTTGAAGTTTCACAGATTGCACGAACAATTGCAAACGGTCTTTATCTTAATGAGGATTTGACAGAAGCTGTGGCATTAGGACACGATTTAGGACATACTCCATTCGGACACGCAGGGGAGAGAGCATTGAATTCCGTTTTTCCCGGTGGCTTCCGTCATTATGAACAGAGTCTTCGTGTTGTTGAAAGACTTGAAAAGAGTGGCAGGGGACTTAATCTTACCTATGAAGTCCGTGATGGTATTGCTTGTCATACACGCGGTAAAGAGGCTGACACTCTTGAAGGCAGAATCGTAAAGCTTGCCGATAAGATTGCTTATATTAATCACGATATTGACGATGCTGTCCGTGCAGGTGTTATGTGTGAAGAAGATATTCCTATTGCAATCCGTAAGGAATTAGGCTTTAAAAAGAGTGTGAGAATCAACACAATGGTTCTCGATGTTGTTGAAAACAGCGTGGATGATATTGTTTTTTCTCCACGTGTTCAGCAGCCATTTGACGAGCTTCATGCATTTATGTTTGATAAGGTATATACAAATCCTGTATGTAAGGGTGAGGAAACAAAGGCTATTGATATTATTCTTCGTCTTTATGATTATTTTTTAAAGAATCCTGAGAGAATACCAAAAGCATATCATTACATAATTGAAACAGAGGATGTTCCTCGTGCTGTCTGCGACTATATCGCAGGTATGAGCGACCGTTATCTTATAGCAGTATATAAGAAAATTTTCATCCCTGATTCCTGGGTTGATATCGGAATTGAGGAGGGGTAATATTGGCATTATCAGATGACTTTTTGATGGAACTCAGAAATCGTGCCGATATTGAAAGTACCATTTCCTCTTATGTGAATTTGAAACGAGCAGGACGAATAAGTAAAGGTCTTTGTCCGTTCCATGGTGAAAAAACAGCATCTTTTACCGTTTATCCCGATACACAATCATATTATTGTTTCGGTTGTGGTAATGGTGGAGATGTTATAACATTTATAAAGAATATTGAAAACCTTGACTATATTGATGCTGTCAGGTTCTTGGCTGACCGTGTGGGACTGGATGTTCCTGATGAAAACAGCTATGATAGCACAATGAATAAACGAAGACTGCGTATGCTTGAGGCAAATCGTGAGGCTGCAAGGTTTTTCCATAAATGTTTACAGACAAAAGAGGGCGCAATCGGTTACCGATATTTTAAAGGAAGAGGACTTGCTGATGAAACAATCGTTAAGTTTGGTCTCGGTTTTGCTCCCGATTCTTTCAATGCACTTACAAATTATTTGATAAGTAAAGGATTTACAAAGGAAGAGCTTGTTTTTGCAAATCTTGCAAGACGTTCTCAAAAAAATCCTCAAAATATTTACGATAATTTCCGTAATCGGATTATGTTTCCGATAATTGATGTTAAAGGAAATGTAATTGCTTTTGGTGGCAGAGTTATGGATGACTCGAAACCGAAATATCTTAATACATCCGATACTCTTGTATATAAAAAGAGTATGGGTGTATTTGCTCTTAACCTTGCAAAGAAAAGTGGCAAGGACAGCCTCATACTTTGCGAAGGTTATATGGATGTTATAGCGCTTCATCAGGCAGGGTTTACAAATGCTGTTGCAGGACTCGGTACTGCACTTACAAGTGAACAGGCACAACTGTTGTCACGATATGCGTCGGAAATCTTAATTTCTTATGATGCTGATGAGGCAGGACAAAAGGCTGCAGCAAGAGCTCTGACTATTTTTAAGAAAACAAATGCAAAGATTAAAATCTTGAGACTAAGTGGCGGTAAGGACCCTGATGAAATCATCAAGAATTATGGTGTTGAAAAAATGAAAGCCATAATTACAGGTGCTGCAAATGAAATTGAATTTGCTCTTCTTCGTGAACAGAGTAAATACGATTTGGCAAGTGATGACGGTAAGCGACAATATCTTCAGGCTGCCATAAAGATTTTATCTTCAGTAGGTCCAATTGAGCTTGAAATCTATGCCTCACGAATAGCTGATGAACTTTCCGTATCAAAGGATGTGGTGGTTATGGAAGCAAAGCGTCAGGCAAAGAGAAATACGGTGATTCAGCAAAAAAGAGAATTTACCGAGATTCAACGTCAAGAGGATATACTGGACAGGCTTAATCCTCAAAGGAAAACATTTTATCGTGGTGCTAAAGCCGAGGAAATGCTTATAGCGTTGGTTATGGCAAATCCCGAATTTCTTAACGATGTGGATAAAAAAATATCCTCTGAAGATTTTGTGACGGACTTTAACAGCAGAATTTATAAAGCAGTTACTGACAGAATTCGTCAGGGTAAATCCCACGAAATTTCATTTTTGTATGGAGAACTGACAGAGGATGAAATAAGTGCTGTCGCAAAAATTCAGACAATGTCACATACTCTGAAAAATACTTTTGCCGAGTGTGAGGATTGTATAAGCGTAATCTTAAATGAAAAAAATAAGAAAAGACTTAAAAATGTAAATGTGGATGGCATTACAGATGAGGACTTTTTGAGGTTTTTTAATAATAACTAACAGAAGTGAAGGAGACAAAATAATGGAAACTATGGATAAAAAATCAGCCTTAAAGGCTTTGGTTGAAAAAGGTAAAGCTGTTGGTAAACTTACAACACAGGAAATCGACAATGCGATTCTTGAACTTGATATTGAAATTGAAGAGCTTGATAAGCTCTATGAAATGATTGAGGCAAACAATATCGAGCTTATCGACGACCTTGGTGATATGGCAAGAGATGCAATCGCAGATGAAAGTGATATGGCAAAAACTGATGACGGTGGTTTAAGTGATAGCAAAACTATTGTTATGGACGACCCTGTAAGAGTTTATCTTAAAGAAATCGGTAGAGTTCCGCTTCTCACTTCTGAAGAAGAAATCGAGCTTGCTATCCGTATTTCAGACGATGATAAAAAAGCAAAACAGCGTCTCGCAGAGGCTAACCTTCGTCTTGTTGTAAGTATTGCAAAGCGTTATGTTGGTCGTGGAATGCAGTTCCTTGACCTTATTCAGGAAGGTAACTTAGGGCTTATTAAGGCTGTTGAAAAGTTCGACTATACAAAGGGCTTTAAGTTCTCAACATATGCTACATGGTGGATTAGACAGGCTATTACACGTGCTATTGCAGACCAGGCAAGAACAATCCGTATCCCTGTTCATATGGTTGAAACAATTAATAAGGTAAAAAAGACAAGCAGTCAGCTTCTTCATAAGAATGGTCACGATCCATCAGCAGAAGAAATTGCAGAAGAACTTAATATGTCACCTGATAAGGTAAGAGAAATTCTTCGTCTTGCCCAGGAGCCTGTTTCACTTGAAACACCAATCGGTGAAGAGGAAGACAGCCATTTAGGAGATTTTATTCCTGATGACGATGCTCTTTCACCGGCTGATGCAGCATCAATCTCACTTCTTAAGGAACAGCTTGCTGAAGTACTTAAAACTCTTACACCTCGTGAAGAAAAGGTTCTTTCTCTTCGTTTCGGTCTTGAAGACGGACATCCAAGAACACTTGAAGAAGTTGGTAAGGAATTTAACGTTACTCGTGAACGTATCCGTCAGATTGAAGCAAAGGCTCTTCGTAAGCTTCGTCATCCAAGCAGAAGCAAAAAGCTCCGTGACTTCCTTGATTAATAATTGAACATTATAATTTTAATCCCTGTACTCTAATCAGTGCAGGGATATTTTTGTGTGCAAATTATAATTTATCGAATAGAAATTATTGGATGAATTGTAGGGGCTGACGACCTCGGCAGCCCGAACCAAGTGTACTGATAAACCGAGAACGAGACGCCGAGTCGTCCCCTACAAGGTTGCATTTCCAAATAAAAGAGCCCCACAAACTCCGATTTATATATCACTTCATATTTTTTATCGAGTATAGCTTATTTCAGCATAGGGTATAGCTTATTTCAGCATCGACCATAGCTTATTCTTGCATAGAGTATAGCTTAATTTAGCATCGACCATAGCTTATTTTAGCATCTAAAAATAATATAAAAATAATATAAAATAAATAATAATTATATTGATTTTCAAGAAAATAGTTAATCGATTAACTGTTTTATTTTTTTGCAATTTTCTTGGTTAAAAAACATCTAAAAATACCTTCAAATGTAAACATTTTGTAAATAAATAGCGCATTTTTCAAAATCGTCCCGCATTTTCCGGGACGAAGTGGCTTTTCCGCCCTATATATGGGAGGTGTTTTTATAGAAAACAGTAAAAATTACGCAATTTTTCCATTAAATATGTTGGATGATGAAAGATATAAAAATTTTCAAGTAAATGATTTTTTCTTGTATATGCTTTTATTAAATCGTACTAATATTTCAAAAATGAACCTGAAACATTTTTCTGACGAAAAAGGTGTTTTTGTTTATTATTCAAATAAGCAAATTACTAAAGATGTAAGATGCTCTCATTCAACTGCAACAAAGGTGCTGATGAATCTTGAAAAGGCCGGGCTGATTCGTAAGGAGTATCAAAAAAGAGGTTTACCACTTAAGATTTATGTGAATGATATCAGGATAGGGGATTGTCCTATCGATTCTGATTGTCCCGAAAAGCCACAGGATGTGTTTTCGCATAAGTTGTATTCTAATTCGTTTTACAATGAAAAACCTTTTACAGACCATTTTGAGAAGAATGAGTGGCAGGGTAGTGCTGATGTTGACAAAGAGCTTACTCAGATGCAGATAAACAGGCGGACTTTTGGCAGTGTGAAAAATAAAAGACATTCCCCAAAGTTAGATTCAAATTCCGTTTCGGAAGAAATGCCCGTAAGCTTTGATGCTGAATTAGAGGATAAATTAGCAAAAGCAGGACTCGTTCGTTTTTCACAGAAAAAAGAAAAACGCCGGACCCGAAATAACGGTCCGACGTTATGATATATTATTTAATTATTTCTTTTTAGCAGCCTTTTTAGCAGCTTTTTCAGCCTTCAACTGAGCAGCATATGCATCAGCTTCTGCCTTTTCTTTAAGAGCTTTTGCTTCAGCTTCAGCCATAGCTTTTTCATTACGAGCTTTTGCTTCTTCATACAATTCTGCGATTTCATCGAAATGCTTGTAGTTTTCTTCCTGTTTTACAAGCTTTTCAGCGTCGAGGTATGGTTTTGCAGCACGTGCAAAGTAAGCGTGTTTATCCATTTCAGCTTTTGAAGCCTTTTTAGCTTCTGATTTCTTTGCCTCATAAGACTTGATGTCAGCTTTGATTGACTTAGCTTTTGCAGAATCCTTAGCCTTTTTAGCATCTCTTAATTCAAGATAGAGAGCCTTGAGCTTTTCATCACAAGCATCTTCAACATCAAAGATTTTTTCAAGTTCACTGAAGTTAGGCTGAACAAGCTCTTCGCTTGCAAAGAATTTCTTAAGTGCTTTTGCAGCAGACTTCTTGTTTCTTGCAAACTCAATAGCAAACTTTCTGATTTCTTTTTCTTCTTTTGTTGTTTTTGGCATTGCTTTTGCATTTGCCATTTCAGCATTTATTTCATCAATGTTCATAAGCTTAAGACCATTGAGTCCTGCATCATAAACAGCCTTCTGAGTATTATACTGATATTTGAATACATCTGTTGAGAATTTATCAAGTTCAGCACATACAAACTTTGAAATTTCGATTTCTTCGTTGTAATTAACGTCATCCTGATAAGCCTTTTTAGCAGCCTTTTTCAATGCCTTGTCTTTAATTGATTTATATGATTTCTTATCAAGAACCTTTGGCTGCTTGTTTGCCATTTCTCTTGCATCACGGATAAGGTCAATACCTTCAACAAGCTGAGCATCGTTTGTGATACCGTTACCATAGTCTTCGAAAAGAGCACGAACCTTAAGTACACGGATAACTGATTTCTGTTTTCTTTCGTTAAAGTCATACCAGAAGTATGGAATAACGTTCATTAATGCACCAACTGCTGCAATGATGATAAGTGCGTGCATAAGTGGAAGGAAAACATTCAGGTCATATAATGCAGAATATGGGTTGGCATAGTTGTCCTGTCCGTAAGATAACTGTTCAGAAAGAATCTGACCAACAGTTTTTCCGTCACCAAGAACACGATTTAAAACATCAGGGTCTGATGTAACCTTCTTTGCCATTTCAGCTGTAATGCCGCCTTTTTCGTAGATAACAGGAAGAACAGCTGAAGTACCGAGAGTAATAATTGTACCGATTGTAGCGACAGCAGAGAACATACCGTCAATTCTTTCACCTGTCTGGTACTGCTGGTAGTCACGGATGTCAGCCTGAATTGTTGGGTTAAGAATATGAGCAAATGAACCCATAAGTGCGTTAAGGTAAAGACAGCCCATAACAAGCCAGATTGTAAGATTGTTGATTTCTTGTGTGAAAGGAAGCATCATAAGAATGAATGCAATGTTCATAAAGTTTGTAACAACGAGAACTGATTTCTTACCCCATTTTCTGATACAGAACGGAGCAGCAATCATACCCCAGAGAGATGCGTTACCGTAAAGTGTAACAACAAGACCGTAAACGTTACCTGAACAAGCACCACCATAGTTATAGAGCCAGTTAAGGATGTTAGCGTATGCTGATTCAAGGAATCCAATCCAACCTGCAAGTGAGATAATCCAGAAATACTTGTTCTTTGCAACTGCACGAAGAGCATCAATGAACTTAATCTGAACAACGTGAGTTCTTGCCTGAACAATTTTTTCTTCTGTATATTTATAAACAACAATACAAAGAAGAATACCTAAAACACCAAGGATAGGGTAGAGTAATCTGTAAACACGAATATCTGTTGTGTTTGAATGGAAGATATTCTGTGCAATAATAGGTGTGAAAAGGTTTACAACTGTAGGAGCGAATGAGTAAACAACACTCTTGATTGATGCAACGTCTGCTCTTTCTTGTGTATTAGGAGAAAGAACATGAATAAGGTTTTCATATCCGTCATAGAAGAAATAGTATATGAAGTTCAATGCAATATTCAAAACAAGAATAATGGCACATTTTGCAACATAATCCTTTTCTCTGCCGAATATCATACCTTCACCAACGATAAGACTTAACTTATCATATGGGAACCATACGATTAAATTACAAATAATAGCAGTAGGAATAGCCATTGTAACTATGTACGGACGATATTTACCTGCTTTGTTTCGTGTGTTGTCGATAATAGTCGCACGAAGTCCTGTGAAAGGAATATTGATGAGAATAGCAATAACATAGAGTAAATACATGTCAGTTGCACCAACACCAAGTGTTGATGAAATGAGCGTATTACCCATTGCCAAAAGACAAGCATTACCAAGAGTGATAATCATGTAAGCACCGATACCACCGCCTGAATATGCCGCAATTTCTCTAAAATTCATGTAGCGACCTTTTGGTGGCGTTTTCCAATAGGTACGAACCTTGTCAACGCCCTCTTTAACTGTTTGAGTTAAATTCATTTTTTTTGCACTCCTTGTGTACATATTTTTACAAATACAAATTTTATCATATTTTGATTATTTATTCAATGTGAAAAACTAAATTTTAACAAAAAATGAACACAAAAGCACAATTTTTGTTAATACATACTAAAAAGACCATGATAAAAATGTGTAATTTAACTATAAAAAAGTGATAAAATTTTCAAAATTATATTGACAAATAGTTCATAAAGGTTAATAATATAAATATATTATATTATATAATGCATATTCGGTAGGTAAGGCTACCACAGGGATACGGATTACTGCCGCAAAATGGTGGAGACACTATGAGCTGGTCAGCAGGTCATATCGAAAAACAAGGTATGATTTAATGTAATTTCATCGCCCTGCGAAGCTAAAGCTTGAACGAATTATGTGGTTTTTTCCGACCTCATTTTTGCGTTTGGCTTTAATGTGGTCTTTTTTTATATTTTTGTGATTAAAGGAGTGAAAATTGTGGACACGTACCGAAGTACTAAGCTGGAACCTCCGAGTATCAATGCGGTAATGCTCCGCAGTTTATAGGATACTCGCCGTGTTTCACATATCTGATTTTTATAAAAGGAGATGTGAAAAATGGAAAATTATGAATTTATAATTGAACTTTTGCAAAATAAAAACTGGAAAGCTTTAAAAGAAGTTCTTGACGAAATGAATGAGCAGGATATTGCTGAAATTTTCATGGAACTTGAAGAACGGGAACTTACACTCATTTATCGTTTGCTTAATAAAGAACTTGCAGCTGAGGTTTTTGTTAATATGGAGCCTGAATATCAGGAGCAATTGATTCGTGCATTCAGTGACTCGGAGCTTCGTGAAGTTCTTGACGAGCTTTACGTGGACGATGCTGTTGACCTTATTGAGGAAATGCCGTCAACACTCGTTAAACGTATTTTGAAGCATACTGACCCTGAGACACGAAAAAGTATTAACGAAATTCTTAAATACCCTGAGGATTCTGCAGGAAGTATTATGACAATTGAGTACGTTGATTTGAAACGCTCAATGACGGTTGCTGATGCTTTTATGAGAATTCGTCGAACAGGTGTTGATAAAGAAACAATTTATACTTGTTATGTTACTGACAGCAAGAGAAAGCTTAAGGGTGTTGTAACTGTTAAAGAATTACTTCTTGCCGATGAAAATGCTGAAATCCGTGACATAATGGAAGATAATATTATTTCAGTAAACACCTGGGAAGACAAGGAAGTTGTTGCTGACCTTTTTGATAAGTATGACCTTCTGGCACTTCCTGTTGTTGACAGAGAAAACAGACTTGTTGGTATTATCACTGTCGATGATGCCATTGACGTTATGCAGGAAGAAATTACAGAAGATATGGAATTGATGGCTGCTATTACACCTACTGATAAGCCATATCTTAAAATGAGTGTTTTTGAAAACTTTAAAAAGCGTATTCCATGGTTGATGCTCTTGATGGTTTCTGCAACTTTTACTGAAAAAATCATTACTTATTTTGAAGGTGCATTGACTTCATGCGTGGTATTGACTGCGTTTATTCCAATGCTTACAGGTACATGTGGTAACTGCGGAAATCAGTCTTCATCAACTATTATCCGTGGTATTTCATTGGGTGAAATTGAATTCAGGGACACATTAAAAGTTGTTTTAAAAGAATTTTCAATCGCTCTTATCTGCGGTGTTGCATTGGCAATAGTGAATTTTGCAAAGCTGATGATTTTTAATGATATAGGATGGAAAATAGCTCTTGTTGTAAGTGTTACAATGATTGCTGCAGTTGTATTTGCCAAGGTTGTCGGCTCTGTTCTTCCTGTAATCGCAAAGAAAATCGGTTTTGACCCGGCTGTTATGTCAAGTCCGTTTATTTCAACTATTGTAGATGCTGTTACTCTTTTAATATACTTTACAATCGCAGCTTCTATGTTGAACTTATAGTTTTATGTGGTGTGGAATATTTTTCCATACCACTTTTTTTATAATAATAACATCTATAATTGACTTTTTAGTTTAATTATTATATTATTATTGTATATATTTATTTTAGGTGATGTTTATGAGAAAGACTACGAAATCCATATCAATTTTACTTGCACTCATGTTCCTCATTACAGGTGTTTGTGCAGTTCCTACAGCAGCGGCTGATGTTACATATTCAGTATCTCCTGCAATTGGTGCAACAGGTGAGACAGTAACGGTTGCTGTCTCTCTTTCTACATCTGTTGATTTGTGGGGAGGAAATGTTCAGCTTAAATATAACCCTGCAGAACTTCAGGTTGTGAGCTGTGCAACAGGTGGAGCTGCAGCTACAGGCAGTAGCGTTAATGATTCCGGCTCATCCGTTAATTTTTCAGGTATGTATAGTGCGAAAAGCGGTACAATATTTACAGTAACCTTTAAAATTCTTTTGGAGTCAGGTAAGTCATCACTTACTCTTTCAAGCTCTGAAAATACTGATGTTGACGGTGCAACTCACAGTTATTCAGTTTCTAACGGAAGCATTATTGTTTTAAATAAAGTTCCTGCAGAAAAAGTAACTCTTGATAAAACAAGTGTTACACTGAAAAAAGGTGATTCAACAAAGCTTAAGGCTACTGTGTCACCAAGCAATGCGACAGAAAACAATGTAACTTTTTATTCTTCAGACGATAACGTTGCAACTGTAAGTGCCGACGGTACTGTTACAGCTGTTAAGGGTGGTACAGCTACAATTACAGCTCTTGTTGGTGGTAAATCTGCAAAATGTATGGTAACTGTAACTGTTGCTATGACAGGAATTAAAGCTGACGGCAGTACTTCAAGAAAAGTTGCAGTAGGAGATAAGACTAACTTGGTTGTACTTCGAGTTCCTGCTGATGCTACTGATGTAGTTACTGCAAAATGGACAAGTTCAAATCCTAATGTTGCAACAGTATCAAATGGTACAGTCACTGCTGTTGCTCCGGGTGAAGTTATAATTACTGCTACTGTAAGCAAGTGGAAGGTTGATTATAAATTTACAGTAAGTGCAAAAACAGATGGAAGCACTACTGCAGAAAGTACAACTGAAGAATCAACAACAGTTGAAGAGAGTACAACAGAAGAAAGTACAACTGATGTTTTTGTTACTGAACCAACAACAATTCCACCTTATATTACTCAGCCCACAACAGAAGAGTTTTCATTAGTTGAACCAACATCAATGGAAAATACAAATGAAAATGATTTAAAAGATACTGACGGATATTTATATCTTCTTATTCTTGCAACTGCAGGTGTTGTGACTGTTGTAATCGGTGCAGTTACATTCTTTGTTACAAAAGGATATTACGGTACAAAGAAAAAGCAGAAAATCATTGTTGAAGAAAAATTCAAGAGGTAATTTATGTTGAATATCGGATGTCACTTGTCTTCCTCAAAAGGCTTTTATCATATGGGATGTGAGGCACTTTCAATAGGTGCCAACACATTTCAGTTTTTCACAAGAAATCCAAGAGGAGGAAGCGCAAAGGAAATTATTCCTGAAGATGCAGAAAAACTGAATAATCTTATAAAAGAAAAGAGCTTTGCAAAAATTCTTGCCCATGCTCCATATACACTCAATGCATGTGCTGAAAAAACTTATATTCGTGAGTTCGCATACAACACAATGCTTGATGACCTTAAACGTATGGAGTTTGTTCCCGGTAATTTGTATAATTTCCATCCGGGGAGCCATGTGGGTCAGGGTATGGAAGTTGGTATTGAACTTATTTCGTCTTTGTTGAATTCCATTTTGTGGAAAGAACAGACAACTACCGTACTTCTTGAAACAATGGCAGGAAAGGGTAGTGAAGTCGGAGGAAAATTCGAGGAGCTTCGTGAAATTATTGACCGTGTAGAATTAAGCGATAAAATGGGCGTTTGCCTTGATACTTGTCACGTTTATGACGGTGGATATGATATTGTGAATGACCTTGACGGTGTTTTGACACAGTTTGATAAGGTTATCGGTCTTGACAGGTTAAGGGCAATTCACATTAACGACAGTAAAAATCCTTTCAACAGTCATAAAGACCGTCACGAAAAAATAGGTGATGGGTCAATTGGTGCTGAAGCATTTGAACGCATTATTAACCATCCTGCACTTCGTGACTTGCCATTTTATCTTGAAACTCCCAATGAACTCGACGGATATGCTCGAGAAATAGCATTTTTAAAATCATTATATAAATAAAATTTAAGGCGAGGTCATCCGACTTCGCCTTTGTTGTTTATATATTTAGATTATAATTTGTTGGGGAGATTCTGTAGGGGACGACGACCACGGCGTCCCGTTCGCGGTTTATCTGTACACTTGGTTCAGGCTGCCGAGGGTGCGGGTGTCCGGTGGACACCTCTGCGAAGCAGAAGCACCGACCGAGCCGGCAGGTGAGACCCGTCAGCCCCTACAATTGCAAATTATGCATTACTCATTACGAATTACACCGATAAACCCCACCTTGATATAACATAAAAAACGGACAATCGTTATGACTGTCCGTTAGCTTTTATATTCAATTATTTCACAAAATCATATCTGTCAATTATCTTCTGAATTTCGTGTTCGGCAACTTCAAAAAGTCGTTTGCCAAGATTGGTGTAATATTCATTTTTATCTTCACCGCAAAGCATTGCAAACGAAATACCGATGTTTTTAGAAATGTCAATACCTTTTCTGACAGCGAGATAATAAAAGCTGTATTCAGCAGCATCGTCAAGTCTGTCGTAAAATTCGGATGCCTTTTTTATAACTGTGTCGTAAAGAGAGGTAACTGCTGTATTTGACAATAAAGTAGCAGGGAGTAGGTGGTTAATACAATATTCTGCAGTGAAAACAAGCAAAACCTTTATCTGATACATATCGTCACTGTTGCACTGGATTTTTCCTACTTCTGCTTCCAGCTGATTAAGTAAGCTTGGCTCATCAACAAAGATTTCAGCAAGGTGTTTACCCAACTGCTTTGCTTTGAGTATGTTTCCGTTACTTCTATGTTTTGTCATTTCTGCAATAACAGAAACCTCATATGAATTTCCATCTTTGATATTATCGCTGTCTGTAAAGATTTTAACATCACTGTCGTCAAAGAGCATATCATTAAACCTCCTTATCTGTTAATTTAAATGTTGAATACATAATTATTCAGCAGTCTGCTGAGCTAATTTCTTCTGTAATCTTTTCTGTTTTGATTTATATGAGAGAAGTGCATGTAAACAATCATCAGGAGTAGAATAATCTCCTAAAGAAACTTTGTATGTATTGTAAAGTCCGTGGAAATCACTTCCGCCTGTTGCGAGAAGCTTGTTTTTTGAGGCAAATTTCTTAAGGTATGCTTGTTGCTCTTCATTAGCACTCGGATGAAAAACTTCAATACCATCAATACCATATTCAATATAATCAGCAAGATTATCAATACAATTACTTGCATATGGGTGAGCGAGAACAGCAACTCCACCTGCAGTATGAACAGCGTCAATAACATCTTTAACATTTTCATACTTTGGTACTACAAGAATATTGTTTTCACTGTCTTTTGAGAAGAGAGAATTATAGAGTTCACCGTTGAATGAATCAGCGTAACCACATTCAATAAGAGCCTGCATAATGTGCTTTTTGAAAAGGTTAGTTGAACCCGATGCACATTTAGTAATAAACTCTGTTGAAACAGGGAAACGCTTTGCAGTCTGAAGCATCATGAAATGACCTGCTTTTTTACGAGCAAGTGAATTTCTTTTGCAAAGACCTTCAAGTATATCAGGTGAATCAGGCAAATAACAAAGAATATGAACGTTTCTGTCATTCTTTTCATCAGTTGCAGAAAGTTCAACGCCGGGGATAACCTGAATTCCGTGACGTGCACCGATAATCTTACCTCTGACAGTACCTGCAAGACAGTCGTGGTCAGTAATTGCGATAGTTTCAAGACCTTTCTTTTTCGCAAAATTGATAAGGTCCTCAATGCCTAAAGTACCGTCAGATAATCTTGTATGACAATGTAAATCTCCACTCAAAACAAACACCCTCCAAAAATAGGCTAAAAATGCGTATATTTACCTCAATATATAACTCATTATATAACAAAATTTGGACAAAATCAAGAAAAAAAGTTTAATTTCTTAAAAAATAACTATAAATAATCGTATTTTTGTAGGATAAGTAAAAATATAACCGAAAAATTTGTACTAATGCACAAATGGTAAAATGATATATTCACTTTTTACAGATAAAAAAGGTAGTAACAAAAGCTACTACCTTAATTTCATATTGATTTGTTTTGGGGATTAAAGAGCGTTTACGATATCTTTTGTATCTCTTGCAATTGCAAGTTCTTCGTTTGTAGGAAGAACATAAACCTTAACCTTTGAATTTTCTGTTGAAAGCTCGCCTTCTTTACCCTTAACAAGAGTCTTACCGATGTTCTGGTCGATTTCAATACCGAGATATGAAAGCTCGTTACAAACCTTATCACGGATATCATCAGCGTTTTCACCGATACCGCCTGTAAATACGATTGCATCAACACCATTCATTGCAGCAGAGAATGCACCGATATATTTCTTAATCTGATAAGCAAGAATACCTCTTGCAATAAGACACTGTTCGTTACCTTCAGCTGCAGCAGCCTTAAGGTCTCTGTCGTCAGATGAAAGACCTGAAACACCAAGAAGACCTGATTTCTTGTTAAGAAGTGTATCCATTTCTTTAACTGAAAGATTTTCCTTTTCCATAATGAAAAGAACAACTGATGGGTCAATAGCACCGCAACGAGTACCCATTGCAAGACCGTCAAGCGGAGTAAGTCCCATTGTTGTGTCAACAACCTTACCACCATTAACAGCTGTGATTGATGAACCGTTACCAAGGTGACATGTAACAATCTTAAGGTCTTCAATGTTCTTGCCCATAACTTCAGCACATCTTGCACTTACAAACTTGTGTGAAGTACCGTGGAAACCGTAACGACGAATTGAGTATTTCTTTGTTAATTCGTTAGGAATTGCGAATGTGTATGCTTCTGCAGGCATTGTGCTGTGGAATGCGTTATCAAAAACAGCAACCTGAGGAACATCCTTACCAAAGAGTTCAATACTTGCGTTGATACCCATAATGTTTGCAGGGTTGTGAAGAGGAGCAAGGTCGTTCATGCTTTCAATTCCTGCGATAACCTCGTCATCAATAAGAACACTCTTATTGAAAAGTGAACCGCCCTGAACAACACGGTGGCCAACTGCTGTGATTTCACTGATGTTGTCAAGAACCTTGTATTCACCTTCAGTAAGAGCAGCCTTAACAGCAGCGAAAGCTTCAGTATGATTGCTCATTGGAGCATTGTATTCGATTTTTTGTCCGTCAGCAGTTTTAAAGCTGATACAAGCTTCAGGTGTGCCGACTCTTTCGCAGATACCTTTTGCAATAACACTTTCATCAGCCATATCGATAAGCTGATATTTGAGTGATGAACTACCTGCGTTAATAACAAGAACTTTCATTTTTAACATCTCCGTTTATAAATTTTTCTTGAAGTAATTTTAAACCTGTATTATTATATACTTATATTTTTATAATTTCAAGATTTCTTTTACCAATATTTTCAAAAAGGAGAAAAATATGTCAGTAATAGGAATAGTATGTGAGTTTAATCCTTTTCATAACGGTCATAAATATTTAATTGATTCTGTGAAACAACAGGGAGATATTGTTGTTTGTGTGATGAGCGGAAATTTTGTTCAAAGGGCTGAACCTGCAATTTTTCCAAAGGATGTGAGGGTTAAAGCAGCACTGCTTAACGGTGCAGATATTGTTCTTGAGCTTCCGTTTGTTTATGCTACTGCATCAGCTGAATTTTTTGCTTATAACGCTGTAAGGGTTTTAGATGCATTCGGTTGTGATAAATTAGCCTTCGGAACAGAAAATGCAACTATCGAACAGTTGAATAAGATTGTTGATACGCTTAATAACGATAATTTTAATGATGAAATAAAGAAATATCTTCAAAATGGTGAGAGCTATGCATCTGCAAGACATCTGGCATTAAAAGCATACGGTAATGATTTTGACATTAATATGCCTAACAATATTCTTGCAGTTGAATACATCAAAGCAATCAGAAAAATTAATTTAAAAATTGAGCCTGTGTGTATTAATAGAAACGGTGCGGGATATAACGATAATTTTGCTGTTGAAGAATTTGCCTCAGCAACACATATCCGTTCATTAATCAATCAGAATATCTCATTTGAAAAATATGTTCCTGAAAACTGTTATCATTTATACTTGGATTGTATTGAAAATGGAAATTATGTGTCACAGGAAAAGTATGAACTTGCTTCACTTGCATTGTTAAGAGCAGGTCTTTATGATAATAAAGAAAATATTGCTTGTATGGCTGAGGGTCTAGAGAACAGAATTGATGAAGCAATCAAAATAAGCTTAAGTCTTAATGAATTGTATGATAGCGTGAAAACAAAAAGATATGCCCATTCACGTATAAGACGAGCAGTTTTATCAAAGCAGTTTTCTGTTTACAATGATGACCTGAACATTGAAGCTCCTTATTGCAGACTTCTTGGTTTTAATGAAAACGGAGGAAAGAACCTTGGAAAGCTTGTAAATAATTGTTCATTGCCCTTTATTACAAGATTTTCCGACATATCTAAAACAGGTAATCAAGAGGTAAACAGAGTATTTGAATTTGAGGATAAATCAACAGATTTTTATAGTTTGATTTTATATAAACAAAGTATTTGCTCTAAAGAAAGAATTTTTTCGCCTGTAAAAATATAATCTTGCAAGAATTCCTGCAAAATGTGTTGATTTTTTAGTGTTGAATATTGTATAATTAACAGATAATTATGTACTGAATTTATGAGGTATAATTAATGAAATCATTTATTTTTTCAAAAGTTGACCTTTCCGGTAAGAAACTGTCAAAAGGTCATAAAAAACTTGTTCAATACATTTCAACAGATTATGATAAAGCAGCTTTTATGACTGCTTCAAAGCTTGGTGAAAAAGTAGGGGTCAGTGAGTCCACTGTTGTTCGCTTTGCAACAGAAATGGGCTTCAAGGGTTATCCTGAACTCCAGAAAGAACTTCAACAAATGATTAAATCTAAACTTACTGCAGTTCAGAGAATGGAAGTTTCCAGTAGTTTAATCGGTGAAGACGATGCAATAAAAAAGGTTCTTAATGGTGACATTGACCTTATCCGTAACACTCTTGAATGTGTAAGTGAAGCGGAGTTTAAAAAAGCAGTCAGTATGATAAACAAAGCAAGGAAAATATATATTCTTGGTGTCCGCAGTTCTGCTGCTTTAGCAAGCTTTCTGTATTTTTATCTTAATCCCGTTTTCGAAAATGTTGTTCTTGTTGATACATCAAGCGGAAGTGAAATGTTTGAGCAGATGTTCAGAATCAATGAAGATGACGTTTGCGTTGCAATCAGTTTTCCTCGATATTCAAAACAGACAATTAATGCTCTCAGATTTATTAATGACAGAGGAACTAACATTATTGCAATTACAGATTCTGCTGTTTCACCGATTGCGGAATTTTCGGATACATTGTTAGTCGCTAAAAGTGATATGGTTTCAGTTGTTGATTCTCTTGTGGCACCTTTAAGCTTGATTAATGCATTGATTGTTGCGTTAACTTTTAGCAGACGTGAAGAGGTTTATAACAATTTCAACAGACTTGAAAGCATATGGGATGAGTATCAGGTCTATGATAAATCAGATGGTGGCGACAATGAATAATAAAGTTATTGTAGTTGGAGCGGGTGCAGCAGGCACAATGGCAGCAGGTGCAGCTGCTGAAAATGGTTCTGAAGTTTTTCTTCTTGAAAGAAATGATAAAATTGGCCGTAAAGTTATGATTACGGGAAAAGGCAGATGTAATGTTACAAATGATATAGGTGATGATGTCCAGAAATTCATCTCTAATATTCCGGGTAATGGTCGATTTTTATATGGTGCATATTCAGCATTTAATTCTCAGGATGTTATGTATTTCTTTGAGGATTACGGTGTGAATCTTAAGGTTGAGAGGGGAAATCGTGTTTTCCCGATAAGTGATAAGGCAGTTGATATTGTTGACGCATTAAACTCGTATATAACCGAAATGGGCGTCAAGAGGAAACAGGAGCGTGTTGTGAGCCTTATAACTGAAGATGACCGCGTTAAAGGTGTTGTTACTGATTTCGGAAATGAATACTATGCCGATTCAGTAATTATTGCAACAGGCGGCTTGTCTTATCCTAAAACAGGTTCATCGGGAGATGGGTATAAATTGGCTGAAAGTGTAGGTCATACAGTTACAACATTACGACCTTCATTGTCGGCACTTGTCTGTCGTGAAGGTATTTGCAGTGAGTGTATGGGTCTTTCTTTAAAAAACGTTTCCATTAAGGTTTTTGACACAAAAAAGAAGAAAGAAATATATGATGACTTTGGTGAAATGCTCTTTACACATTTTGGTGTATCAGGTCCGATGATTCTTTCTGCAAGTGCTCATATGCGTGATATGGAAAAAGACAGATATGAAATATTGATTGATTTAAAACCGGCATTATCTCATGAAAAACTTGATGCAAGAATTCTTCGTGATTTTGCTGACAATACGAATAAGTCAATTTCAAATGTATTGGCTTTGCTGTTGCCTAAATCTTTAATTTCACCTGTTTTAAGATTATCTCACATTAAACAATCTGAAAAGATAAACCAGGTTACAAAGGAAATGAGAAAAAATCTTGTTGATACAATCAAGGGATTAAAGCTTACAGTTATGGGATTCAATGATATCAGTGAAGCAATCGTGACTTCCGGTGGTATTAAGGTAAGTGAAATAAATCCGAAAACCATGGAAAGCAAAATTTGTAAAGGCTTATATTTTGCAGGAGAAGTTATTGATTGTGATGGCTATACAGGTGGTTTTAATTTGCAAATAGCATTTTCAACAGGACATTTAGCAGGAATTTCTGCAAGTAATATAGAGGGGATTTAAATATGATTAATGTAGCAATTGATGGCCCTGCAGGAGCAGGTAAAAGTACAATCGCACGTGCAGCTGCAAAGGAACTTAGTTTTATTTATGTGGATACAGGAGCGTTATACAGAGCAGTTGGTGTATATTGTTTAAGAAATAATATTGCAACAAACGACGCTGAAGGTGTTGGTGCAGTTTTAGATAAGATTGTTGTTGAGCTTAAATTTATTGATGGCGTTCAGCATGTTTATCTCAATGGTGATGATGTTTCAACAGAAATCAGACTTCCTGAAGCTTCTATGGCAGCATCTAATGTTTCTGCTATTCCTTCAGTCCGTGCATTCTTATTTGATTTGCAAAGAGATATTGCAGCAAAGAACAACTGTATTATGGATGGCAGAGATATCGGTACAGTTGTTTTGCCGAATGCTCAGGTTAAGATTTTCCTGACTGCTGACCCGGAGGAAAGAGCAATGAGAAGATTTAAGGAGCTCGTGGAAAAAGGCAGCAATGTTACTTATGAAGAGGTTCTTGAGGATTTAAAGGTCAGAGATTACAACGATTCTCATCGTGAAATTGCTCCCTTAAAGCCTGCGGAAGATTCAGTAATAATAAATACAACAGGAAATACTCTTGAAGAGTCAATTAATATGATAACAGATACAATAAAGGAGAAAATGTGATGGCAGAGAAGAAATACTTTGATTTTAGTGATTACACAACACGAAAGGGCTTTAATGTTGTAAGACCGTTGTGTAATTTGTGCTGTAACACTCGTGTTAAATTAGTTGTTGAAGGTTTAGAAAACTTAAATCGTGATGATGGTTTTATTCTTGCAGCAAACCATTCTATAATTTATGACCCTATTTTTCTTGCAACTGCATGTAAGGATAAGCTTTTTCACTTTATGGCAAAGTACGAGGTGTTTAAAAATCCCGTTGTAGCAGCATTTCTTAAAAGTTGTAATGCCTTTCCTGTTGTTCGCGGTAGAGGCGATATGACAGCAATTAATTATGCATGTGACCTTATAAAACAGGGAAAGATTCTTTGCATTTTCCCTGAAGGAACCCGTTCAAAGGATGGTTATCCAAAGAGAGCAAAATCAGGTGTTGGATTAATTGCACGTAATGCAAAATGTGACGTTGTTCCTGTTGGTATATGTGTTGATGACGGTGAAAAATTTGGTGGAAATATTTATATTAAATTTGGCGAAGCCATCAAATATGAGGATATGAACTTTACTGAAGATGGCGGCACAAAGGAAAACAAAGAAGTTGCAAATATGGTTATGGATAAAATTGTTCTTCTTTGGAGGGAGTGCAGAAAGAAATGCAAGTCCAAATAACCCTTGCTAAAACAGCAGGCTTTTGTTTTGGTGTTAATCGTGCTGTAACTATGCTTTATGACCTTGTGGATAAAGGTGAAAATATCTGTACATTCGGTCCGATAATACATAATCCTCAGGTAATCAGTGATTTATCTGATAAAGGTGTAAATATTATTGACAACATTCATGATGTTTCACTTGACAAAAAAGTCGTAATCCGTACTCACGGAGTTGAAAAAGAAATTTTAAAATGCTGTGATGATTGTTCTGTCAATTATATTGATGCGACTTGTCCTTTTGTTAAAAAAATTCACAAAATAGTTGAAAAAAATTCAAGTGAATCAATACCTGTTCTTATTGCCGGTGATAAGAATCATCCGGAAGTTGTGGGAATTAAAAGTTATTGCAACGGTGATTGTTATATTTTTAATTCAACATCTGAGCTTGAAGAAATATTTAAAAATAATCAATTTAGTGCAGAATTTCCATTTATTGTTGTTTCACAGACTACTTTTAGTACAAAAGAATGGAAAAAATGTGTTAAAATTATAAAATTACACTATACAAATGCAAATATTTTTGATACAATATGTAGTGCGACCGAAGAAAGACAGGCAGAAGCACTACTTTTATCAAAGAAAAATGACGCTATGATAATAGTAGGTGGTAGGACAAGCTCCAATACTGCAAAATTAAAAGCAGTGTGTGAGCCTAACTGCCCGACTTATTTGATTGAAACGGCAAAAGAGCTTTTGGACATAGCATTTTGTGATGTTCAGTCAATAGGCGTTACTGCGGGTGCATCAACTCCCGACAGTATTATTAAGGAGGTACTAAAAACTATGTCCGAGATTTTTGAAAACGTAAACACAATTAATAAGGAGGAGACAGCAGGCTTTGAGCAGATGCTTGAGGAATCACTCAACAGTATGAGTTCTGACCAGAACGTTGTTGGTACAGTTGTTGGTTTCACAGCAACCGAAATTCAGGTTGAAATCGCAGGCAGAAAGCACACAGGCTATGTGTCTTTTGATGAATATAGTGATGATCCATCAGCTGACCCAAAAGCAGAGCTTAAGGTTGGCGACGAAATCAAGCTTCGCATTATGAAGACAAACGATGTTGAAGGCACAATCAAGCTTTCAAAGCGTCTTTATGACCGTGGCGCTATCTGGGAAAACATCGAAGCTGATGATACAATTCATACAGGTGTTGTAACAGGTATCGTTGGTGATAACAAGGGTGTATTTGTTCAGGATGGCCCTATTAAGGTTTTCGTTCCTGCATCTCTTGCAAAGCTCAGAAGAAATGATTCTCTTGAAGAACTCATCAAAACAACAGTTGAATACAAAATCATTGAAGTTAATAAGATGAGAAGAAAGGTAGTAGGTTCAATCCGTGAGGTTGCTGCTGCTAAGAAACAGGAAGTTGAAGATGCATTCTGGGCAAATGTTGCTGAAGGCAATGTTTACACAGGTACAGTAAGAAGTCTTACAAACTACGGTGCTTTCGTTGACCTTGGCGGTGTTGACGGTATGGTACATATCTCAGAGCTTTCATGGACAAGAATCAAGCATCCTTCAGAAATCGTTAAAGTTGGCGATACTGTTGAAGTTTATGTTAAGGAACTTGATAAGGAAAACAAGAAGATTTCTCTTGGATACAAGAAGGTTGAAGACAATCCATGGGAAGTTCTTAAGCGTGACTATCCTGTTGAAAGCGAAGTTGATTGCAAGGTTGTAAGCCTTACATCATTTGGTGCTTTTGCACAGATTATTCCTGGTGTAGATGGTCTTGTTCATATTTCTCAGATTGCTCATAAGCATATCGGCACACCTGCAGAAGTTCTTAAGGTTGGCGATGTTGTTAAAGCAAAGATTATGGAAATCGACTTTGATAAGAAGAGAGTTTCTCTTTCAATCAAGGCTCTTATCGACCCACCTGTAGTAGAAGCTCCTGTTGAAGAAGCTGCTCCTGTTGAAGAAGTTGCTGAAGAAGCTGTTGAAGCTCCTGTAGAGGAATAATTTTTCGGCATTAAAGGCCGTGACACTGAATATTACAGGTCAGATGATGCGATAAACACCATCTGGCCTGTTTTTGTATTATGAGGTATTTTTATGAAAAAGGGATTATCTGTTTTATCAGGTCTTGCTGCGGCCGGTACAGCAATCGGTAGTGGTGTTCTTTATTTAAAAAAGAAAGATATTTGTCCAAAATGCGAAATCAAAAAAGCACTTGCTAAAACAAAAATTCATTATACTAAAGACGAAATGTATAATAACGGTGCTGCTTTGACTCCTCCGATGGGTTGGTCAAGCTGGAATGCATTCAGACAGAGAATTGACGAAAATGTGATTCTTGAAATTGCAGAAGCTGTTAAGAAATCAGGTCTTGCAGATGCAGGTTATGTTTATGTAAATCTTGATGACTGTTGGCAGTCGTCAATGCGTGATGAAAACGGTAAATTGCAAGGTGATTTATCAACATTTCCTCATGGAATCAAATGGCTTGTTGACCAGGTTAATGCTATGGGTTTGAAACTTGGTATTTATTCTTCCAATGGTACATTGACTTGTGAAGATTTACCGGCATCGCTTTATAATGAGAGAATTGATGCTGAAACTTTTGCAGAATGGGGAATTGAATATTTTAAATATGACTATTGTCACCATGTTTTAATTCCAACAGATGCGCCATATATTGACAGCATTTCTATAATAGGTAACGGACTTTCTGATGAGCTTGTATTCAGAGCAAAAGAAGCTGTTATATCAGGAGATGCAAAAATTGTTTACGAAGATGTTTCACAAAGCTATGTAAAAGGACTTTGTAGTGGCCTTGGAAAAATCGAATTCAATAATATTGTAGTTCCTGCTGATGGTGAATATGTATTTACACTTATAATGAAAAAGAACACAACAAAAGGTCAATTCTGTGTTCTTACGGTTAATAATACAGATAAATATGACTTTTTGATAGCTGAACAAAAAGCTTTTTCCCGTGAAGGTAGAAGACAGATTAAGATTAACCTTAAAGAAGGTGTTAATACAATTTCAATTACTAATCCGGTTGGTTCACCAATGGATAGTGCCGCAATGCAGTACGAAAATATGGGTAAAGAGCTTGTAAGAGCTACTAAAAAATACGCAGAAGAAAATAATTGTGAAGAAAAGAAAATCCTCTATTCAATTTGTGAATGGGGATGGAACAAGCCTTGGAAATGGGGCGGAAAAGCAGGTAATATCTGGAGAACAACTCCTGATATCCAACCTAATTGGACATCTGTTTTAGGTATTTATGAAGTTAATGTAAGACTTGATGAATATGCAAGACCAGGTGCATTTAATGACCCTGATATGCTTGAAGTAGGTAACGGAAAGCTTACTTTTGAGGAAAATAAATCTCATTTCACATTATGGTCTATGATGGCGGCACCTCTTATTTTAGGTAATGATATAAGAGAATTTATTAAGCCTGACGGTACTGTGGATGCTGATAATAAGGTGTTACATATTCTCACTAATAAAGATGTTATTGCAGTAAATCAGGATAAACTCGGAATACAGTGTAAACGAATCAAAGCCGGTTTAAAAGATATTCTTGTAAAACCTCTTGAAAATAATGAAGTAGCTGTTTGTTTCTTCAATAAGACTAATTCAAAAACAGAAATGTCTTGTTCATTTGCCGACATTCATAATGTTGTAAATGTATCATTACCTAAAGCTTCAAAGTATGTATGTAAAGAATTATGGGATAAAACAGAAACCGTTGTAAGCGATACAATTAAGGTAACTGTTGAACCCCATGGTGTAAAAGTTTTCAGGATTTCTGCAAATTAGTTATTTGATTAGTTATTTCGAAAAAGAAAAACATTACTAAAGAAATAGCAAACCAACAAAGTGAAAATATTGGTGTGATAACTCCTAATATATTACCGGGAGTACCTGTATAATCCCAAACACCAAAGGAAAACACTTTGTTTACAATAATTCCTACTGTAAATTCTGTTACAGTAATTGCACAAGAACCTAATAATGCTTTAATAAGCAATGGTGTTTTTGGTAAAGATTGATTTATCAGATATAATATAAGTAGAGCTGAACCACCTGTGATTATCATTGACCAGTGTGTAAATCCACGAAAAAGAATCTCTAATAATCCGTATCCGAATCCACCAAAAAGAAATATAAAAGTATATTTTTCTATGTTTTTCATATAATCACCTTTATTAATTATTCTCAAAAAAGATGATTTTATTTTGAAAAAACATAGCTATAAAACAGGTGACAGAAATGACCGATTTTGAACAGAAAAAATTAAGAGCAGAGTTTCTTCGTAAAGAGCTTAATCATCATATTTATCGTTATTACGTCGAAAACGAAAACGATATCGAAGATTATGAGTATGATATGCTTATGCGTGAGCTTGACTCAATTGAAAAAGAGTATCCTGAGCTTTTAGCACCTGATTCACCAACTCATCGAGTAGGTGGTCAGGCTGACTCACTTTTTGAAACAGTAGTTCATACAGTTAAAATGGAAAGTCTTCAGGACGCCTTTAATCACGATGAAGTCCGTGATTTTAATAAAAAAGTAAAAGATGTCTTTTCTGATGCTCAGTTTGTTGTTGAACCAAAAATTGATGGCCTTTCTGTTTCTCTTGAGTATGTAAACGGTGTGTTCACCCGTGGCTCAACACGTGGTGACGGTATTCAGGGTGAGGATATAACTGCAAACCTTCGTACTGTAAAATCTATTCCGTTAAGACTTAAAAAAGATATTCCGTTTATTGAAGTCCGTGGCGAAGTTTATATGCCTCGTGAAGTCTTTTTAAAGATTGTAGAAAAACAGGAGCTTAATGGTGAAAAGCCATTCAAAAACCCAAGAAATGCAGCTGCAGGAAGCTTGAGACAAAAAAATCCTAAAATCACTGCAGAACGAAACCTTGATATTTATGTTTTCAATATTCAACAGGTTGACGGTGTGGAAATCAAAGGTCATTACGAGTCACTTGTATTTTTAAAGGAATTAGGATTTAAAACAATTCCATTCTTTAATAAATTCAATAATATTGAAGATACATTAAAGGAAATTGAAAGAATTGGTGAAATCCGTTATACTTTGCCATTTGATATTGATGGTGCAGTTATAAAAACAGATGACTTTTCTATGCGTGATGTAATTGGTAGTACTGCAAAGTTTCCTAAATGGGCTTTGGCATATAAATATCCACCTGAAGAAAAGGAAACAAAGCTTATTGATATTGAAATCAATGTTGGCAGAACAGGAGTGCTTACTCCAACAGCAGTTTTTGAGCCTGTTTTAGTTGCCGGTTCAACAGTAAGTCGTGCAACACTTCATAACGAGGATTTCATCAATGAAAAAGGTATAAGAATAGGTGATACAGTAAAAATCAGAAAAGCAGGAGATATAATTCCTGAGGTCCTTTGTGTTGTTGAGCATTGTGAAAATTCAACACCATATAAGATGCCTGATTTCTGTCCGTCCTGTAATTCACCTGTACATCGTGAAGATGGTGAGGCTGCAATTCGTTGTGACAATCCTGATTGTCCGGCACAGCTTTTACGAGTACTCATTCATTTCTGTTCTCGTGATGCAATGAATATTGATGGACTTGGTGATGCTGTTCTTGAAACATTGCTCAGTCAAGGATTAATCAGTAAAATTTCCGACATTTACAGAATTGATTATGATAAAATTGCACAACTTGATGGTATGGGTAAAAAGAGTGCAGATAATATGCGAAATGCCATTGAAAAGTCAAAGGAAAATGATTTGTCAAAGCTCTTGTTTGCATTTGGTATCCGTCATATAGGTCAAAAGGCTTCAAAATTACTTTCTGACCACTTTTTAACACTTGATAACATAATTTCAGTAACTAAAGAAGAAATCCTTAATATTGAGGGATTCGGTGAAATTATGGCTGATTCAGTAGTTGAGTTTTTCTCACTCCCACAGACAAAACAAATGGTAGATGAATTAAAATCATTTGGTCTTAATACGGAAAGTCAGCGTGAAATCAAGGATAATCGTTTTGAGGGTATGACTTTTGTACTTACAGGTACACTTTCAACCTATGGAAGAAAAGAAGCACAGGAGATTATTGAATCTTATGGCGGAAAAGCATCTTTATCTGTATCAAAGAAAACAACTTATGTTTTAGCCGGTGAGGCAGCAGGCTCAAAACTCCAGAAAGCAACTGACTTAGGCATCACAATTATCAACGAAGAACAATTCGCAGAAATGATTAAATAATTTTTCTTCTTGCCTCCCTCTGACGAGGGAGGTGTCAAAATCTTTGATTTTGACGGAGGGAGAGATTATATAAAACAATAAGAGGTAGAAATTTTCTACCTCTTTAACTTTGCCTTTTTAATTTGTCTAATGAGTTTTCTTGACCTCATTTTAATATAATTGATGTTAATATTACCTAATCGCATCCACCAATCTATTTCATTGCATAATGCATACAACTCAACTTTTAAATCACAGTATTTGCTGACATTAACTCGTTTTTTATAGAGTTTATATAACCTTAATTTTTCGCCAAGACCTAATGTTAAGCAAAATAAATCATATTCAGGTTCAACAAATCTCGTATTAAATGGGTCAAGAACACCTGCGACTTCAGATTTTTCAGTATTGAAAATCATGTTTGGTGTCCAAAAATCACCATGAGATAAACAAGGTGTATTTTCAGTATTATCAAAAATCTCATCAAAGTTGATATTAATTAGATTTAATGCCTTAATTACTGTTTTATTAACTTCTTTATTTTTGTATTTATTTAAAGTAAAGTTGTAGATTTTATTAAAAAATTCTTTGTAATATTCTTTCCAAGATAAATATGTTGGATTTTCATAAGGTCCGAATTTATCATTATGTACGCTTTGCACATTTAAGAAACAATCAACAATATTGTTGGAAAGGTGATTTTTATCTTTAATATTCTTTGTTTTTATTGTTCTTCCACTTTCTCCATCAATAAATTCCATACCTAAATATGTAATATTGTTTTTTTTCGCAATAAAATATGTTTCAGGGATTTTAAAGTTGACCTTTTCTCTTAAAAAGTCATTCATTTTCTTTTCTTCACATGTAAGTTCGTAGTGCTTACTTGTTTTTACTACAAGTTTGAAAGGTGAGTCGGTAATGTCAACACAATAACAAGAAGCAGTATGTCCGTTTCCAACAGAATAAACGTTTTTTACAGTCGTGTTCAATTCTCTTTCAACTATTGTCTTGATATTATTCATAATTATAACCCTTTATTATAAAACTCATGTTTAAACCATACATCATCTACTTCAAACACCTTATGATTAAGATATTCAAGTATTCCTGCATCTGTTGTAAAGTCAAATACAAGCTTATTTGAGTATAAGAATTGTTTTTTATAACCATATTTTTTATTTTGAGCATTTGTGCCGTATTTTCCGTCACCGAGCAGCGGATGACCGATTGATGCGAAATGCGCTCTTATCTGATGTGTTCGACCTGTAAGCAATTCAACCTCAACAAGACTCAATTCTCCATCAAAATCAACCACATTATATTTAGTACGTATTTCTTTCCCGTCGTCCATTTTCTTTTTTGAAACAGTAACCTTGTTTTTATTTTCATCCTTAACAAGATAACCCTCAAGAAGTCCTGATTTTTTCTTGATTTCTCCGTGAACTATGCAAAGATAGAATTTGTGAAGCTCTCTGTCTTTCATTTTCTGGTTGAGAATACGAAGTGTTTCAGCATTCTTTGCTGCAATAACAATTCCACCTGTATTTCTGTCAATTCTGTTTACAAGAGATGGCACAAATGAATTTTCATCATCAGGCTTATATTCATTTTTTTCATAAAGATAACGCTTGATTCGTCCAATCAATGTATCAATATATTCATTATCGTCAGGGTGGGAGAGTACACCAACTTTTTTATCACAAAGTATGATATTTTCGTCTTCATAAATGATATTGAGATTTTTTGATGCCTTTAAAAAGTCATATTTCTCAGGTGCTTTCTGGAAAAATTCGTCGTTAATATACATATCAACAATATCACCAATGTTGAGTCGTGTTGAAATCTCTGCACGTTTACCGTTTACTTTAATTCTTTTTATACGAATGTATTTATATAAAAGAGTCTTTGGAAGTAAAGGTACACTTTTTGTTATGAATTTGTCAAGACGTTGGTCAGCATCATTTTTGTTAATTACGAAACTTTTCATTTTGCACCTCAAAAAATTTTATAAAATAATATATCACAGATTAAAGGTCTTTTCAACTTGAAAATATATAATTTTTATTATAGAATGTATATGGTGATAAAAATGGATATAAATAAAACTCATTACAAGGTTATAGACGAACCGAAGAAAATCTATGTTGATTTGTCGTCTCTTGAATTAAGAGAAAAACTGAATGTTGCTTTTAAAAAGCCAACGGCAGAAGATGATATGACAGGAATTTTTGGTAAGTATGATAAGCTTGATAAAATGTACAAAGTAAAGTATATTTACACAAGAAATAAGCAACTTCAACCACTTACTTTTGATAGATTTCATTATCTTGTTGACATCGGTGAAGACGCAAACGGGACATTTATAGAGTATGTTATGGTTTATGATAAACTATTTGACCCTCTTATAAGACTTGTGTATATTTTTGCAGTCTGTGCTATTATTGGTTATCTGTTTTATCTATTTAAAAACGGTGCAATGAGCAAGTTTTCAGCAGCCTTTTTAAGTGGTCTTATTTGTCTGTCTGTTGCACTTGTATTCAAAAAAGCTAAAGAATCAGCTGAAGAATGCAAAAAAGCTGAAATATTGTTTAAAAAACTTGTGTCAGAAATCCAATAGTTGTTGACAAAATACACTAAATATTGTATCATAATATTGTATTAATACTTTAATATATTAAAAAGGAGTTATTATTATGAAAATGAAGAAATTACTTGCTGTTATTATGGCAGTACTTATGGTTGCTCTTTGCTTCTCTGCATGTGGCGGAAATGAAGCAAAGGTTGTTGTTGCTGAAAAGGGTTCAGCAGGTGAAGAGGTTATGAATACTGACGATTATTTCGCAGATGCTACAAAGACACCTGTTGACACAATGGCAAAGGCTCTTATGGAAGTTAAGTCAAGTACTGCTGATATGGCTGTTGTTGACTATGTTATGTCAATCGGTTCAATCGGTGAGGGTACAGACTATGCTGACCTTAAACTCGTTGAAGACGTTTCATTCTCACCTGAAGAATACGGTATCGCTTTCAGAAAAGGTTCAGATGCTGTAAATTATGTAAACAAAGCTATCAACGAACTCAAAGCAGACGGAACACTTGCTGAAATCGCTGCTAAGTATAAGCTTCAGGACCTTCTTCTTGGTGACGGTACTGCTGAAGAGGTTAAGGCTGAAGAATCAGACTGGGAATACATCAAGGCAAAGGGTAAGCTTGTTGTTGGTATCACTCTTTTTGCTCCAATGAACTACAAGGATGCAAATGATGAACTCATCGGTTTTGAAACAGAATTTGCAAAGGCAGTTTGCGAAAAACTCGGTCTTGAGGTTGAATTCCAGGTAATCGACTGGAACTCAAAAGAAACAGAACTTGCAAGTAAAAATATTGACTGTATCTGGAACGGTATGACAATTACTGAAGAAAGAATGGAAAATATGCAGATTTCAATTCCTTATATGGAAAATAAACAGGTAGTCGTTGTTAAGGCTGACTAATTTAGGAGTTTAATTGATGTCTTTTGTACAGGTTAGCCTTGCGTTATTAGAAGGCTTTTTACAGAATTGCTACTTGTTCGGAGCAACATTGTTATTGGCATTGCCGCTTGGACTTATTATTTCATTAGGTTCAATGTCAAAGTTCAAACCATTAAAATTTATTACAAAAGCATTTGTCTGGGTCATCAGAGGTACGCCTCTGATGCTCCAGCTTTTTGTGGTCTTTTATGTTCCGGGACTTGTGTTCGGAACACCAATGAAATCCCGTATGACTGCAGCACTTATTGCTTTTGTTATTAACTATGCCGCTTACTTTTCTGAAATTTACAGAGGTGGTATTGAGTCTATTCCAAAAGGTCAGTATGAAGCAGGTCAGGTTCTTGGAATGACAAAATCACAGATTTTCTTTAAGGTTGTTTTAATGCAGGTTATAAAACGCATTATACCGCCAATGAGTAATGAAATTATTACTCTTGTTAAGGATACTTCACTTGCACGAGTTATCGCCGTTTCTGAAATTCTGATGGAAGCAACTGATTTTTCAAGCCAGGGTCTTATCTGGCCATTGTTCTACACAGCATTGTTCTTCCTTGCATTCTGTGGTGGACTTACATTGTTGTTTAACTTTATTGAAAAGAAATTTGATTATTATCGAGGTTAATTATGTCTATATTACAAGTAGAAAATATAAAGAAAAGCTTCGGTAATGTCGAAGTTTTAAAAGATATAAGTTTTTCACTTGAAAAAGGTGAGGTTTTATCTATTATCGGTTCATCCGGTAGTGGTAAAACAACTTTGTTAAGATGCCTTAACTTTCTCGAATTTGCTGAAAATGGTAAGATTATTGTTGACGATGAGTTGCTTGTTGATTTTGCATTACATGATAAGCAGAACGAGTCAGCTTTACGTCAGAAAAGATTGAATTTCGGACTTGTTTTCCAGTCATTTAATCTTTTCCCTCAATACAGCATTTTAAAGAATCTTACTCTTGCAGTTGAATTGCTTGAGGGAGTTAAGAAAAAAGATAAAGAAAAGGTTAAAGAAATCAATAACAGAGCTTTGGAGTTACTTAAAAGAGTAGGTCTTGAAGATAAAGTGGATGCATATCCTTGTCAGTTGTCGGGTGGTCAGCAGCAGCGTGTTGCTATTGCTCGTGCATTAATGCTTTCACCAAAAATTCTTTGTTTTGATGAACCTACAAGTGCTCTTGACCCTGAACTTACAGGTGAAGTTCTTCGTGTAATTCGTGAACTTCGTGATGGTAATACAACAATGATTATCGTTACACATGAAATGAATTTTGCAAAGAATGTATCTGATAAAGTAATTTTTATGGCTGATGGTATCATTGAAGAGGTTGGTTCTCCAACTGATTTGTTTGAAAATCCACAAAGTCCTAGATTAAAAGAATTCTTAAGTTCTTCATTAAAAGATTAAAAAATTTTCCTTCACTTTTTTTGCAGTGAAGGATTTTTTCTTGTAATTATTAATTTTTTATGTTAATATGTCCTTGGGTGATAATCATGAAAAAAGTTTTTTCAATATTTTTAACAGTTGTTATTTTAACATTATCTTTTTCCCTTTGTTCTTATGCGCAGGAACCTGTTATTCTTTCAATTCAGGATGAAAAAGTTTATGCAGGGGACCGGTTTACTGTTAACGTGTTTATAAGTGATAATTCTCAAATTAGTGGTGCAGTTGTTGATTTGAATTATGATAATGAAAAGCTGGAATTCATTTCTGCTAAAGAAGGTGCAATTTTTGATTCAAACAGCAACATAAGTATTCGTAATATTAACAATGAAAAAAGCTATGTTCGATTTACATATATGTCAGGTTCGTCGGGACTTTCTGCTGAAGGGATTATCTTTAGTGTAACATTCAAAGCACTTGAAACATCTTCGGGTAAAACTAATCTTGAAATTACAATTCCAAATCCTGCTGATTTTGTAAATAGCAATTTAGAAAAGCTGACACATAATGTTGATAATTCAGAAATAACAATTTTAGATAATATTTCAATTGAAATCAATACAGAACCTACAACGGATGAAAGCACGAGTGTATCGGAAACTTCTACTGAATCTAATGATAATGAAGCATCTGATAATTCAAACGTAGAAGCAAATGATGATAGTAATGATATTACCACCATTTTAATGATTGTTTTATTGCTTGTCGGAGCTTCTTTAATCTGCTTTGGCATTGTATTTGCGATTAAGAAGAAAAAACAATAATTGTTATAAAAAAATCCCCTGATTGTACTTTGTGTACAACCAGGGGATAACTATTTTTACAGTTACATAATGATTCTTACCACAAGAATAACAGTATTAACAACATTGCTTACAACATATTTTACTTTTGAAATAAGATAAGGTTTTGTCCAATCCCATTCAGTAGGTTTAATTATAAGGTCTGTAAGATATGGTGCATCTTCAGCCGGTTCAAGAAATGCCTTTGTTTTCATTTTTACAACCATAATATTTCGACACGCTTCACGAAGTGCAGTTCCAAATCCGATTGGGTCATTATAATAAGCCTTTTTCATTTCGATAATATGTGATGGCATACTAATGAGCCAAAGACCTGTAAGCATTGTGTCGTTTCCGTTATATACACCAACAACAGGGCTCATATAGCCTGAACCGGTCATATTACTTGAATAGTCTGAAATAACATAACCATCATAACCCCATTCTGTTCTTAAAAGGTCATTAAGGAGTTCAGAACAACCGCCACACCAGTCTGTGCCAAGTCGGTTGTATGCTGACATAATTCCATCAGAGCCTGCTTCCTTAACAGGTATTTCAAAAGCTTTGAGGTAAATTTCACGTAATGTCTGTTCATCTGCCCATGTGAAAATACCGTTACGATGAGATTCCTGTTCGTTTAAAACAAAGTGCTTGATTGTTGTTATAAGTCCTTTTGATTTAGCACCGGCAACAATATTTGCAGACATTCTACCGGCAACAATCGGGTCTTCAGAGAAATATTCAAAGTTACGTCCACCCATTGGGTTTCTATGGATGTTTGCACCCGGAGCATACCAGATATCTGTGTTCATAGCATCAGCTTCAATACCGGCACTTTCACCCATTTTGAATGCCAAAACATCATTCCAGGTACATGCAATTGCAGTAGCACATGGATATGCTGTACCACAATCAAAATATGTCTGACCATGAGCACCCTTAACGCAAGATGGACCATCATTATCGTAAGTCATTGGTACTCCGAGTCTGTCGATTCCCTGAGTTTCATAACCGCTATGTGCTACAAGTGTAATCATTTCGTCAACGGTTAACTGGTCGAGGAATTTGTCCATAAGCTCAGGGTTTTCATAAACATCCTGAAGCATAATTGTTTCCTCATATTTAACACCTGTTTTTGGTGCTTCTCCCTCTTTTGTTGGTTCAGGAAGTTGGTCAGGATTTAAAATTTTTTCAGTAGCAGTAAGCTGTCTTGCTTTAGGGTATGTGTTTTCAAAATCATTTCTTGAAAGAATAGTAAAATCGCTGTACGCAAAATCAAAAAGATTTTTAATTTCATTTCCTGAAACATTATCATATTTTACTATAACATCTTCTTTGACTGAATATGTGAATGAATCAAGATGTTCACGTACATTTTCACCAAGAATGATTTTATAATCGCCTTTTTCAAGAATCCAAGCTTCAAGGTTATCCTTGTCATAAGACATCATATCACTGATTTTAAATTCAACTGTTACTGTTTCACTCTTACCGGGTTCAAGAAGCGAAGTTTTACCATATCCGCCAAGACATATAGCACTCTTTTCAATTCCACCTTTGTTGTAAGGTGCACTATAATATATCTGAACAGTTTCTTTACCGGCAACATCACCCGTATTTGTAACTTTAACATCAACACTTATTGTGTCGTCTTTAATGTTATGTGAAACAAGCTCTTTATTGAATGTAGTATATGAAAGTCCATAACCGAAAGGATACTGAACTTTGTCTTTTGCAAATGTTTCAAAGTAACGATATCCTACATAAATGCCTTCAAGATATTCAACATAATATCCTCCACCATCATATTCGTATGTACCAAAGCATTCACTTGATGGGTGGTCTTCAACATTGTATGCTACAGTGTCTGTAAGTTTACCTGATGGATTTACTTCACCTGAAAGCATCTGAGCAACTGCTCTCATACCGAATTCACCGGGAATCCAAATCATTGCAGCAGCTTTAATGCTGTCATATTCCTCAAGCCAACCCATTTCCATAACATTACCTGTGTTGAAAAGAACAACAACATTTTCAAATGAAGATGTGACTTTTTCTACAAGCATTTTTTCTTCATCACTAAGACGAAGCACATCTGCAGGAAGGTCTGCTGTTTCTCTGCTTGTACGGCTTATTACGATAATAGCAGTATCAGAAAAATTAACCGCATTTGTCATAATTTCATCAGTAAGCTTATCACATGGCATTTCTTCAAGTGAACTTGATGCAAGAACTAACTGGAGAAGATTATTAATAACAGTGTTACTTGTTCTTGGCATTTCGTTTCCGCTGCATTCCTTTTCGTAAAGTGAACGAAGCTCAGTATTGTAATTAATGTTGTTTTCGTCAAGTGCTTCATAGAAAGTGACAGGGTCATCAGTTGTAATAGCACCTGAACCTGCACCACCTAAAAATGGCACAGCAGAACCTGCACCAAAAACATTTACCTTTTTGCCTTCAAGTGGCAAAACATTGTCTTCATTTTTAAGAAGAACAATACCTTCTTGTTCGAGTTCAACTGCAACTTGACTTGACATTTCAATTATATCAGCAGGTACGTTTCCGCTGACAGCAAGTGACGTAATTGAAAAACAAGACATCAATAATACAATTGACATGAAAATTGCAATTGATTTTTTCATCTTTTTCATAATAAAAACCTCCCATTGGTTTATTAAGCAACATTATATAGTATTATATAATTAAATACAATAAGAAATAAGATAATATACACTAAATGTATAAATGATTATCATTTTTATAGGTAAAAGAAAAACTGACCATGCCGTAAGCAAAGTCAGTTTCTATTTTTATATATAATTTTCAATTATTTTATTGGCTCAAAATCTTCTGCACCGTGTTTGCAAAGTGGACAAACAAAATCTTCAGGTAATTCATCACCTTCATAAACATATCCACATATTTTACATACATATCCTTTTTTCTTAGGTGCTTCCGGTTTTGGTTTAATATTATCAAAATAGTATTGATATGTTGCTGATGGTACATCAGATAATGTTTCTGATTCAGTTACATCGGAAATAAATAAAATATGACTTCCGCAATCTATCATATCAGTAACTGTACAAGAAATGTATGCGTTTGTCTGTTCGCATATGAAAAAAGTACCGTTTTCAGTTCTGTAATGGTCATTATAACCTGCAAATTTATCTGTATCCTTGCCACTTGCAAAACCAAAACGCTTTATCATATCAAAGGTTGCATCCTGAGAAAGAATTGAAACAGTGAATTTTTTTGTTCTTTCAATCATTCCACAAGTATAGTTGTTTTTATTTACTGCAATTGTAATTCTTTTTGGATTGTCTGTAACCTGAGTTGCAGTATTTATAATACAACCATTGTCTTTTCCGTTTTCAGTGGCAGTAAGTATAAATAAACCGTAACTTAACTTAAACATAGCTTCATTTCTTATCATTAAAATCAACTCCTTTTTCAAGATTATATCACATTTACAATAAAATGTACAATGTTATTTATTTAACACTGTGACAAATTTGTATTTTAATTGACAAAAGTCTCTAAATATGGTATCTTTTTTATGTATTTATTGTATGTTGTATATTGATTTTTATTCAATATACTAAAAAGGAGATGTAAAAATGAAAAGAAGGTTCAGTATTAAAACCACAGTTGCTATAGCAATTTCAGTTTTACTTATTGCAAGTATGGCTATTTTTGCTTTCGCAAGTGATGGTGATGCTGCAACAGCAAAAATGATTGATTGTTCTTCTTGTGAGGGTGCAGGCTATCTTTCAGCTTGTGAAAATTGTGAGGGAACAAATATCGTATGTTCAGACTGTTCTACAAGTGCTAATGTATGTGGTGATTGTAGTGGTTCTGGTCAGGTTGAAGCACCAACAAGATTCTATTCAAGTATCTGGTCATTACTTCCACCTGTAATTGCTATTGCTTTGGCTCTTATCACTAAAGAGGTATATTCATCACTTTTCATCGGTATTGTAGTTGGTGGTTTGCTTTATGCTGAAGGAAATTTCGAAGGCACCATTACTCACGTGTTCAGCGATGGTTTTGTAGCAAATATTGCTGACTCATACAATATGGGTATTATTATATTCCTTATCATTCTTGGTGCTATGGTTTCAATGATGAACAAAGCAGGTGGTTCAGCTGCGTTTGGCCGTTGGGCAAAAACACATATCAAATCAAGAGTTGGTGCACAGCTTGCAACAGTTCTCTTTGGTTGTATGATTTTTATTGACGACTACTTTAACTGTCTTACAGTAGGTTCAGTTATGAGACCTGTTACAGATAGCCATAAAGTATCTCGTGCAAAACTTGCATATCTTATCGATGCAACAGCAGCACCTATTTGTATTATTGCTCCTGTTTCTTCATGGGCAGCAGCAGTTGCAGGTTTCGTTGCTGAGGAAGAGGTAAGTGGTTTCCAGCTTTTCCTCAGTGCTATTCCATATAACTTCTATGCACTTCTTACTATCGTAATGATGGTTGCAATCACAATCATGAAGTTTGATTACGGTAAGATGAGAGTTCATGAAGCAAATGCATTAAATGGTGATTTATTTACAAGTGATGCTGAATCCTTCAAAGATTCTGCTGATAATTCAAATGCAAATCCAAAGGGTAAGGTTATTGACCTTATTATTCCTGTTGTAACACTTATAGTTTCTTGTGTTATCGGTTTGATTTATTCAGGTGGATTCTTTGATTCAGAAAGTGGCGCATTCCACAATGTTGTTGAAGCTTTCTCATGTGCTGATGCATCTGTTGGTCTTCTCTACGGTTCATTTATCACACTTATTCTTTCAGTAGCATACTTTATGATTCGTCGTGTTATTTCATTTAAGGATTGTATGGATTCAATTCCTGAAGGCTTTAAGGCAATGGTTCCTGCTATTATGATTCTTGCTTGTGCATGGACTCTTAAGGCAATGACAGACAGCCTTGGTGCAAAAGCATTTATCGCTGGTATTGTTGAATCAACAGCAGGTAGCTTTGCAAACTTCCTTCCTGCAGTAATTTTCCTTATTGCAGTTGGTCTTTCATTTGCAACAGGTACATCATGGGGTACATTTGGTATTCTTATTCCACTTGTTCTCAGTGTATTCCCATACAGCAGTGGTCCGATTTCAATTATTGCAATTTCTGCTTGTATGGCTGGTGCTGTTTGCGGTGACCACTGTTCACCAATTTCAGACACAACAATTATGGCAAGTGCAGGTAGCCAGAGTAACCACATTAACCACGTTTCAACTCAGTTGCCATACGCATTAACAGTTGCAGGTGTTTCATTTGTAACATATGTTATTGCAGGATTTGTGCAGAAGGCATATATTGCTCTTCCAATCGGTATTCTTCTTATGCTTGGTACACTTATTGTTATCAAAGCAGCTTCAAAGAAAAAGGCATAAACACTTACTTATAAATGAAAATCCCCTTGTCCGATTAGGATAAGGGGATTTTTTTATATGTTTTAGAATTTTAACCATTCATCAGAAAAAGCATCTGAAGGCATTGACCAGGCTCCACGAGGTGAAAGTGATACTGTTCCCACAGCAGGACCATCAGGCATACATGAACGCTTGAATTGGTTGTTAAAGAATCTTCTTATAAAAATTGTAAGCCACTTTCTCAAATCTTCTTCAGTATATTTTTCATTGAAATTATTAATTGCCATTTCAAGTAATTCTTCAGGTGATTTATTGTGACGAACAAAATAATATATGAAAAAGTCGTGAACCTCATAAGGACCAAGCGTAGTTTCGGTTTTTTGCTCCATTTTACCGTTTTTGTCCGGTGGGAGTAGTTCGGGGCTTATTGGGGTGTTAAGTACGCTGTAGAGCGTTTTAGAGACATTTTCATCACTCTTGTCAGCAACATATTTAACAAGATGCTTCATAAGTGTTTTTGGAACAGATGCATTTACACCATACATACTCATATGGTCACCGTTATATGTGCACCAACCAAGTGCCAATTCACTTAAATCGCCTGTGCCAACAACAATAGCACCAATTTTATTTGCATAGTCCATAAGAATTTGTGTTCGTTCTCTTGCCTGAGTATTTTCATAGGTAACATCGTGAACGTCAACATCATGGCCAATGTCTTTAAAATGCTGTAAACTTGCTTCTTTAACGTTAATTTCCTTGAGTGTTGCTCCAATAAGTTTTACAAGATTACAAGCATTTGTGTATGTTAAATCAGTTGTACCGAATCCGGGCATTGTTATGCAAATAAGATTTTCAATTGGAAGGTGAAGCTTTTTTAATGTTTCAACAGCAACAAGTAATGCATGTGTTGAATCAAGTCCGCCTGAAATACCGAGAACAAGTTTTTTACAATGAATATGAATCATTCTCTTTGCAAGACCGGTGCTTTGTATTTTAAGTATTTCATCACATCTTTTTGAAAGTTCTTTATAATCTGATGGTATAAATGGATTTCCACCAAGTTTTTCAATAACTTCTTTTTTTAATACAATAGAGGAGTTGTTTTTTGATTCAGGAATATCAATTTCACTTATAATAACTTCATTTTCAAATGAAAATCTGTTGCCCTCTGAAATAATCTTACCATTTACTGCATGAACACATTCACCCGAATATACATAATCAGTTGATGATTCATAAGGACCTGCAGACGATGAAACATATGCACAGTTTCTGTTTAATGTATATGTTTTAATAAAGTGTTTATGGTTTTCATATTTAGTCACAAGAGCAGGTGAGGCACAAATATTAATAATCAAGTCGGATGTGTAGCTTCCTTTATAAAAGTCATCTCCGATAACCATATCAAAAGTGGATTTATCATTCTTTATTTTATAACCTGATGAAAACCATCTTAATTCAGTTGTTGAAAGATTTTTTTTCGATATGATTTCAATAATTTCACCACGGAAAATATGAATAGCACAATTATAAAGGGTATTATTGTCTTTAATCGGAGAACCAAAAATAATATGTGAAGGGTAATTTTTTGAATAATCAATTATCTTTTTTATACTATTTTCACAAACATCAATTAATGTGTTATGGAAGAACAAATCACCACAGGAACATCCCGAAATGCAAAGCTCAGGAAATGCAATAATATCAATATTATCCTTATTTAAACTATCAAGTATATTGATTATTTCTTCACAGTTTTTTGTTGGATTACCAACATACAATTTAGGTGAAACAGATGCAATCTTCTTTTTTGAACACATAATAAATCTCCTAATATATAATTATTCTTTTGTTATTATATAGCAAAAGAATAATTTAATCAACAAAAATCAAAGGGTTATCATATGATAACCCTTAAATTAATTATTTTTTTACATTTTTTAAAACTTCGATATAAGCCTTGATTGCTTCAACACAACCGTCAAAGCCTAAATCAGCGCTGTTGAGACACAAGTCATAGTTTCTTGCATTATCCCAATCACGGCATGTGTAGTAATGATAAAACTCACTACGGTGTTTATCGATTTTACGAATCTTTTTGTCAGCATCTTTTTCGTTTAATGCAAACATATCCATAATTGTTTCAACACAAACATCGTGAGGTGCCCAGATAAATACTTTTATAACATTATTGTAATCTTTTAAAATGTAATCAGCACAACGTCCGATAATAATGCAAGACTCTTTTTCGGCAAGTGACTTGATAATCTTAGCCTGATAGTTGAAAAGATTTTCCTTTGAAGTGAATTTGCTGTCTTCAGGTGGTATAATGCTACCTGTGTACTGTTTTGTTGATGAATCGAATAAACCAAGACTTACTTCTTCATCGTGCTTCTGGAAAAGACCAAGATTTATACCACTGTCATCAGATGCCATATAGAGAATTTCGCGGTCATAATAGGGGATATTAAGCTCCTTTGAAAGCATTTTGCCAATTGTTCTACCGCCACTGCCATAACCACGTGCAATAGTAATAACGATTTTTTTATCCATTGATTTGACCACCTTTCAAGGTTTATTCACTAAGATATGCTTTTTTAACGGATTCATCATTCATAAGGTCTTTTGCATCACCAGAAAGAACGATGTTACCTGTTTCAAGAACATAAGCTCTATCAGCAATAGAAAGTGCTTTTTTAGCGTTCTGTTCAACAAGAAGAACAGTTGTACCATTAGCATTGATAGCTTTGATAATTTCAAAAATTTCAGAAACAAGAAGGGGAGAAAGACCCATTGATGGTTCATCCATCAAAACAAAATCAGGCTTTGACATAAGTGCTCTACCCATAGCGAGCATTTGCTGCTCACCACCGGAGAGTGTGCCTGCAATCTGGTTTTTTCTTTCTTCAAGTCGTGGAAAACGCTCGTAAACATATTTTAAAGTTTTTTCAATTTCGTCTTTATCCTTACGAGTAAATGCTCCTAATTTTATGTTATCAAGAACAGAAAGCTGTTGGAAAATTCTTCTACCTTCAGGAACATGAGCCATACCCATTGAAACAATTTTATGAGCAGGAGTTTTTGTAATATCCTGGTCATGAAATAAGATTTTACCTGTTTTTGGTTTTAAAAGACCTGTAACAGTGTGGAGAATAGTTGTTTTACCTGCACCGTTTGCACCGATAAGAGCAACAATTTCACCTTTATTTACTTCAAAAGAAACACCTTTTAAAGCTTTAATCATACCGTAATATACTTCTATATTATCGACTTTTAAAAGTGGTGCCATTTCTATTCCTCCTTAATCACCTAAATATGCCTTAATAACTTCAGGGTTATTTAGAACATCACTTGTTTTACCTTGTGCAAGTTCCTGTCCAAAATTGAGAACAGATACTTCTTCGCAAATACCACTGACAAGTTTCATATCGTGCTCAATAAGAAGAACTGTCATATCGAATTTATCACGTACAAAACGAATTGTATCCATAAGCTCCTGTGTTTCACTCGGATTCATACCTGCAGCAGGTTCGTCAAGAAGTAAGAGCTTTGGATTAGTAGCAAGAGCACGTGCAATTTCAAGCTTTCTCTGTTTACCGTACGGAAGATTATCTGCTAAAGTTGAAGCTTCTTCTTCAAGTCCGAAAACTTTAAGAAGTTCCATAGCTTTTTCATCCATTTTCTTTTCTGTTTTAAAATACTTTGGCAGACGAAGAATACCTTCAAGAGTACTGTATTTATGAAGATTATGGAAACCGGCTTTAACATTATCAAGAACACTTAATTCTTTGAAAAGTCTGATATTCTGGAATGTTCTTGCTATACCACAACGGTTAATTTCAATTGTACTCTTTCCTGTGATATTCTGTCCATCAAGGATTACTGCACCTGATGTCGGCTTATAAACGCCTGTTAAAAGATTAAATACAGTTGTTTTACCTGCACCATTAGGGCCGATAAGTCCGTAGAGCTGACCTTTTTCAATTTTAACATTGAATTCATCAACAGCACGAAGACCACCGAAAGAAATTGAGAGATTTTTCACTTCAAGAATAGCCATTATTTAACCTCTCCTTTCTTTTCTTTAACTACAAGACCTTTAACCCTGCCGAAATAAGCATTAAGTCTGCTCTTAATATTTTCATTTGATGTAATAAGCATCATTCCGATAAGAATAATAGCATAGAACAACATACGATAGTTACCAATTGTTTCTCTTAAGAGTTCAGGGATAAGAGTAAGAACAACAGCGGCAATAACACTACCACGAATTGAACCGATACCACCGAGAACAACGAAAACAAGAACAAGAATAGACATATTATAGTCAAATTTTACAGCCTGAAGTGTAGAGAAGTTGTGTGAATAAATAACACCTGCAACACCGGCAAGGAATGCTGTTAAACCAAATGTGATAAGCTTATATTTTGTAATATTAATACCGATTGATTCGGCTGCAATTCTGTTATCACGGATAGACATTACAGCACGACCTGTTCTTGAATGAACAAAGTTGTATGCAACTATAACAGTTATTAAAAGAATAATAAATGCAATTTCATAATTTGAATCTTTTGGTGTTCCGTTAATACCGAGCGCACCGTTGATAAGCATTTCGCCATCAGATGCCATATTCATATCTGAAACACTCTTGATAGAAACATGGAAACCTTCTGCATCTCTGCCAAGATAAATTGATGCACAGATGTTTTTGATAATTTCGCCAAATGCAAGTGTAACAATAGCAAGATAGTCACCCTTGAGTCTGAGAACAGGAATACCAATGAGAATACCAAAAATAGCTGCAATCAAACCTCCAATCACAAGAGCAAGAGGATAGCGAATAATTGCTTCTGGAATTGCTTCTTCCATTAAGTTAGAAAATAATGCACCCGTATATGCACCAATGCACATGAAACCTGCCTGACCAAGGCTTAATTCACCAAGAATACCAACTGTAAGGTTTAAAGAAACAGCAAGTATTGCATAAACACAAAGAGGAACAAGTAAGTCCTGCATCATATATGACATATTACCGGAACTTTTTAAAATCTGAGTAAGAATAAATACGACAATAAGAATTATATAAGTGATTAAACTTTGTTTTGTGTAAGGTTTAACCGTTTTTAAAGATTTCTTCATAAAATAAACGCTCCCTTCACAAATTAAACTTTTTCACTTGTTTTCTTACCAAGAATACCTGTAGGTTTAACCATAAGGATAATGATAAGAACACCGAAAACAATAGCATCAGCAAGCTGAGTAGAAATATATGCTTTACCGAGAATTTCAATTACGCCGATAAGAATGCCACCAATCATAGCACCCGGAATTGAGCCGATTCCACCGAAAACAGCAGCAGTAAATGCCTTGATACCGGGCATAGCACCGGTTGTGTTTGAAAGAATCGGATATGCAGAACAATAAAGAGCACCTGCAACAGCAGCTAAAGCTGAACCGATAGCAAATGTAAGAGAAATTGTCTTGTTTACATTGATACCCATAAGCTGAGCAGCACCTTTATCTTCGGAAACTGCGAGCATAGCTTTACCACTCTTTGTTTTCTTAATGAAAATTGAAAGAGCAATAACAATAAGTAATGAAACAACAATAGCTGTTGAAGCTTCACCTGAAATAACAATCTGACCATCAAAAAGTTTAATTGCAGGTACACTTACAACAGATGTGAAGTTAATCGGATTTGCACCGAAAATTGCAAGTGCAATATTCTGTAAGAAATAACTCACACCGATTGCAGTGATAAGAACAGCCAATGATGTTGACTGACGTAATGGCTTGTATGCAATCTTTTCAATTGTGATACCAAGAACAGTACAAGCAATCATTGAAACAACAACTGCAATAAGAGGGTGGAGTCCCGCTCTGACAGAAGCTAAATACACAACATACGCACCAATCATAATAACATCACCGTGAGCAAAGTTGAGCATTTTTGCGATACCGTAAACCATAGTGTAGCCAAGGGCAATAACTGCATAAATACTACCGAGACTAATTCCATTAATGAGGTTACTTAAAAAACCCATTTATGTAACATCCTTCCATTGATTGTATAGATTTAACCTATACAAAAATTTTCATTATATTATATCACAAGTGAATGATAAAAACAATAATTTTAAAAAAATACCGACAGTAAAAACTGCCGGTATTTTAAATAATCTAATTGTTTTTTAATTAAAGAGCAACATATGCGCCGTCTTTAATAACAACTGCCATTGGGTCCTTTGAAACTGCACCTGTTTCATCCCATGTAAGAGCTGAACCGGCACCTGTGATACCCATATATGAGAATCCGTCAGCACAGATAGCAACCTTAAGTTTAGCGCAGATGTCAGCAGCTGACATATCAGCTGTAATGCCTTCCTGTTCAAGAAGCTTTGCAATGATATAAACACCGTCATATGCGTCAGCAGCAAACTGATTAGGAATTTCATCGTTGTAAGCAGCCTTATATGCCTTAACAAAGTTCTGAGTTGCTTCATCATCAGCGTCAGCTGCGAATGGAGTAAGGAGCATTACACCTTCAGCGAGTTTTGTGTCAAATCCTTCAATACCGAGAAGACCATCAAGACCATCACAACCAAAGAACTTTGGTGCATAGTCAACTGCAGCAGCCTGCTGAAGAATAAGAGATGCTTCTGTGTAGTATATTGGAAGGAATACAAGGTCAGCACCAGCTGCTTTACAAGCGTTAATCTGAGCTGAGAAGTCTTTGTTATCCTTCTGGAATGACTGAGCTTCAACAATTGAAAGATTGTATTCTTTAGCACCTTCCATAAAGCTGTTGTAGATACCTGTTGAGTAAGCATCTGATGAGTCATAAATAACTGCTACTTTTTGTGCAAGCTTGTTTTCAGCAATATACTGAGCTGAACGAGAACCTTGGTTTGAGTCTGTGAAACAAATCTGGAATGTATTGTCGTTTGCGATTACATCATCAGCAGATGCAGATGGTGTAAGCTGGAACATTTGGTCAGCAGCTGTCTTGTCAATAACTGCAAGACATGAACCTGATGTAACTGTACCAAGGAAAATCTGCATACCTTGGTCTTTAAGTGAGTTGTAAGCACTAACAGCTTTGTCACCTGAGTCAGCTTCGTCGTCAGCTGATACAAGTTCAAGGTTAATGCCGTTAATACCGCCTGCCTTGTTAATTTCTTCAACAGCAAGCTTAGCAGCATTTACAACTGCGTTACCATACTGAGCAGCACCACCTGTAAGAGGTCCGCTTACGCCGATTTTAATAACATTTGCATTTTCTTCCGGCTTTTCGTTTCCGCCACAAGCAGCAAAACATGTAACAACAAGTGTTAATGCTACAAGAACAGCGAGAATCTTTTTCAAATTTTTCATTTTTATTTCCTCCTAATTTTTTATACAATAATTTAATATTGTATAAATTTCTTTAAATAGATAAAGTTAATATACACCAAATTAACAAATAAGTCAATTATTTTTAAAGAAAATGGTATGACATAATGCCATACCATAATTCTTATATATTTATTTCTTCTGAGGACCGTTGAATCCGTTTTCTTCCTGGAATTTTGCGATTTTGTCGATAACATTGAGAACAACATCAAAACCATCGCCAACTGTTTCCATTTCAAAACGGTCTGCCATATCGTGGAATGTGTGATAATACCAAGTAAGCATTGGATTCTGTGCAGCAAATGTAACAGACTTGATTCCACCTCTTGTCATAGGAGTACTGTCACAACCACCAACAGGGTTATGAATACAACCATTTGTCTTACTTTCAATACCCATTTCTTTGAATGTTTCCTTAAACATTTTTTCCATATCAGTATCAAAGCGACAGCCCTGCCAGTCATCCTTGATAACAACCTCAAAGTACTCCTTATCAGCAACAGAGTCAATGTTGATATTCCAAGCATTCTTTGTCAAATCGTCATTTCTGTGTCTATGTACAAAGTCCATTGAACCACGAAGACCTGCTTCTTCTGAGCCTACATTGCAATCAACAATACGGCAATTCTTTGGCATTTTATCAGGATTTTCTTTAAAGTACTTGATTACAGCGTAGCTGAGTGCACAGCCTGTAGCATTATCCATAGCACCTCTTGATGCTGTTTCTTCGTCAGAATCGTTCCACATAATTACGAAACAGCTACCTATTGCGGTAAGGAGTGGTAAGAAATGAAGTGCAATAATTAATCTGTTAAGACCGTCTGATGAAGCTGCAATATATGCCCATGATGCATCAAAATAAAGACCTGTGTAAATTGCTGCCATAGCAACAGAAAGACCAACAAGGAAAAATACACAAACAGCACCAAAACCAACTTTACCATAAGTTGTGATGAGGCCATAAATTGGCTTGTCAGGATATTTTGATGCATTTTCAGAATGTTTCCAGTTCCAGCTTGTATCTGTATGACCTGAAAGAATAATAGTATAATCGTAATTACCGTCTTCAGGAGTTAATTCACCGTAAACGTTCTGTGAAATCTTCTGCTTGAAGAACATATCAAACCATGGTTTGTAAAGGAAACAGCTGAAAACAAGCCAAGTAACCATGCAAATACCTGCAAGAGCCATTGCGAACCAGATGTAGTAATTGTGAAGAGCAAAGTAGATAAGACCACTTGCTATAAGGCCATACCAACCTGCATAAGGTAATCCACCGATACCTGAGCGTGGTGCAACACCGAATTCTTCTGTTTTTGGTTCAATACCAATTTCACGAAGTTTTTCACCCATGTAATTTGCATATTCTCTTTCACCTTTAGAACCGGGAAGACGAGAGCCGATTTTTTCAGAAGCATATTTTACAATGTCCCATGCTTCTTGGACATATTTTCTTGATTCCTCTTTCATCAGAAAAACCTCCAATTTATCTTTTTCTTATATATAATATTAAATTTTTTCAATTAAATCAAGTGAATTTAAATATTTTATTAAAAAAGACCTATGCAGTATGAACTACATAGGTCAAAAATATTAATCGTTCTGATTTCTTGCGATTTTGAGAGTTGTTGTTTTTTTGAATTCAGTATCTCTGATTTTAATACCTGCAACATTTTTGAAAATAGGATTCTCTCTGTTGTATTTAGCAACATCGTCATTAATTCTGTCACGAGCATCAGGATATTCCTTTTCATTAAGGAAGAATTCAGCAACAATCTTTTCATCTTCCTGATAAACAAGAACTTCTTCAACATATTCAATTCTTGAAAGCTTGTCTTCAATTTCTTCAGGAGAAACATTTTTACCATTAGCAAGGCAAATAAGGTTTTTCTTTCTGCCAACCATAAACAAGAAACCGTCTTCGTCGATTCTTCCGTGGTCACCTGTGATTAACCATTCACCGTCAAAAGCTGCAGCTGTTGCTTCCGGATCTTTGTAGTAGCCCTTCATAACGTTAGTACCTCTTACATAGATTTCACCAACGCCTTCATCATCAGGGTTAACAATCTTGATTTCACAACAATCAAGCGGAGTACCAACACTACCGAATTTGAATTTTCCGGGTCTGTTACATGTAACAGCAGGGGAGCATTCTGTAAGTCCATATCCGTTGTAAATATCAATACCGAATTCGTGCATGCCTTTTTCAACCTTAGGGTCAAGGTTAGCAGCACCACAAACAATCATATTAAGGTTTCCACCAAGATTGTCAATGATTGTTTTGAAGATTTTTGCACGCTTATCAATGCCGAACTTCATAAGAGTGTTACTGATTTTAAGGCCTTTTTTAAGGATTTCCTCTCTGCCTGTTTTTCTTGCTGTTTTCCAGATACGATTATAAATAGTGTTAACAACAAGAGGAACACCGCAAATATTATAAGGCTTATATTTTTTCATATCACCTTGGATATTCTTAATGCCGTCACAAAGATAACCCCATTGTGAAAGGAGATATGATGCGAAAAGAGCACTAACCCAAGCATAAGTGTGATTCAATGGTAAGAAGCCGATAGCGTGTCTGCCGTTAAGAGCACGAGTAGATGCTGTACAGTTTGATGCAATGTTGTAGTGAGTGAGCATAACGCCCTTGCTCTTTGCGGTTGTACCTGATGTATATGCAATACATGCAAGGTCATCAGGACCAACTTCAGCATTAATAAAGTCCTTGTTGCCTGCATCCAACGCTACTTGACCTTCTTTAAGAAAACTGTTATAATCTTCTAAGCAAAAGTATTGCATTTCAGGCATATCAGGATTTGCTTTAAATTCTTCAACAGCTTTATTGAACTTTGCTGAATGTACTAAAGCATCACAATCGCAACGAATAAGCTGGTCAGCAAGGTCATCGTAAGGGAGCTTTGCATCCATAGGAACTGTAATGTTACAACCTACAATAGTTGCATAATATGTAACCATCCATTCAAAACTGTTTTCAGCAATGATTGCAATCTTCTTTTTACCATTAAGACCTTTTGTATAAAAATATGTGCCGAGCGCAGCAATTTCGCTCCAAGTCTGGTTAAATGTTCTTTCACATTCATTCTTGTTTTTGTCAAGAAATACGTATTGTTTTTTATCCTGGCCTTTTTCAACACCTGTAACAACAATTTCCTTCAGTGTTTTATAATCAGGTATATTAGCGTTTCCTGCGTTTCTATGTTTTTTTGCCATATTTTTTTACTCCTTATTTAGAAATAGAGGATTTACATTTTTAAATTTGACAAATGTAATACTTTAAAAATTTTAACAAATTATTAAATTAAAGTCAACATTATGTTGAAAACTTATACAATTAGGGGATGATTGTCAATGTATAACGGAAATAATCCGACAGCGTTAAAATCACAACAATGGCTTACTCAAACGCTACTTGAGTTAATGGAAGAAAAACCATATGTGGATATTTCGATTATGGACATTTGTAAGAAAGCGGATTTATCAAGACAGACATTTTACAATTATTTTGAATCTAAAGATGACCTTTTCAGATATTTACTTAGAAGCACTTATGACAAAAAGTTAAATTCTTTAACTGAAATTCCAAGTTCGGATGAGGCAATATCAGCTTTTGTAAGTGTCGTAAGAGAAAATCCGAGAATGGTTAACGCTATTGTAAAAAATAATATGGGTAATCTTGTTTCAGATGAAATTTTCAACGCAATCACTCAATTCCTTAATCGATTTATTCCTAATTTTGAACATCAGCCTGATTTTGCATATCATGTAGTGCTATTATCTGGTGCATTAACTCACTTTATGTTGTATTATGCCCGTACTAACAAAGAATTATCTGAAAAAGAAATGACAAAAATTCTTGAAACATTTTTATCAGGCAAGGTCTTTAAATTGATAAGAGCGTCCAAATATTTGAGAAAGATAACAAGGTAAATAAGATAATAAAAAACAGCCACATTTATGTGACTGTTTTTTTTTAGTAAAAATATCAGAAGATTTGTTTTGACTATTCAACAAAATATAATGTTCCATTAACATCAGTAACTTCGAAATCAGAATAATATGGTGTAGTAACAGTTGATTTGTCAATTTTACCTGGTTGGAAAAGTAAAATTGCAAAATTTTGTGCTGTAATCTCTTGAATTGAATTAATCTTTCTGTCTTTAATTATTTGTTTTTCATTTGATTCGGAGCCTAATTCAAAAGTTTCTGAATTGAAATCAACAGTAATTGGTCGAATTGTATAGGAATGCTTATATGTAATTTCTACATTTGATTTTGTAATATCTATCTTATATCCATCTTTAATTTTATAATAGTGTCTGAATCTCAAAGAATCAGTTTTACCTGATGAATCTTTTGTGAAAAAAGGTTCTTCAACAAATTCGAAAAATGTATCAAAATTTTCGAGAGTTAATTTAACTTCACCTTTTGGAGCTACTTCATCTTGTGGAACTACTTCTGTTGATTCAGTTTCTTTTGGTTCATCATCTGTATTATTGCTACATGCAACAAAACAGAAACACATAATTGTGAGTGCTAATAATAATGCGATAAATTTTTTCATTTTTATTTCCTCGTTTCTTTTTTTAGTATTATACAATATTCTTTTTATTAAATCAATAGTTTTGCTGTTATTGATATATATTGTATAACCTTAAAATAAAAGCAGTTATATGGTATAAGTCCTATATAAATACTTAAATATGGTGCGGATGTTCATAAGGGATTTACTAAAAATACAAGCAAATCCGGCTTCAGACATAGTATTCTGCATCCATATCCGACTGCTGAAACAGAGCAAAAGAAAGGACAGATACTATGCAGGACAAAAACGAACTCACTTACAGACAGGTTAGCGACTATCTTATTCCGAACCTCACCTTACCACCCGAAGAAGCAAATATTCATCTCGGTAAATGGGGTGAGCGAGTGCCGGAGGCACTCAAACGGGCGAACCGACCGAGCCGTAGGCTAGACATGTTACACAAGGATTATCTTCAAAAGCACAAGCCCGTTGTCTTTGCAACATTCCTTGCTCAGGGAAAATTGTGGCAGTATCTTGCAGATATTGATACTCAGGCACAACGGATGTTTGATACTCTTGTCGAACAAAATGAAAGAGAGAGTGTGTGTTGCCGAGCAACTCAAAGATAAAAATCAGATGCTGTGGGTGCAGATGACGAACAACATACAGAATCGGGCAAAAGAAATCGTGTGCGAGGAGTTGATTTACACCTAACTGTAAATCTCAATTCAGAAGCAAGCACAAGATTTCCGGCTATCATCGGAAGCGAAAATCTGACAAGCTTTTGAAAAATTGACCCTTCGGTCAAACTGATTTCTTTCACGTCTTGTTCTCTTTCCGTCAGCGTCTTACTGCGACTCAAAAATCTTCCATGATACGACGGTAATGCCTTTTTGCTTTGCCCGTTCAAGCAGGCATCCGCTTTTCAATATCTGATATTCAAAAACTCTCTTTTGCCATTCGCCCTGATTTTCGTTTTCCTCAATCGGCAGTGCGGGATGCAGGAACATTTCCGTCACACCGTCAATACAGCGATCAACAGCATCAAGATAATATTTTTCAAGCGTATTGTAATCTTTGATTCTGTCCATTGACCACGGATTCGAAACAAGGTCGTCCAGCAGCTTAACGCCTCTTTTTTTCTCCCGCATGAACAATCATGTCCTGATATTTTTTTATAATCGCCGGAACACTTCTTCCGAGCTGTCTTTCAAGAAAACCGCTTGTTTTCGGAAACCTGTACGGTAAATGATGCTCTGCACAAAAATCATAGGCATCAAGATAAAACCGTCTGCCGTTTATCCCGTAAAGAGTTGCACAGTGATTGTCTGCATGGTCAACCGTTCCGCCGTTGTCAACGATATATCGGTACTGACTTTCAAGCTCGGCTCTGACATCTTTTCTTGCGGTTTTGAAAATTAGCTCTTTCTGATGATGCGGCAATCCGTTCTGAAAGGAAGCGGAGTTTGAAAGGCTTTGCCATTTTTTGTCCTCGTAGTCCGAATTGATTGTCAGATGAACGCCCACATCAATATGATTCACACCTGAAAAATCAACCGCCTGTTTTGCGCTCGGCACAACCGTTAAAACCGAGGTTGACGTAATAAGCTGATTTTTCAACAGTTCCTCAATTGCAGCGTTCTGCTGCTCATTATATCCGAAGTCATCGGCATTGATAATCAGATATTTTTCCATAAACATTACACTTCTGTATTTTTGATTGTTAAGAAATATAGAATCACACGGCTTGCCAACATGATTGGATGAACGCTTCCTATTGTTTGATGTCGTTGTCGGTGTTTTCATCGGCAGTTTCTATGCCGAATGCTTTATTGATTTTTTCGGCGGTACCGTAGCATGATGCAAGTGCAACGATACAAAACGGGAACAGGGCGACGAGCGGTACACTGTACGGAAACAGAAAGGCTATCAGCGTAACACAAAGAATAACCGAAAGCAAATAACACAGCGTCGGCTTTATATTGCCGAAAGCCAAGATAAACGAGTTTGAAACCAGCGCTTTGAAGCTTTGTTCAATTTTGGTGAAAAGAGGAAAAAACCAATTCATAAGCATGGTCAGCACAATATGGCAGCCTGCGCAGACAACCGCAGGAATAAACATCAAGGAAAGCTGTTTCGATAGGTTAAAATAAAAAACGCAGGAAAAATCAATCAGGAAAAACATAATTAAGAAAAACAATCCGTAAAGGGTGCTTTTCAGAAACTCATTTTTAAAATACATAAAATACTCGCGGATCGGATAAACGACCTTATCCTCGGCGTACTTGCTGCAAACCTGAATCAGGGCTTTATAGGAGGCGCCGAACGTTATCAGCGGCAGACAGGTAAGAGTGAATACGAGATTCAATAAAATAAAATCAAAAAAATTATGAAAAATGAGCTGAAAATAACCGGCGATGCCCTTTTTCCTGATATACGGGACGGTTTTGTCAAAATCATTCAGATTCATAAATGTAACTCCTTTATTTCGATTCTTATATCTTAGCTTAAACAGTCAGAAAAATCAACTGTTACAATTGATTTGTACAACACGCATAAAAATATTTGTAAATGTTTGTAGTTTACTTACAAAGTTACGAAAAACGTCGAAAAAGGGGTTGAAAATGCCTAAAAGGTGTGCTATATTAAAGCTGCAGTTGGAAACGTTTCCAGTTTCCGGAAAATAATTTAAAAAGGAGCAAAGAAAAGATGAAAACCCTAAGAAAAATCCTTGCGTTGACCCTTGTTGCACTGTTTACGCTCAGTGTCTTTACCGCCTGCGGAAAAACCGGTACCGGCGATGACGTTGAGTCTGCAAAACAAATCAGGTATTTGAATTTCAAACCCGAAGTTGCAGACATCTATCAGGAAATCGCAACAAAGTATGAGGAAGAAACCGGCGTAAAAGTCATTGTTGAAACAGCGGCAAACAACACGTACGAACAGACTTTAATGTCCAAGATGGCCACAGATGAAGCACCGACAATTTTCCAGATCAACGGTCCGAGAGGATACCTGAACTGGAAGGATTACTGTGCGGATCTTACCGACAGCGAAATCTATAACCACCTGACCGACAAAACTCTTGCAGTAACCGTTGACGGCAAGGCCTACGGTGTTCCCTATGTTGTAGAAGGCTACGGCATTATCTATAACAAGGCGATCATGGATAAGTATTTCGCCCTTGACAAGAAAGCTACCAAGTACACATCAATGGATGAAATCAACAACTTTGCAGCTCTTAAAGAAGTTGTAGAAGATATGCAGAAAAACAAGGAAGCCCTTGGTATTGACGGCGTATTCGCAAGCACCTCTCTCAAGAGCGGTGAAGACTGGAGATGGCAGACTCATCTTGCTAACCTCCCCGTATATCAGGAGTTCAAAGCCAACAACGTTGATCTGACCTCTGACGCAACCAAAACACTGAAATTTGATTATGCCGATAATTTCAAAAACATTTTTGACCTTTATCTCAACAACTCCACTGTTGATCCCACCAAGCTCGGTACAAAGACCGTAAACGAATCTATGGCTGAATTTGCTCTTGAAAAATGTGCAATGGTTCAGAACGGTAACTGGGCGTGGGGACAGATTGCTCAGGTTAAGGGCAACAAGGTTAAGGCAGAAAACGTGAAATATCTTCCGATCTACACAGGCGTAGACGGTGAAGAATCACAGGGCCTTTGCATCGGTACCGAAAACTTCTTCTGTGTTAACTCCAAGGCTTCCGCCGGTGAACAGAAGGCTGCCAAAGACTTTATCTACTGGCTGTATTCAAGCACGACCGGTAAGGACTATGTAACCAATAAATTGGGCTTCATCGCTCCGTTTGACACATTTGAAGACAGTGAAAAGCCGACTGATCCTCTTGCTCAGGAAGTACTTTCATGGATGAGCAAAGACGGCATCAACACAATTCCCTGGAACTTCACGCTGTTCCCGTCACAGACATTCAAAGATGATTTCGGCGCCGCTCTCTTACAGTACGCACAGGGCACAAAGACCTTCGACGAAGTAAAAGAGCTTGTCGTAAGCGAATGGGCTTCCGAAAGTTCAGCGATTGAATAACAGCTTAAAACGGCGGTATTCCGTCAATTGAAAAGAACGCTCTGTTGAACGTGTATTTGGCAGAGCGTTCTGCATAAAAAAAATAGTAAAAAACGGGCTGTCAAGAAATCAACAGATTTTATAATAAAGGCAGTTTCCGTAACAAAAAAAACGCAAGAAAGGTAAGTTTTTGCTTGGCAAAAATAAGGTGATCGTATGAATAAAAGCCTGAAAAAATACTTCCCTGTGTTTGTGCTGCCAACCTTAATCGCATTTATTATTGCCTTTGTCGCTCCGTTCATTATGGGCGTCGGACTCTCATTTACGAAGTTCACGACGGTTACAAACGCGAAGTTTGTCGGTCTTGACAACTATATCAAGATTTTTACCGATCCGAATCACGACTTTTTAAATGCGCTTATTTTCACAACACTGTTTACAATTGTATCAATCATCACCGTAAATATCATCGCATTTTCACTTGCCATGCTGCTGACAAGGAAAATGAAAGGAACAAACTTTTTCCGCTCGGTGTTTTTCCTGCCGAATCTTATCGGCGGCATCGTGCTCGGCTATATCTGGCAGCTTCTTATTAACGGCGTCCTTGATATGATTGTAAATTCGGATATTACAAAATCCTCCGCTTACGGGTTCTGGGGACTTGTCATACTGAATAACTGGCAGTTGATCGGTTATATGATGGTCATCTATATTGCGGGAATACAGAATATTCCGGGTGATTTAATAGAAGCAGCGGCTATTGACGGTGCTTCCAAAACAAAAACACTGTTTAAAATCACAATCCCGATGGTGATGCCTTCTATCACGATTTGTATGTTCTTAACGCTGACGAACTCATTCAAGATGTTCGACCAGAACCTGGCACTGACCGGCGGCGCTCCGAGCAAATCAACTCAGATGCTGGCTCTTGATATTTACAAAACCTTCTACGGAAGAATCGGCTGGGCAGGCGTCGGACAGGCAAAGGCGGTTATCTTCTTTATCATTGTTGCCCTGATCGCTTTCTTACAGCTCAGAGCAACACGCAGTAAGGAGGTAGAACAATGACGGCAGGAACGAAAAAAAGCACCAATATTATCATAACCGTAATTCTCTCTGTTCTGGCTGCGCTGTTTATGGTTCCTATGGTTCTGGTTCTCATAAACTCGTTCAAATCAAAGTTATATATTTCCTCCGAACCGTTTGCTTTTCCGAATTCCGAAACCTTTGTCGGCTTCGAAAACTACCTGAACGGACTGAAATCATCAGGCTTCCTTGCGGCCTTCGGAAGATCGCTTTTCATCACCGTAGCCTCGGTTATTCTGATTGTCGTTTGTACCTCAATGACCTCCTGGTACCTGATAAGAGTGAAAAACAAGCTGACAAAAGGTCTTTATTACGCATTTGTTTTCAGTATGATTGTTCCGTTTCAGATGGTCATGTTTACCATGACCTATATCGTCGGAAAGCTGAATCTTGATAATGTTCTCGGAATTGTGTTTGTATATCTCGGTTTCGGCGCCGGTCTTTCGGTATTTATGCTTTCCGGCTTTGTAAAAAGCATACCGCTTGAAATTGAAGAAGCGGCAACGATTGACGGCTGCAGTCCGCTTCAATGCTTCTTCCGGGTTGTGTTCCCGATTCTGAAGCCGACCGCCATCACCGTAGCAATACTCAATGCGATGTGGATCTGGAACGACTATCTGCTTCCGTACCTGATTCTCGGAACAAGCAACAAAACCATTCCCGTCGCTATACAAATTGCGATGCAGGGTGCCTACGGCGATACCGATATGGGCGGCTTCATGGCAATGCTTGTTCTTGCCATTATACCGATTATCGTATTTTATCTGCTTTGCCAGAAGCATATTATCAAAGGCGTTATTGCCGGTGCAGTAAAAGGATAATTCCGTCGGTATCGGATACGGAATCATAAATCATAAGGATTGATTATATGACAATTAAGGATATTGCAAAATTGTCGGGATATGCTGTCGGTACCGTGTCAAGAGTGCTGAATAATCAGCCGAATGTCAGCGAATCCGCAAGAAAAACTATTTTAGAGGTTGCTGAAAAATATAATTTCGTTCGGAACACGAATGCTCAGCACCTCAAAATGCAGGGCAGATATATTGCGATATTGGTAAAAGGTATCTCGAATATTCTTCTCAACTCGATTCTTGAAATCATTCAAAAGAAAATCGGGGAAACGATATACACCTCTTCGGTGTATGTGCTTGACGAATATGATAACGAAGCAAAGATCGCTTTGAAAATTTATTATGAAAAGCGGCCGGCAGGGATTATATTTTTAGGCGGTAATCCCGAACGGTATGAAGACGACTTCAACCAAATTAAAGTCCCCTGCGTACTGATTACCAATCAGGCGGATAACGTTTCAAACAAAATGCTGTCAAGTGTCGGAACGGATGATGTCTCGGCGGCGCAGGAAATCACCGAATATCTTATTGCAAACGGTCACAGAAACATCGGCGTTATCGGAGGCGATATAAACAAATCCGAGATTTCCGACCGTCGTTTCAAGGGCTTTATGAAAGCCATGAAAAAGCATGATCTGCCTTTTGATTTTGAAACCCATTATCAGACGGCAAAGTATTCTTTTGAAGGCGGTGCAAAAGCCGCCGGAGAACTGATTGAAAAATCCGGAGATATTACCGCTATTTTTTCGATGAGTGATGTGCAGGCAATCGGTGCAATCCGGAAGCTTACCGACAGCGGCTTTCGTGTTCCGCAGGATATCTCCGTCACCGGCTTTGACGGTTTGCCGCTGACACAGTATATGAATCCGAGACTGACCACAATCAGGCAGTATGAAAAACAGCTTGCGGAATGCGGAACAACAGCCTTGCTTGAAGCAATCGGCAAAGGAAAACAGGAACCGTCACATATTTTGATTCCCTTTGAGCTGCTAAAGAGAGAAAGCGTTATTTCTGTTTTCTGATTCAATTTTACCGAAAGGAATGAGATACATGGCATCTATCACACTGAAAAATATAACAAAAACCTATGAGGACAGGAATACGGTTATCTCCGACCTCAATCTTGAGATCAAGGACAAGGAGTTTATTATTCTCGTCGGACCGTCCGGCTGCGGAAAATCAACAACACTTCGTATGATTGCCGGTCTTGAAGAAGTGACTTCAGGAGATTTGCTTATCGGCGACAAACGGGTAAACGATGATGCGCCGAAGGACCGCGATATTGCAATGGTTTTCCAGTCTTATGCACTTTATCCGCACATGACGGTTTATAAAAATATGGCTTTTGCCCTCGAGCTTCGTAAGGTCGATAAAAAAGAAATTGACCGCAAGGTCAGAGAGGTCGCCAAGATTCTTGAAATTGAAGACTATCTGAACCGTAAGCCCAAAGCTCTTTCGGGCGGTCAGCGTCAGCGTGTTGCGCTCGGACGCGCCATGGTTCGTGATCCGGCGGTTTTCCTGCTCGACGAGCCCTTGTCAAACCTCGACGCAAAGCTTCGCACGGAGATGAGAAGCCAGATTATCCGTCTTCATCAAAAGCTGCAGACGACGTTTGTATATGTTACACACGATCAGGCAGAGGCGATGACCATGGCGGACAGAATCGTGGTCATGAAAGACGGTTTTATTCAACAGGTTGATACTCCGTCTAAGCTCTATGAGCATCCGTGCAATATGTTTGTGGCGGGCTTCATCGGTACACCGAAGATGAACTTTGTTGACGCAGTCCTTGTTGAGAAAAACCAAGTTTTACATGCAGAATTTTCCGGCTATGCGGTTTCTCTTCCGGAAAGAATGCAGAATGATGAAAAGCTGAGAAACTATCTCGGTAAGAAAATTGTATTCGGAATCCGACCCGAAGATTTACACGCAAATGAAGAATATGAAAACGAGGACAAAACCAACCGGATTGACCTTCATGTGGAAATTGCTGAAATGATGGGCTCGGAGATTTATCTTTACGGTGAGCTTGACGGAGAAAAGTTTATTGCCAATGTTCCGTCAAATAAAAGAATACAGAACAATTCTGATGTTGCCCTCTATCTTGACACAAAACGTGTTCATATTTTTGATAAGGAAACTGAAGAATTGATCTGTGACTGATCTGCCGAAGAAGATTTATTTTAGTGCAGATTTCAGGGGGTGTGTTCATGAGAACAAGCGGAGTGTTGATGCATATTTCATCGCTGCCGGGAGACAGCGGCATCGGTACTTTCGGTGAAAATGCTTACAAATTTGTTGATTTACTGTATGAAAGCGGACAGACATATTGGCAGATACTGCCCTTGTGTCCGACCTCTTTCGGCGATTCTCCGTATCAGAGCTTTTCAACATTTGCCGGTAATCCTTATTTTATTGATCCGAAAACGCTTGAAAATCAGGATTATCTGAAAGCAGATGAATATGCAGGCATCAACTGGGGATCGGATTTCCAAAAGGTTGATTACGGATTGTTGTATAGTCAGCGCCGTAAGGTCTTTGAAAAGGTTCAAAAGCACTTTTTTAAGAGGCTCCCGGATGATTATCACGACTTTTGTCGGAAGAATGCGTTTTGGCTCGACGATTATTCTCTTTTTATGGCCATAAAGGACGAGCATTCGGGAAAGGCGTTTGGCGAATGGGAAAGCGACATACGGAAAAGAGAACCGGATGCCCTCGCCTATTACCGTGAAAAGTGTAAAGAACAGGTCGACTATTACAAAATGCTTCAGTATTTGTTCTTTGAGCAGTGGAATAAATTAAAGAGCTATGCCAATAATCTCGGCATAAAAATAATCGGCGATTTGCCGATCTATGTTGCACTTGATTCCGCCGATGTCTGGTCTGATCCGGACGAATTTCTGTTAAACGGAGAAATGCAGCCGACCGAAGTGGCCGGCTGTCCCCCGGACGCTTTTTCTGAAGACGGGCAGCTTTGGGGCAATCCGCTTTATAACTGGGAATACATGAAAAACGATCACTATTCCTGGTGGGTAAAACGGATTCGTGAAGCATTGAAAATGTATGATGTTGTCCGGATTGATCATTTCAGAGGCTTTGATTCCTATTACTGCGTAAAAGCCGGAAGCAGCACCGCCAAAGAGGGCGTCTGGCGAAAAGGGCCGGGAATGGACCTGTTTAATACACTCAAGGCACAGCTTGGTAAAATGCCGATTATTGCCGAAGACCTCGGCTTTTTAACCGACAGTGTACAAAAACTGCTCAAGCGAAGTAAATTTCCCGGAATGAAAGTCTTACAGTTCGCTTTTGATTCCCGTGAGGAAAGCGACTATTTGCCGCACAACTATGATAAAAACTGTGTGGTATATACGGGTACGCACGATAACGATACTGTCCTTGGCTGGCAAAAAAGCCTGAAGCGGGAAGATCTGCGTTTTGCCAAACAATATTTAAACTGTACAAGAAACCTGGATCTTGCCATGATTCGCTGTGCTCATGCAAGCGTTGCCGATACATCGGTTATCGCCATGCAGGATATTCTGGGACTCGGCGGGGAAGCGCGGATGAATACACCGTCAACCGTCGGAGGAAACTGGCAATGGCGTGCGTGCAAGGAAGACCTGAGCAGTGAGAACTTTGAAATGCTCCGATATCTGACAAAGCTGTATTCGAGAATGAGAAAGGATTGATTTGATATGATAGATTTAGAAGAAGCACTCGTTCTTTTCGCAAAAACCAAATATCAGAAGGAACTGAAGAATTTAACCGCAAATGAACTGCATAATGTGGTGTCTCATGCTGTTATGGCGGAAATATCCGACCGTTGGTCTGCCTCTCAGCAAAAGCACAGGCAGCAGCGTTGTGCCTATTATTTCTCTGCTGAATTTCTGGTCGGGCGTGCGGTTTACAATAATCTGTTTTGCCTGAATCTCAGCAATGATATTGCGTACATTTTGAAAAAATACGGCACAAGCATCAATTTGATGGAGGACGTTGAAGACGCCGCTCTCGGAAACGGCGGACTCGGACGTCTTGCCGCCTGCTTTCTGGACAGCGCCGCAACGCTTAATCTGCCGCTTGACGGATACGGAATCCGCTACAAATTCGGTTTGTTCAGGCAAAGCTTTGAAAACGGATTTCAGAAAGAATTGCTTGATGATTGGACCCGTTACGGTGACCCATGGTCTGTTCGCAGGGAGGATGAAAAGGTCAGCGTTGTTTTCGGCGATGAAACCGTAATTGCCGTACCGTATGATATTCCCGTAATCGGTTATGCAACGGACAATATCGGCACCTTAAGACTTTGGCAGGCGGAAGCGGTCAATGAATTTGACTTTGAGTTGTTCAACGAGCAAAAATTCGATAAATCCCTTAAAAGAAAAAACAGTGCCGAGAACATATCCCGTGTTCTCTATCCGAATGACAGCACCGACGCAGGCAAGCTGCTTCGTCTGAAACAGCAGTATTTCTTTTCGTCGGCATCTTTGCAGGATATTTTACGAAAGTTTAAAGCCGTACACGGCAATGATTTCGGAAAGCTGTCCGAGTACGTTACCGTTCAGCTCAACGATACCCATCCGGTCATTTCGATTCCGGAGCTCATCAGACTGCTTGAGATGGAGGGTGTCGGCTTTGATGAGGCATTGAAGATTGCCTGTGCGGTATTCAATTATACCAACCACACCATTATGCAAGAGGCTCTTGAAAAGTGGGATATGAAATTTGTAAGAAGAATATCCCCTGATATTGCGGCGATTATTGTTAAGATTGACCGGAAATTCAAAAAAGAGCTGACAGACTCCGGCTTTCCGGATGAGCTGAGACCTCAGGTTGAGATTATTCAGCACGGAACGGTTCACATGGCATATCTTGCTTGCTATTGCTCAAAATATATCAACGGTGTAGCACAGATTCATACAGAAATATTAAAAGACAGTGTTTTAAAATGCTGGTATGACAGGGCGCCGGAAAAGTTTCAAAACAAAACCAACGGAATTACCCAACGCCGTTGGCTCGGACTGTGTAATCCCGAACTGTCTGCGTTGATTACCGAATTATGCGGCAACAGCAACTGGCTGACGAATCTTGATGAGCTAAAGAAGCTGGAGCCTTACGCCGGTGACAAGGCGGTTCTTGACCGGTTTATTGCCATCAAACAGAACAATAAAAAAGTGCTTGCCGATTATATTGCGGCACATGACGGCATAAAAGTTGATCCCGACACCGTATTTGATGTCCAAATCAAGCGTCTGCACGAATACAAGCGTCAGTTTCTGAATGCGCTTGCCATTCTGGAGCTGTATTTTGAAATCAAAAACGGTGAGCTGAAGGATTTCAAGCCGACAACCTTTATTTTCGGAGCCAAATCCGCACCCGGATACTTCAGGGCGAAAGCAATTATCAAATTGATTGATGAAGTCCGCAGGCTGATTGAAAAAGACCCGCTTGTCAGTCGCTATATCAAAGTTGTCTTTGTGTCAAATTACAATGTTTCGTATGCCGAAAAAATCGTTGCGGCCGCTGATGTATCCGAACAGATTTCGACCGCCGGTACGGAAGCGAGCGGCACAGGCAATATGAAGCTGATGCTCAACGGCGCTTGTACACTCGGCACCTATGACGGTGCGAATATCGAAATTGTGAAGGAGGCCGGCGAAGAGAACAACTTTATTTTCGGCGCGCGTGTCGAACAGATCAACGAAATAAAAGAAACCTATAATCCCAGAGATTATTATAACGCAGACAAACGTATCCGAAGAGTTCTTGACGCACTGATTGACGGAACACTCGACGATGACGGCACAGGAATGTTCAGAGAGCTATACGACTCGATACTAGACGGTGCAAGCTGGCACCGACCGGATCACTATTTTCTGTTGCTCGATTTTGACAGCTATGTAAAAACCAAGATTGCCGTCAACAATTCGCAAAAGGACAAATATGCCTATGCGAGAAAGTGTTTTATCAATATGTGCAACGCCGGAAAATTTTCATCCGACCGCACGATAAAAGAGTATGCCGATGAAATATGGCATATTGAAAAGGTTCCGTCTTCCTTATGATTGTCTGCTGCCGGATCATTGAGCACAAAAGCAATCAGACATAAAATGAGAACAGTTCTTGAAAGAATACAGCGTTTATCAGCTGAAGCAAACCGGAGTTGTCACAAAAACAGCTCCGGTTTGTTTGCAGAATACGCTTGAATAAAGTTAGTTAAAAAGTTAAAATCGTGCTTGACAAACGAACAAATGTTCTATATAATAGTAATTGGTTAAATTTAGCTCTGCCCTTAAACTGAATAAACCTGAAACATATTTTTACTTATTGGCTTTATGCCACACATATCATCTGACCGAAAAAGTATAGTCCGAATACTCGGTCAGTAACATACGGACAATCAGAGCTTAAAGTTTAAGCCGTTACATAGTTTCAGTGCAAACTGTGCGAGAGGATGAAATGTCCTCCCGCTATTTGTGCTGTCTATGTGACGGCTTTTTTGTTGTGCAATTTTAACGAAAATAAAAAAGTTGTCGAATTTGCTTTCATTTTTGCCTTTCTAAATTCTTACCCCTTGAGGGATGTTTTTCTCTCGTGAACTTGCTACGAAAATAAAAGTAGCTACGCACCTTGACAAACAGGTTGTCAACGCAATCTCATAAAAGCAAGACACAGCAAAGCAAGGCGACAGATATGTCACCTGATTTTTATCTTTCAAATGTGTTATGGTGCTGTAACAGAATATCCTAATTTTTGTAACTCATTAATCATTCTGTTGGCTCTCTTTCGTTCTGTTTGCTGTCGGCGTTTTTCAAAGCATTCTTCGTTAAAAAGTTCACCGGAATTCAACATCGTGTAAATGATTGCAAGTATCTTTCTCGAAAGTGCAATCGTAGCACGTTTAGCTCCCTTACGTTGTTTGATTCGCCAATACCAGCCGGACAGATAAAGATTTCGTTTTCCTGACATTACCCAAGCACACTCACAAAGCATACTTTTAAGATATGGATTCCCTTTGTTTATGTGAGCAGATTTCCTTTTACCCGCACTTTCATTGTTTCCGGGGCTCAATCCCGCCCATGAGCAAATATGCTCTACGCTTGGAAATGCACTCATATCTGTTCCGATTTCTGCAATGATTGCTGCTGCAGATGTAACATCTATTCCCGGAATAGAGCAAATCAATTTCATTGCTCCTTCATGTTTTGAAATTTCTTGTGATATTGCAACTTCAACAACGGAAAGATGTTCTTCTAATTCAAGTAAATGTCCGAAAATCATCTGCAAAAAGGAACATTGATGTTCTGATAAACACCCGTTAAGTGCGATGAGAATCTCATCTATACGGTTTCTGGTCTTAGTTTTCAGGCATTTGTCTAATGCTTCACGGTCAATACATCCGTGTTCTATGAGATATTTAATTATGTTTCTGCCCGAAGCACCGAAAGTATCAGACAGAAAGGCTGCAAAACGAAAACCTGAGCTTTGCAGAAACTTATCAACACGATTCTTTTGTGATGTTATGTCATGAACTATGCTCTTTCGATAACGGGTGAGATGTCGCAGTTCTCTGATTTCTTTCTTTGGAATAAAACTGCCTTTCAGCAACCCGGCTCGCAAGAGTGTTGCAATCCATTCAGCATCACGCATGTCGGTTTTTCTGCCGGGAACATTTTTCATGTGTCGGGCATTAACAACTAAAATATCAATGTCGCCGTCAAAACAGTCTTCCAGCATTTCATATATAGGTTGCCAGTAAATACCAGTACTTTCCATTGCGATATGCTGACAGTTTGTTTCAATAACCCATTCACGCAAATGTTTCATTTCGGGTATTAATGTGCTGAAGGTCCGTGTTTCTGTAATTGCAGAACCTTCTGCATCACCTGAAATCAGACAAGCGACAATTATATCACGGTGAACATCAAAACCCATAACAGTATCAAAAATATCTTGCATTGTGACAACCTCCTTTGAATTGCAGGTTTGGAATTGCCCGGGTGGAAATCCGAACTTTGCTACTCGTGCTCTTCACTATGTGATGCAACATACTGCTGTTCTCTTGGGCAATTCGTCCACGTTGAACAAACGGGGTGTTTAATCCGCCAAGGTGCAATCGGACTTAAACCTGCAAAAAAATTATACCATAAAGGTCATTAGTCCACATAAACATATTTTCATTCACAGCTGTGATTTATTTTTCATGAGACGTTGACAACTGAATGACCGTCCGAAAGTGATACTACGCCAAGACCTCTTATGAGCGAGCGTGAAGACGTTGCGGTGAGATTCCGGGACAGGAACTATTTCGGGTGGAACGGCAAAAGCCTGTATAGAGGATACTACAGCCACCTTGAAAATATCAGGAACATTTCAAGGCATATAATTCCCATTTGTATATAGAGCAAGTTTGTTCATTTCCCTGCGTACATACGTACACTTGTACGCACGTACGCAGATAAATTGCTTAAATCTCATATATATTTTTTCTTAATTATGGCGAGCAAGACACCAAAATCTGTGCGGTATATAAGTGAGGCTACATACACTGACCTTCCCTTCGGCAAGGAGGTTAAATAAAACGAAAGGAGTAAAAAAACAAAGGAAGCCGAAGAAAGGAGGAAAAAGAAATGAGAAAAAGTTCAGATGACAAATTTTTACCTGACGAGTTTGGTGTTGAGGGTCCTGCATGGGCAGATGGTAAAATTATCAACGAGGCAATATTTTGCGAAGAGTTTCTTAGTAAGCATAAAATTCTCTTCTCGGGCGGTTCGTTCTTTACTACCGAAGGCAGGGTTGTTGATGAAACATCTCTTAAAAGAATGGTGTTCGATGACCTTAAAATCTGTGCGGTAGCAAATGTACCTCAGAAAATTTCCAATATCGTTGAGCTTTTGAAAATAGAAGCACTTGATGAAACCTTTGCACCCGAAACAGACAGAATACACCTTGAAGACGGCACACTTTATTTTAACGGTTGCTTTGTCGATATCAAAGAAAGTGTTGTACGAACAAGGCTTCCTGTAAGGTACAATCCTTATGCACCGAAGCCTGAACGATGGCTGTCTTTTCTTGACGAACTGCTTTATCCGGAGGATATACCGACACTTCAGGAGTTTATCGGTTACTGTCTAATACCGAGCAATAAAGGTCAGCGAATGATGATTATTAAAGGTAACGGCGGTGAAGGTAAATCGCAGATAGGTGCTGTTATGACAACGCTTTTCGGCAGCAATATGAAAGACGGAAGCATAGGCAAAATCTCAGAAAACAGATTTGCAAGAGCCGACCTTGAGCATATCTTACTGTGCATTGATGATGACCTTCGCATGGAGGGGCTCAAGCATACCAACTATGTCAAATCCATTGTAACCGCACAAGGAAAGATGGACCTCGAAAAAAAGAACAAGCAAAGCTATCAGGGATATATGTATGCAAGACTTCTTGCTTTCAGCAATGGTGACCTGCAGGCTATGTTTGATAAAAGCGACGGCTTTTTCAGACGTCAGCTTGTACTGACAACCAAGGACAAAAACGCAGAGAGAATTGATGACCCTCATATAGCAGATAAAATGCGTGCAGAAATTGAAGGTATATTCTTATGGGCATTTGAAGGCTTACAGAGATTACTCGCAAATAACTTTCAGTTTACAGAGAGCGAACGAGCAATAAGCAACCGGGAGACCGTCAAGCGTAATAATGTCAATGCGGTTGAATTTATGGAGTCAGACGGCTACTTTGTATTCGCAGAAGACAAGTCCGTAACATCAAAGGATTTGTATGAGATTTACAAGTTGTGGTGCGAAGAAAATGCATTGTCGCCTATGAGTTCAAGAAGCCTGAGCGATTTCCTAATTGCCAATGAAAACAGGTATGGTATTAAAAGCA
>JAZQUG010000014.1:0-28770 GCA_045631225.1 Candidatus Fimenecus sp.
TTTATTCGTCTTGCCTTTTGTGATGTCTTTGGAAAACAGAAAAACATCTCAATTATGCCTGAGGAGCTGCCTCGCGCTTTTGAATACGGCATCGCCTTCGACGCTTCGGCAATCGCAGGCTTTGGAGATGAAACACATTCCGATCTCTTGCTCCACCCGGATCCTGAAACACTTATGCTTTTACCGTGGAGACCCGAGCATGGCAAGGTTGTACGAATGTTTACCAGCATCTCCTATCCTGACGGGACACCGTTTGAATGTGATACTCGAAGTCTGCTAAAAAAGGCAGTAGAGAAAGCAAAAAAAGCGGGCTATACCTTTGCCTTCGGTGCTGAGCAGGAATTTTATCTTTTTGAACTTGATGAAAAGAATAAGCCTACGAAAATTCCTTACGATGATGCCGGATACATGGATCTTGCACCCGAAGACAGGGGCGAAAATATTCGTCGCGAAATCTGTCTTACTTTGGAACAAATGGGCATCCGACCTGAAAGCTCACATCATGAAGAAGGTCCCGGTCAGAATGAGATCGACTTCCGCTATTCCGATCCTCTTACTGCGGCTGATAACACAATGACTTTCCAGACAATCGTAAAAACAGTTGCTCGCCGCAACGGTGTCTTTGTGGATTTCAGCCCGAAGCCCCTTGAGCATGAGCCCGGAAACGGATTTCATATCAATATGTCTGTTAAACCAAGTGACAGTTCGGAAAACCTTTGCTATATGATCGCCGGTGTTCTTGATAAGGTTACGGATATGACTGCATTCCTTAACCCTACTGAGGATTCCTATAAGCGCTTTGGAATGGATAAAGCTCCCGGTTACGTTTCATGGTCAAGTGAAAACCGTTCTCAGCTTGTCCGTATTCCTGCGGCAGTCGGTGAATACCGTCGCGCAGAACTTCGGTCACCGGATCCGATGGCAAATCCGTATCTTGCATTTACACTTATTATTTATGCTGCACTAAACGGACTTGAAAATAAGCTTGACTTGCCCGAAGCCGCCAATATTAACCTATACAAAGCCGATGCTGAGACTTTAGCAAAATTTAAGAAACTACCTTCAAGTTTATGCGATGCTTGCAAGGCAGCCGCGACAAGTGATTTTATTAAGGAACACATACCTGCAGCAATTTTAGATATCTACTGCAATAAATAAAGCTGAATAGCAGCCCAAAAAGGAGGGGAGCAAAAATGAGTCTGAAAGAACGAGTTTACAGCGTTCTGATCGTTTCGGCGGCAGAAAGCTTTAATGATGCACTCTCCGCTCTGCTCCCTAATTCAAAGTATTCGCCAACTCATTTTGTATCAAATATCAGTGCCGCAAAACGCGCACTCGCCGAACGTGCTTTTGATTATGTTATCATTAACTCACCGCTCCCCGATGATGTAGGCACACGATTTGCAATCGACACAGCGGATTCAAAAGAGAGTGTTGTGCTTCTGATGGTACGCACGGAACTTCAAGAAGAAATCTACGACAAGGTCGCCGAGCACGGTGTGTTTGTGCTTCCAAAGCCAACCTCAAAGCCGACAATGACAATTGCTCTCAGCTGGCTTTCAAGCGCACGGGAAAAACTCAGAAAGACCGAAAAGAAAACACTGTCCATTGAAGAAAAAATGGAAGAAATCCGTATCGTTAACCGTGCAAAATGGTTGCTTATCAGCGAACTGAAAATGGACGAGCAAGGAGCTCATCGCTACATAGAAAAACAGGCAATGGACCGATGCATTTCAAAACGGATTGTTGCAGAAGAAATTATAAAAACATACGCATAACAGCAACAGCACGGCTTACAGTTTCTTGAAAGTCGTGCTGTTGCTATACAATATTCAAATGCCTGGCTGTTTTTATTTGTATATCAGTTCATCAAGTACAATTTCTTTTGCTTGTTGTTGAATGTTATTCATTCTCTGTACCCATTCAAGTTGATTTTCTCCTTTCAACTGCTCAGTAACACCCTCAGCCGCTTTCATTTGTACAATGAGAGTATCAAACATATCACGAGCCTGCCTCTCAACTTCAGCACAGTGCTGATAAAGCTTACCTTGCATAAGCAGTGTGTTAAAGAATACATACTTATGCTTTTCAAGATATGTTTTATGCATAATACCCCACTTCCCAAGTGTGACTTTTGCTTCTTCGGGTGGTAAGATGAGGTTAGGAATTAAATAGTCACCAACACGACGATATTGAATTTTGTTTGACATAATGACAGCCTCCTTATTTTTCACTTTTATCAATGATTTTCAATAACAGCTCGTCAACATCCTCGGTGGGCAAATTCTCCGCCAAGAGCATATTGCGAAACTCATTCATACCGTTGATAAGTAAGTTGCACTCAAAATCCGTAAACTTAATTTTTGTCTTTCTACTCATAAAAAATGACCTCCTGTTATTTGGTAGCTTTATTCTACCTTATAACAGGAGGTTAGTCGAATGTGTGGATATGTAATTTTATATCATATTAAAATGTATTAATGCATCCATTATGGCTTCTTCTTTTTCCTTCGGACATTTCGGCACTCGGTGTCCTTCTTTGCCCTTGTTATAATTCTCACGCTCAATAATACCACACTTTGCCTTAACCTGTGATATGTAAAGAGTTGACACTTTAAGACCGTGTTTATCAAGCACATAATCCTTGATTTCCTGATAGGTTGCCTTGGTTTCAGCAGAAGTAATATCAAGCTCTGAAAGATCCAGTTTTATGTCGATATGTGTGTCCGGTCTGCGTTGGGACAAAAGAACAACCGTCTCTATATGGTCTGTATGTGGGAACATATCCACCGGTTGAATTTTCTTCACCTTATATCCGTTTTTGGAAAGATACATCAAATCTCTCGCTAATGTTTCGGGATTGCAACTTACATATACAACTTTTTCAGGGTTAAGCTTCACAAGAGATGAGAGAAACGGAATGTCACTGCCTGCTCTTGCAGGGTCCATGATGACTGCGTCAATCTGTTCGTTGTTGTTTGATAAATCAACCATGAATTTTCCTGCATCAGCAGCATAGAATTTAATGTTTTCAATGTTGTTGAGCTTCGCGTTTTCTTTTGCATCACGAACTGCATCTTTGTTGATTTCAACACCAAGAACACTTTTTACATTTTTACTTGCAATAAGCCCTATTGTACCTGTACCGCAATATGCATCGATAATTCTTTCATTACCTTTGAAATCAGCATATTCAAGTGCTTTGTTATAAAGAACTTCAGTCTGTACCGGATTAATCTGGTAAAAAGCTTTTGGTGAAATACGGAATTTAAGTCCACAGAGTTCTTCAGTAATTTTTCCGTCACCATAAAGCACTTCACTTTTATCACCAAGCACCATACTTGTAAATTTGTTGTTTACATTCTGCACGATTGTTGTTATTTCAGGATGTCTGCCAACAAGTGCGTTGATAAATGAACGCTTTGACGGGAATTGTGGTGTAGCTGTCACAAGCACAACCATTACTTCACCACTTTTAAAAGCAGTTTTAACTAAAACATGTCTTAAAAAACCTTGTCTTGTGTTTTCGTCATAGGGTTTCATCTTAAAACTTTTTAAAAGTTTTTTCACAGTGTTAGCAATTTCGTCAGCTTTCGGGTCGGTAAGCATACATTTTTCAATGTCAACAATTTTATGAGTTGAGGATTGATAAACGCCTGAAATAGTCTGACCATTTCTTCCGCGACCAAAGGCATATTGTGCCTTGTTACGGTAATTGTACGGATTTTCCATACCGATGATTTCTTCTATATGACAAAATTTGCCCAAAAGACGAATTGCTTTTACTTGTTTGTGTCGTAATTGCTCTTCGTATGAAAGATTTAATAATTGACATCCACCACATTTTTTAGCGTGAGGACATATTTGCTTTGATTTATTCATAATTAACCTATTCTCTTGCCGTTTTTGATTTCGATTTTTCCAAAGAAAGGAACTTTAATATAGCCCGTGAATGTATCACCGTTAATTTCTACAGAAATATCCACATTCATTTTACCCATAAGCTCGATTTCTGCTTTACCGGAAAGGCAATTTCCTTTTTCTTTAATGTCATAAACTCTGAAATTCGGTAACTTTTTAAGAGAAGGTACGGTAACGGAAAAATCATATTCTCCGTTATTATCAGTAATTTCTACTATGGCATTACCACTAATCATCGAAGTTTCAATATCTCCGGTCCATTTTCCTAAACCAATCATTTCAAAGTTCTCCTTAATTTCTTAATCACAATAATTCTACCATTTTCTCCAATCAATGTAAAGCATAAAAAATATACTATAATATATGTATTTTTAAACACAGTCCATTGACAATGTTTTAAAAGAGGAGTAAAATTAGTAGTTAATATGGAATATTTTTTTGTATGGGGTGGTTCTTTGAAAAAGTTTTTTACTTATTCAAGAATACAGCAAATTGTATTAATGATAGTTGACTTCATAGTTGTCAATTGTGCATATTACATTTCGGTGTATCTTCACTTGTTTTTTGATGTGCCAAAAGAGAAGTTTGAAATGATGGTTGTCAGAATTCCTTATGTGACAATTGTTTATTTAAGTCTTTTCATGATTGGTAAGCTTTATAAAAACCTATGGAGATATATGGGCTTTTTAGAAGTTACAAAAACAGTTATCTGTGCAGGTATAAGTACAATAATAGTTTTCTTGATTGACTATATTTTTATGAAATCGGGTTATGTGTTCGGCATAAATTGTCTGCCGCTGGCTGCATATGTTGATGCATATCTGATAACAACTTTCCTTTGCGTTGGTGCAAGAACTTGTTATAAATCAGTCAGGGCAATACGAAGTAATTCAAAAAGACGTGCAGGCACGAGAAATAAGAATATTATGATTATCGGTGCAGGTAATATGGCGAACGCTGTTCTTTTTGAAATGAGTTTATCGGGATATAAATTTGGTTCACCTGTTTGTATAGTTGATGATGACCCGTTGAAACAGAGATTAAGAATCCGTGATATTCCTGTTGCAGGTAAGACAGATGATATTCCAAGGCTTGTTACAGAATATGATGTTAATGAAATTATTTTCTGTATTTCAGCTATAGCACCGGAAAGAAAACATGAAATTTTAAATATTGCAATGTCAACAGGCTGTAGCCTTAAATTGGCACCTAATGTGGATGAATATGGAGGTGTCAATAAGTCTTTTACTGACAGAATCCGTAAGGTAGAAGTTCTTGACCTTCTTTCACGTCCTGAAGTTCAGCTTGACCCTGATGTATGCAAATACGTCACAGATGAAACAGTTCTTGTAACAGGTGGTGGCGGTTCAATTGGTAGTGAGCTTTGCCGTCAGATAGCAAGATATAATCCTGAAAGAATTGTTATTTTTGACATTTATGAAAACAATGCGTTTACTCTTAAAAATTCTCTCGACAGACAATATTGCGGAGCACCTAAGATTGAAATTCGTATAGGTTCTGTTCGTGATATAAGACGACTTCGTGAAGTCTTTGAAGAATTTAATCCATCTTCTGTATTCCATGCAGCTGCCCATAAGCATGTTCCTCTTATGGAAGACAGTCCGTACGAGGCAGTTAAAAATAACATTTTAGGTACATATAATACGGCTTTTTGTGCAAATGAATATGGTGTTAAGAATTTCGTTCTTCTTTCAACCGATAAGGCTGTAAACCCTACAAATGTTATGGGCGCATCAAAGCGAGTATGTGAGCTTGTTATTCAGCATTTCAGTAAGATTACAAAAGGGACAAAGTTTGTTGCTGTCCGTTTCGGTAATGTTCTCGGTTCAAATGGTAGTGTTATCCCGATTTTTAAAGAACAGCTTGAAAATGGTGGTCCTCTTACAGTTACTCATCCTGACATTACAAGATACTTTATGACAATTCCTGAAGCAAGTCAGCTTGTTGTACAAGCCGGTGGCCTTGCAAAAGGTGGCGAAATATTCGTTCTTGATATGGGTGAGCCTGTTAAGATTGTTACTCTCGCAGAAAACCTTATCAGACTTTCAGGTTTTGAACCATATAAGGATATTGATATTCAATTTACAGGTCTTCGTCCGGGTGAAAAGCTTTACGAAGAACTTTCATTGGCAGAAGAGCTTGATGAAAGACAAAAAACAGGTAATGACAAGATTTTCGTCACAAAACCATTGGAAATTGATGACGAACAGCTTGAAAAGGATATTAAAGCTATTAGTGATTTGAACCCTGAACAGGTTCGTGACTATCTCAAGCGTCTTGTTCCTAATTACAAACCAAAATAAACTAATAAATAATTAAAATTTACATAATTGGAGATGTTCTCAAATGGAAATCAGAATTGAAAAAACAACAACACCAAAGGCAAAGCCTGATTGGAAAAATTTAGGATTTGGTCACATTTTCACAGACCATATGTTTGTTATGGACTATGATGAAGGTATGGGTTGGCACGATGCAAGAGTTGTACCATATCAGCCTCTTTCTCTTGACCCATCAGCACTTGTTTTCCACTATGCTCAGGAATGTTTTGAAGGACTTAAGGCTTATCGTTGTGCAGATGGTAGCGTTCAGCTTTTCCGTCCTGACAAGAATGCTGAAAGAATGCAGTCAACTCACGACAGACTCTGTATTCCACAGATTCCTGTTGCTGACTTTGTAGATGCAGTTAAGGCTCTTGTTGCAGTAGATAAGGATTGGGTTCCATCAGAGCCTGACACAAGCCTTTATATCAGACCATTCACAATTGCTACTGAACCAATTCTTGGTGTTAAGGCATCAGCTAAGTATCAGTTCATCGTTATCTGTTCACCATCAGGTGCTTATTATGCAGAAGGTCTTAATCCTGTTAAGATTTATGTTGAAGAAGAATTTGTACGTGCTTGTCCGGGTGGTACAGGTGCTATCAAGTGTGGTGGTAACTATGCAGCTTCTATGGCAGCAGGTGAAAAGGCACATAAGCTTGGTTATTCACAGGTTCTCTGGCTTGACGGTGTTGAAAGAAAGTATGTTGAAGAAGTTGGTGCTATGAACATTATGTTCAAGCTTAACGGAGAAATCTATACAGCAGCAACATCAGGTACAGTTCTTCCCGGTATTACAAGAATGAGTTGTATCGAAGTTCTCAAGAATTGGGGATACAAGGTAAATGAAGGCAAGCTTGCTATCGATACAGTTATGGAAGCAGGTAAAAACGGAACTCTTGAAGAAGTATTCGGAACAGGTACTGCAGCAGTTATTTCTCCTGTTGGTTCTCTCAGATATAAGGATGATGTTGTAGAAATCAACAACTTTGAAATCGGTGAACTTACACAGAAACTTTACGATACTCTTACAGGTATCCAGTATGGCAAACTCGAAGACACATTCGGTTGGACAGTTAAAGTCGATTAATTTAATCAAAATATACAGTAAAGGACAGGCTTGTAAAAGTCTGTTCTTTTTTGTTAAAATACACTTGACAAATGGTTACTACAGATGTAGTATGTAATTAGATACTACACTTGTAGGAGGGTTTGTTATGAACTTATCAGAAAGAGAATGGACGGTGCTTAATGCACTATGGGAAACTAATGGTGCAGAGCTCGGTGAAATTGTCAATAAGCTTTACCCACAGACCAAATGGAACAGAAATACTGTTCTTACTTACCTTACACGAATGGAAACAAAGGGACTTGTAAAAATTGACAAAAAAGTTTCACCACACCTTTATCACGCAACGATAGACCGTGAGAGCTGTCAGCAAAAGGAACGAGAAAGTTTTTTAAATCGTGTTTACAGTGGTTCAACAGGAGATTTAATCGCAGCTTTTTTAAAGGAAGAACGCATTTCACAGGAGGAAATTGAAAACTTACGCAAGATTCTTGACGATATGGAGGTGTAGTTATGTTTGATATATGGGGATTTCTTTTACAGACTCTTACCATTTCGGGTGTTGCAGCATTACTTCTTGTTATAAAATCACTTTTGAAGGATAAGCTACCTCCAAAATGGCATTTTGCAGTTTGGAGTGTTCTTGGGATTATGACTCTGTTTCCGGCAGGAATATTTAGCAGATATGCATTATTTAATTGGCAGACTTTCATTGAATTTGTAAAACTTCTTATGAAAGATTACAGTTTCACACGAGTATTATTTCCAATTCCAATAATAAAAGATGTTCCGAACACATTGGCTGAATGGATTTTCGCTGTTTATGTAGCAGGTGTAATAATAAGTATTTTTGTATATCTTTTATCATATATAAGAATTCGTATTGTATTACGCAAGGGCAATTCACCTGATATTGAAACAATTTCAACTATTAATACTATTGGGCACAAATACAAAATCAAGCCTTGTAAGATTGTTGTGGTTGCAAATCTTCCAAGTGCTTTCGTGTGTGGAATTATACGACCTATACTCGTTGTACCTGACAAGACACTTGATGAAAAAGTTATTCTTCATGAACTTTTTCACTTGAAAAACAAGGACACATTATGGAGTATCGTAATATGCATTTTGCGTTGTCTTCATTGGTGTAACCCTCTTATAAACTACTGTGCAAATCTTGCAATCAATGATATGGAATCACGCTGTGACCAGTTTGTACTTGAACAGCTTGAGGGAGAAGAACGCAGAGATTACGGTAGAATTCTTCTATCAATGTCAAATGAACGATTTGCAAAGACACCCGGTAGCACCTGCATTAATAATGGTGGTAAAAACATCCGTGAAAGAATTGAAGCTATTGCAAGATTCAAAAAATATCCTGTTGGAATGAGCCTTGTTTCAGTTTGTGTTATTATCGCTCTTGGTTGCTCTCTTGTAATAGGTGTTCAGGCAACGGATATTCCTCATTCACATAAAACTGATAAATGGTCATTTGCAAAAGCAAAAAGTTCATATTGCACAACTTATGCAGGAGCATTTGACACTTATGTAAAAGCAGTTATGACAGAGAGCATAAATTACAGAATCATGTGTGCTCCTGAAAAAATACAAAAGGAACTTATTGAATCCGAAAACAGCAGATGGGATGAGTGTGGACTTAACAGACTACAGGACAGAAGTGAAAACTATTATATTTACAATCTTGAAATGCCACAAGAAGATGTATATGAAGGACTCCTTGTAATAAAACTTGTTAATGTACCTGACGGTTATGAATGGGTAGAAGGAAAACATTATGTTGCTCACCAGAAAATTCGTGCTTTTAAGGAAAACAGTCGTTGGGTTGTTACTCCGTTAAACAAACTCCAATACACTTTAACAGATAAGAATTTCGGCAGATACGGTTGTACGGACCTTCCCGCAATTACTTATACAGATACAGTTTCTGATTATAAAGTCGATATTGCTTTCCAGACTATATATATGGTTGATAATATGGTTCAGAATCAGGATGCATTATCTTCAATGCTTGGTAATTCATACTCATACAATACTACACCTATATTAAATGCTAAATTCAGCGAAGCATATGACAACCAAGAAACAAATCTAACACACCTGGGAACACAAGAAGAAAGAGATTTAATTAACAGAATAGGCATTTCCGTTGCATCCGTTTATCTGGGTCAGGAAAGACCTGATGAACTGACTCCTGCTAAAGGTTCTTTAGATACATCATCCTCAAGCACTGACGGAACAAGTTTTGCTGTCAGAAGTACAGACTTCGACTGGGGTAACTCAATTACCTTAACGGGTGGCGGAGGTGGAGGAACATACAGTCACTTAATAAATTTGAAAACTCCTGATTACTATGTTGCAGACTTATATATCAATAATGAATTAGCTGCACAAATGGAACTGCATTTACAAGAGGAGGAATAAAAAATGACAGATTATACAAAAGTATATAACGGTATTTCAAAGGTAATCTGGAGTTATTTCTTCTTGTATTTCAATATTAATTTAGGTACAATTTCAATTCTTCCATCCTTTGTGGGATACATCTTGTTTTCAGGTGCAATTGATTTATTAAAGGATGAAGAACGAGAACTTTCTCTTTTAAAACCATTGTGCATGATTTTAGGAGTCTGGGAAGGAATAGAGTGGTTGGCTAATTGTGTAGGGTATAGTTTTGACGGAAAATGGCAGTTTATCACCTTAATAATAGGTTTGGTGAATCTTTATTTTCACTTCCAGTTCATAACAAATCTCGCTTCAATTGCAACAAAACATCAACAGGAAAACTGTTCGTATGATAAAAAATTACTCACATACAGAACTGTTCAGACCATTATGTTGACAATCATTTTGGTAATAACTAATCTTTATTCTCTTTTCAATGAAATATGGGTTTATGTATCTTTAATTTTTGCAATATGTTATATTATTATCTGCCTTTACATAATGGCAACATTAAGTGGACTAAAAAAGCATTTGCAAACAGATAATATATTTGAGGATGAAAATAATATAGAGATGTAATCAAGTCAGCGGTAAGAGTTTCTTACCGCTGATTTTTCATTGACAAATACCTTTATTAATGATAAATTTGAATAAAGAGGTGTAACTTATGAATAAAGGTAAAAAAGCATTAAAAATTATTGGTTCTGTTGCATTGGCTGTTGTGGTTGGTGCAGGAATATGGCAGGTTGCTGTGCATCAGCAGTCAAAGAAATATAATATGATTACACTTGATACAAGCAATGTACCGACTCCTGTTACAACTCCTGTAAAGGAAGATGATATTCAGTTAAGTGATGTTAAGATGCACTATTCTGTTTATGGTGATAAGGGACATCCTTTTATTCTTGTTCACGGTAATGGGGGAAGTCAGGACTCACTTAAAGAGGCTGCAACATATCTTGCAAATGATTATATAGTCTATGTAATTGAAAGTCGTTGTCATGGACAAAGCAGTGACCCTGGAGTTATATCCTATGACCTTATGGCAAAGGATATCAAGGAGTTTATTGAAGCTATGGAGCTGACAAAGCCATATCTGATGGGGCATAGCGATGGCGGTATAAATGCACTTACAGTGGCTTATACATATCCCGACTTACTTGGTGGTTTTATCTCTTGTGGTGCAAATACAACTCCTGATACATTCAAGCCATATTTCACTATCGCAGTTAAAGTGAATGACATTTTTAATCCGAATAAACTTAACGATATGATGCTCACATTACCTCAGATGAATGAAGAATTACTTTCAAAAATTACTTGTCCTTCTTATATTGTAGCAGGTGAATTTGATATAATGTGGTTGTCCGATTCTGTGTTTATCCACGAAAGCATCAAGGATAGTAAAATTGCTATCATAAAAGGCGCTGACCATTCATCATACATCTCACAAGATGGCAAACAAGCATATGCTTTAGCAAAAGATTTTTTCAGTACAATTGAATAGCAGATACTATAGAGAGTAGAAATACTCTCTATTTTTAATTTTTTCCACATTATGTCGTTTAACTATTGCATTTTCATGTATATATATGGTATAATTACGCGAATATAAAAATGATAGGATGTGTTAATTATGGCATTTTCAGACATCGGCATTCTCCTTGGTGATGTTACTCTTGCTGAAGTAAATCACGCTACAAAAGACCCTATGAAAGCACAGGAAAAGACTCTTAAGAAGATTCTTAAGAAAAATAAGAACTGTGAACTCGGTAAAAAGTACAACTTCGATAACATTAAAACAATTGCAGATTATCAGAAGATGGTTCCTCTCTCAACTTATGATGATTACGCTCCTTATGTTGACAGAATGATACATAACAAAGAAAACAACCTTATGTTTACAGGTTGGAACGTTCGTTACTGCTCATCTTCAGGTAGTGTTGGTAAGCCAAAAATTCTTCCAAAGAGTGTTAAGGACCTTTGGACTATGCAGTGTGTTGGTTTCTCAGGTACTGTTGCAACATCAGCACATCATCTTAAAAAATACAAGAACAAAAAGATGCCTGCACAGATGGGTCCTCTTGTTCTTATTCTTACAGGACATCCGCTTGAAGACGGTAAAATGTGTAATGGTGCAGCTCAGATTCCTGTTTTGTATCTTCTTCCGATTACTCGTTTCTTCTGTACATCACCAAGTTCATTGCTTGTTCCTGAACACGAAGAGCTTCTTGATACATCATATCTTCAGCTTCGTTTTGCTCTTGAAAACAGCAAAGTAAGTTATATCGGTTCTCTTGTTATCACTCTTGTTACAACAATGTTTGATTACCTTAAAGAGAATTGGGAAATGCTTTGTGATGATATTGAAAAGGGTATTATTAACCCTAACATCAAGATTACTCCTGAACTCAAAGCAGAATATTCAAAGAAGTTCAAACCAAATCCAAAGAGAGCTGCTGAACTTCGCAGAGAATTCGAAAAGGGATTTGATGACCCAATCGCTCCGAGAATCTGGCCAAAGCTTACATGGGCTTATGGTATGGTTGGTTCAAACCTTAAGGTGTTCGTTGAAAAGCTCCGTAAATACATCGGTGATGATGTTCCAATCCACGGTATGGGCTTTGCCGCTGCTGAAGGCTTCTTTGCAATGGCTACAAAGCTTGACTCTCACGACGGTACTCTTCTTCCACACACTCTCTTCTACGAATTCTTACCAATCAGTGACGATGATGAAGATGATATAGATGAAACAAAGGCATTACTTATCGACCAGCTTGAAATGGGCAAGAAATATGAACTTGTTGTTTCAAACTTCTCAGGTCTTTACAGATACCGTATGGAAGACGTTGTTCAGGTTACAGGTATGCACAACAACACACCTACTATCGAGTTCCTTTACAGAAGAAACCTCGGTATGAACCTTGCTAACGAAAAGACAACAACAGAAATGGTTGATATGGCTGCAAAGCAGACTGCTGACGAAATGGGTAACGAATTTGTTGGTCATAGCCTTTACGCTGACTATTCAACAAACCCACCAAGATACTGTATGCTTGCTGAACCTGTTAACCCTGTTTCTGAAGAGGACAGACAGAAGTATATTGATATTCTTGATGAAAAGTTCAAGCAGTTCAACGAAAAGTACTTCAAGTATCGTCGTTGGGGTATGATTAACAGACCTGAAGTTCTCTTCCTTCAGCCAAAGACATATTGGGATTACAGAGAATATCTCCGTTCAAAGGGTAAGGTTCTTAATCAGGTTAAGCCTGTTACAATCATCAACTCTGAGGAAAGATGTGAATTCTTCTTCTCACACGTTGCAACTGAAACAGAGCTTCCATATAAGCCAAAATCAATGAAATAATATATTATCAAAACGGTAGGGCATTTTCTTACCGTTTTGTGCGTTCTTGCGATTGTAAATTATAATTTGAATAAAATATATTATCACTACAAGCAGTAAATAGACGGAGTGTTTATTTGAGGTTGATTTTTTCAACAGATTATGGTATAATTGTTGAAAATAATAAAAATATTTAAGGATGTGTAGAAAATGAAAAAGGCATTATCACTTCTTCTTTCAGTGGTTATGGCAGTTACTGCTGTAATCGGCGCAGCTCCACTTGTTTATGCAACTCCTGACGGAACACAGATTCCTGTTGTTCACGTTGTGGGTACAGGAACACATATTGTTAGAACAAATGAAAATGGCGAAACAGAAAAGCTTTTCCCTTTCCAGATTCCGGAAGGATATATTGCTGAAAAAGCTGAGGTTATGCTCCCTGTATTTGCAGAAGCATTCTTCACACAGGAATGGGACGAATTCTGTGATGTGCTTTATGAAATTGTATCACCTATCTTCAGCAAAATGGCTCTTGATAAAAATGGTGAGGCATCTGACGGTAGCTATGCAGAAACCTCATGGTCAAGAGAAGAGATTGCAATGGCAGCTGCTGACGGAGTTAACGGTGCAACAGACTATATGTTCTATTACGACTGGCGTGTTGACCCATTTGAAACATCTGACAAGCTTCACGAATATGTGCAGGCTGTTATGGAGGTAACAGGCTCTGATAAGGTTGCTCTTTATGGCCGTTGCCTTGGTTCAAACATTGTTGCGGCATATATGTATGAATATGGCAATCTTGGACATGTAACCGATGTTATTCACTATGCAAGTGCTGCTTATGGTGCGACACCATGTAGTAAAATGTTCACAGGTGAGCTTTATCTTCACGCTGATGCAATTGAAAATTTCGTATATGATATTGACTTAGGTCTTGGTGAAATGGTTACAGACCTTATTCAGTCACTTGTTACACTTATGAACTATACATACGGAACAGATATTCTCAGCTGGGCTGTAAATAATGTTGTTGAAGACATTTATCTTGATATTTTCCCAAGAATTATGGTTGAAAGCTACGGTACATTCCCTGCATACTGGACAATGGTTTCAATTGAGGACTATGACAGAGCTATGGAAACTGTTTTCTATGGTAAGGACCTTAACGAATATGCTGGTCTTATTGAGAAAATTGAATATTATTTCAATAATGTTCGTATCCCGTTTGAAGAAAATGCTGAAGCACAGATGGCACAGGGAATTGAATTTTCAAACATTGTTAAATATGGTTATACAAACTATCCTATCGCAAAAAATGCAGATGAACTTGCTGACGGTATGGTAACTGTTCGTGAAAGCTCATTTGGTGCAACTGCTTCAAATACTGAAGATACACTTTCACCAATATATATTCTTAAAGCACGCTTTAACGGAACGGATAAGTACATTTCACCTGATTGTCAGATTGATGCTTCAACTGGATTTTCAAGAGATACAACATGGTATGTAAAGAATCTTGAACACACTGTATTCCCTGAATGTATCAATGGTCTTGTAAGTGATATTGTCAATAATAAGGATTTCAACATTGAAAGTAATCCTGAATATCCTCAGTTTATGGTTTATGATGATGCCACAAGCACTATTTCACCTATGACAGAGGATAATATGGACACAACAGACCGTTATGAAACACCATTTTTCGTTGCATTGTTCAAATTCTTTAAAGCTGTTTTCGCACTTATCACAAAAGCATAATTTAATATTATAAAAAGAACGGTAAGAGTAAAATCTTACCGTTTTTTTGTGCAATGCAGTTATAAGAAAAAATAAAGGTGGAGATTTTTTCTCCACCCTATATTAGTGATAAATCAGTTTTTTTCATTTAAGTTATTTTGTTACAGGCTTAAAGCAATTGTTATATCGGTTTACCCATTTAAGAACCTGTTTTTTATTATATTTTGCAGGCATTAATGCCGAAATAACGCAAGCTTTTGCTATGCCTGAAACCATATGTGTAAATTGCGGTGCGACAGATTTGTTACTGAACAGTTTAATCATTTTCTTGCAAAATACAGGGAACGCAGATGTCTGAGCTACAGCTTTGATATGATTTGAGTCTGCACCGATTGCCATATTTTTTGCTGTAAGAATATGCTCATCAACAAGGAAGTCTAAATCCTCGCCTGTAATGCTTGAAATCATAAGCTTGATACAGGCAATCGGGGCAAGTCCTGCACCCATTTTCTTGTAAAAACTGTTTTGATAGTCCCAGAGCACATCAACGGTATATTCTTTATCCTTGTTTTTAATAAGACTTTCTGCAAGTATAGGAGCAGCTTTAAACGTGTTTGCGATGCCTGAACCAACAATAGGAACGGTCATAAAAGCACTATCACCGATTGCAGCGTAACCATCTGCAACAAGGATACCTAAAGGTTGTCTTACAGGGATGTTCTCAATTTTGCCACCGCGAAGAAGTTCTTCACCGATTGCAGGATTTTCTTTTCGTAATCGGTTTACTATATTATGTGCTGTTCCCAAATCAAAATCATTAAACTTTCCGATAAGTACATCTATGAATCCGTTGTTTTCAGTTATCCATGAAATACCTTTTTCATATTCAGACAGAAGAATAACCTTATATTTATCCTCAGGTTCTGAAGCTTTGTTATAAAAGGCTCTGTAAGAATAAAACTGCTCATATTCTCCAACCTGTTTTTGTATTCCGAGGTTTTCAGGCAAATTCCTTCTTATAGGTGAGTTAACTCCGCAAGCATCAATTACAAGGTCACCTGTAAATGTTCCTTTGTCTGTTTTAATACCGCAGATTTTCTCGTTATCAAGAACGGGACCTTCTATGTTGCAGTCATAAACAAACTTAACACCTGCTTTTTCAGCATATGGAATTATATGGTTATAAAGGTCCTTTCTGTCCATATTGATTTCAAGCTGTTCTTTTGGTATGGACTGTTTAAGTGCGGTTCTTTGTCCGGGACTGTAAAATGTAATATCGTGTTTGAGATAGTATAAACTCTCGTCAGGCATAGGAATACCTATGATTTGAAAAACTTTTCTGTCAAAAGCATCTGTCCAGTCGTGTCCGAGATTCTCTCTTGAGTTTTTTTCGAAAACTGTAACATCAAAGCCTTCTTTTGCAAGTAACATTCCTGTTGCAATTCCACCGTGTCCGGCACCGGCTACAATAATTCTTTTTTTCATAAACAAACCCCTCGAAATATGAAAAAACAATGATAAGATAAAAAATATTGTTACATACTTGCTTCTTTAAGTAGTTTTAAAATTTTCTCTCTTGAAAAAATATACTTTTTATTACAGAAATGACAACATACTTCAGTATGCTCATCTTCTGCCATTTCACGAAGACCGTCTTCACCGGCACCGATGAGTGCACGTGTTACTCTTTCAGTACTACAATCGCATTTATACTCCACAGTCTGAGTATCAAGCAGCTGCATAGGAAATTCAGAAAGAACAGTTTTGCAGATTTCTTCAGGAGTAAGACCTTCAGCAAGCATTGTTGTAACAGGTTTAATTCCATCAAGACTTTTTTCAACAAGAGAAATAGTATCTTCACCTGCAGTAGGTAAAAGCTGAATTAAAAATCCTCCTGCTAAAAGCACATTTTCTGTCTGAGGGTCAACAAGCACACCTAAAGCACAAACAGTCGGTGTCTGTTCACTTGTTGCATAATAAGCAGTAATGTCCTCTGCAATTTCACCTGAAATAATAGGTGTCTGTGCGCAGTATGGCTCTTTTAAGCCTAAATCCTTGATAACTGTGAGAAAACCATCTTTACCGACAGCACCTGAAACATCAAGCTTACCTTTGCTGTTAAGCGGAAGATTAACTCTTGAGTCACCAACATAACCCTTAACCTGACCTTTTGAATTTGCAACAGCAACAACAGGGGAGGCAGGTCCGCCGCCGCTTATTTTAAGAGTGAGTGTATCTTTGTCGCCCTTTAAAAGCACACCCATCATTGAAGCACCGGTTATAAGTCTTCCTAAAGCTGCAGAACACACTTTTGATGTGTTGTGGATATTCTGCATTTCCTTAACCATTTCTGTTGAGTCAAGTGCAAGACAGTACAGAGTACCGTCTTCAGAAATCATTCTTACTAATTTGTTCATTTCAGTTCATCCTTAAAAATAGTTTCAGTTTTTTCGACTACAAAAGTAATTCTTTCGGTGGCTTCATTTACAGGATTTTCACTGTAATCATCAATTGTTTCAAGAAGAGTGAAACCACATTTATTTATTATTTTAATAATGTCGTCAATGTTGTAGATGTATTCAGAAAAGTTCTCGCTGTATCTTTCATAACATTCATCATCTTCATTTTTTATGAAAAAGTCAAGGTCGATTATGGTTTTTCCGTTCTGTTCATCAAGTGTATTCTGCCACGCACAATAAACTTCATCCATATCGTAAATAAAAGTATTGTTTCCAAGAACTTCTTTGTGCTTATACGGAGTATTCATATCAAAAATGAATATGCCATTCATATTCATAAAAAGAGAAACAAGAGAAAATGCTTTTTCAATTTTTTCTAAGCTATCAATATGGTTTATAGTGTCAAGACAAGAAACAGCACAGTCAATAGTGCCAAAAAGGTCAAGCTCCTCAGCTCTCTGACAAAGGAACATAGCAGAAGACTCAGCTTCATATTTCTTTTCGTTTGCTATCATCAGCATATCTTCGCTGGCATCAACACCGATAATGTCATATCCGAGTTTTTCAAGCAAAAATGAAAGTGTTCCTGTTCCGCATCCAAGGTCAAGCAAAAGCCCTCCGTCAACACCATTTCCGTGTAACAGAGAGCATACTTTATTGGCAATTTTTTCATATTGGACATTTTCTGTCAAAATGTCATAACTGTAGGAAAAAATACCGTAACTCATTCTTCGACTCTTTCAAAAATCTTTTCATAACCGTCAGCACCATACTGAAGTGAACGGTTAACACGGCTGATAGTTGCAGTTGAAGCACCTGTAGCCTTAACGATTTCATTATAAACCTTCTTATCTGAAAGCATTTTTGCAACAACACAACGCTGAGCCATTGAATGGAACTCATTTATTGTGCAAAGGTCCTGAAAGAAATTGTAACATTCCTCTTCAGTTTGTAATTGCATAATGCACTTGATAAGAAAATCAGTATTTTCGTTTTTAAATTCGATTCCCATTTGTATAACCTCCAAAGTTAATTTCCTTTTCTTTTATATTTTAACACACTAAAACTTGAAAGTAAAGAGGTTTTATAAAAATAAATGTAAAATTATTCCCGGAATTATAGCACAAAGGTACAAAATTCCCATTATTTTAAGATTTTCTGTGAGTTTTGATTTGTCACGGAATAAAATTAACAAGCCTGCACCTGCATTTGTGCAAAGTCCCGCAATTAATGCGCCAAAACTCAGTGTTCCCTCAATATAGAGCTGTGTCAGAAGAATTGAAGAAGCACAGTTTGGTATAAAACCGATTAATGCAGACAGAAATGGCTGTAAAACAGAGTCGGAAAGTAAGAGAAGAGAGAGCCTTTCCATTCCGACAAAATAAACAAAAAGGTCAAGTATTATTGTAAATAAAAGCAAGAATCCGAAAACCTTGATTGTGTGAACAAGTGCCGGATGAATTACACCGCCATGCTCGTGACACCCGCAATGGTCGTGTTCACATAAATCGTGGGAATGATGGTGATGTGATTTATGCTTTTTCTTTTCAATAAAATAAATAACATAACCAAAAATAAATGCAATAACTACTTTTGAAATTATTAATCCTAAAATTTCAGTTTTACCATTCGGAGAAGCTGCAAGCAGTATGATTGCCTCGTCAGATGTTGAGAGAAAAACTGCAATAAGAGTGCCAAGAGTGATTATTCCACTTGAATAAAGGTTGGCACACATAACTGAAAACCCACATTGAGGAATACAACCGAGTAATGTACCGATAAAAGGACCTGTTGAACCTGCTTGAGTAAAAAGGTGTTTTACTTTATCTTGTGCCTTGTGTTCAAGAAACTCAATTACAAGGAATGCAACGAATAAAAAGGGAAGAACTTTTAAGGTGTCGATTACAGAATCTGAGAGAATGTCAAAAATACTCTTTATTGAAATGGTAGCTGTTTCTGTTTGCGGATGTATGTGTAATAAATTCATTATTCGGACACCTCGCAATTCTTACAAATACCATAAAGTACAGTTTTTGAACTATCAACCTTAAAACAGTGGTCATTAAAAATATGTTGAGAAAGCTTATCAAGGAAATCACATTCAGTATGAATTAATGTGCCACAAGATGAACATCTCAAATGATAATGATTGTGACAGCTTTCACTTCCGAACTGATAACAACAAGCGTTGTTGTCACCTGAAAAAAACTTTCTTGCTTTGTGTTCTTCAACAAGTCTGTCCAATTGACGATAAACAGTAGTCCTACCGATGTTATCACCATTTTCCTTGATGGAAAAATATACTTCTTCTGCAGAAAAATGTTTCTGTGAATTTTTCTCTAAAAAATCGTAAACTAATTTACTTTGCTTTGTTTCGTAATTCATAATATATAACCTTTCAATATGAATTTGAAATTCAGTTTCAAATTATATAACTGTGATTCGAATTTGTCAACTTTTATCTAGATGTATTATTGACTATGTTTTTACTTTTTTATATAATTAAGAAAATGTATCCAGATGAAAGGGGATATTTATGAGTAAATCAGAGAAAAAATTTTTATGTACTGTAATGGCAATTGCAATGTGTCTTACAGCACTTACTGCTTGTCGTGATGATAACGGTACTGATGACGGTGGTTCAACAGAGGATTATGAAATCGTTGTTGATAATACAGGGGCTAATACTGTAACAGAATATGACGCAAATGGTGCATATGCTCTCAATATTGACGCAGGAGATGAAATTCACGATATAAGTGATTTGCTTTTCGGTGCATTCTTTGAAGATATCAACTTTGCAGCAGATGGTGGTCTTTATGCCGAAAAGGTAGTAAACCGTTCATTTGAATATACATTCCGTGCACAGGATGATGAGCTTTATCGTTGGACTTCTGTAAATGGTGCAAAGCTTAAGGTGGACTATCTTCCGAATCATTCTCTTAATGAAAACAATCCTCATTACCTTATTCTGAAGAATGAAACAGATGGTACAGCAGGTGTTGAGAACCATGGCTTTCTTGATGGAATGAGCATTACAGAAGGTGAAACATATAATATGTCTTTCTATGCAAAGTCTAAGAAAGGCTATGAAGGTAATTTCTATGTAAATCTTGCAGTAGATGGAAATGTTGTTGCTTCAAGTGTTGTTCCTGCAACATCAAATGACTGGACAAAATATACAACAACACTTAAATCAACTATGACTGCTCATGAAAAAGTAACATTACAGGTGCTTATTGATAATGGTGAAGCATACCTTGATATGATTTCTCTTTTCCCTGAAAATACATATAAAAATCGTGAAAATGGCTTAAGAGCTGATATGTGTAAGCTTTTAGAAGAGCTTCAGCCAAAATTCCTTCGTTTCCCTGGTGGATGCATTATTGAGGGACACGACTATGCAAGTGCGTACAATTGGAAAGATTCAATCGGTACAGGAAAAAATGGTCTTCCACTTGAATTTAACGGTAAATATGGTGATGTGGCAGTAAGAACTCAAGGAACAAACCTCTGGACAAATATGGAACTTACTGATGACCAGTTACCTTGCTTTATGACATACGGTTTAGGCTTCTTTGAATATTTCCAGCTTGCAGAGGATATCGGTGCAATCGGTGTTCCTGTTATCAATGCCGGTCTCTACTGTCAGGCAAGAGGTAAAGGTGCACTTCCAACCGATAGTGCTGAATTCAAACAGTATATTCAGGATATGCACGACCTTGTTGAATTCTGTCGTGGTGACGAAAATACAACTTGGGGTAAAGTTCGTATTGACTTAGGTCGAGAAGAACCATTTAACCTTAAATATATCTGTATCGGTAATGAAAACTTCGGACAGGACTATTTCCAGAGATATTCTATTTTCCTTAAATCATTCAATGAAGCTAAAGCAAAGAACCCTGAACTTTATAAAGGAATTGAATTGATTTATTCATCAGGTCTTGACGATGGTACAAGCGGGCCTGATTACCTTGCTTCTTACGAATATGCAAAGAATGAACTTGATAAGATGGGTTCAACAAATGCGTCTGATTTTGCAGCAGCAACCGACCATCACTACTACAACGACCCATCATGGTTCCTCGAAAATGCAGATTATTATAATGAAGAAAACTACAAGAGAAATGTAGCGAATATGACTGACACTATTTATGGTGGTGCAATTAAAGTATTCGTTGGTGAATATGCTTCCTGGAGCAACACTCTTAATTCTGCACTTTCAGAGGCTGCATATATGACAGGTCTTGAAAGAAACGGTGACATTGTTGAAATGGCTGCTTATGCACCACTTTTCGGTAATCTTACAGCAACTCATTGGGCACCTGACCTTATCTGGTTCAATAATCATCAGGTAACAGGTTCAATTAACTATTATGTTCAGAAACTCTTTTCAAGAAATCAGGGTTCAGCAGTTCTCAATCATTCATTTACAGGTGCAGAAGTAACTGAAAAAACACTTTCAGGTGCAGTTGGTGTAGGTACATGGTACACATCAGCAAAGTTTGATAACCTTATTGTTACTGATAACGAAACAGGTGAAAAGCTTGCACACGAAAAGTTCAATACAGCATTTGCAAAGCGTGACTGGAATTTTGCAACTGATGGTGAATGGAAAATCAGAAAAGGTGCTCTTGTAAACACTACAACTGCTATGAATTACTCAAATACAGGTAGTGTTGCATATTTTGGTGATACAAGCTGGGACAACTACACAATGACAGTTGAGGCTACAAAGCTTGAAGGTAGCGAAGGCTTTATCATTCCATTTGCAGTTAAGGATGTTGATAATAATATTTTCTGGAATATCGGTGGTTGGGAAAATACAATCTCTTGTTTACAGAAAATTGATGCCGGAAGTAAAACTGATAAGATTGTCGGTACGGTAAAGAATGTTACAATCGAAACAGGCAAAACATACAAAATCAAGGTTGTTGTTGACGGAGCTCGTGTTAAGGGTTATATCGACGATGAACTTTATTTCGACCATGATTTTGGGGTAAAGGCTACTTCAAAGGCTTATACAGTAGTAAGCAACGATGACAATGGTGACATTATCATCAAGCTTGTCAATGTAACTGAAAAAGCAAGCCCTGTTGCAGTAAAGATTAATAATGCAACTGTTAAGGGTACAGCAGTAATCAATCAGGTAGCAGGAGACTCCCTCAGAAACGACAATATTCTTGGTGCAGAAGAAGACTGCATTATGAAAGAGTTCACACTCGACGGATTCTCAAATCAGTTCAACTACACAATGCCCGCTTACTCAGTAACAAGCATCAGACTTAAAACAAAATAACAACAGTAGGACGGGGTTCACACCCCGCCCTACCGATTGTATATAAAAATTTAATCTCCCCGACAAATTATAATTTATCTCGCAAAATTATTATATAATTCACATGCTTTCATATTGAAAATTTTCTTGTTTTATTGTAATATAAATCTATAATCTATTGGGAGATGGTGATGTGAAAATTTCAAAGAAAATCATATCAATTATACTATCAGTTATTCTTGTAATAACAGCTTTTCCTGCTTCGGGAATTGTTGCAAGTGCAGAAACTGCGTCAGGAACTTGTGGTGAAAATCTTACTTGGTCATTTAATGAATCTACAGGTGAATTGATAATTTCAGGCGAAGGTGCAATGACAGATTTTGTTTCAGGAAAGACAGCAGGTTGGGTAGAGCAAAAGTATAAGAGCAAGGTTACAAAGGTTATCATAAATGAGGGCGTAACAAGTATTGGTAAAAATGCGTTTGTATCACACAGTAATCTCGTTTCGGTTGAATTGCCACAAAGTCTTACTAAAATTGGTGATATTGCTTTTCAGGGGTGTTGGAAATTAACTGAAATATCCATACCTGATGGTGTAACAGATATTGGATATTCTGTTTTTACAGACTGTAAAGCATTGAGAACTATATATATTGGTGCAGGATTAAAAACATTCGGAAACCAGGCTTTTGAATGTGAAAATTTAAGCTTGTTTGTTGTAAGTACAGCAAATGACAATTATTCAAGTGATACCCGTGGAGTATTATTTGATAAGGAAAAAACAGTACTTATCCTGTGCCCTGTTCAGATAAACGAGGAAACTTATACAATTCCCGACACTGTTACTTCGATAAAAAATAATGCATTCAGAAATTGCAAAAAATTGAAAAATATTGTTGTTGGTGACAGCGTAAAAACAATTGGTGAGAAGGCATTTTATGACTGCACAGGATTAACTGATATTACTATTCCTGTAAGTGTGACAAAAATTGATAAGGGTGCATTTTCCGGATGTAATAATTTAAAAAATGTGGAATTTTTGGGAACGGAAGAGGATTGGAAGAGGATCACTATTGGTGATACCAATGATGCGTTAAATAATGCAACAATTACTTTTGGTAATAGTGTTCACGATTGTGTTTATGATGATTCTGCTTGGACAATAAAAGTGTATCCTAATTGCGTTAATGACGGTCAAGAAAGTGCAAATTGTACTATTTGTGGTGAAGCAGGGTATAGAAAAATCAATGCTACAGGAATACACGAATATGGTGATTGGGAAGTTTCAGAAGAAGCAACCTGCACAAGAAACGGTGAGGAAAAAAGAAAATGTAAATGGTGTCCTGCATGCGAGAGCAGAGATATAGCTATGACAGACCATCAATATGGTGAATGGAGTGTTACAGAAGAACCAACATGCACATCTGTTGGTAAGGAATCCTGCTCCTGTCAATGCGGACAAACAAAGAGCAGAGTGATTGAAAAGCTTGGACACTCATTTGGTGATTGGACAGTAACAAAACAGCCGACAACTGAGGAAAAAGGTGAGGAGCAACGGAAATGTGCACGCTGTGATAAAACAGAAACAAGAGATGTTGCAAAGCTTACACAACCAGGTAACACACCTCAACTCCTCCTTGGTGATGCAAATAACAGTGGAGATGTAGCTGCAGTTGATGCTCGTCTTGTTTTACAGGTGGTAGCGGGATTGAAGACAACAAATGATATTAATTTCACAAATGCAGATGCAAACAAAGACGGAATAATTTCTGCAACAGATGCAAGAATCATTCTTCAAATGGTTGCAGGACTTATTTAAGGGAAATTTAATATATTTTAAAACAAAAATGAGTACGGAAATTAAAACTCCGTACTTTTATTTTTTAGTGTTATAATTATTATTTCAGGTGGGTTGTTAATCCTGAATGGGAATATGCTGTTTCCTAAACCACGACTTACTACAAGATTCGTATTATTGCTTGTGTACAGTCCTGACTCATATTCAGGGAAAAATCCTTGATGTGGTGCATAAAGACCTCCTATAAAAGGTAATCTGAATTGACCACCATGGGCGTGACCTGAAAAGACAATGTCGATATTATTGTTGACATAAATTCCGAAAAGTTCAGGTCTGTGGGACAACAGAATTTTGAAATGTTCATTGTCAGCATATTCGGACAATTCGTGGTTCAAATATTCTTCGTTATCATAAACCGAAAGATAATCAGGGTCATCAACACCAATGAGTTGTATTTTGCTGTCATCTTTTTCAAGAAAAATGTCTTCGTTATGAAGAAGAGTTATATTATCGTTTAATGAAATACTATCAATACGATTTTCTTCATTGACACGTGCTTCGTGATTTCCGGTGACATAGTAAACAGGTGCAATGTCGGATGCATTGTTTATAAAGTCTCTTGCAATCTGTACATCTGTATGTCTTGAATCAATAATATCACCTGTGATAACAATTATATCAGGTTCAGAATTTCTTATTGAGGATAATAACTGTGCGTTGTCTTTGCCGAATTCAGTATTGTGCAAATCTGAAACATGTGCAATTCTATATCCCATGAAATCTTCAGGAAGATTATCACTTTTTATTGTCAGTTCGTTGACCTGAATATTCCTGTTATCATAAGCTATCCAACAAGCAGATAATAAAACAGCAATTAAAAGAAAAATGAAAATCGTCTTAGATTTCTTAGATGATTTAGGTGCTTTATTCATTACTGTTTCTCCAGGAGCTGTTTTCCTATGGCCTTAAGGCTGTCTTCACGAACTTTACTTGTGAATTTTGTTTCGCTAAGCACCCAATCCCATTCAACCTTGAACCAGTCAATTTCAGCAGGCTTTTGTCCATCCATTTCTGCCTTGACTTGCTCTAAAAACTTTTCCCAACGCATTTTATGGAATGAGTTTACAAGGTCACCTAACTGACGATGTGCATAATCGTGAAGATTACCGTCATCAGAAAGCAATCTGCAATACCATGTTGTAATCAATGCTTTTGCATTAATCATATAAAGTTCTCTTGTAAAATCGTCAAGCTTGTCCGTATATTCCTTTGCAGGACCTATATATGAACTGAATGAGAAATATCTGCTGTTCAACAATACTCTGTCAAGAGTGTCAATAAGGTCTGTCAGCTGCTCACCATATTCAAGACAAATCAGATAATCCTTACTCTTGTAAGCAGAAACTGTTTTTCTTACTAGTGAAGTAAGCTTGTTGCAAATTGATTGCCTTAATAAATCAACTGCATCGTAAATATAACATTCATTATCCTTGAACTTATCAAAATCCTTAAGGAAAAGCTTAACTGCTTCATCAAAATCCTTTTCGGAATAAGGATTTTTAACAGTACCACGAGCAGTAAACATCTTGGTTTCAGGGTCAAGCGGACGACGACAAGCCATTGTCTCAGTTGCACCAAAACTTAACGGACCATTATCGCTGCCATGTGCTGTTTTCAGTAGAATTTCCATAGCTTCGTTAATATGCTCGTTTTCTTTGCCATATCTGCGAAGTGCATATCTTTTGGTCCATTCCTTAACATCGCCAATTTCTTCCCAAGTGCAAGAAAAGAAAATATCACTAACGATAGGGTTTACCTGTGTGCTTTCAGAGGTGAGTGCAATTCCCTTGAAATTAGGTCTTTGTGAAGTAGTTTTTACCATTTCAGGGATTTTGTTTATATCACCATAAAGACCGTGTCTGCCACCAAAGTTATTAAGAAGTCCGCAAAGCACATTGCCATATTTTGCAAGACGGCTGAAACCGTTTGCGTTGTGGTTGATTTTTTCTGTGTTAAGGTCAAGCATGAGTATGTGGTTATCTCGATAATCCTTAACTGATTTTGTAAATAATTTGTTTGGATTTAATGCCCAGCATTGTACAATCCACATAGCATCTTTATCATACTGGAGCATACTTGCCATAACATTTGTGTAACTGTCTTTTGCTTTGTTTTTATCGAGTTTTCCACCTTCGTGACCAATATCACCTGCATAAAAATGAGTGATATCACCAAAAACCTCTTTTTGACATTCATAGAAAAGCTTCGCAAGTTTCACATAATATGCACTGTCAGGACAAACAATCAAAGGTTGTTCAATACCTTTCCATTTTCCCTGCTCGATAGTAGGAATATCCCTGTCTTTTTTGTTAATATCACGAGGTACCATTCCTGTATATGCCTGTAATACTACATTCATACCGAGTGTCTGCATTCTTCTGTGATTTCGTCTTGCCATCTGACATTTTTCATAGAAGAAATTATCGTGAACAGGGCCACCGATGTTACATACATTTCCCATATAAAACCAAGCATAGTAGGAGGGACCGGTAATAAAGTTCTTAATCTCTCTGTGACGATAACCAAGCTTTGTTAAGAATCTTCTGTAAACCTCTTCCATACCGAGGATATCGAGAACAAGATTAACACCATTCATGGCAAGATAATCTATCTCTTTCTGCCATTGTTCTTCTGTCCAGAATGCCATTGAATACGAGTGCGTACAGTAGTTGTATGCGTATCTGTATTTAAAAGTTGTAGTACGGTCAATTTTACCATTTATACTTGGTAAGGTTTTAGGTAATTTAACCTGATTTCCATATCGTGAAATGTGACAGTTGCATATTTCTTTAAGATAGTGGTTGAATGCACTTGCAAGGCCAACACCGGAGTTAGAAGTAAGTACAATTTTGTCCTTAAGACTAGCTACTGAAAAATAGTCCTCACGAAGTCGTCTGTCAAGTCGTAAATCAAACTGTTCAACGTAACTTTCACCGATAGCTCTGCCAATAATTCCCTTTACATCCTCATATATGTCTTCATCTGTAACAGGCTTTGCAAACTCAGTATTTTCAAAGATTTCAGGCTCACGGAAAACGGATTTTTTTGATGGGAAAGTACATTCCTCACCAAGCACTTCAATGTTATTGATTGTAACTTTTTCACCACTGTAATACTTCACGAAAACTCGTAAATATCTTGCGATTTTTGCGCTTTTGCCTTTTCTGTGAAAATTCACACCATCAAGACTTGAGTAAACGGTGTAATTCACTTCAGTGTTTTCAGGAAAGTTCACTATAACATCGTGAATACTCATGCATTTGGGAAAAGCCAAATCTATAAAGCAAGGATAGGTGTCAAAAACAAACATAGGCATTGTGTTTTTGCTGGCTTCACCACTTGCATTAAGTATTTCATAATTCAATAATTCCAAAATAATCACCCATATGTTTAATCTAACAAAAATATATCACAAAAAACACCAAAAGTCTATGAGGAAAAACAAGTATTTTTGTTTATAAACAAACAAATTTTGAATGATGGAAAAAAATAGTGAAAAACTATTGAAAAGAAAGTTCTTTTTTGTTACAATTTATAAGGTTAAATGTGTCATAGCGTTTTGATGCATTTAAGTTAATATTGTTAATAATTTTTTGGAGGTATAAAAATGAGCAAAAAGTTTGTTTACCTTTTCAAAGAGGGTAACGCTACAATGCGTGAACTCCTCGGTGGTAAAGGCGCTAACCTTGCAGAGATGACAAGTCTCGGTCTCCCAGTTCCTCAGGGCTTCACAGTTACAACAGAAGCTTGTACACAGTACTATGAGGATGGCAGAAAAATCAATGATGATATCCAGGCTGAAATTATGGAGTACATCGACAAGATGGAAGAAATCACTGGCAAAAAGTTCGGTGATAAGGAAAATCCACTCCTCGTTTCAGTTCGTTCAGGTGCTCGTGCTTCAATGCCTGGTATGATGGATACAATCCTCAACCTTGGTCTTAACGAAGAAGTTGTTGAAGTTATGGCAACTAAGTCAGGTAATGCTCGTTGGGCATACGACTGCTACAGAAGATTTATTCAGATGTATTCTGACGTTGTTATGGAAGTTGGTAAGAAATACTTCGAACAGCTTATCGACGAAATGAAGGAAAAGAAGGGTGTAACTCAGGATATCGAGCTTACAGCTGAAGACCTTAAAGAACTTGCTATGGCATTCAAGGCTGAATACAAGAACAAGATCGGTAAGGAATTCCCCACTGATCCTAAAGAACAGCTCTTCGGTGCTGTTGAAGCCGTATTCAGAAGCTGGGACAACCGCCGTGCAAACGTTTACAGACGTGATAACGATATT
>JAZQUG010000015.1:0-2042 GCA_045631225.1 Candidatus Fimenecus sp.
CGATGCCGCCATTGCCGATGCCTTGGAGCTTGGCGCACTGCGGTGCGAGGCGGTGAGGCTTACATACGAGCAGATGACATATATCGAAAGCATCCAACCCCTCGGCGTTCCTCTGAACGTGCTGACCACCATCGCGGAATACTATATCGCCAACAAGCCTTATGACAGCGATTGGTGTGTCCTGCCCGTCAGCAATATAGAAGCCTACCTCGGTAGCTCCGCGCTCAATAAGCAATATATGAGCAAAATCCCCGCAGAGTTTATGCAGAAGAAGGAAACGAGCTACGGTATTGCGGTGTGTAAAGTGAATATTTAATATAAATTGTTATGCTTTCCGTTAATGCAAGCGCTGAAAAAGATAATAGTTGCATTGCAAATATTTTTATGACATATACTATTCCTTTTCGATGATCTTAATTATAATTTCGACGTGAATATACATTATTTGGAACTATATCCGTAGATAAAAATGAATTGTAGGAATATAGCCAAACATTTGAGCGTAATCAAGCATTGTGAGGAGATCGTCGTGTTTTTTTGCTTTTGAAATTGCCCTTTTTGCTATCTTGTCTTTTTGTTCTGCTTGAATTTTGCCGCAAATCTGTTTTTGTAGATGTATCGTATTGAATGGCTTTCTTATTCTGAATGGTTTCGGAATTCGAACGAACGGTACTTTGGGTAGTTCTGGCACCTTTTTTGTTATGTTCACTAACTAATTGCCCACATGCTGCCTTTATTTTCCCACCCCTTGATTCACGAAGTTTAACCTCCAGGCCTTCGCGTTCCAACAAATTTTTGAATGCAACTAATTGCTGCTTGTTGGGGCTTTTCATATCAAAGCACTTGGTATTATTGTATTGCAACAAGTTAATCAAAACATTCTTTCCGCGGAACCAACGACTTAATTGACGCACATCTGAAATGCTGTCATTCACTCCTGGCAATAACAGATATGCTATCGTAATTTTCCTATTATGACGTTCAGAGTAAGACAACACTGCTTCTACCACCTCTTCTATTTTGTTTCCGCTCATATGTGGTATAACTTTGTTTCTTGTTGTTTGATTAGTTGCGTGAAGTGAAAGCGTTAATTGAATTTTTAGGTGTTCTTCTCTCAACTTTTTTAATTGTGTCAAAGGGCCTACAGTTGAAACTGTAATTCCGTCTGTGGGGAAGTTGTATCCGTTTCGATCACGCAAAATATGAATGGATTTTATAAGAGAATTGTAGTTAAACAATGGTTCTCCCATTCCCATATAAACGATTCTATTGACTTTTTCTTTCAGCAGAACAACTTGCTGAACAATTTCTGAGGGTGTTAAATTTCTAATAAATCCATTGCTACCAGATTCGCAAAATATACAACCAACAGGACAGCCAACCATTGTACTCACGCAAACTGTTGTTCCTGTTTTTCTTTTAATGCAAACCGTTTCAATGCAGTAACCATCTGTTAGCTCAAAAGCGTATTTACTTGTATCACCGCCCTGTTGGATCTCTTTTATCTTAACTGTCTGATACTTTGAAATTGGCTTTTTCTTATACAACTCATTAAATAATTTTTGCGCTTCTTGTTCACCTAAAACTTCAGTTATTTCCTTAAGAGTAAAACCGTAAGGATCACTTCGTATTTCATCTTCCGTGTATGTTACTACATCTTTGCTGTTCTTTTTCATAATAAACCTCCTTGGATATGTGTGTTTGAAAATATGTTATGTTTCAACGGTGTAATATTCGAATATACCGAAATTTAATCGGTTTTCATTTCAATTGAAGTGCCATCTGAAAACCTAATCTTTTGTTCGTATTCAATATTTAATACCAATAAGATTTTGGACAGTTCGTCATCAGATATCGTGTTGCGCAATATTTTCTTATTAAAATTCTGTGGTGTTTGTCCGATTCGTCTCGCAAGTTCTGAAAGGCTTATATTATTTTTTTGACATATGATTTTAATCAGTTCTGATCTTGTCATAGTATTCCTTCCCAAAATATATTTGTGTATTATATTATAAACCATTTGGTTGTTGTTGTCAAGACTA
>JAZQUG010000016.1:0-110439 GCA_045631225.1 Candidatus Fimenecus sp.
CCACTTGCAAAGAAATCGGCTGGGAAGCTTATGAATACTGCACAGCTTGTGATTACACAACTTATGTTGAAAAAGAAGCTCTCAAACACTCCTTCACAAAGTACGAAGTAACAGAAGAAGCAAAGTGCGGTGTAGAGGGTAAGGAAGTAGCTGTTTGTGACAACGGCTGCGGTGAAACAGACGAAAAGGCTATCGAAGCTCTTAAGCACGATATAGTTATCGACGAAGCAGTTGCTCCCAAGTGCGGCGAAACAGGTCTTACACAGGGTGAACATTGTACAAGATGCGACTATAAGGTTGAACAGGAAATTGTTCCCGCTCTCGAACACAAGGATGCTGACGGTGACTATAAGTGTGATAACGGTTGCGGACACGAATTCGAAAAGCCCGCTCCCGAAGAACCCACACCCGATACACCTGATGAACCCACAGACAGCACTTGTGACCACCTTTGCCACAAATCAGGCTTCATAGGCTTTATTTGGAAGATTGTTCAGTTCTTCTCAAAGCTCTTTAAGCTCAATCCCGTATGTGAATGCGGTGCGGCTCATTATTAATATAACTGAATAAATAACTTGCCGCCGGGGAGAAATCCTCGGCGGTTGTTGTTTATTATCAATTCTTTTTCTTTCGGTTTGGGAAATAATTTTCCATCCATTCTGCAAATTCTTCGGCGGTAATATCACCGGCAGTGCACTCGTCACGCTTTGTCATAGCCTGATACTTCCACTTTTTGAAGTCAGCCTCTTTAATCTGTCTGACCTTTACTCTTGCCGAATAACGCTTGTAATATTTGCTGTAAATAGCGGTAGCCTTATCATCAGCGTGCTTTGCTTTATAGTTTTCGGCAGCAGCAAATTCCTGACAGCTACGGCTTTCACCTTCTGCCACTCTGTCACAGTAACGGGTATCGTATTTGCCTTTCATTATGAAATACTTCCCACAGCGCTTGCATTTACGGAAGTGAACATTCTGCTCAAGCATTTTTGTGAATTCAAGCTCAAGAATATCTGCAACACTGCGGAAGCTATATGTAATACTCATAAATGAAGGATGTGCAATACAAGCTTTCAACGTGCCGACAGAGATATTATATTTTTCTGCAAATTGCTTTTCTGCTTCGGTGGGTTCTCCGCTCATTGCCTTAATCCTATCCAAAATCTCATTGATTGGCATACCGTATGGCATTTCTTTGCCACCCATTCTGTTGGATATCGAGAGCTCTTCTGTTCTGTCAAACCTGAAAGGCAAATCGTGAATTGTGCGATATAATTTTAATCTTTCACTCGGATAAAGTGAGCCTAATATTTCAGGATAAAAATCCTCGTCATAGCAAAACTCAATCATTTCTTTATATTCATCCTGAAGCCATAAAAGATAGCTTAAATACCATTTTAATTTTTTTATCTTGTCATAGCTTCTGTCAGTAAAATTCGGCGGACATATAGCGGTGTATAATGAAGCAAAAGCAATATCTTTAATCTCATAAAATGTCATTTCATAGGAATAGAAATTTTCAACATATATCTGATTTTCATTGTATATTTTATGTGGCTCTTCAGCTTTTTCCGGCTGAGGAGTTTTATCTTTATATAATTCCTTGGCGTACTCAATAAGCATTTTTTCCAGTTGTGCTGATTCATAAGCTTTTTTGAAAGGTGTCATAAAATCTGCATAAATGAAATCCAATATTCCTTCGCCGTATTTGAGTGTTACATATGCACCGCTGAAAATATTGATAAGCGGATTTTCTATAACACCTGTTTCGTCGCAAAGAATACCTGCATCAGAACCCAATTGGAAATCGTATCGGTTTTTTATTCTGTCATAATCCAGCTGAGTTTCTTTAAGCTCTGACTTTTGCTCTTCGGGTGAAGGCTCATATTTTTTATATTCTTTACCCGTCCGTTCAGCAACTTCCTGCTCATATTCTTCAATTACAAAATCCATTGCTTGATATTCATTTCTGTCATCAACAGCTATATTTACAGTTTTTGTTTCGTAATTAAAGCGGACATAGTTGGCGAAGTAATCTAACAATACACCATCTCTGTTAGAACGTCGTGACAAATATTTATCATACTCTGTTCGTTTGTATTCAGAATAATCTTTTTTCATAATGCACCTTTTGTTTTGGATAATGTAGATTTTTAAATATTTAGAGAATTTATATCACTCCAATGAACATTATACAAAACCATTGATTTATTGTCAATGGCTCTCTATAATAAATTGCAGGAGGTGTAAAAAAGAAGCAAATATATAGAGTAAGTTTATTCATCGTACTGCGTACATACGTACATCACGTACGCACGTACGCAACAAAACTTAATAAATCTCATATAAGTTTTTTCAATATTTCAGTTAACTCAACACCTGATTTCGTCTGACATTACATACACTGACCTACCTGACGGCAAGGAGGTTAAATAAAAGGAAAGGAGTAAAACAATCAAGCCGAAGAAAGGAGGAATAAGAAATGAGTAAAAATTCAGATGACAAATTTTCAAATGACGAGTTTGGTGTTGAGGGGCCTTCATGGACAGACGGGAAAATAATAAACGAGGCAATATTCTGTGAGGAGTTTCTGAGTAAGCATAAGATTATCTTCTCGGGTGGTTCATTCTTTACTGCTGAAGGCAGGGTTGTTGATGAGTTGCCTCTCAGAAGAATGGTGTTCGATGACCTGAAAATCTGTGCAGTGGCTAATGTACCGCAAAAGATTTCTAATATCGTTGAGCTTTTAAAAATACAGGCGCTTGATGAAGACTTTGCACCTGAAACTGACAGAATACACCTTGAAGACGGCACACTTTATTTTAACGGTTGCTTTGTCGATATCAAAGAAAGTGTTGTACGAACAAGGCTTCCTGTAAGGTACAATCCTTATGCACCGAAGCCTGAACGATGGCTGTCTTTTCTCGACGAACTGCTTTATCCCGAGGACATACCCACACTTCAGGAGTTTATCGGTTACTGTCTGATACCGAGCAATAAAGGTCAGCGAATGATGGTTATCAAAGGCAACGGCGGTGAGGGTAAATCGCAGATAGGTGCTGTTATGACAACGCTTTTCGGCAGCAATATGAAAGACGGAAGTATAGGCAAAATCTCAGAGAACAGATTTGCAAGAGCAGACCTTGAGCATATTCTGCTTTGTATAGATGATGACCTTCGTATGGAGGGGCTCAAGCATACAAACTATGTCAAATCTATTGTAACCGCACAAGGAAAAATGGACCTCGAAAAGAAGAATAAGCAAAGCTATCAGGGATATATGTATGCAAGACTTCTTGCTTTCAGCAACGGTGACCTGCAGGCTATGTTTGATAAAAGTGACGGCTTTTTCAGACGTCAGCTTGTACTGACAACCAAGGACAAAAATGCTGAGAGAATTGGTGACCCTCATATAGCAGATAAAATGCGTGAGGAAATTGAAGGTATATTCCTGTGGGCATTTGAAGGTTTACAGAGATTACTCTCAAATAACTTTCAGTTTACCGAGAGCGAGCGTGCAATAAGTAACCGAGAGACTGTCAAGCGTAATAATGTCAATGCAGTTGAATTTATGGAGTCAGACGGATACTTTGTATTCGCAGAAGATAAGTCTGTAACATCAAAAGAATTGTATGAGATTTACAAGCTGTGGTGCGAAGAAAATGCACTGTCGCCAATGAGTTCAAGAAGCCTGAGCGATTTTCTGATTGCCAATGAAAATAAGTACGGTATCAAAAGCAGTAATAATGTTTACAACAGAGAGCACCGCAGAGTAAGAGGCTTCATTGGCATAGAGGCGACGGCATAACCGTTTATGAATAATCTGTAAGGTTCATAAATGGTGAGTATAAAGTTTTACGGGGTACAGGGTGGTTTTTCAAAAAACAGCCCTGTTGGGTGGCAATTCGCAAATTGCAGGGCAACGCCCTATACCCCCCTCGGAGAGCGCAACAGCATCTTTTGATAGCCTTATGGATGTCAAAAGTGCTTTTGCGTTTACTTTTGACAAAAGTAACAAAACCAGACGAAAAATATTTTAAATAAGGATGTGATGAATATAAGGAAAACAATATCATTCAGCGTAGGCAAAGGCTCACTTACTCATAATCGCAGAGATTTCATTGCACAGAATGTTGACCCTGACAGAACACAGATGAATATTGAATACTGTAATGAAAATCTCGAACAGGTGTATCATCAGATGTTTGATGATGCTCTTAAAAGATTCAATGATAAGCAAAAACGAGCCGACAGAAAAATAGAAAGTTATTATGATAAAATCCGCACCGGCAAACAAGAAAAGCTCTTTCATGAGGTTATTGTTCAGATTGGCAACAGAGAGGATACAAACTCAAAATCATCCGACAGCGAAATTGCTGTCAGGATTCTTGATGAATATATGAAACACTTTCAGGAGCGTAATCCAAACCTGAGAATCTTCTCTGCTCACCTTCATCTTGATGAAGAAACACCGCACCTGCATATTGACTTTGTTCCCTTTGTAACAAACAGCAAAAGAGGTCTTGATACTCGTGTTTCACTTAAGCAAGCACTTTTATCTCAAGGGTTCAAGGGAGAGAGTAAATTTGAAAGTGAATGGAGTAAATGGGCATTATCGGAAAAACAGCAGTTAGCTTCTGTTATGGAAAAGTACGGTGTTGAATGGGAACAGCTCGGCACTCATAATGAGCATTTGAGTGTTTATGATTACAAGAAGAAAATGCGTGCCGAAGAGGTACAGGAGCTTGAAGAAAAAGCAGAAAGTCTCACCGAGAAAATTAACGATATGCTCGATTTTGAGGTTCAGGTGGAAAGTTTTACAAATATGTTTTATGACGAAGAAGAGTACAAGCTTCCCGAGCCGATCTCCTTAATGTCGGCAAAGGTATATAAAACTAAAATTGTTGAGCCTCTGTTTAACCGTATTATATCTCTTGCAAAAACGGCAGTTAAGATGTGCTTTGAGCTTAAAGCTCAGGTTGAAAACTTAAAGCTGTGGGGCACCCGTGATAAGAATATGGTTAAACATCTCACGAAAGAAAATGATGTCTTGTATACCGAAAATCAAAAGCTGCATAAAGAGGTTAAAGAATTTAAACTCCTTAAACGCATTTTCGGTGAAGAAAAAATATCAGAGCTTGTTAATACAGCAAAAGAAACCGAACAGGCTCAAAGAAAATCAAAATCTAAGAAATATGAAAGGAATAGATAAATGAATAAAGAAGAAAATTTTATTAACACACTGTTTGAGAAAACAGAAGAATCCAAAGAAACAGAGGTGGTAGAGCCTCGTACAACCGAAATCGTAAATATGTCAGTAGGAAACATTGTACCGAATCTCAAAAATCCGTATAAATACCGTGAGGAAGATATGAGGCCGTTGGAAGATAGTATTCGTGAAAACGGTATTATCCAACCACTTATGGTGCGTAAGGACGATAAGGCTGATGTTTATGAAATAATATCAGGACACAGACGATTCCTTGCGGCAACAAGGCTTAAACTGACAGAGGTTCCTGTTGTTGTATTGGATATAAGTAAAGAGGAAGCATATATCATTCTCGTTGACAGTAATCTGCACCGAGAGCACATTCTACACTCGGAAAAAGCCTTTGCTTACAAGATGAAAATGGATGCTCTTAAAAAGCAGGGCAAACGCACGGATTTAACTTCGGACCAAGTCGGACCGAAGTTATCTGCAAAGGAAATCTCGGATGAAGATAGTGCATCTCAGGTGAAAAGATATATCCGTCTGACAAAGCTTATCCCTAAACTTCTTAATATGGTGGATGAGAATAAAATTTGTTTCTCTGTCGGTGTTGAGCTTTCGTATCTCACAAAAACAGAGCAAACTGATTTGTTTAAATTTATTGAAGCAGAGCTTTGTACTCCTTCACTTTCACAAGCACAGAAGCTGAAAAAGTTATCTCAGGACGATAAGCTCAATCAAGAGGAAATATATTCCATTATAAAACAGCCTAAAGCTAATCAGGTTGTTACAGTTAAAATTCCCGATGATAAAATCAGTAAATATCTAAAACCTACTGCTACCGTAAAAGATAAGGAAGATTTTCTTGCAAAAGCAGTTGAATATTACGGTAAGCATCTTATGAAACAGAAAGACAGAGGTGCGAGATAATGAAAAAGCTTAAAGACTTTTACGGTCTTATCAGTGAGGAAGAATATGTGATTGACGGTGTACTTTACAAGGTTTCTTCCAAGTTCGCACCCGTGAATATTTCAAAGATTGAAAACACTATAAGCGACAAAGCACAAAAATATGTTGGCAGTGATTTTGCACATTTGACAAGTGCCGATGATAGAAATACAATGAATGCAGAATATATATGTTTGACTGCCGGGAAGGAGGATTAATGCAGTCTGATGCAAATATCGGAATTACTGCTATCTACTGCCGATTATCGAGAGATGACGGCACAGAAACAGAGAGTAATTCTATAGGCAACCAAAAGAAAATGCTGACACAAAAGGCAAAGGAATTAGGTTTAACAAATACCAAGTATTATGTAGATGACGGCTTTACGGGAACGAACTTCAACAGACCTGCTTTTCAGGAACTTCTTGACGATATTGAAATGGGATATATCTCAGTTGTTATTGTCAAAGACCTTTCACGATTAGGACGAGATTATGTTTCGGTTGGTCATTACACTGATAACTATTTCCCTGAGCATAATGTAAGATTTATCGCTGTTAATGATATGGTTGACAGTGATGAGGGTGAAAACGAAATCGCACCCTTCAAGAATGTTATGAATGAAATGTATGCAAGGGATATCAGCCGTAAGGTCAGAAGTGCTCACCGTATTCGTGGTAATATGGGAGAGCCATTATCTCAACCGCCTTACGGGTATATGAAAAGTCCCGAAAACAAGAAAAAATGGATAATTGATACCGAAGCTGCTGAGGTAGTCAGAGATATTTACAGAATGTGTCTTGATGGTATGGGTAATGAAGCTATTGCAAGAGAATTGCAAAATAGACAAATTCTTATCCCTATGGCTTATTGGCAAAGTAAAGGCTTGAACCGTGGTGGTAAGAAAACTCAACCGAATCCGTACAAGTGGTGTAAGACTACGGTTCAAAAGATTCTCTGTCAACAGGAATACTGCGGTGATGTTATCAACTTCAAGACCTATTCCAAAAACTTCAAGAACAAAACCCGTATTGATAATCCGGTTGAGAATTGGAAAATCTTCAGGGATGTTCATGAGCCAATCATTGACCGTGATACTTGGGAAACTGTACAGAAGCTCACAGCAAGAACAAAACGCAGAGCACCTAAAAAAGAGAATGCAAGAAAGCATATTTTCAGCGGTCTTATCCGTTGTGCGGATTGCGGCAGTAATATGAGCTATCATACAAACACCGTAAACAAGGATATTCACTATTTCAGTTGCAGTAATTATGTAAAGGATACCCGTGGTACTTGTCAGGCTCGACACTATATCCGTGCAGATGCTCTTGAACAGATAGTAATCCTTGAACTAAAACGCCTTGCAATAATGCTTCAACAGGATGAAAAACTTCTTGCAGAAATCCTTGAGAAGAAAACCAACAAGGATTTCTATAATGAGAAGAAATATCTTGAGGGTGAATTGCAGAAAGCCATAGTCCGTCAACAAACAGTTGCTTCTCTTTATGAGAAGCTGTATGAGGACAATGCTACGGGTAAGGTTACGGATGAATGGTTTACCCATATGTCCCATAAATATGAGGTTGAGAGAGCAGAGCTGAAAGTCAAGATATTTAACCTGAGAGAGCAGGTAGCAAATATGCAGACAGTACAGCACAGCAAGGATATGTTTATCGGTGCAGTACGAAAGTTTCTTGATATGGATACTATCACAGCACCACTCATTCACGAGCTTATTGACCACATTGATGTTTATGAGGCAGAGGGTAAAGGTAAGAACAAGACACAGAGAGTTGTGATTCACTACAACTTTGTAGGTTATCTAGAAATACCTGAATCGGATGCACCTTGCTTCACAGCAGATACCCGTCAGGGAGTTGCAATAGGCTATATTGCAAAACCTACAGAAATGTCAGCATAACAAAAAGTCGCACTCCGAAAGGAATGCGACGATACATAAAACTATATCAAACTATATACAAAACTCTATTTTAAGCAAAAAAATTGAGTATTCACAAGTCAAATCCCTTATGAATACTCAATATGGTCGGAGTGACAGGACTTGAACCTGCGGCCTCTTGACCCCCAGTCAAGCGCGCTCCCAGCTGCGCCACACCCCGATGATTTGCATTTGTTATAATATCACAATGATAAATATTTTTCAAGTTATTTATGTATATTCTTTACTTTTTTATTATTTATGTGATATTATATTGAAGAGGTGAGTGTGAAAATGAAAAAATTTGTGAAAAAAGTTTTGGTTCCTGTTTTATCAGTATTTTTAGCTGTTATAACCGTATGGTTTGCTTCAATTTACATTTATTATCCACATTATGCTAAAAATAAAAGAGTGATTGAAGTTACTGATATTAATAAATCTGACGAAATTAAAGTTATGAGTTATAATATCCGTTGTCATGCAGTTGATGATTTTGGTCATAAAAACTGGTTTTACCGTGCTGATTTAGTTGTTGATACTATTGAAAAAGCACAGCCTGGTATTATCGGTTTTCAGGAAGTAAATAGTTGGCAATACGATTATCTTTGCGAATCAATGCCTATTTATGATTCTATTATTACTTATCGTGATAATGTACCGGTATATTCTGAAGGATGTCCTGTTTTTTACAGAACAGATTTATATACACTTGTTAACAAAGGCTCATTCTGGTTGTCCAAAACTCCTGATGTTATGAGTAAGGACTGGGGAGCAGCATGTTACAGAATCTGTAGTTATGTTATCCTTAAAGACAATGTGACAGAAAAGGAATTTGTTGTATTCAATACACATCTTGACCATGTAAGTGATGAAGCACGAATAAATGGTATTAATGTTATTCTTGATAAAATTAAAGATTTTGGTTCTATCCCGGCAATACTTATGGGAGACCTTAATGCAGAAGAGGATTCAGAAACATATAAGAGTGCAACAGAATTCTTCTATGATTCAAAATATCAGACTGAAAATACAATGACAAGCTGTACATATCAGGCTTGGGGAGAAAAGCTTGACCGTAATTGCATTGATTATATTATGATTTCAAAAGGTCACTTTGATGTTCATTCATACAGTGTAATTACTGATACATATGACGGTGTTTATACAAGTGACCATTTTCCGTTAACGGCAACCTTATCATTCAAATAAAATCAAGGGAGTTTACCGATTTGGTAAGCTCCCGTTTTTTATGCTAATTCAAGCCAGATATTTTCAAGCTCTTCTAATTCAGCCTCTTTTATTTTTATTTCTTCAAGTAACTGTGACAGTTTTTCATAATCACTTGCAACCTCAGGCAGATTAATCATTTCTTTTAATTCGTTAACGTTATTTTGTAAGGCTTCAATTTCCTTTTCAACGTTCATAAGTTTAGCACGACGTTTTCTGTCTTGTGCTTTATTCTTTCGTGACTCTTCGTACTGTATTGCAGAGTCACTTTTTATTTCTGTTTTTTGTGTTTTCTCTTTCTGTTCAACCTGAATATGTTCCTTATAATAATCATAATTACCATTATATATAATAATGCTATCAGATTTCATTTCTATAATTTTTGTCGGAACGGAATTCAGTAAATATCTATCGTGAGAAACCATTATTATGGTGCCTTCATATTGACTTAATGCCAGGTCTAAGGCTTCCTTTGCTTTATAGTCAAGATGATTTGTAGGTTCGTCAAGAACAAGTACATTGGAACGTTCAAAGACAATGATACAGAGTGCGACCTTTGCTCTGTTGGCACCACTCATTTCGCGGATTCTTTTGAAAACATCTTCATCCTCAATAAGAAAACGAGCTAACATGCTTCTTATTTCATATTCAGTTTTAGTAGGGAATTTTCTATGTACAGATTCTATAGCTGTCAGGTTAAGGTCAAGTGAAGAAAGTTCCTGGTCAAAATATGAAATTTTAACGTTTCCGCCCCAGCGTACAGAGCCTTCACAAGGCATCTTTTTTAAGATTGATTTTAAAAATGAAGACTTTCCGACACCGTTTTTACCTACAAAAGCTACTTTTTCATTTCTTAATACTTCAAGATTAAAGTTTTCAAAAAGAGTTCTTTTAGTTTCTCCTTTACCAACAGAAACCTTTAAACCCTTACATTCAAGAATAGTTTTATGTGGTTCAATATCAAAAGGGAAGGAAATATGTAAATCTTTTACTTTTGGATTAGGTTTTGCAGCAAGCTCCATTTTCTCAAGTGCCTTTACTCTTGAACCGACACTGTTTATGCTACTTGATTTTGCTAGGTTTTTACGGACATAATCACGAAGCTCTTCAATTTCTTTTTGCTGTTTTTCATATTCTTTAGTAAGTGTTTTAATTCTTTCTTCTTTTTGTTTTAAAAATGATGAATATCCACCTTTATAACGAACTAATTCTCCATTTTCAATTTCACAAATGTCGGATGCAACCGAATTTAAGAAATATCTGTCATGTGAAACAATTATAACGGCACCCTTATATTCAGCAAGATAATTTTCAAGCCAGCTCAACATACCGAAATCGAGGTGGTTAGTCGGTTCATCAAGAATAAGAAGGTTTGGGTTTTCAACAAGAATTTTTGCAAGTGCAAATCTTGTTTTTTCACCACCTGAGAGTACTGAAACAGATGTACTTAAATCAAAATTACCAAAGCCCATACCATTAAGTACGGTTTTGATTCTAACTTCTGCATTATAACCATCTGCAGCATCGTAGATATTTGTTAGTCTTTCATATTCGTTTGAAAGGATGTCGTATTCATCGCCGGTTGATTGTGACATCTTTTTTGATATTTCTTCAATTTTTTTTCTTGTTTCGAAGACTAATTGCAAAGAGCTTTCAATTTCTTCTTTAAGTGTATTGGATGTATTTAATGCTTCGTTTTGCTTTAAATAACCAATTCTCAAATCAGGTTTTGATGCAATTGTACCATCATCACATTCAAGATTACCGGATATAATGTTTAACAGAGTACTTTTACCAACGCCATTAATACCTAACAGACCGATTCTGTCTTTATCATTAACAGAGAGTGTAATATTTTTAAGTACTTTCTTGTCAAGAAATCCTTTGCTGACATTATTAATGGATATAAGCATAATTTTTTCCTTTGTTATTCTAAAATAAGGGACTGAGCTTCAGTCCCTTGAGCTTTTTTACATTGATTCAAGAATACTTCTTGCAACACTGATACCGTTAGATGACGCTTGCATAAGACCACGAGTAACGGATGCACCATCACCAATTGCATGAAGCCCCTTGACACTTGTTTCAAAGTTTGTGTCAACAACAACTTTATTTGAATAGAATTTTACCTCCACACCATAAAGAAGTGTTTCATCACTTGCAATACCCGGAGTAACCTTATCGAGAGCTTCAAGCATTTCTGCGATGTCAACCATAATTCTATGTGGAAATACGAGAGATAAATCACCGGGAACAGCATCCTTCAGTGTAGGAATAAGGTTATTTCTGCAAAGTCTTTCACCTGTTGTTCTTCTACCTCGTTTAAAATCACCATAAGTCTGAACAAGTATTTTACCATCACAAAGCATATTGCTGAGCTGAGCAATGTGCTTACCATATTCAATAGGAGATTTGAATGGCTTTGTGAAATTCTTTGATACAAGTAATGCAAAGTTAGTATTATTAGTTTTGTATTCAGCCGATTTATATGCATGGCCATTTACAACAGCAAGCCCGTTGTCATAGTATTCTGTTGCAACCTCACCTGATGGATTGGAACAGAAAGTTCTGATTTTATCATCAAAAGTAGGTGAGTAGTACACAAGTTTTGCTTCGTATAGATTTTCATTAAGGAATTTCATAATCTCATCACGAACTTCAACACGGACACCCACATCAACAGTACCAACCTGTGTTTCAATTCCGTGGTTTTTACAAATGTGACTGAGCCATTCAGCACCTTCACGACCAACAGCGGCAACAATTTTCTCAGAATAATATGTTTCACCATCAGCGACAATGCCTTTAACCTTATTATCTTCAATTATAATATCCTCAACCATCGTATTAAAGATGATATTACAACCATTTTCTTCAAGGTGTTTCTGGAGTCTGCCATAAATTTTATAACCTTCTTCAGTACCTAAATGACGGATAGGACATTCAATAAGCTTTAAGTTGGCATTGATGGCTTTTCTTCTTATTTCTTCAATTTCCCGTTGTTTATCTACACCATAAACATTTTTGTCCGCACCAAAATCAAGATAAACATTGTCAGCTTCTTTTAAAAGCTCCATTGTTTTTTCGTATCCGAGAATTTCAGGCAAATGTCCGCCAACATCAGGGGACAGTGATAATTTACCATCAGAAAATGCACCTGCACCGGCAAAGCCTGTTGTAATTGAACATGGTTTGCAACCGACACATTTTTTAGTTGTTCTTTTAGGACACATTCTTTTTTCAATGGAACGTCCTTTTTCAACCATTAAAATATTAATATCAGGCTTTTTGGCTAAAAGCTCATAAGCACAGAAAATACCTGACGGTCCTGCACCAATTATAATAACATCAAAGCTATTGTTCATATTATTAAACCTCTTATCTTTCTTCTCTGAAGTAGGACAATCCAAGTGAAGCAGGTGGTTGATTTTCTTTTTTGTTTGTAATGCTTGTAATAATTAAAACAATAATTGTAATTACATAAGGTAACATTTTAAATATTTCACGTTCTGACGATGTAATGTTACCAAACACAAATGCTGCGATATATAAAGCACCAAAAATATACGAGCCGATAATAGCAATGTTTGGTTTCCATAAAGTGAAAATAACAAGTGCGATTGCCAACCAACCGAATGCTTCAATTGTAGATGCCGTTTCCCAGCTGCCTTTAACATAGTCCATAATATAGAAGACACCGCCAAATCCGGCAATTCCGCTACCGATTAAGATTGCTATGTATTTGTAAAGTGTAACGTTAACACCCATTGCATCAGCAGTTGCAGCACTTTCACCAATTGCTCTGAGATTGAGACCGATTCTTGTACGATTAAAAACAAATGTAGTTATTAATGCAATAGCAATCGCCAAATAAACATAGAAACCGTGTCCGAATAACACTTTAATGATACCGTCTTGACCTTCAACAAAAGGTAAACATTTTGCTATTATTTTACCTGCAGTTGAAAAACCACTTCTATCAACATAAGTATGCATTAAAAATTGTGTAACACCATTACCGAAGATTGTTATTGCAAGACCTGTAATGTTCTGATTGCAACGGAATGTAATTGTCATTACAGCATAAATTGCACCTGTAAGTATTGCGAAAAGGAATGCACCAAGTAGTGATATTAATATAAGAATAAGCCATGATGCGTTTTCAACCGATTCAAGAGATTGTATATATAAGCTGACTAAAAGACAACCACCGACAGTACCTGTACACATTATGCCGGGAATTCCAAGGTTGAGATGACCGGCTTTTTCAGTAATTGTTTCTCCGACACAACCAAAAAGAAGAACAGTGCCAATTGAAATAGCACTCATTAAGAATGTAATAATCATTTCTTAATTTCCTCCTTATCTTTTTTTCTGAAAACGAGTTTGTAGTTAATGAAAAATGAACAAACGATTACTACGAAATAAATAACACCGACTACTATGTTAGAAATAGCATCATTTGTAAACATAAATGTTTTTCTTACATCCATCATTCCTTTAGAAATGAATGTAATGAAAAAGCTTGTTAATATAATAAGTAACGGATTAAATGCTGCAAGCCAGGTTGCCATAATACCTGTAAAGCCCATATTATTAGCTGAAGCAGTACTTACAGTGTGGTTAATTGAACCTGCAAGAACAAATCCGACAAGTCCGGCAATTGCTCCTGATAAAATCATTGTACGGATAATAACTTTATTTACTTTAATACCTACATATTTAGCTGTATTAATACTTTCACCAACAACAGAGATTTCATAACCATGCTTTGAATATCGAAGATATATGTACATTAATATTGTAATTAATGCAAATAAAATGATAGGTAATAAATATTTGTTGCCTATTTCAGGAATATTACCATAAGGAATTGGTGATAAAACACCTGAGCCTGTTTTTACCCAGACTGTAATAAAGAATGAAACAAGTCCTTGGGCAATATAGTTCATCATAAGAGTAAAAAGTGACTCATTTGTGTTGAATTTTGCTTTGAAAATTGCAGGAATAACTGCCCATAATGCACCACTGAATACGCTTGCAAAAAGCATAATCGGGATAATTAATGAATCGGCAACTTTTCCTCCGAGATAAAACATACACGCAATTGCAGAGAGACAACCAATAAGAATCTGACCATTTCCGCCCAAGTTCCAGAATTTCATTTTGAAAGCAGGAAGTAATGCGATTGATGTACCGAGAAGAAGTGAAGTGTCTTGTAGCAACAGCCAGAATTTTCTGTCACTTCCGAAGGCACCGTTAAACAAAGACTCAAAAAAATCAAATAAGCCTTTCTCTGAAAATAATGTACATATTATTCCGCAAAAAATCAAACCGATAAAAATGGCTGCAGAATAAATAATTATTACCTTTGGAATTGTAATATTGTCGCGCTTTACAATACGAACAATAGGTTCTTTCAATTTATTTGTATCTTTTTTCATTCCATTACCTCATTTTTATTAGCTTTAACCATTAAAGAACCGATTTCATCTTTTGTAGCTGTTCTTGCATCAACAATACCGGAAATTTTGCCGCCACTTAAAACTAATATTCTGTCACTTAATGCCATTAATACATCCAAATCTTCACCGACAAAAATAACTGAAACACCTTTTTGCTTTTGCTCATTCAAAAGATTATAAATCATATATGAAGAGTTAATATCAAGTCCACGAACAGGATATGCAGTCATTAAAACGGCAGGTGAGGCCGCTATTTCACGACCAACAAGTACCTTTTGAACATTACCACCTGAAAGCTTTCTTACTGCAGTATGTGAATCCGGTGTGTTAACTTTTAATTCATTGATGATTCTGTCGGCAAGGTCAGATGGGTTCTTTCGGTCAAGGAAAACTGACTTTCCTTTTCTGTAACTACGAAGCATCATATTGTCAACAATATTCATATTTCCTACAAGACCCATACCAAGTCTGTCTTCAGGTACAAATGACAAACGAATTCCAAGCTCACGAATTTCTCTTGGTGACTTGTTTTTTAAATCAACAACTTCGTCTTCTTTAAATATTATTTTCTCACTGTTAACAAGATTTATAATTTCTTTTTTAGATAATTTATTAAAATCAATATCGTTTCCGTTTTCGTCTTTAAATGCATTTTTATTTGCAAGCTCCATAACACGTTTATATGTTTTATGGTAAAAAGAAACAGGCTTGTCTTTTTTAGGATGATAATATGTTAATGTTCCTGACTCGTAGCTGTTAAGTCCGGCAATTGTTTCAAGCAATTCCTTTTGTCCGCTACCCGCAATACCGGCAATACCAAGAATTTCACCACTATATGTGTTAAATGAAATATTATCAAGAACTTTGTATCCATCAGCATTTACAACCGTTAAATCTGACACAGAAAGTCTGACTTTAGTGTCTACGGAATCAGTTCTATTGATATTAAGCTCAATTTTCTTGCCAACCATCATTTCAGTAAGCTCTTTTTCAGATGTTTCTGATGTGTTTACGGTAGCAATATGCTCACCTTTACGTAAAACAGATACTCTGTCAGAAATTTCCATAACCTCATTCAATTTATGAGTAATTATGATGATGGATTTGCCATCTTTTCTCATTGCGCTTAATACTTTGAACAAACTTCTGATTTCTTGTGGAGTTAAAACTGCTGTTGGTTCATCAAGAATAAGAATATCAGCACCTCTGTATAAAACCTTTAAAATTTCAACAGTTTGCTTTTCAGAAACTGACATTTCATAAATTTTTTTATCAAGATTTATATGGAATCCGTATTTTTTAGCCATTTCGTTAATACGGTTTTGTACTTCTTTAAGATTAAATTTTTCGTTTTCAATACCTAATGCGACATTTTGTGCTGCAGTAAAAATATCAATCAACTTAAAATGTTGATGAATCATACCGATTTTGTGTTCAAAAGCATCACGAGGAGAGCGAATAATAACTTCTTCGCCATCAATCAAAATTTTACCGGAATCAGGATAATAAATACCGGCAACCATATTCATAAGAGTTGTTTTTCCACAACCATTTTCACCAAGAATAGAAAGGATTTCACCTTTATATACATCTAAACTGACATTATTGTTAGCAATAACTTTAGTTCCGAATTTTTTTGTAATATTTTTTAATTGTAAAATAACAGTTTTATCCATAGAAACTCCTTAAATAAAAAAGGATTTATTTTTCTTAATCAACCGAGAAAGGCGAAGTTGATTAAGCTTCGCCTTTCTCAAAAATAAAATCAGAATAATTTGAAAAAATTATTCAGTAACAGCTGTAATACCATCAATAATAACATTGAAGTATGGAGCCGAACGTTTTGCACTCTCGTTGAAGAATGTGCAACCGTTTACTGTTTCAACAACTTCTGTATCAGGAGTGAAATTATCGTCTGTGTCAATATCTGCCATGTATGAAGTTAATGGCTTTCCGTTAACTGTAAATGTAGAACAGTCAAAAATCTTAAGTGAACCGTCTTTAATTTTTGCAGATACTTCATCAAGTTTTTCCTGTGTGCCTTTTGCTGCAGCAGAACCGACAGCTGTTAATTCAACAGAACCTGTTTCAATAGTGCCTGTCCAGTCAGTATCGATTGCTTTATCATTCATTACACAATCAATGATATACTCGAAATATGGTGTCCAGTTAATTCTTGAAGCAATGATAAATGTGTTAGGACACTGTGATTCAGTTGAACCGTTATAAGAAACATTAGGAATGTTCTTTTCTTCACAAGCTGTAGGAGCACCCATAGAGTCAGCGTGCTGAGAAATTAATTTGCAACCATTGTCGATAAGTGCAAGAGCTGTTGTCTTTTCAGCTGTTTCATCGTACCAAGAGTTTGTATAACGAACTTCCATAGTAGCATTTTCTACAACTGATTTAACACCGAGATAGAATGATGTGTAACCTGAAATAACTTCTGCATATGGATGAGCACCAACATAACCGATTTTTGCATCAGCATCAGCAACTTTACCGTTTTCGTCACCGTAGAGTTCAACAAGCTTCATACCTGCTGCAACACCTGCAAGGAAACGACCTTCGTAAATGTTAGCAAAAGCATTGTGGAAGTTAGGAAGATTTTCTGTGTGTGCCATTGTACCTGTAGCATGACAGAATTCAACTTCAGGGAATTCCTTTGCAGCTTTAATGATGTGGCTTTCATGACCGAATGAGTCAGCAAAGATAAGGTCATAATTTTCTGCCAAGTCAGCTGCCTGATCATAACAAGCTGTGTCTTCAGGAACATCAGTAACTATTGTATAATCATCAACTGTGAGTCCCTTGTTTTCACATGCTGCTTTGAAAGCATCAATGAAGTTTTTGTCATAAGTTGATGCATCACCATGCAAGCAAATAAGCGCAGCTTTGATTGTGTTTTCATTAGACTTATCGTCTTTGTTACCGCCACATGCGGCAAATGTTGCTGTAATCATAACAAGTGCAAGAACTACAGCAAGAATTTTTTTTAGATTTTTCATGATTCTTTTCTCTCCTTTTATTTTTGTAATATATAACAGCTTTTGCTGTAATTACCTACTTTCTGAAAACAATATCTCCTGTTACGTCATCCATTTTTTCAATAATTGCCATAGACTCAACACGGATGCCTTGTTCTCTTAATTTGTCACCGCCACCTTGGTAACCTTTTTCGATTGCGATTCCGCAACCGGCAAGTGTTGCACCTGACTGATTAACAATATCAATTAAACCGATTAAAGCGTTTCCTTTTGCAAGAAAATCATCGACAATCAGAACCGTATCATTTTGATTTAAAAAATCTTTGGAAACGATGATATCGTATGTACATTGATGAGTAAAAGATTCAACTTTACTTGTATAAACATCGCCTTTAATATTTAATGTTTTGGTTTTTTTTGCGAAAAGAAGGGGACAATTAAAGTGTTTTGCGACCATACAACCAACACCAATGCCGGAAGCTTCGATAGTAAGAACTTTGGAGACATTTGAGTCTTTAAATAAACTCTTCATTTCACGACCCATTTCATCCAATAACTCAACATCTAATTGATGGTTAAGAAAACTATCAACTTTAAGCACGTTTCCTGCAAAAACTTTTCCATCTTTAATTATTCTGTCTTCTAATAATTGCATACCATCATCCTTTTTGCACATTATAGAGATATTATAGGACAAAATGTCAAAAAATACAATATTTTTTAACTTTGTAATTCGTGGAATTTTTTCATAATTATTTGTTAAAAATAGATAAAAAGAAGGTTGGTTCAGACCAACAGCATAAATTTATTTGTTATATTGGAGGAAAAAAATGAAAAAGTTAATTTCAATTTTACTATCGTTATTTATTTTCACATCAGTTTTTACGGCATGCAGCAGAGAAAACAATACAGGAAACAATACTTCTGCACAAAAAGTAACAACAATCAGATTTCTGAATTTTAAACCTGAAGTTGCAAATGTATATGATAAAATTGCAAAAGCTTACGAGCAAGAAACCGGTGTTAAAGTTGTAGTTGAAACTGCAGCAAGCGGAAATTATGAGCAGACATTAACAGCAAAAATGGGTACGGATGAAGCTCCCACATTGTTTCAGATAAACGGACCTAAAGGATATACCAATTGGAAAAACTATTGTGCTGATTTGTCAGATACTGAATTGTATAAACATTTAACAGACAAAAATCTTGCGATAACTGTTGATGGTAAAGTGTACGGAATCCCTTATGTGGTTGAGGGCTATGGAATTATATACAACAAGGAAATTACCGATAAATATTTCAAATCAGAAAACAAAACAACAAAACTTAATTCTATGGAAGAAATCAAAAGCTTTTCGGCACTTAAAGAAGTTGTTGAAGACATGCAGAAGAACGCAGATAAGCTTGGTATAAAAGGTGTATTTGCAACTACATCAATGAAAACAGGTGAAGATTGGCGTTGGCATACCCATTTAGCAAATATTCCTGTTTATTATGAATTCAACAAAAATAATATTGATTTATCAAGCGAAGAAACAGCAAAAATTGAATTTATGTATTCAGAAAACTTCAAAAATATTTTTGATTTATATATAAATAATTCAACTACTGATAAAAAAGTTCTTGGTTCAAAGGTTGTTGATGAATCAATGGCTGAATTTGCTCTTGGTCAATGTGCTATGGTTCAGAACGGCAACTGGGCATGGGGCCAAATTAAAAATGTTAAAGGTAATACAGTAAAACCTGAAAATATAAAATATTTGCCGATTTATATGGGATTTGAAAATGAAGAAAATCAGGGATTGTGTATTGGCACGGAAAATTTTTTTGCAATAAATTCTAAAGCAAGTGAAGAAGAGCAAAAAGCAACTGAAGATTTTATTTATTGGCTTTTTTCAAGTGAAAAAGGAAAAACATTTGTAATTAATGAACTTGATTTGATTTCACCGTTTGATACTTTTAAAGAAGATGAAGTGCCGGAAGACCCGCTCGCAAAAGAAGTTATCAGATGGATGAATACAGAGAATATAGAAACAATTCCATGGAATTTTACTGTTTTCCCAAGTCAGACATTCAAAAGTGATTTTGGTTCAGCACTTTTACAATATGCTCAAGGAACAAAAACATGGAAAGACGTAAAGACTGTTTTTGTTAATCGATGGGAAAGCGAAAGCAGATAAGAAATTTTTAAGGATGGATAAATAATGGAAAAGAATATAAAGAAATATTTTCCCATATTTGTATTACCCACTTTTTTATCTTTTGCAGTTGTATTTCTTATTCCTTTTATTCTTGGTATTTATCTGTCCTTTACAGAGTTTACAACTGTAGAAAGTGCTCAATGGGTAGGATTAGAGAATTATATTAAAGCTTTTACACAGGATGATAACTTTTTGAATGCATTATGGTTTACAATAAAATTTACAATTGTATCTGTAATTACAATCAATGTGTTTGCATTCGGATTGGCTTTGTTGTTGACAAAAGCGTTTAAAGGAACAAGCGTTTTCAGAACAGTCTTTTTCATGCCCAATTTAATTGGAGGAATTGTTCTTGGTTATATATGGAATTTGCTGATTAATTCTATTTTAGGTATTTTTGGTTACGATATAACCTATGATGCTGATTATGGCTTCTGGGGACTTGTATTTCTTTTGAATTGGCAGTTAATAGGTTATATGATGGTTATTTATATTGCCGGGCTACAAAATATTCCTCATGAACTTAATGAAGCCGCATTAATTGATGGTGCGTCATCATTTTCAATCCTGAAAAACATAAAAATACCGATGGTAATGCCATCGGTTACAATATGTTTGTTTTTGACATTAACAAATTCCTTTAAATTATTTGACCAGAATTTAGCATTAACAGGTGGCGCTCCTGCAAGAGAAACATCAATGCTTGCACTTGATATTTATAATACATTTTACGGAAGAATAGGATGGCAAGGCGTTGGACAGGCAAAAGCGGTAGTTTTTTTTATTATTGTTGCTGTTATTGCATTTATTCAGCTTAAATTAACAGGAAGAAAAGAGGTTGAACATTAGTGAAAAATAATTATAAATTATCAAATATATTTTCATTTTCTTTTCTTTTACTGTTATCATTAATTTTTCTTTTTCCTATATATTTAGTTTTAATTAATTCCTTTAAATCAAAATTTAATATTATAGGAGAGCCATTCAGTTTTCCTGATAGTGAAACTTTTGTCGGTTTAGAAAACTATTTGAACGGTATTGAATCCTCAGGCCTAATTGGTGCCTTTATAAGAACTTTAATAATTACTGTTGGTTCAGTTGCAGCAATTGTTGTTTTTACTTCTATGACTGCATGGTACCTTACAAGAGTAAAAAATAAAATTAACAGAACAATTTATTACTTGTTTATTTTTAGTATGATTGTTCCTTTTCAGATGGTAATGTTTACAATGACATCTGTAAGTGCAAGGTTAGGATTAAACAGTGTTTTGGGTATTATTCCTGTTTATCTTGGTTTTGGTTCAGGCTTGTCTGTTTTTATGTTCAGTGGTTTTATTAAAGGATTACCTCGTGAGATAGAAGAAGCGGCAATGATAGACGGTTGTAGTCCATTGAAATCATTTTTTTACGTTATTTTTCCGATTCTTAAACCGACTGCAATTACAGTTGCAATATTAAATGCTATGTGGATTTGGAATGACTTTTTGTTGCCGTATCTTTTATTGGGTTCAGGGAACAAAACCCTATCAGTTGCAATCCAGTTGACAATGCAGGGTGCATATGGAGCAATTGATTGGGGTGGCTTTATGGCTATGCTTGTTCTCTCAGTAATTCCAATAATCATTTTCTATTTACTGTGTCAGAAATATATTATTAAAGGTGTTATAGATGGCGCCGTGAAAGGATAAATATATGGCTTCGATAGTTCTGAAAAATATAAAGAAAACATATGAGGATGGAGTAACCGTAATTGATAATCTTAATTTGGATATTAAAGATAAAGAATTTATCATTCTTGTCGGACCATCAGGATGCGGAAAATCAACTACACTTCGAATGATTGCAGGCCTTGAGGAAATAACTGACGGAGAGCTTTATATTGGTGATAAGGTTGTGAATACTGTTTCACCAAAAGACAGAGACATTGCGATGGTGTTTCAAAGTTATGCTCTCTATCCTCATATGACAGTTTATAAAAACATGGCATTCGGATTGAAAAACAGAAAAGTGCCTAAGGAAGAAATTGATAAAAAGGTCAGAGCAGCTGCAAAGATGCTTGATATTGAAGATTACCTTAACCGTAAGCCAAGAGCATTATCAGGTGGTCAGAGACAAAGAGTCGCACTTGGTCGTGCAATGGTTCGTGAACCAGCGGTTTTCTTACTTGATGAACCATTATCTAATCTTGATGCAAAGCTTCGAACAGAAATGAGAAGCAGAATATCAATTCTTCATAAAGAACTTAGAACAACATTTGTTTATGTAACACATGACCAGACTGAAGCTATGACTATGGCTGACAGAATCGTTGTTATGAAAGATGGTGTTGTCCAGCAATTTGATACACCACAGGTACTGTATAATCATCCGCAGAATGTTTTTGTTGCCGGATTCATAGGCTCACCACAGATGAATTTTATTGATGCTTTTATTAAAAATTCAAACAATAGTTACTACGCTGATTTTTCCGGTTACAGAATAAAGTTACCCAAAAGAATGCATAAATGGCTTAATAAATATATTGATAAAGAGGTTATATTCGGAATAAGACCTGAAAATATGTCAATTTCTCATGTTCAAGATGAAAATACAATAAAGCTACACATTGATATTGCAGAAATGACAGGTGCAGATTACTTTTTGTATGGTAAACTGGATAATAAGAAAATTATTGCAAATGTTGCATCAAATCAGAATATTGAGAGTGAAAAAGACTATTTTTTAAAATTAGATGTTGACAGAATTCATATCTTTGATAAAATCAATGAAAGACTAATATGTGATTGACATTTTATTTGAAAATAATTTATTCTTGTTGGTGATATTATGAGAGCAAGTGGTGTTTTGATGCACATTTCATCTTTACCGGGTGATACGGGAATTGGTACGTTAGGTAAAGAAGCTTATGATTTTGTTGATTTTTTAGAGAATAGCGGACAGACATATTGGCAGGTTTTGCCTTTGTGTCCTACAAGTTATGGCGATTCTCCATATCAATCTTTTTCAACATTTGCAGGTAATCCATATTTTATTGATTTTGATTTGCTTTGTAAAGAAGATTTACTTAAAGAGAGCGATTATTCAAAAATAAAGTGGTGTGGTAATCCTGAAAAAATAGATTATAAATTATTATATAAGAATCGTTTTAAAGTTTTAAGAAAAGCTTTTGATAATTTTAATCTGAATAATGATAAATATATCGCGTTTTGTAATGACAATTCATTTTGGCTTGATGATTTTGCTTTGTATATGTCATTAAAAAACTCATTCGACGGAAAACCATGGAATGAGTGGTCGCAAGATCTGAAAACAAGAAACGATAAAAGCGTTTCTAAAGTGAAAACAGAATTAAATGAAGAAATTGAGTTTCAAAAGTTTATTCAATATGTTTTCTTTAAACAATGGAATGATTTAAAGAAATATGCAAATGAAAACGGGATAAAAATAATTGGTGATATTCCAATTTATGTTGCAGGAGACAGTGCAGATGTTTGGGCAAATCCAAAGCAATTTTTACTTGATGAAGATTGTAATCCCATTGAAGTAGCAGGTTGTCCTCCTGATGCATTTTCTGATGATGGTCAATTATGGGGCAATCCGTTATACGATTGGGATTATATGAAAAAAGACGGATTTTCATGGTGGAAAAACCGAATTGAGCACTTGTGCAAAATGTGTGATGTAATCCGTATAGACCATTTCAGAGGCTTTGAGTCTTTTTATTGTATTCCGGCTGATTCAAAAACTGCAAAAATAGGTGAGTGGCGAAAAGGACCGGGCATTGAATTCTTTAAGGAAATTGAAAAAACTCTTGGTAAAAAAGATATTATTGCTGAAGATTTAGGATATCTGACACCTGCTGTTAAAAGGATGCTTAAACAAAGTAAATATCCTGGTATGAAAGTCCTACAGTTTGCTTTTGATACGGATGAGGATAATGATTATCTTCTTCATAATTTTACAAAAAATTCAGTAGCTTATGCCGGTACTCACGATAATGACACAATAATCGGCTATATGACAAAAACTGCTCCTAGAAAAACACGAAAAAGAGCAAAAGAATATCTTCGCCTGACAAGAAAAGAAGGCTACAACTGGGGATTTATGAAAGCTGTATGGTCAAGTAATTCCGATACTGCAATTGTAACAATGCAGGATTTGTTAGGACTTGGTAATGAAACTAGGATGAATTATCCTTCAACAGTTACAGATAACTGGCAATGGCGAGCAAAGCCTGACTATTTAACTGATGAATTGACTGAAAAGTTAAGATATTATACAAATCTCTATCAGAGAATTCCAAAAAAGAAAAGAGTAAAATAAATGTCACATATTGTAAATGAAGCAAGAAAACTTGCAAGTAGTAAATATTTTAAAGATATAAAGGAACTCAGTTCATATGAATTGCACGATGTAATTTCAAGTGCAGTTATGTCACATATTTCCGATGGTTGGAAAAATAGTAAAGATAAACGAATAAAGAACAGAACTGCATATTATTTATCAGCTGAATTTCTTGTAGGCCGTGCAATTTATAACAATCTTGTGTCAAAAGGCTTGTATGATGAAGTTGAAAAAGGACTCAATGAGTATGGTGTATCTTTAAATGCACTGGAAGATGTCGAAGATGCTGCTCTCGGTAATGGTGGTTTAGGTCGTCTTGCAGCCTGTTTTCTTGACAGTGCTGCAACACTTGATATTCCTCTTGATGGTTACGGTATCAGATATAAATACGGACTTTTCAAGCAGGATTTTCATAATGGTTTCCAAATTGAAACAGCTGATGACTGGACAAAATGGGGTGACCCATGGTCAGTAAGATGTGAAAGTGATGCTGTAACAGTTGATTTTAAGGATATGTCAGTAAATGCAGTTCCATATGATATGCCTGTAATAGGTTTCGGTACAGATAATATTGGTACATTACGATTGTGGCAATGTGAATCACTTATGCCATTTGATTTCGATTTGTTTAATGCGCAGAAATATGATAAATCAGTTGCATTAAAAAACAGAGCAGAAGATATTTCTCGTGTTCTTTATCCGAATGATGACAATAACGAGGGAAAGAAATTAAGACTTAAACAGCAATATTTCTTCTCAAGTGCATCTTTACAGGATATTATCAGAAAATTCAAAACTGTTCACGGCAAAGATTTTTCTAAATTTGCTGATTACATTACAATTCAACTTAATGATACACATCCTGTTATTTCAATTCCTGAACTCATCAGACTTTTGACTGTTAACGAAAATGTTAAGTTTGAAAAAGCAGTTGAGATTTGTAAAAATGTGTTTAACTATACAAATCATACAATTATGCAGGAAGCTCTTGAAAAGTGGGATTTAAAGATTGTTCGTGATACAATTCCACAAGTTCTTGATATAATCAAACAGCTTGATAAAATGTTGAAAAAAGAACTTAAAGATGCAGGAATTGATAAAGAAAAAGCAACAAAAATGCAGATTATTCAGGAAAAACGTGTCCATATGGCTTATCTTGCAATTTTCTGCTCAAAGTATGTAAATGGTGTTGCGAGAATTCATACAGATATTCTTAAAACAGATGTTTTAAAAGATTGGTATGAATTGTATCCTGAAAAGTTCCAGAATAAGACCAACGGTATAACTCAAAGAAGATGGTTATTACTTTGTAACAAAGAATTATCATCACTTATTACTGAACTTCTGGGTAATGATGAATGGGTTACTGAACTGGATAAGCTCAAGGAACTTGAAAAGTATGCTGACGATGAAAATGTCCTTAATAGATTTATTTCAATTAAAGAAACAAAGAAAAAGCAGTTAGTTGAGTATATTAAAGTTCACGATGGAATTGAAATAGACGAAAATTCAATTTTTGATATTCAGATTAAACGTCTTCACGAATATAAGCGTCAGCTTTTAAATGCACTCTCTATTCTTGAACTTTACTTTGAAATTAAAGAAGGTACTTTAAAGGATTTTGTTCCGACAACATTTATTTTTGGCGCAAAATCTGCTCCGGGATATGCTCGTGCAAAGGGGATCATCAAACTTATCAATGAAATTGCAAAGCTTATCGAAAAAGATGAAGAAGCATCAAAATATATCAAAGTGGTTTTTGTTAAGAATTATAATGTTTCTTATGCTGAAAAGCTTGTTGCAGCCGCTGAAGTCAGTGAACAGATTTCAACTGCAGGTACAGAAGCAAGTGGTACAGGTAATATGAAACTTATGCTCAATGGTGCAGTAACACTTGGAACTTATGACGGTGCCAACATTGAAATCGTTGAAGAAGCAGGGGAAGAGAATAACTATATTTTTGGAGCCCGTGTTGAAGATATCGAAGAAATAAAAGAAACATATTCTTCAAAAGAACTTTACGAAACAGATGAAAAAATCAAACGGGTTCTTGATGCTCTTGTTGATGGTACTCTTAAAAATGGCAGAACAAAGATTTTCAAAGAACTTTATGATTCAATTCTTAAAGGTGCATCGTGGCATAAGCCTGACCATTACTATCTTCTTCTTGATTTTAATGATTATGTTGAAACAAAGAAACGAGTAAATGCAGATTATAAGAACAAAAACGAATTTTATAAAAAATGTTGGCTCAATATGTGTAATGCAGGCAAATTCTCATCAGATAGAACAATTAAGGAATACGCAAAAGAAATCTGGCATTTATAAGTTAGAAGGACTCTTTTGAGTCCTTTTTTCTTGCATATTTAGATGTTTCAATATATAATAAATATGGTGATTTTTTTGGATAAGAAAATATTAGAACAATATTTAAACCAAAAATTGAATATCACAATTTTCGATGAACTTGACTCTACAAATAATTATTTGAAAAAGTTAGGTTCACAAGGGGAAAGAAATACACAACTCGTTATAGCTGAAAGTCAGACAGGTGGCAGAGGCAGAATGGGTCGTTCTTTTTATTCTCCAAATGGAACAGGAGTTTATTTTTCTTTACTTTTAAATCCCGAATTTTCTGCTGAAAAATCACTATTTTTGACGGTTATGGCAGCAGTTTCTGTTGCAGAAACAGTTATGAAATATAATAAAAATGATGTTAAAATCAAATGGGTAAATGATGTTTATATTGACGGTAAAAAGGTATGCGGAATACTTACTGAAGGTGCAATAAACAGTAATAAAATGCTCCAATATGCTGTAGTCGGTATCGGTATAAATGTTATTGCACCTGAAAATGGTTTTCCTGATGATATAAAGGATATTGCAACTGCGATTTTCCCGGGAAATACGGAAGACAACATCAAAGAAAAAATCGTTGCAGATGTAGTTAACAGTTTTTTCACTATGTTTAATGGTGAAGATAAAGACTATATCAAAAGATATAAAGAATATTCATATTTAACAGGTAAAGAAATCAATATTATTTCAGGTGACAACACAAGACCGGCAACTGTTATTGATATAACAGACGATTGTCATTTGCTTGTAAAAAATGAAAATGGCGAAATTGAAGAGATTTCGTCAGGTGATGTTAGTGTGAGGCTTGTATGAAAAGAAGAAATTTAATTGTAACATTAACATTATCTGCATTATTCTGTACCTTGATATGTATAGGCTCATTTATACGAATTCCGATGCCCAATATGATGCCTGTTACCTTGCAGACTTTTTTCGTTTTGCTGACAGCACTTGTGCTACCTTTTAAGGCATCAACGCTTGCAACTATTACATATATGGCACTCGGACTTATCGGATTACCGATTTTTTCAGGCGGTGGGGGATTAGGATACGTTTTAATGCCTAATTTCGGCTTTATAATCGGTTTTTTAATTGCAACAGTAATAATTAGTCTAATTACACAAAACCTTAATTATCGCAATTTGTGGCACTATATCATCATTTCTTTACTTGGCATTACAATAATCTACATAATCGGCATTTTATATTTCGCATTCATCACAAATGTTTATAATAACAATAATTATTCTGCAATTTGGTTTATTCAGACAGTGTTCCTGCCATTCTTACCAAAAGAAATAATATGCATCATTTTAGCATCACTTTCAGCATACAAAATAAGACCATGTATAACAAAAGGAAAGGTATGAAAACTCATATCTTTCCTTAATTTTTTATTATTAATAATGTGCTAAACCACACTCGCAAGTCTTATTCAAACCGAAGAGCATATTAAATACATTAATGATTCTCCAAAAGAAGCCTGTTATACCTTCTTTATGACAAGTGTGGTCGCAGAGCTTCAAATCGCAATTATCACAAATACCGTCATTGTGAACATCTGTATGACTTGTTAATTCAATTGAAATTTTTTCTCTGCTGATTTCCTTATCGCATAATGAACAGTAGATTACCACATCTTTGCTACCGTTTTCTGTGCAAGTCGGAGCAATATAGTTTTCTTCTACTGCATTAGCGGGAATGTGTCCGAGTGCAGGGATTTCTTGTTGTGCTGTAATAATCTCACCACATTCGGAGCATTTCACACCTGCTGTAAGTCCTGTTTCAGTACAGTTTGGAGAAACTGCAGGGATTTCTTCTTCAGTATGAATATGTATTGCTTTGTTTTCTGTTACACCCGTACGAATTTCAATAGTGTCATAGCCATTATCTGTGCTTGTAATTACACAATAATAGTAACGAGCTTCAGGGTAATCTGAGGGGTTGAAGTCCTTACTTGTAGCACCTTCAATCGGTGTACCTGTTGTGTTGTTTGGTTCTGTATTGCTATACCATTGGTAAGTTTTATTAAAACCAATTACATCAGGTGAGAGGATTTCACCCAATCCATAATATTCTGTAGGCACATCTTCAAGAATTGCAGTCTCCTGAGATATTTCTATAAATTTGTGTCCGTATTCATTAGCCCATTGTTCAGCATAAGTACCTTTTGTACCATAGACCTTATAATCCATTTCATTTGTATCTATTGTACATTCCTTAAAAGTTGAAGGTAGAACAATAATACTATTTTGTATTTTGGGTAGTGATTCAGCTGTTATCAGATTAGAAAATTGTACTTGTTTAATGCCTGACCAATAGAAAGCTTCACTTTCGATTAATTCAACTTTAGGGAGGTCGATTTTTGAAATATGATTAGAACCAAAAGCATACATAGGCAAAAGCTTTAAAGAAGGTATAGAAAGATTATGTAATGCACCTGCTTGACCAAACATTCCTGTGCCAAAAAATCCCATATCACAATCAGTGCAATTTGGAAGACTGATACTTTCAGCATTACAGCGAACAAAAGCCTCATAACTGATAACAGTTACTTTTGGAGCATATATATTAGTGATGTAAGAACCATCAAATGCCTGTGAAGCAATTGTTTCAAGATTAGGAAAGTTGCATTTCCTTAATTTAGGTGTGTTGTAAAATGCTTTTTCGTTTACAACTTTTAAATTAGGAAAGTTCACATACTCAAGATTTGGTATATCGGAAAGCCCCATATATGATATGGCTGTTACACCGTCACCCTCAATAAATCTAAGTGTATCCTTTGAACCACCGGTATTAGAATATTTTACTGATTGTGGTAATGTTAATCCAACAATGTTACAACCGGCAAAAGGATTCTTAAAACCTACAACCTGAATATCTGATATATATTCAGGAATTATTATGTCTGTATGATTTCCTAAATAATCGGTAACAATACCATCCTCATTAATAATAAAGTTGCTTTCATCTTCATAATGCTTGATGCGTATTGATAAATCAAGTTCCGAACTGTAATTATTATTTTTCACATCATAAGAGATTACTCGTAAATGAGTATATTCAGCAATTTCAAACGGTTCTTTATAAGTAATAGCATTTTCTTTTGTTGGGAATGTGCCATCTATTGTATAAAGAATATCTATCCCTTGTTCTGTTTCCAATGAGCATATTTGCGAAGATGTATATGATGTAGATGACAAGTTGGACTTAGGCTTTTCAAGAGAATTTATATTAAGAGCATTACAAAACTGTACAAGACCTTCACCATCATAACTTGTATCATAGCCCTCGTAACAATCAATGTCAATTGAAGTATATTTTAATAGATTTTCAATGCGATAAGTTGTCCAGTCAGGATGTTCATAAAAAATTACAGCTACAAGTGCAGCAACACAAGGCGAAGCAAAAGAAGTTCCGTTGACGAAAGCATAAGTATTATTTATTGCAGCAACATTAATCCCTTCACCTGGTGCGGATAAATCTGCATCAGTAGTAAATGTATTAAAACGAGAACCAATATTTTTGTTGTTTGTTGATGATACTGAAATTGTTTCTTGAACAGAAGATGGCAAAGTTCCTTGTGCCATCATACTCATATTACCAACAGCACAAACAACATGTATCCCTTGATTACATGCCTCTATCATAGCTTCTTCCATTAATGAAGAATGTTCACGGAAACCGAGGCTTAAATTCATTACATCGACACCTGCATTTATAGCGCTTAAAATGCCTGCAGCACCAACACTAACGGTGTATTCACCTTCATTACTTGCAATTCTAAAACAAGTCACCTTTACAAAATCAGGACTGTTGTCAACAATAACACTTGCTACCATTGTTCCGTGTGGTAATGCTTCAATATCCATTTCGTCATTAGGGTCTCCATCAGGTGAAGAATTGGAATAGCTTCGTACAATTCTATTTTCAAATATTTCGTGATTATAGTCTATCCCTGAATCGACAATTCCAACAACTACTTCACCTATTGTATCTATATTTTCATAGTACTCTTGTAATTGTTTAGATTGTGTTCTTTGAACACTCCACTCAGTTAAATATTCCCCAGTAGGTTTTTCTATTTTTGTATAGCTATCCTCGGATGAAAAAACATTTTGAACTGAGTCAGGCTCGACTTCATCAACAACATTTTTTAATTTTGTATAGGCTTCTTGTGCAAGAGTTGAAGTTTCGTATTGAAGAATGTGAAAGTCCTTAAATCCTTCGATATGCTCAACTGCACCATATGTATTAAAACTGTCGTCTTCACGAACAATTAATCGAGCTGTTTGGAAGTCAAGAGAGTCTTTTTCTTGTTGTGTTGTTTCACCATTTGAAAAGAACAGAGTAGCAGTTGCTTCATCTTTTTCATCAACAGGCACAAAATCTTTTTCTGCATCATATTCACGTGAAAGCTCAACAATTCCATTTATAAAGTTGTTAATAGATTTCTCTTCATTTATTTCTTCTGCATAGGTTGTAATACTAATTGAGCACACAGAAAGAATTAAAATAGATGAAAGAAAAACACATATAATCTTTTTCATAATAGATTCTCCCAATATTTATCTTATCGTCTTATAAATCAATGGCATTGTTTCAGGCTTTTCTTTACCGATTTTAAATGAGGTATTGAAAAGCTTTTCTGCATTTTTAAGTCTTTCGTCACTTTCTGCGTAGAGAATTGCGATTGTGTCACCGATTTTCACTTCGTCACAAGTCTTTTTATAAAGCACAATTCCTGCACCGTAGTCAATCGTGTCACTTTTCTTTTCACGACCTGCACCAAGTAAAACAGCACTTTCACCAACAATCCGTGAATCAATACTTTGAATATATCCGTCTTGAGTTGCTTTTACTTCAAGTGATTTTTTAGCAACAGGCAGGGTATTGAAATCAGTATTTCCACCTTGTGCATTAACAAATTCAATGAACTTTTTATAAGCTGAACCATCAACTATTGTTTGTTCAGCTTTTTTGTATGCATCTTCGTAATCCCAATCATAAGAAATACTAAGAATTGTCGCAGACAGCACAAGGCAAAGCTCTCGTAACTGTTCATCACCTTTGTTATTAAGAATATCAATAACTTCTTTGATTTCAAGTGCATTACCGATATTTGAACCAAGTGGAATGTCCATATTCGTGATAACTGCAGCAATATTTCTACCACATTTCTTTCCTATATCAACCATTGTTTCAGCAAGTTTTGTTGCACTTTCTTCATCTTTCATAAATGCACCACTACCGCATTTTACATCAAGAACAATGTTTTTAGCTCCTGCAGCAATTTTCTTGCTCATAATACTTGATGCAATTAGCGAAATATTGTCAACTGTTGCAGTAACATCTCTTAATGCATAAATCTTTTTATCGGCAGGTGCTAAATTACCTGACTGACCGATAATTGAAATACCGATTTCATTTACTTGCTTAAAAAATGAATCAGTATCAAGTGTAACGTTGAATCCGTCAATGCTTTCAAGCTTGTCGATTGTGCCACCTGTATGACCAAGTCCACGGCCACTCATTTTAGCCATTTTAATTCCCAATGATGCACAAATCGGAGCTACAACAAGTGAAGTCTTATCACCGACACCACCTGTGGAGTGCTTATCTGCAGTTATTCCGTCAATTGCTGATAAGTCAAGTATATCACCGGAACGAGCCATACTTTCGGTAAGATTGACGGTTTCTTCTTCATCCATTCCATTAATGAATATAGCCATCAGAAGTGCTGATGCCTGATAATCTTCAATATTTTCGTTTGTATATTCTCTTACAAAAAAGTCAATTTCTTCTTTTGTAAGTTTGTATCCGTCACGCTTTTTTTCTATGATGTCGTAAATTCTCATATTATTCACCTAATTTTGATTTGTCAAAAGAATAGGGGAGAAGTTCACTTAAAGTGAATTCCTTTATTTCATTTTCATTGATGCCAACATATATTTTAAAATCAACATCACAAAATTCTGCTAAAACTTGTCTGCAAACACCACAAGGCATTGCATAATCAATAATGTCACCATTTTTACCGCCGACTATACAAATAGCATTGAATTCTTTTTCACCCTTTGCAACAGCAGAAAATATTGCTGTTCTTTCTGCACAGCAAGTGGCAGAATATGACGCATTTTCGATGTTGCAACCCATATATACCTTATCGTTTTTTGTCAGTAATGCCGCACCAACATTATAATTTGAATATGGTGCATATGAGTTTTTCATAGCTTCTTTTGCAAGTGTAAAAAGCTCTTTTTTATTCATAAAATCACCTTAAATTAAAGTTATCAAGAATTAAGTCGCTAATATAATTATAACCCTTTATAGCACCAAGATTTTCAGGCTCAATATTATTTGCATAAATAAGCAATGGTACTTGTTCTCTTGTGTGGTCTGTACCTTTGAATGCAGGGTCACAACCATGGTCAGCTGTAATAATCAGTATATCATCATCTTCCATTTTTGGCATAAATTCATTTAACCAATTATCAAATTCAGTAATGGCACTGGCATATCCATCTACATCTCGTCTGTGACCATATTTCATATCAAAATCAACAAGATTTGTAAATACAAGACCATTAAAATCCTTTTTTAATAACTCAAATGTTTTGCTCATACCTTCTTGATTTGAGTGAGTGTAAAACTTCTCGGTTATTCCACGATTAGCAAATATGTCAGCAATTTTTCCAACAGAAATTACATCATAACCATTGGTGTTTAATATATCGAGCATTGTATCTTCGGGGGGTTCAACAGAAAAATCGTGCCTGTCTGCAGTTCTTGTGAAAGGATATTCACCTGTAAAAGGTCTTGCTATAACACGACCGACAGCATGTTCTCCAACAAGAATATTTCTTGCTGTTTTACAGTATTTATAAAGTTTTTCAAGTGGAACAATGTCAGTATGTGCTGCAATCTGGAAAACGCTGTCTGCTGATGTATAAACAATCAAATTACCTGTCTGAATATGTTCTTGCCCATAGTCTGCAATAACTTGTGTACCTGAATATGGTTTATTACAAAGAGTCCCACAATTTGTTTGTTTTTCAAATTCTTCAATAATTTCTTTTGGAAAACCATCAGGATATGTTGGCATTGGTTTACTAGAAACTATTCCTGCAATTTCAAAATGACCGATTGTGGTATCCTTACCTGCAGATAATTCCTGTAATGCTCCATATTTTGCAATAGGAGATGAATAATCTTCAAGTTCAACACCATTAATATTGCATAAACCTAAAGCTGATAAGTTTTCAATTGATAATTTATTTGATGTAGAAATACTTTTCAGAGTATTTGCTCCTGAATCACCAAATTTTTCAGCATCAGGAGCATTACCTATTCCGAAGCTGTCAAGAACAATCAGAAATATTCTTTTATACTGCATTAATATCCACTACCTTGTTCATTTTTAACGATTTTTACTATTCTGCTTGTCCCAAGTCTTGATGCACCAAGGTTTATAAAATCTTCTGCATCATCAATTGATGAAATTCCACCGGCAGCTTTAATCTTTTTACTATTAGTAGTATGTTTTGCAAAAAGTTCAATATCAGCCTTTGTTGCACCACCGGTAGAAAAACCTGTTGATGTTTTAATAAAATCTGCTTTCGAATCACTGACAATTTCACACATTTTAATTTTTTCATCGTCTGTAAGTAAGCAGGTTTCAATAATAACCTTTAAGATTTTACCATTACAAGCATCTTTTATTTCGTTTATTTCATTAAGAATTTCATTATATTTCTTGTCTTTTAACCATCCAACATTTATAACCATATCTATTTCATCAGCACCATTTTTAACAGCATCAGCAGTTTCGAATACCTTTGTTGCAGTTGTGCTGTATCCGTTTGGGAACCCAATAACTGTGCATATAGTAAGTTTATCACCGACATATTCCTTGGCTTGTTTAACGTATGATGCCGGAATACAAACAGAAGCTGTTTCGTATTTTATTCCATCATCACAAATTGTTTTAATTTCTTCCCAAGTTGCATTTTGAGATAATAAAGTATGATCAACTCTTGATAAAATTTCTTTAATGTTCATTGTTTTTAACCTCCACAAGTGCTACATAATGTGTAGCCGTTATTTAAATATTCATTTAATTCATTGTTATTTAATTGTATATTCTTTTTATTTTCTTCTTTCATTCTGTTTACAAATGTACAATCAGCATAATGTATTTTATTGCTATTGACATTTATTACGAAATTATATTTTTTTGAACTGTTTATATTTGATGTCAAAACTTCTGTAGGAGTCTCTGTTTTAGGTTCAGTATATTGGTTGGTTGTACTTGTTTCTGCCTTTGTTTGAATTGTAGTCTCTGGCGATGATGTATTTTCAGGTTCGTTAAAAACAGGCAGTGTGTCGCCCAATTCAAACTTATCTTCTACAAATTCATTAGAAATTGATTCTTCTTTTTCTGTATTATAATTAGATGTGATTTCTTCTGTAGCTAATGCAAGATTTTCGTTTATTTCATTTAACTTGAAAAAGATTAAACCAAGCAGAATACAAGCAACAAACAAGTAAAATGCAATTCTTTTTAATATCATTTCACTTGTAACAGATTTATCTAAAAATTCAATGATTTTATTTTTCATAAATAACATACCTCTCATCTTTGGAATATATTCTAACATTTAGTAATTTATATTTCAATATAAATAACATTTTATTACACAAATGAATATGATATTTTGAGTGCAAACTCAAATAGAAAAAAGGAGAAAAGTAAATGGAAGATAATAAATATCAATGTAATTGCAAAATTATGCCCAAATTACCAGTAGATATTGTAGTTGCAATGGCATATGTGCCTTTTCAGACTGAACTTGTAACATATACAAGTAGTGAAGCATTATCTAACGGTACTCTGTTTCCAGAATTAGATAAAAAGTTCTATGGAGGTAAGTGCTGTGGATAAATGTAAGTTGTTAAGAGAAATTTCTGCAGTAAGTTTTGCTGCTTGGGAATTGCATTTGTATTTAGATACACATCCTTGCGATGAAAAAGCCATTGAAATGCATAAAAAATATTCTGAACGTGCAATGGAATTAAAAAATGAATATGAAGAATGCTATGGTCCGCTTACACATAAATCAGGAAGCGGATGTGTGTGGATTAAAGAGCCATGGCCTTGGGAATATGTGGAGTGTGGTTGCTGATGTTTCAATACGAAAAGAAATTACAATATCCTGTAAAAATTAAAAATCCTAATCCGAAATTAGCAAAAATAATCATTTCACAGTTTGGTGGACCTGATGGTGAATTAGCAGCATCAATGAGATATTTTTCTCAACGATACGGTATGCCTTTACCTGAATTAAAAGGGCTTCTTACGGATATTGCAACTGAAGAGTTATCTCATTTGGAAATGGTTGGTGCAATTGTTTATCAGCTAACGAGAAACTTATCAATTGATGAAATAAAAAAATCAGGCTTTGACACATATTTTGTTGACCATACAACGGGTATATATCCTGTTGCAGCAAGTGGTACACCGTTTACAGCTGCTTACCTTCAATCAAAAGGTGATGTTATAACAGACTTGCACGAAGATTTGGCTGCAGAACAAAAAGCAAGAACGACTTATGATAATATTTTAAGGCTTGTTGACGACCCTGATGTTCGTGACCCAATCAAGTTTTTAAGAGAAAGAGAAATTGTTCATTATCAAAGATTTGGTGAAGGTTTACAACTTATGACCGATAAGCTTGACAGTAAGAATTTCTATGCTTTTAATCCAAGCTTTGATAAGCATTGTATGAAGAAAAACAGAAGATAAAACTTAAGTGACGGAGTGCAATCTCCGTCATTTTTTATTGAATAAAATCAAAATATATGTTAAAATGTCGAAAAAAAGATGGTCGGGTGTGATTATATGAATATAATTAAAAATATTATATCTATTGTTTTGTCAGTAAGCATTATATTATTATCATTTTTTATTATAGAAGTTTATGCCGATACTGTTAAGAGTGGAAATTTAAGTAAAGATGAGAGTAAAGATAGTGTAATATGGACTTTGAATGATGATGGCGATATGATTATTAACGGTTCAGGTGAAATGAAAGGTTTCCCGACATATTTTACATTTGACGGAACATATAGTAAAATTAAAAACGTAATAATTGAAGATGGCATTATTAATATTGGTTCGTATGTGTTTGGTATGTGTGAAAAAATGAGTAGTATTTCAATTCCTTTGTCTTTAGAAGTGATTGATGAAAATGCATTTGTTGATGCCTCATCTTTAAAAAATATTTATTACTCAGGTACGCAAGAACAATGGAATGAAATTGAAATTTCTTCTGAAGGTAATGATTTTCTATTAAATGCTAAAATTAACTACAAGGAAGAACCTCATACTTGTGCTTTTGGCGAATGGAGAGTAACAAACGAACCTACTTGTGTTGGTACAGGCAACAAAACCAGAGAATGTAGTTGTGGCAATAAAGAAATTGCATCAATTCCTGCAACAGGTATTCATGATTTTAGTGTTTGGGAAACAACAGTAAATGAAACCGAAGAACACGATGGTGAAGAAACAAGGGAATGTAATGTGTGTAAGTTTTCAGAAACAAGAGTTGTTGACAATATTCAACCATCAGAAAAGCACATAATAGGTGATGCAAATGGTAACGGAGAAGTTATGGCAACAGATGCCCGTTTAGTTTTACAGGTTGTTGCAGGAATAAAAGAAACTAAAGATTTGAACTTTGTTAATGCAGATGTGAACAAGGATAATCAAATTACAGCAGTAGATGCCAGATTAATACTTCAGATTGTCGCAGGAATTAAATAATTCATGTATTAGTGAAATTTTTAACAATTTATCATTGACACATTATGTTAATGATAGTAAACTATATCTGTTAATATTTTATTAAAGAGGTGTGATAACAATGGCAATGCAATTGACAGCTGAACAACAGGCTATGTTGGACGGTAAGCAAGGCGAAGTAATGGCTAAAGTTATGAAAACACTTGTTATGTATGGCGAAACATTCGGTGCAGAAAAAATGGTTCCCGTAACAAGTGATAAGGGACATCTTGTTACAAGTTTTGGTCTCAAGATGATGACTCCTGTATTTGATTTGATGGACCAGCTCCTTAACGCTGGCGTTACATCAAAGCAGAAATTCTCGGTTGACCCAAAACCATTTGACCCAAATGTTCCATCAGATTTTCTTAAGAATTTTGTATTTAAGAAATTTATGTATTCAAAACAGGATTCATATAACGAACAGCTTCGTAAAATGGGTCTTTTGAATGACGATGCATATACATGTGCTTGTTATCTTGATGAAGTTGGTAATACTCCAAAGAAGGGTGACATTCTTTCTTGGGCTGAATCCAGTGCCGTAGCATATGCAAACTCTGTTATCGGTGCTCGTTGTAACCGTAACTCAGGTCTTATTGAAATGATGGGTTCAATCGCAGGCTTTGTTCCTGATTTTGGTCTTCTTACTGATGAGGGCAGAAAAGCAACATGGATTGTTGAAGTAAAATGTAAGAAAAAGCCTGAAGCACAGATTCTCGGTTCTGCAATCGGTATGAAAGTTATGGAGGATGTTCCTTACGTTAAGGGGATGAACGAATGGCTTGGTACTGAACTTAATGATGATGCAAAAGCATATCTTAAGGACTTCGGTGCTGCTTGTGCATCAAACGGTGCTGTTGGTCTTTATCATATTGCAGGTCTTACTCCTGAAGCAGTTGAGATGGGTGAATCACTTATTACAGAAAATGCACAGGTTTATGTTATTGATGATGCTGAGCTTGAAAGAGTTAAGAAGTCATATCCTGTAATGTGGAAGAATCCTGATGCAACTCCTAAGCTTTGTTTCGTTGGTTGTCCTCATATGACAATGGCACAGCTTAAGGAATGGACAGTAAATGTTTATGACGGACTTAAGAAAAACGGTCTTAAGAAGGTTTCAATTCCAACAGTATTTACAGCTCCTCCTGCAGTTTGTGACGAGTTTAAAAAGACAGATTTGTATGCAAAGCTTCAGTCAACAGGCGTAGTGCTCAGTTACATTTGTCCTCTTATGTATATGAACAATCCTCTTGCTAAGAAGATGCCTGTAATTACAAACTCAAACAAGCTTCGTACATATACAACATCTCGTTACTATACAAGTGAAGAGATTCTTGATATCATTACAAAGGAGGCAAAATAAAATGAAAACATTCAAAGGTCGTCCCGTAGTTCCGGGCAAGGCAACAGCAACTGCTCTTGTTTCACACGGTGGTTTCAATACTCTTGCTTCTTTTCAGGGTGCACTTCAGTTTGGTGACAAACAGGCAAAATGTGGTGACCAGAACAACACAGATATTTATGAAAAGCCAATGGTAGGAACAGCACTTTGCTTACCACAGACAATCGGTTCAACAACAGGTGGTCTTGTTCTTTATTGTGCAAAGGTTATGGAGCGTTGTCCTGCATGTATGCTTTTCTCAGAGCATATTGACTCACTTGCAGCAGCAGGTGCAATTATCGGTTCAGTTTGGACAGATACTCCAATGCCAACAGTTGACTGCCTTGGTGAGGAATTCCTCAATACAGTAAAAACAGGTGATAAAATCACAGTTTACGAAGACGGTACTGTAACAATTGAATAATTGTTAATATTACATTTATGAGGCTATGTTAATTCATAGCCTCATTTTTTATACTAATTTTTATTCTGAGTGTAAGCGAAGAATCTCATATAATTGTTGAATATTTTGTAAATTTATGGTAAAATATTTTCATCTTTATTTTTGGAGATGGGAATTATGAAGAAAGTTTTTATCAAAGTATTATCTGTATTGCTTGTTGTGACTATTTTTGCAACATCATTGCCATTTAGTGCACTTGCAACAGAAGAAAATGCAAAAAACAATCAAACTATATCAACCGATATGGGCGATATGAGTATGACTGCAACAAACTCATTTGGTGAAATGCTTACTGAGTCGTTAAGTGAGCAAACAGATGAGCAGAATAACGGATATTACATTTCTGACATTGAATATGAGGGTTATTGTGCTCTTGTGACATTTGTAACACAGCAGGATTGTACAATTAGAGTTGCTGTTTATGAAGAAGATACTGGAAGAATGGTTACAACTGCATCTGCTGATGTTCTTGCAACTGATACAGAAGCTATTGTTGAATTTGAGGATGAACTTCCTGATTATTTCGTATTGAAAGCATTTATGCTTGATAAAAATGTTGCACCATTGTGCAAAGCATACACTTGTAATGAAATGACAAAGATGTATGAAGACTTTTTGGCAACAACTGTTGAAGATTTCCCAGAAGATAAAGTCATTAACCTTGATGAAAGCGAAGATAATAACTTCCTTGTTATGTCTGATGATACAGAAACAATTACAACTGACGGTGCAACAAATGTATTGCTCTCTTACAATGCCGGAACAGGTGTATATACATTTGGAAACATTGATAATCAAATTAAGTCATTAAAAAAAGACGATATTTTCTATTTTGACAACGGAAATGTTGAAGAACTTACTTTTATTAAAGTAGGTGCTATTGACATTGACGGAACAACTGCACAAATCACAGAAGCAGAAACATCAATTGAGGAAGTTTTTGACACAGTTAAAATTAATAATGAAATGTCGTCAGGCGATTTTACAGTTGATGAAGATGATGAACTTGATGAAGGAATAATTTATGAAGGTGTTGAAGAAGTAGAAGAATCTGATGATGAAATCAACACCTATGCTTTTGATGATAGTCCAAGCATAACATTTAAACATAACTACACTCTTGATAAAACATCAAAACCCAAAGAACCAAAGAAAATCACAAAGAATATATCATTAACTGGTTCAATTAAGATTGAAGGTACTGCAGGTCTGTCAATAAAAGGAACTTTCAAGTATTATTTAAGTACGAAGTTCTCAGAAATTGAGTTTACATTAACGCCCTCAATTTCACTTAAAATTACCATTGAGGGTAAAGGAAGAGTTGAGGTGAAATTAAAGGCACTTGACTACAGTCCATGTATTGGTGTTTATGTTGGAATTTCACCTAAATTCATTGTAGAAGCGTCTGTTAAAGCAACATTTGATGCTACATTAAAATTCACACTTGGTGTTGGTTATAACACAACTGACGGATTAGTAAATAAGTCAGAAAAACCATCCTTTAAACCTGAATTTAAAATTGAAGGTGAAATATTTTTAGGTGTTGATTTAGCACCACGAGCATATTTAGTAAAAGAAAAATTTGCTAAAGTAGAATTATCAAGTGAAATTGGTGCAAAACTAACAGCAAAAATATCAACGGATACAGGCAAAAATCATCTGTGTGATTCTTGTCTTGACGGTGACATTGACCTTGTTGGTGATTTGACAGGAAAATTTGTTATTGGTGAAAAAACAAAACTCGAAAATAATGTTAGTGTAAAGTTTATAGATATAAAAATTGATATTGTTGAGTTCTATTATTCATATACATACAACGAGTTTGGTTGGGATAATTGTCCATATAAAAATGATGATTCAGAAGATAACGGTGATGATTCTAACGAAGATGACGAACCGGAAAATGTTACCGATTCCGGCAAATGTGGTGATAATCTCACTTGGACTTTTGATGACTCAACAGGTACGTTAACTATTTCAGGTAATGGTGAGATGGATGATTACAACTATAATTACTCCTATACCAATCGTCCTTGGGAGAGTTATCAATATGACATAAAAAAAGTAGTTATAACTAATAGTGTAACATCAATTGGTAATTTTGCATTTTACAATTGCAATAAACTTGCATCTGTGACGATTGGAAACAGTGTAACAACAATTGGTAATTCTTCATTTTATGGTTGTGTAAATATTGCAAATATAACGATTCCTGATGGTGTAACAACAATTGGTGATAAAGCTTTTTACTGGTGTAGAACACTTGCAAATATGACAATTCCTGGCAGTATAATATCAATTGGTAGTCGTGCATTTAATTATTGTGTAAGCCTTACGAATTTTATAGTAGACAGCAATAACAATTACTTTTCAAGTGATGAATACGGTGTATTATTTAATAAAACAAAAACAAAACTTATTCAATATCCGAGTGGTAATATAAGAACAGATTATACAATTTCTGACAGTGTAACATCAATTTATAGTTGGGCGTTTAGCAGTTGTCATAACCTTACAAGTATCATATTTCCTAATAGTGTAACAATAATTAGTGAGGGTATGTTTGAGAATTGTAATAGTTTAACAAGCATAATGCTTCCTGACAGCATAACAACAATTGGTGACCATGCATTTTTTGGTTGCAGAAGCCTAACGAGTGTTACAATTCCTGATAGTGTAATAACAATTGGTGATAATGCATTTCAATCTTGCGACAGTCTCACAAGTATAACATTCCCTGATAGTGTAATATCTATTGGTATTCGTGCATTTTATAAATGTACAAACCTTACAAGTGTAATAATTCCTGACAGCGTAACATCAATTTTTGTTGGTGCGTTTGAAGAGTGCGATAGCCTTACAAGTTTTACAGTAGATAATAATAATAAATACTATTCAAGTGATGAATACGGTGCATTATTTGACAAAGACAAAACAGTACTTTTTCAATATCCTGTTGGTAATACAAGAACTAACTACATAATCCCTGACAACGTAACTACGATTGGTAATGAAGCATTTTATGCATGTGAAAACCTTACAAGCATAGCAATCCCGGACAGTTTAAAAGAGGTTGGTGAATATGCTTTTTGCTATTGTGTAAATATTAAAGATATATATTATATGGGAACAGAAACAGAATGGAAATCAATTTATATTGGTGAATATAATAATTCTTTAACAAATGCAACAATTCATTATAATTCAACAGGTGTTACATATTCATTAAGGTCAAATCAAATTAATATGATGTCATTTGCTATGGCAAACACTACTGATTTAATAGAATATAATGCATCTACATCAAATGCAATTTCAGGTAATGAATATATTATTGTTGTATTGAACAGCACATCTGATATAAATGATTTTACAAATACTGAATTGCTTTATATCGACCAGAGAACAGCAGAAACAGATGGTGATATATCATTTAATTATGTTCCTAAATCTGATGAAGATTGTGTTGTTTATATCATAGGTGTATTCTCTGATACAAATTCAGTTAAACAGGAACAGGTTACTCCGGTAAATCCTAATGAGCCTATTATTCCTGATGAACCTGAATATAACTACACATTTACAATTCAGCAACCATCAAGAACTGAAATCCGTAACAAAGACGGTATTATTCTTCACGCAAATGTTGAGGGTACTGCACCAAATGGTTCTTATGTAAGATGGGAATCAAGTAATGGCAACTTTGATGAAGATGCAGATGGTTCGAATCTTGAGATTATTGCAAAGAATAAAGGCTGGACAACATTCACAGCAATTCTTTGTGATGCTGACGGTAGCGAATTAGCTCGTGACAGTGTTGAGATGTACTCAAAATCAGGCTTCTTCGATAAAATCGGCGGTTTCTTCCGTTCACTCTTCGGCACAACAAAGATTTACGAATATTAAAATTTGATTTGCTTAACAGATTATAAGAAAAGCTGTCTTACGTTTTTTGTAAGACAGCTTTTACTATGTAATTAATTATAAATATTTACTTATGAAATTATCAACTGAGCTCCAGTATAATTCAGGATTTACAATGGAATTTCTTGCATGAGGTGAACCCTCAATAGTAACTTTTTCTTTATCACTTGCCGCACAAGCATCATAGTTTCTATCAAGCATTTCGTAAGGTACGAATGTGTCCTTGTCACCATGAATGAAAATCGTTGGTGTTTTTGATTTCTTTAACTGCTCAATTGATGATGCTTTTCTGAAATCAAAACCTGAACATACTTTGTTAATCGTGTTCATACTGTTAAGGAATGGGAATGTTGGCATTTTAAAATTGTTTCTGATTTTATTATCAAAAATATCCCAAACTGATGTAAATCCGCAGTCTGCAACAGCAACCTTAACATTATCAGGTAAGTTTTCACCTGTAGCCATCATTGTAGTTGCTGACCCCATCGATTCACCGTGAAGAACAATCTTACAATCAGGATAGTTTTCAATAATAAAGTTAATCCAATCAATAACATCAAGTCGGTCTTTCCAACCCATTGTTATACGTGAAGATTCACTTTCAGCATGGCCATTAAGAGATGGAGTTAAAACATTATAACCCATTTCATGGTAATGCTTTACATAAACTCCCATACCTCTTGGACTGGAAGTGTAGCCATGAATAACAAATACAAAAATGTTGCTTTCTTTTTCAGGTAAAATCAGATTAGCATGCAAAATCTTATCAAAATTTGTGGACTTGATTACAAGTGATTCTTTTGGCATTTCATCAAACCACTTTATGCCGTCTCTTTTTAAATTATCAACACGAACTCTTTCTTCATCAAGTTTTTTTGGTTTACCACTTGCTATTTTTGCAATAAATGGTGTTTCTAAGCCTTGCTCAGTTAATGTAAAATAGTACAAAAATGAACCGATTGTAAGATATAAAGCACCAACGGATGAACCGATAATTGCTGATGTTTTAAGAATATTTTTTGTAGTTTTTTTCATAAAGCATACCTCCTTAGTTATATTTTACATCCAATTCAACACATTGTCTATCTTTTTTTTACATAAATATATAAATTTTTCAATAAGTGTTGTTTTATGACAAAATTTCTGTTAAAATATATTAAAATCATATATCAAGAGGAAAATTTATATGGGTAATGAATTTACAGTTATGAAAACAGCTCTTTTTGGTGGCTTTAAAAAATCGGATGTTCTTGCATTTATTGAACAGCTTCAGGCTGAAACAGCAGATGCAAATGAAATGCTTGATGAAAAACGTCGAGAGGCACTTGACCTTAAAAACAAAATCGAAGAGCTTGAAGAAAAACTTGAATCTTTATCAGTTGTTAATGAAAAGCTTGCTGAAAAAGAAAAAGAAGTTGAAGAACTTAATAAAAAGCTTGAGGATGCTTTGTTTGAAAATAAGCAATTAAGCGAAAAAAGTGTTGAGTTTGATGAAAAGAGTGAAAAGTTAAGACGTGCTGAAAAGCAGATTGGTGCTGCATATATTGATGCTCGTCGTTATTCTGTTGACCTGGTTGAAAATGCAAAAATCAAAGCAAAGGATATTGGTGCTTTTGCGTCTCAGGATATTAAGCGTGAGGCTGCTGAAATTGAATCCCTTCTTAAGGATGTTGATGTGATTTCAAGAAAGTTTAATTCTTCAATTGAACAGCTTCATAAGGATGTTTATGCATTGAGCTCAAAGCTTAATTCTTCTGCATCAAACTTGCTTAATTTGCATACAGACTTGTCTGAACTTGAACCACATAATTTCGATTATGAAACAGTTGCTGATGAACAGAAGGATGATGTAACATACACTGTTTCAAGTGAAGAATATGTTTCTGTATCATTTGATGAAAACGATTAAACTACTTTTTATGTTATAGGAGAATATAAATGTATTCACAAATTTGTGAGTTAAGAAAAAAGATAATTGAAAAAGAATTTAATAAAATGAATCCTATGCAATTAAACGCGGTCTTATCGATTGATGGACCGCTTTTAATTCTTGCGGGTGCCGGTAGCGGTAAAACAACGGTTTTGGTAAATCGTATTGCTAATCTTATAAAATACGGTAATGCATATAATTCAAATGAGCTGGAGTACTATCCCGATAATGATTCTTATGATTTGTTAAAATCATATTATGATGGAAACAGCACTGTTTATCCCTTTATCAAGAATTTATTATCAGTTGATGCACCTAAGCCATGGGAAATACTTGCATTTACATTTACTAACAAGGCTGCTAACGAATTGAAAGAACGATTAGCCTTAAGAATAGGTGAAGAGGCAAATGATATCTGGGCTGGTACTTTCCACTCAATTTGTGTTCGTATTTTACGCCGAAATGCTGAATTGTTAGGTTTTTCAAAGCATTTTACCATATATGATACTGACGACAGCAAACGAATTATGAAGGATTGTCAGCGTCTTCTTAATATTGATGATAAATTTCTTCCTCATAAATCGATTCTTGCAGAAATAAGTCGTGCAAAGGATATGCTCGTCCCTCCTGAAGAATTTTTAAGCTTGGGTAGTGGGAATTACAGAGAAAAGCAAATAGGCGAGTGTTACGCTAAATATCAGAAGCTTTTAAAAAATGCTGATGCAATGGATTTTGATGACATTATTTTCTATACAGTTAAGCTTTTAAAAGAAAATGATGATGTAAGAGAATATTATCAAAGAAAATTTAAATATGTTCTCGTTGATGAGTATCAAGACACTAACCATGCTCAATTTATGCTTACAAAACTTTTGTCAGAGGGTTACAACAATATATGTGTTGTTGGTGACGATGACCAGAGTATATATAAATTCCGTGGTGCAACAATTGAAAATATTCTGAGTTTTGAGAATAATTTCAGAAATGCTGAAGTTATTCGTCTTGAACAAAATTATCGTTCAACACAGAACATTCTTGACGGCGCTAATGCTGTTATTGCTAATAACGAACAGCGTAAGGGAAAGAATCTTTGGACTGCAAACGGTTCCGGTGATAAAATTGTTCTTAATACTCTTGAAGATGAGTTTTCAGAAGGTAAATTTGTTGCTGATGAAATAATGAAGCAAATGAATTCTAACAGAAGATTCAGTGATTTTGCTGTCCTTTATCGTATGAATTCAATGTCCAACTCAATTGAAAGATGTTTTGTAAGAAGTGGTATTCCATATAGAATTATTGGTGGACATAAGTTCTATGACCGTATGGAAGTTAAGGATGCATTAGCGTATCTTTCTGTTATTTCAAACCATGATGACAGTGTTCGTCTTGAAAGAATAATTAATGTACCGAAACGTGGAATCGGTGCAACAACAGTCGCAACAGCTAAAGAGATATCAGATGCTTTGAATATAAGCTTATTCCAGGTTTTTAAGACTGCTGATGAATACGAAAAACTCAAAAGAAGTTCACAAAAGCTTATTGAGTTTACACAGATGATTGAAAGCTTTGCAGATTTGCTTAATCGTGAGTCTATGTCATCGGTTTTCATTTCATTACTTGAAGAAACCGGATATAAAGATTATCTTGCAGCAACAGATAAAGAAAAGCTTGAAGACAGACTTCAAAACTTGGATGAATTGAATTCTAACCTTATCAGGTTCAAGGAAGAAAATCCGGAGGGTGAGTTGTCCGATTTCCTTGAAGAAGTTGCGTTGTTGACTGATATTGACAATTATAATGCAGATGCTGATTCTGTTGTTCTTATGACACTTCATGCATCAAAAGGTCTTGAATTTCCTGTTGTATTTATTCCGGGACTTGAAGAAGGTGTATTCCCGGGAATGCAATCTCTTTACGATTCTTCTGAAATTGAAGAAGAACGAAGACTTGCTTATGTAGGAATTACACGAGCAAAAGAAAAATTATATCTTCTCAATACTCGTTCAAGAATGATTTTTGGGTCAACAAAATATAACAGACCATCAAGATTTTTAGAAGAATTACCAAAGGATTGTTGTGAGGTGCTTGTTAAACCAAAAACACCAATTCGTAATTCTGCAGTTTCAGCAAATATTCAACAATCAAAGCCTGTTACAAGTGGATTTGGTGTCGGATTTAAATCCGGAGTAAAAAAATCAACAGAATCGTTTATGGTTGGTGAAACAGTTACTCATAGGGTATTCGGCAAAGGTATGATTGTTTCATTAAAACCAATGGGTAATGATACACTTATAGAAATTGCCTTTGAAAAGGTTGGCACAAAAAAGATTATGGCAAATATGGGTGTTGTTAAAAAAGTATAAAATTAAGAGGTCACTTTTTGTGGCCTCTTTTTAAATTATATTACTTCTATAATTTTGATTTTATTATTGACTACGGTCACTTATTTCAACTGCTATGCGTTCGGCGAAATGTTTTTCCACATTTTTGAGAATAATTTCAAGATTGTATGGTATGTCAGCACAAAGTGCATCGATTTCATATAATAACTCTTTACTATTTTGTTTCAACTCTTCGTCATCGTCAGCTATAAGTTCTTCCAAATCATACTTTTTTCCATCAACACAAACTGTTCTGCAATCAAAATGGTCAGGAAAACTAAATGATAATTCAGGATATATGTTGTGTAAATCTGTAAGTTCAATATAATTACCAGTTATAACACCGTATTGACCATCTAAAAACTCGGGGTCATTGTAATCATTTATATATTCAAGATTATCTTTGTCTTCATCAAAATAATCATTTAAGAAATCGAAAAATGTTTCAGTAAGTTTTTCATCGTTAAAAACAATATTGATTGCATCTTCAATGTTATTATTTTCTTCAATTTTTTCTAATTCTTTTCTTGTAAATTTCATATTATACCTTGTGATATTATTATATTTCCGAAAATGGATTGTAAATATTTGACTGACTAACATGAATCATATCTCTCTGCTGATTATATCTGTAAAAGCTTAAAATCAGACCAATTGAGAAATAAATACAGAGATTAGATGAACCGCCTGCACTGAAAAACGGCAGGGTAATACCAATAACAGGTAAAAGCATAAGACACATACCTATATTGATGATAACTTGTCCTATAATCATAGCAGCAACACCATAGCACATAACTTTTGTATTACCGATATTGTCATGTCTGCCTGTGTTAATAACTCTCAACACAATAAATGTCAGAATAAGTAGTGCGATTATACATCCGATTAAACCGAGCTCTTCTCCTATGACGGTGAAAATCATATCGTTTTCTGCTTCAGGTATAGCATCAGGTGTCTGTGTAAGTGAACCGTTGAATAGACCTTGACCTGTTATTCCACCGCCGCCAAGGGCTGCAAGTCCTCTTTTTTGCTGATAAATAATATCGGGATATAAATCAGGATAGGCGAGGGCTAAGAATCTTTCTTTTTGAATATTATCAAGTAAAAATATCCATGCAAGAGGAAGTGCTGCTAATACTAAAAGTCCGCCACCTAAAAAGTATCCCCAATGAAGCCCTGCAACAAAGAGCATTGCAACAGTAATTATCATAAAGACGAGAGCAGAACCCATGTCACCGGATTTTATAACCAAAGCAATTGGTATTAGTGCATGAACTGCAAGCTGTGCAATAGAAAAAGGATGATTTATATTCCCTTTAAGCTTTTCAAGATGTACACCAAAAGTAATAATAAAGCCGATTTTTACTATTTCAGATGGTTGGAAATAAATTGAACCAAACTTAATCCATGTCTTGGCATCAGGTCGTTCAAGAGGTCCGACACCGATTACAAACAGTAAAAGCATAATTCCGATACATACTAAACCGATTAACGGAGCTAATTTAAAGATAAACTCGTAGTCAATAATTGAAATTATTAATGCTATTACAATACCTGCACAAACAGCTGCTGCCATAACAATGGAGTCTCGTGAAAGAATTCCACCATCACCGACAGTCCACTTTGTTGCACTCATAACAGATAAACAGCCAAAGGCTGAAGCTAACATACAGAGTAGCAAAAGTAATTTATCAGTTTCTTTTATAAAATTTTTTAGTTCTTTAAAAGCTTGTTTCATTTTATATTTTCCTTAATTGCGTAATTGATTTTTTCTCGTATGTTTAACATCCATTCATTCGAATGTGGATAATCAGAAAAAGTTAATTTATTTTTTTCATCAATTATTTTTAAACATAATTCTTTATTTGTCACTTTTGCAAGTGAATTTAGTGCTGCCATATCTTGTAATGCATCATAAAAGACTTTTAATCTTATAGAGTGATATGCAGTACCGTTTTTAGCAGGATAAACAACATAACTGTCTCCTGAAGGGAATTTTCCGCCTGCATCACTTACTTTATATGGGTCTATAAGGGATTTTGATAACTGTGTATAATAGAAGTTGTAACCCCAATGTAAGAATCCTTTGATATCATATTTGAACATCTGATAACCGATAACTCTGGTTCTGATTGAGTCGTTACAGAAAAATCTGTTTGAAACATTCTTTTTATTCTGTGCACTACAATAATAGGTCCATAGTTCATTGGTTTTGCCAATAAAATGATTGATATGGTCATTTGATGGGATTGGTGTTGTAACAATGCCAAGTCTGTAAAACCATACGTCTGATAATGCATCTACAATCTTATATCCTTTATATAATTTGTGAATCAGTTTAGATGCTTTTGAATATGAATAAAGCATTGAAAAATTAGGTTCATCACTTACGTGAATAAGAACGTTTTCTTTAAGTTTATTTACTTCAAGGTAATTTTTCAATTCAACAGAAAATTCTTTCAAGAATCTGACATATTCTTTTGAAGTTGCTTTTGTTTCCCATCCGAAGATTTTCTTGTATTCACCATCAACAGTAGCCATTATTTTAGGTGCATGCTTTGCGCCCCATTGAGTAAAAAAGTGTGAAAGTTCGAAATATTCTATTCCACATCTTTTAGACATTTCAATCCACTTAGTTAATTTATCAAAGTTAAAAGAATATTTTCCGTTTTTAAAAGTAATATCAACTAACTGAACTGTTGGTCGTTCTTTCCCTATTTCAGTATCAAGAGGTGGAGTGAAGATTGGTGTAAGTACACAATTCATTCCGTATTCATTTGCTGTTTTTAAAAAGTTTTCAGTTATTCTCCAATATTCATTGCTGAATACATCAACATTGTAGTAAGACATCAAACAGTCTGTATGAAACCAGTTTGTATATATGAAATCATTAAAATTAAGCTTACAATCTATAATTTCAATATTTAAACTGTTTTCAGCTAGTGTTGTTATTTTACTATGTATTTTTATATTAAGTCTGTGGATTCCGACAAGATTTTCGTTTGCTTTAATCTCGACCCAGAAAACATTAATTCCTTTATGAAACGAAATTTCATCTGAAACAGGTAAGAGCAAATCAGGATAATAACCATCATCACTGAAACGGTAATAATCATCAGCATCTTTTGCCATAGGAAAATCAGATTTGATATGTTCAACGGAAGATATTGTTACAGATTCAAATGGAGAGTCAATAATAATATTACCTGTAAAATCAGCTTTGCTTTCAACTGCAATCTGAAATGATTTCACTTCATTTTTCAACATAGAAAATCCTGAATAATCATTTTCAGGTAATTTGTCATTATGGTATATTTTTTCAAGGGAAGATAAAACTTTTAAAGTAACTTTTTCACTCATAATTATGCTCCTATTTGTTTCTTTATCTATTTTATCTTATTTTAGAATATTTGTAAAGAATTTCGTGTTTTCATTTTATTATATATCTTGCTAATTTAATATTATAGTGGTAAAATATTCTGTAAGTAATTCAATGAAGGTGAATTTGTTTGAAAAAAAGAGAAGATGTAAGAAATATAGCGATTATTGCTCACGTTGACCACGGTAAAACAACATTGGTTGATGAGCTTTTGAAACAAAGTGGTATTTTCAGAACAAATGAAGTTGTTCAGGACAGAGTAATGGATTCCAATGACCTTGAAAGAGAAAGAGGAATCACAATTCTTTCAAAAAACACATCAGTTCATTATAAAGATATTAAAATTAACATTGTTGACACTCCGGGGCATGCTGATTTTGGTGGAGAAGTTGAACGAATCTTAATGATGGTTGATGGTGTTTTGTTACTTGTTGATGCTTTTGAGGGTTGTATGCCTCAGACACGATTTGTTTTGAAAAAAGCACTTGGACTTAATAAAAAAGTTTTAGTTGTTGTTAATAAAATTGACAGACCCGGTGCTCGCCCTGCAGAAGTAATTGATGAAGTACTTGATTTGTTTATTGAACTTGGTGCAAGTGATGAACAGATTGAATTTCCTGTTATTTATGCATCAGCAAGAGATGGCTATTCTTCAGCTGACCCATCAGTCCGTGAAGGTGATTTAAGACCATTATTTGATGCGATTATTGATAATATTGAACCTCCTGTCGGTGATTCAGAAGCACCTCTTCAGGTATTGTTTTCAAGCCTTGATTATGATGATTATATTGGTCGAATCGGTGTTGGCAGAGTAGAACGAGGCAATATTAAAAGAAATGATTCATTGGTTCTATGTAAACAGGATGGAACTCAGCAAAATGTTAAGATTTCACGACTTTATCAGTTTGAAGGTCTTAAACGAGTTGAAGTTGAATCAGCATCAGTTGGTGATATAATCTGTGTTTCAGGTATTACAGATATAAATATTGGTGAAACACTCTGTTCACCTGATTGTATTGACCCACTTCCATTCATCAAAATTGATGAACCTACAATTTCAATGAATTTTATTGTCAATGATAGTCCGTTTGCAGGTAAGGAAGGTAAATTTGTAACTTCAAGAAATCTTCGTGACAGACTTTTTAAAGAGGTAGAAACAAATGTCAGTATGAGGGTTGAGGAAACTGAATCAACCGATACATTTAAGGTTTCCGGTCGTGGTGAGTTACATTTATCTATTCTTATTGAGACAATGCGTCGCCAGGGATATGAATTTCAGGTTTCCCGTCCAAAAGTTATTACAAAAATGAAAGACGGTGTTCTTTTAGAACCAATCGAATTGTTGATTATTGAAGTACCTGAAGAATATGTGGGTTCTGTTATGATGAAAATAGGTTCTCGTCGTGGTGAACTCGAAAATATGGGTACACGAGAGGGTGGAACAACACATCTTGAGTTTAAAATCCCCGCAAGAGGCCTTATTGGTTACCGTTCTGAATTTATGACTGATACTAACGGTAACGGTATTATGAATAACCTTTTTTCAGGATATGAACCTTATAAAGGTGATATTGAAACTCGTGAAAGAGGTTCTATTGTTGCTCACGAAACAGGCGAAAGTACAGCATACGGTTTATTCAATACTCAGGACAGAGGTCGTCTTTTCATAGGACCGGGTGTTCCTGTTTATGAAGGTATGATTGTGGGTGAGTGTTCTAAAAATGAGGATTTGACTTGTAATATTTGTAAAACAAAGCATCTTACAAATACACGAGCTTCCGGTTCGGATGATGCTTTAAGATTAGTACCTCATACAATATTAAGTCTTGAACAATCAATGGAATTTATCAAAGATGATGAACTTATGGAAGTTACTCCGGATAATATCAGACTTCGTAAAATGATTCTTTCTAAAGATTTAAGACTTAAACAGCAGTTTAAGAAGAATTAAAAAGGGGATGATGCTTTGAGAGGAATGAAAATCGGTATTGATTTTGGTTCGTATTCCCTTAAAATTTATGCTGAAGGTAAAGGTATTGTTGTTGATGAACCGTCAATTGTTGCGATTGATAATCAGACAGGTAATCCCATTGCTTTTGGTAAGGCAGCTGACAATGTGTATGGCAGATGCTCTGATGACATAAGCATTTCAAAAGTAATACAGAACGGTGTTGTTTCTGACTTCGTTATGGCTGAAAGAATGTTAAGATATTATATTCAACGTGTTTGCGGTAACAGAATATATAAACCTAATATAATTCTTTCCTTACCATCAGGTGTTTCAGGTCTTGAAAAAAAGACATTGCTTGACGTTGTTACTTTGGCTGGTGCAGGACGAGTTTGTATGGTTGAAGGAGTTCTGGCATCTGCTTTTGGTTGTGACTTTGCTAATGATAATCTTGGCGGCAGAATGGTTCTTGATATCGGACACCATGTCACCGAATATGCTATTGTATCTATGGGTGGAATCGGTGCAAAAGGAACCATCAGGCACGGTAGTTATGATATTGATAAAGCAATTATCAATCATTTAAGAAAAGACAGAGATATTCTAATCGGACCACATACTGCACGAGAAATAAAAAATAAGATTACTTCTGCAGAAAAGCGAGAATGTGAAACAGCTATTTTTGTATCGGGAAAAAGTGCTCTTGATAACTTACCGATATCTTTTGAGATTACGTCAACTGAGGTTTATCCCTTTGTCGACGAGCAAATTGATATTATTATCAAAGAAATTCATCAGGATATATTAAAAATTTCACCTGACTTATTGTCAGATGCTTCTGATAATGGTATAATGCTTTGTGGTGGTGGCTCATTAATTTTTGACATTGCTGACAGATTGTCCAAACAATTAAGTATAAGATGTGAATATGTTGATGAACCAAGACTTGCCAAAATCAAGGGTTTAGGTTATCTTATAAATAATGATAAATGGTTAGATGATAATGGATATCGTTTCATCTTCAGGGATGAAATAAATGATAGATTTAATTAGAAGAAGGTAGGATGTTATTATGAAAAAAATCACAAAATCAATTCTTTCATTGTTGCTTTGTGTTTGTATGGTAATGCCGATGTTTGTATTTCCTGCAAGTGCAGAGGAATCTTATGAAACTGCAGCAGAATTTGTTGCAGCATCTGACACAGGTGTTGAAGTTGATGAAGATTTACAGACAAAGATTTTTCTTTACAAAGTACTTAATGTTGTAAGTGATTTCTTTATAAACAGTGTACTTGGTAAGGCTCTTTGTATTGTTGTTCCTGACTCAGCAGCTGTTCTTGATTATGAAGAATTTGACATTGATTCTTATGAGAATTTCTATCCTGGTATGGATAAGTTTATTGACGAACCACAGGGTGACAAGGTTTGGAGCCTCGGTTATGGTAAAGCTTCAATTCTTCCGTCAAATTTTGGTGAAAAGTCATATGCAAAAGGTGCTTACATACCATATGTTTACGGTAACGAAATGTACAAAGATGACGATGGTAAATACGAAGACTTGATGGCAAGAGTTATTGTTATGAATGACGGTTCAGGCAGAGGTAACGTTGTATTTATCGCTGTTGACGCTATGGGACTTGCTAACTCTGACGTTCGTGTTATCCGTGAAGGCTTAAAGGAAATTGCAAAAGCAAATAATATTGTAAGCATTAACGTTTCTTGTACTCATATTCATACAGGTATTGACTCTCAGGGCGTTTGGACTGACCCTATCGGATGTCTCGTAAATAATGTAATGACTAACGATGTTAAATATGGTGTTCCTCGTGATTTCATTGACTCATTGGTTTCAGGTACACAGAAAGCATTGAAGAGTGCTCTTGCTGATATGACAACAGGTAAAATGTACTATTCAAAGATAGATATTGAAGATTATCTCTTTGACCGTACAGCTCCTATTTCATTTGATACAAATATGTACAAGCTTGAATTTGTACCATTTGCAAAGAGTAAAACTCCAACAATTATTGCTACTTTCGGATGTCATCCTGAATCAGCAAGCTTTGACTGGAATCAGGACGAAAGTGACCCATTAAAGCTTGACAGAAAATTCACAGCTGACTGTATCTGGTACATGGAAAAGCTTATGAATTCAGCAGGATATAACTTTATTTTCCTTCAGGGTAATGTTTCAACTGTTTCATCAGCAAGATCTCTTTCAGGTGATGAGCTTGATGGAAGTGCACACTATCATGCAATGCGTTACGGTTATGAAATCGGTTATATTCTTCTTGGTATGAGTATGACAAAGTCTGAAAGAATTGATCTTAACGATAAAACAGGTGATAAGCTCGGAGTTAAGAAATATTCAGGCCAGGAAGATTATACAATCTGGTATGAAGGTCTTCCAACTGTTAAGAAAGAAGAAGTAAAACCTGTTCTTAATGTAAAATCAAAGCAGTTCACAGTACAGATTGAAAACAATGTTGTAGGACTTCTCGGTAAAACATCAATTGCTGATAACCTTGTTCTTAAGGATGATAACTGGAATTATTATACAGTAACTGAAGTTGGTTACCTTGAAATCGGTGACAATATGAAGGTTTATATGAGCCCGGGTGAAACATTCGGTGAGCTTCTTTTAGGCGGTAACGGTGCAAAGGGATTCCCAATGAAGCCTATCAGAGAATACACAGGCGAAGATATTATCATTATGGACCTTATGAATGATGCAGCAGGTTATGTTGCAAACGAGGCTAACTTTGTTATGGCCGGTTTCCAGTATAATGAACTCACAGGCGGATTTGATGACGATACATGGTGCCTTATCTCTTACGGTAAGCATGCAGGTACAACATTCATCAAGAATTTCTATGAAGTTTACGACAGCGTAAGATAAATAATATTTAGGACGGAGTTTCACGACTCCGTCTTTTTTGTAATATTCTAATTATAATTTGTAGGGGAGATTATAAGTGCAAAGTGCAAAATATTGGGTCTGCAACGCTGATTATAAATGTTAACCAATTGATATGGTTGTTTACTGTTCAGTTTGTGACAGCGAAATCAGCCGTAATGCACGCGTTATCGATGCAACAGGTCATAATCTTGTTGAAGGTGATTGCACAAATTGCGATTATACTGTAGATACAGGAAACGAAGATAATAACGATAACAATGTAACTGACCCATCTGACGATTGTGATTGTAACTGTCATAAGTCAGGTGTTCAGAAATTCTTCTTCGACTTTATTCTCTTGTTCCAAAGAATTTTTGGTACAAACAAAGAATGTTCTTGTGGTGTAGCACACTATTAATTTAATATGTAAATCGAATTAACAAAACAGGGAAGACCGTAAAAAGTCTTCCCTTAATTTTTTTAAAATCCAATTTGTTTTGCAGTTTCTTTTAAGAAATTACAAGAATTAATAAATGCTGTTCTTTCATTTTCCTTTAAGTCAAGAACTATAATATCTTCTGTTCCGTTTCTTCCGATAATCGATGGTAAACCGGCATAAACATTTTCTATGCCATATTGTCCGTTTAGCAAAACTGAAACTGTCAATGCACTTTTTTCATCACCGAAAATAGCTCTTACAATCCTCACAAGTGACATTCCGATGCCATAATACGTTGCTTGTTTTGCTTTAATGATTTCCTGTGCAGCACTTGTAACATTTTTACTTATTCTGTTTAAGTCTTCAAAATTAAACTTTCCGTTTGACGAATCAATAATATCATATACTTTTTTAGTTGTTATATATGCCTGTGACCAAGGAATAATTTCGCTGTCACCGTGTTCACCGATAACATATGCGTGAACATTTCTCGGGTCAATTGAAAAATAATCTCCTAATAAATATCGGAGTCGTGCTGTATCAAGTGTTGTACCGCTACCGATAACCCTTGATGGGCTAAAGCCTGATAATTCAAGAGTAATCTTTGTCATAATATCAACAGGATTTGTTGCTACAAGAAAAATTCCGTCAAAGCCACTTTGTACAATCGGGTCAATAATTGACTTGAACACTTCAAAGTTTCTGTTAAGAAGAGAAATCCTGTCTTCTCCTTCTTTTTGATTAACACCGGCAGCAATAACCACAATGTCTGCATCGTGACAATCACAGTATTCACCATCAAAAATCAACATATTTCTTTTAGCAAACGGAAGACCATGATTTAAGTCCATGGCTTCACCGTGTGCTTTTGCTTTATTGATATCTATCAGCACAAGTTGGTCACATTCTCCACTGTTTAAAAGTGCATAAGCAAAACTCATTCCAACAAATCCTGTACCAACAAGTGCTACTTTTTTCAAATCGTTGTTTTTCATTATATCATCCTTTAAATTATTCTTACTTTATATTTGGTGAGCCAATAATTTATCTGTATAAAATATGCTATTGTCTGAGGAGTTGTCATTAATTGACCATACCAAGGTATTGCTTTATCAGTAGTTAATATTTTTTTCAACTCTTCTTTCTTTATAAATGATAAGATAGGTGAATTGTTATTATCAATTATTTCACTTAACATATCTGATACTATTTTTAAATATTCAGGGTTATGTGTTTTCGGATACGGACTTTTCTTTCTCCATAATATTTCTTCAGGTAAAATATCCTTAACAGCTTCTCTTAATAAACCTTTTTCGTATGCTTTATAATCCTTGTATTCCCAAGGAACTGAATATAAATACTCTGCAATTCTGTAATCACAAAACGGAACTCTTACTTCAAGACCATTGTACATACTCATTCTGTCTTTTCGGTCGAGAAGTGTCTGCATAAACCAATCTGAGTTTAACTTTATCATTTCTTTCATACGTGATTCAAGAGGGGATATATCGTCAACTTTTGATGTGTTTATCAGAGTGTCTTTGTATCTTGAATAAACATATTCTGCTGCATCAGGCACATTAATATCATTTTTTATAAATGATTTTCTGTATTCAGTTGATTGTGCCCATGGGAATCCGTTTATTGCTCTTATATCCTTATCACGGAACCAAGGATATCCGCCAAAGATTTCATCAGCACATTCTCCTGACAGTGCAACTGTGCAATGCTTTTTAATTTCTTTGCAAAATAGTAACAATGATGAGTCGACATCAGCCATTCCCGGTAAATCCCGTGCATCAACAGCCATGTATAATGCATCAGCAAGGTCTTTATTATTTAATGTTATTAAATGATGGTTACAATCGAGATATTCAACCATCTTTTTAATATAATCATTGTCATTATTAGGCTGAAATTTACTCTTTTTAAAAAAGTTATCATTATTTTCATAAGTAACAGAGAATGTTTCTAATTGTTGGCCTTTATCATTAAAATATTGATTGGCAATTGATGAAATAATGCTTGAATCAAGTCCGCCAGAAAGAAAAGTTCCGACAGGTACATCGGATGTCAATTGTCTTGTAATTGAATCTTTTACTAAATCACGAACCTTTTCAACTGTGTCTTCAAAGCTATCATTATGCTTTTTATCTGTTAATGTCCAATATTTTCGTATTTTTATTCCTGTCTTATTATAGTATCCGCAACAAGCAGGTTTTAATTCCTGAATATCTTTAAATACACCACATCCAGGTGTTCTTCCAGGACCTATAAACATTATCTCTGCAATAGAATTTTCATCAATCATTGGTTCGACAAATTTATGTTCAAGTAATGCTTTTATTTCTGACCCAAATATAAAAGAATCGTTTTTAATTGAATAGAAAAAAGGTTTTACACCAATTCTGTCTCGTGCAAAAAAGAGCTGTTTTTCAAGTTCATCCCATATTACAAATGCGAAAATGCCATTAAATTTTATTAAACACTCTTCTTTCCAATGAATAAAAGCTTTTAATACAACTTCTGTATCAGAATGAGTCAGAAAAACATATCCCACTTGTTTTAATTCATTTCTTATTTCTTCTGTATTGTATAATTCTCCGTTATAGACAATTGAATATTCATTTTCGCCGTATTTTGCTGTCATTGGTTGTATTCCGTTTTCAACGTCAATGACGCTTAATCGGGTATGAATTAATGCAACATTATCTTTTATATATAATCCGTTTTGGTCAGGACCTCGAGGAGCTAACACCTTTTGCATTTTAAAATAAGAGTCTTTATTTTTATTTATTGAATTATTATATGAAACTTCACCTGCAATACCGCACATATAAATCACCTCAAATTATTGCTTCATAATAGAATATGATTTTAAATTTGAAAAATACTTAAATTTACTTTTATTTTAAAAATGAATATGATAATATATCCTTTGAGGTGAGTTTTATGTCCCGAATCTTTAACCATATTGGTTCATTTTTTCCAAAACTTCAAAAGGATTTTAAAATATATGATGGAGAAGTTTTTACTGAAATTTATGATGGTGACTTTTATAAAGACATTCCATATTCAAAATATTTAAACTTTAATTTGAAATTACCATTAGACAATGCCGTATTTATTCGTGATTTTGGTGCAATATCAAATGAAACATCAATAAATAATGCCGATTCTATTAATTCAGCCATTGATTATTGTAACAAAAATGGCGGAGGAATTGTTGTAGTTGATAATGGAGCATATACGAGTGGAACGGTTTATTTAAAAAGTAATGTTGTTCTGTATATTGAAAAAAATTCTTCAATTATTGCATCACATAATACTGATGATTATACAGAAAATGCATTGATTTATGCTGACAATTGTGAAAATATCGGTATCGTTGGTCCAGGTAAAATATGCGGTGAAGGTAACTTCTTTTCATTAAAGCCACATTTACCACCCAAAACCGAACCCTTTAAAAATACACTTGATGTATGGGATTTAAGACAAGAATACAGAAAAAGAATTCGTTTTCCACATAAGAGTAAATATGGATATTTAATGCTTTTGAAGAATTGTAACAGAATCAAACTTTATAATTTAATTTTAGAAAATTCAGCAATGTGGACTGTAAATATTAATTCTTCAAATGATGTTAGTATTTCAAATGTTGTTATAAACAATAATCGTCATGTTGCAAACTGTGATGGTATTGATATATGCGGTTCATCAAATGTTGTTGTTAAAAATTGCTTTGTTTCAACTGCTGATGATGGAATCGCATTAAAAAACAATATGAGTGTAACAACATCAGGTGATGACGGTCTTAAGGTTAAGAATAACCTTGATGTAAGCTGTAAAAACGGAATGAGTAATATTTACATTCACGATTGTGAGGTCGTTTCTTGTACAAATGCATTTAAAATCGGCACGGAAACATCACTCGATATTACCAATGTAACAGTTGAAAACTGTAATTTCTATTTATCCGACATTTATCCTGCAGGTGTCAGTGGTATTTCAATCGAATCCTGTGACGGTGCAAAGGTAAAGAATATTAATATATCAAATATTAAAATGAATTCAATGGCTTGTCCTTTGTTTGTAAGGCTTTGTGACCGTAATGGTGATAATAAACCTGAACTCCAAGGAAAAGGCAGAATAGATGGTATCACAGTTAAGAATATACAAGCAGATAACGCTGAAATTCCAATAATGATTATGGGTATTCCTAATCAAAAAATCAAAGATGTTAGTCTTGAAAATTTCGATGTTAAATATGCTGACGGAAATGATTATATTGATTTACGATTTAAAATTCCTGAACAGGAAAAAGAATATCCTGAATGTAATCGATTCAGGAATATCAATGCCTATGGTATTTTCTTAAGACATGCAGATAACATTCAAATCAGAAATATTAAGGTTGAACCAAGAAAAAATACATTAAGAGCATATAAGAAAATAATTGATTGTGAAAATATAAAGATAATGAAGGTGTAGTTATGGATATAAGAGAAAAAATGCATAGCGGAGATTTGTACTTGTCAATGGATGAAGATTTGTTTAATGAGCAGCTTACATATCTTGATAAATTATATGATTTTAATACAACAAGACCGTCAGAGCTTCCAAAAAGAACAGAAATGCTTAAAAATATGTTTGCGGAAATAGGTGAGGACTGCTACATTGAACCACCACTTCATGCAAATTGGGCAGGTAAAAATGTTCATTTTGGCAAAGGGGTTTATGCAAATTTCAATTTAACTCTTGTTGATGACACACATATTTATGTTGGAGATTATACAATGCTTGGTCCCAATGTTGTATTGGCAACTGCAGGACATCCGATTCTACCGGAACTTCGACCACTTGCATATCAGTTCAATCTACCGATTCATATTGGTAAAAACTGTTGGCTTGGTGCTGGAGTAATTGTGTTACCGGGAATTACAATCGGTGATAATTCCGTTATCGGTGCAGGCAGTATTGTTACCAAGGATATCCCGGCAAATGTTGTTGCAGTGGGTAATCCATGCAGAGTATTACGAGAAATCAACGACCACGATAAAGAGTATTATTTCAAAGATAGGAAAATTAAACTATGATAAAAAAATTAAATCTTAAAGAAGAAGTTAAATCTATTAATCAATTATTCGAATATAAAGAGATTTGTAAGCTTAATAATCATATGTTTAATGTTTTAAAAGCAGAAAATCGTACTCTTGATTTCCATACACATGATTTATCAGACGAGTTATTTTATTGTATAGAAGGTGAGTTTGACATTGAATTTGAGGATGGTAAAACTCATTTATGTGAAGGTGATTTGATAGTAATACCTAAAGGAGTCTTACATAGACCAGTTTGCACATCATTAGTAAAATGTCTTCTTATAGAATTAGATGGAACATTAGATAGCAATAATACAGGTGGTTCTTATAAAAAATAGTTGCACTAATTAGTGTAACTGTTTTTTTATCATAATTTACATAATATTTATAAACTTTTTGTTGATTATATTTTTATAATATTGTATAATTAAAGAACAAATGTGCGAGGTGTATAATGTTTAAATTAGTCAGTAATTATAAGCCGACAGGTGACCAGCCTCAAGCAATCGAAAAGCTTGTTGACGGTATTGAAAAAGGTTATAAAGAACAGACTTTGCTGGGGGTGACAGGCTCCGGTAAAACATTCACTATGGCCAATATTATTGCTAAACTTAACAGACCTACTCTCGTCCTTGCACATAATAAAACTCTTGCAGGTCAGCTTTGTGCTGAATTCAAGGAATTTTTCCCTGAAAATGCTGTTGAATATTTCGTTTCATATTACGATTATTATCAACCTGAAGCATATATCGCAACAACCGATACTTATATCGAAAAAGACTCTTCAATTAATGATGAAATCGATAAACTTCGACATTCTGCAACATCAGCTTTATCGGAAAGACGAGATGTAATCATTGTTGCAAGTGTTTCTTGTATATATTCCCTCGGTGACCCCATTGATTACAAAAGTATGGTCATTTCATTACGAACAGGTATGGAAAAAAGTCGTGATGAATTCATAGAAAAACTTGTTGAAATTCAGTATGAACGAAACGATATTAACTTTATCCGTAATAAATTTAGAGTTAGAGGGGATATAGTTGAGATTTTTCCCGTTTACTCAAATGATACTGCTATAAGAGTTGAATTTTTCGGTGATGAAATCGACAGAATTTCTGAAATCAACCCTTTGACAGGTGCTGTTAAGAATGTTGTTTCTCATGTTGCTATTTATCCTGCATCTCATTATGTTGTTTCACCTGAAAAAATGGAAAGTGCACTTAAACAGATAAACGATGAGATGGAATTGCAGGTTGCTGCCTTTGAAAAAGAAGGAAAACTTATTGAAGCACAAAGAATCCGTCAAAGAACTGAATACGATATGGAAATGCTTCGTGAAACAGGATTTTGTAAAGGAATCGAAAACTATTCTGCAATTATGTCAGGTCGGAAACCCGGTGAACCTCCATTTACATTGCTTGACTATTTCCCTGATGATTACGTGCTTTTTGTTGATGAATCTCATGTAACATTACCACAAGTAAGAGGTATGTATGGTGGTGACCGTTCAAGAAAAGACAGTCTTATAAATTTCGGTTTCAGACTTCCGTCTGCATATGATAACCGACCTTTGACTTTTAATGAATTTTATGATAAAACACATCAAAAAATATTTGTAAGTGCAACTCCAGGACCTTTTGAAAACGAAAAAAGTATTCAGATTGCAGAACAGGTTATCAGACCAACAGGCCTTCTTGACCCTGAAATTTCAGTTCGTGGCACAGAGGGTCAGATTGATGACTTAATTTCCGAAATCAACATTCGTATTGAGAAAAAAGAGCGTGTTCTTGTAACAACACTTACGAAAAAGATGGCTGAAAATCTTACGGATTATCTTTCACAACACGGAATTAAAGTTCGATATATGCATTACGATATTGATACCATTGAAAGAATGGAGCTTATCCGTGACCTGCGTTTAGGTGAATTTGATGTTCTTGTAGGTATTAATCTTTTACGAGAAGGTCTTGATATTCCTGAAGTGTCACTTATTGCAATTCTCGATGCAGATAAAGAAGGATTTTTGCGTTCGGAAACTTCTCTTATTCAGATTATCGGTCGTGCTGCAAGAAACTCAAACGGACACGTTATTATGTATGCTGATACTGTCACTAATTCAATGGAACGAGCAATCAGCGAAACATACCGCCGTCGTGAAATTCAGATTGCATATAACGAGGAACACGGGATTAAACCACAGACAATTACAAAAGATGTTCGTGAAATTCTTGAAATATCGAGTCGTGATAATACCGGTAAGAAAAAGATGAGTCGAAATGAGAAAGAAAAGCTTATCGTAAGACTTACTGAAGAAATGAAGGCGGCTGCTAAAATTCTTGAGTTTGAACATGCAGCATATTTAAGAGATAAAATTGAAAAACTTAAATCGGGGAAATAAATGACAAAATTGTTTAATGACAAAGGTTTTTGGAAAACAACAATAAAACTTGCTACTCCAATTGTTTTACAAAATGTATTAATAAGTTCATTTACTTTGGCTGATACACTTTTTGTCAGTCAACTTGGTGATGTTGCACTATCTGCAGTTGGTATGATTGGACAATGGGGATGGCTTCTTAATATGATTCTTATTGGAATCAGTTCCGGAACATCCGTTTTTGTTGCACAGTATTGGGGAATAAAAGAAATTAAAAAAATCAATATGACTTGTGGTATTGCATCCGTTTCTGCGTTATTTATATCAAGTTTATTTACATTTGTTAGTTTCATGTTTCCTGAATTGGTTATAAATATATTTAATAATGATTCGAATGTTGTTTCAGATGGAATATCATATTTGATTATAGTATGCTTCTCTTATCCTGCAGTTTCTATTACTAATACTTTATCTTCTGTTTTACGTTCTGCTGAAAATGTTAAATTACCAATGTATGTATCTGCATTTACAACCATAATGAATATTTTTCTTGATTATTCTATGATTTTTGGTAAATTTGGATTTAATGAAATGGGTGTAAAAGGAGCTGCTTTAGCAACAACAATTTCTGCATGGGCTGGTGTTGTTTTATTACTTATAATCTCATTTGTAACAAAAAATATTCTTTATGCACCATTAAAGAATACATTTGGATTTAATTTTGGTGACATAAAAATTTTTTATAAAAAAGCAATGCCTGTAATATTTAATGAATCCATGTGGGGTGCCGGCACTTTTGTGTTTAATATTATTTTTGGCCATATGGGTTATGAATATTTCGCTGCAATTACAATACTTAGAAGCTTTGAAAATATTGCTTTTGTATTTATTATTGGGTTGTGTAATGCTTGCAGTATAATGGTAGGTAAATCAATTGGACAAGGAAAAATCAATCGTGGTATTGAAGACACAAAACGATTTTTATTTATTTTCCCTGTTATTTCTTTGATAATTGCTATTATTACATTCGTTTTCAGAGAGCAGTTTATTGGAATATTCAATATGGGAAATAATATTGGAGAAGTAACTATAAATGCTTCAATGGCAATAATGGCTTTTTATGCTTTTGAATTCACAATAAGACAAATTCCATTCCTTATGATTGTTGGTATATTCCGTTCAGGTGGTGACACTGTAAAAGGTGTTAAATATGATTTGTTAACCTTATGGGGGTTGTCAATTCCTGCAACATTAATTGCAGTTTATGTATTTAATGCTCCGTTTATCGTTGCATTTGCAGTAATGTATATTTTTGAAGATTATATTAAGTCAATATTATGTATTAAATACTATAAATCTATGAAATGGATTAAGCCTGTAACTGAAGAGGGTCAGCTGGGTTTAAGCAAGTATCTGATAGAGAAGGATATATAAAATGATACACGATAAAATTATTGTAAAAGGTGCAAAAGAGAATAATCTTAAGAATATTGACCTTGAAATTCCAAGAGATAAGCTTGTTGTTTTTACGGGGCTTTCAGGTTCAGGTAAATCATCATTAGCGTTTGATACTATCTATGCTGAAGGTCAAAGAAGGTATATAGAATCATTGTCTTCTTATGCAAGAATGTTTTTAGGTCAGATGGAAAAACCTAATGTAGAATCAATTGAGGGGCTTTCACCGGCAATTTCTATTGACCAGAAAACTACATCAAAAAATCCGCGTTCAACTGTTGGTACTGTAACAGAAATTTACGACTATCTTCGTTTGCTATATGCAAGAATCGGTGTTCCTCATTGTCCGGTTTGTGGTAGGGAAATTAAACAGCAGACAGTTGACCAGATTGTGGATAGTATTTTAAGCTTATCTGAAGGAACTAAATTCCAGATTCTTGCTCCTGTTGTTCGTGGTAAAAAAGGTGAACACGCAAAAGAACTTGCGAATGCATTAAAAGCGGGTTTTGTAAGAGCCAGAATCGATGGTGAAATTACAGAACTTGTTGAGGATATGAAACTCAAAAAAACATTCAAGCATACTATCGATATTATTGTTGATAGACTTGTTGTCAAAGACGGAATAAGAACTCGACTTGCAGATTCGATTGAAACAACGACATCACACTCAGGCGGTAATGTCATTATTGATATAATTGGTGATAAAGAATATCTTTATTCACTAAATTACGCTTGTCCTGAACACGGAATCAGCATTGATGAATTGTCTCCAAGAATGTTCTCTTTTAATAATCCGTATGGTGCTTGTCCAACTTGTACAGGTTTGGGAACATTTATGAAAGTCAGTCCGGACCTTGTAATGCCTAATAAAAATCTTTCTATAAGTGAAGGTGGTATTTGTGCTTCAGGTTGGGGAAAAGCTGAAAAAGGGTCAATTTCTGCCATGTATTACAATGCTATTGGTAAAGAATATGGTTTTACATTAAAAACACCTTTGAAAGACATCTCAAAAGAAGGTATTAATGCGATTTTATATGGTACAGACCATAAAATGAAAATGACTCGTTCAACTCTATATGGCTCAGGAACGTATATGTCTGAATTTGAAGGTGTTATTAATAATTTAGAGAGAAGATATAAAGAAACAACAAGTGACTGGGCTAAATGGGAAATAGAGCAGGTGATGACAGCCTGCAGATGTCCTGATTGTAACGGAACAAGATTAAAGCCCGAAATTTTGTCTGTTACAGTTGGTGGTAAAAATATCAGTCAATTCTGTGATATGTCAATTGTCTCTGCATTAGATTTTATAGATAATTTGGAATTGACAGATAAAGAAAAATTCATTTCAGAATCAATTATAAAAGAAATAAAGAGCAGATTAAATTTCCTTCACAATGTTGGTCTTGAGTATTTAACTCTTTCAAGAACATCGGGAACGCTTTCAGGTGGTGAAAGTCAACGTATCAGACTTGCCACACAAATCGGTTCGTCTCTTATGGGTGTTGTATATATTCTTGATGAACCAAGCATCGGATTACATCAGAGAGATAATGATAAATTGCTCGGAACACTTAAAGGTCTTCGTGATTTAGGTAATACGTTAATTGTTGTTGAGCACGACGAAGACACAATGAGAGAGTCGGATTATATCGTTGATATCGGTCCCGGTGCAGGTGTTCACGGTGGTGAAATTGTTTGTGCAGGTACAGTTGATGATATAATTAAATGTAAAGAGTCTATCACAGGAAAATATCTTTCCGGTGAAAGAAAAATTCCGGTTCCTCAAATCAGAAGAAAAGGTACAGGTAATTTCTTATCAGTTTTTGGCGCTCAGGAAAACAACCTTAAAAATATTAATGTTGATTTTCCTCTTGGTTGCTTCAACTGTGTTACAGGTGTGTCCGGTTCAGGTAAATCATCGTTAATCAATGAAATATTATATAAAAACCTTGTTAACGAATTGAATAACGCAAAGAAACCTTTAGGAAAATTTGAATCAATGTCCGGGCTGGAGTATCTCGATAAAGTTATTGATATTGACCAATCTCCTATTGGAAGAACACCTCGTTCAAATCCGGCTACCTACACAGGTGTATTTACTGATATCCGTGAATTATTTGCATCAACTCAGGATGCTAAAATCCGTGGATACAATTCAGGTAGATTTTCATTTAACGTTAAAGGCGGCAGATGTGAAGCGTGTGAAGGTGATGGTATTTTAAAGATTGAAATGCATTTTCTTGCTGATGTATATGTTCCTTGTGAAGTTTGTAACGGAGCAAGATATAACAGAGAAACACTTGAAGTTAAGTACAAGGGTAAAAGCATTTACGATGTTCTTGAAATGACAGTTGAAGAGGCATTGGAATTTTTTAATCATATTCCTAAAATTAAGCGAAAACTTCAGACTCTATATGATGTTGGATTAGGTTATGTTAAATTAGGTCAATCTGCGACTACACTTTCTGGTGGCGAAGCACAACGTGTTAAGCTTGCTACAGAGCTTTCTAAACGTTCTACAGGCAAAACAATATATATACTTGATGAACCTACCACAGGACTTCATTCGGCAGATGTTCATAAGCTGATAGAGGTTCTTCAACGACTTGTTGATTCAGGTAATACAATTATTGTAATCGAGCATAATCTGGATGTTATAAAAACAGCTGACTATATAGTTGATTTAGGCCCCGAAGGTGGGGATAAGGGTGGTAAAATTGTTGTGTGCGGAACACCTGAAGAAGTTGCGAAATGCAAAAAATCATATACAGGACAATATTTAAAGAAGATTCTTAAATAAGATAAAGCAGGATTGGTTTTCAATCCTGCTTTTTCATCTAAAATTATTCTTCGGTGTTTTCTATATCTACGATTTCATCAACAAAACTTTTAATTTGTGATTCTTCATTATCGATATATTCTACAAGGTTTTCATTTTCATTTAAACTATTCATCAAATTTTCATAAGCATCTGCATCTTCCCAGATGTTAGATTTACAATGTTTAAAAATAAATAGTTTATTTTTCTTTAATATTAATAAAATTAAAAGGAAGATTACAAAAGCTGCTGAAATAATACAAGCTATGTTTAATCTCGGGATTGAATATTCTAACTTGATTGAGTGTTCTCCCGAAGAAACATTAATTCCTAAAAGAGCATCGGAAATTATAACTATATTTTCTTCTGCAACCTGTTCACCATCAATATAGACATTCCATCCTTTATCGTATGGTATTGAAGTATATAATATTTCATTATTATCGGCATTAAAATTTCCTTCAATAATTGTATCACTAAAACTTGTATATTCAATTTGTCCGGATTTTAATATATTGTATCCATCAACAAATTTCATGTGGTCAATTGTAAAAGCAACAAAGTCAACATTTGCATATGTTTTTTCTTCATCAATTGGCATTGTTACTGATATTTTATCATTAGGTTCATAATAACCTAGGTCAAGAATATATCCGTCAGTTACTGTCATTGATGTACTGATTGATGAGGAATAAACAGTGACATCGTCAAGATTTCTTGAATTTACATAAACATAAACATGACCTGATTCCTGAGCAGTGATAGTTGCTGTAGCCGATGCTTCACTATCGTCATCAATTTTATATAAACTGAAGTTGCACATTAATTTATCATCGTCAGTTATATCATGGATATTGTTACATATTAATTCGTAATCATATATTCTGTTATATATTCCGTCAATTCCCGTTGCCGAAGCAAAGAGCTCTTGTTGAGAATCAACAGGATTTGAATATAATGATGCATCCCATGTTAATAAACTATCCGATACAGGGAATGCGATGTTTAAATTATAATTATTTTCATATACAGAATATGTTGCATTTCTGTCAGCAAGTGAATAATAATCTCCTTCACTGATTAAGGAATGTCTGTCATAAATATATTTAATTCCGAAGAAAGAATTATAAACAGGTGATTGAGGATTATAGGTGTAACTATTGATTTTATTTCCATATAGACCAATGCTTTTCTGAATATTTGCAACGCTTTCATAAGCCATCGATGAGAAAACTGAAACACCATTGTAATCATACCAGCTTGGGTCCATACGTGTACGCAAATCGGATAATTCACTTCTGTAGAATAAGCTATCATCTTTTTCGTCTACAACTGTTTGTATTTCTTTAAAACTATCAAAATCTTCTGTGTAGGCTTGTTTAGTCTGATTTGCAACATAATGGTCAGTATTAGCTATAATTGTTTCTGATATAACTGTACATGAAAGTATAATTGACAGGGCGTATGCCTGATTTTTTTTACTCTGAATCAATCCAAGAATAATTGTAAAAGCAAAAACATAAATAATAGAAATAAGAACAGTTAGATTATTGACATTTTTAGAACCAATTTCCTGTGTTAAAACAATAAAAGCTAAAACACAGATTCCGACAGATAATAATTGTTTTTTATTTATATAATTTAAATTAACAAAGGCTTTATATGCCATTGTAATAAGAATAAATGAATACATAAATGACTGACGATAAGGTAAATCATTCGGAAAATGAAGTCCGTGCCATAAGTAGTTGAGTATATTTATATTGAAACTAAAAAACATAATACCCAACAAGATTGAAGAAGCGATTTTTTCTTTTGAACTTATTCTATCGGAAAAAAGATATAAAGGAATTAAAATTACTGTAAGGATACCGCAATAAACGTTAGGTAAAACATCTTCACCGCTGCTACGGATTGTAGGCTCAAGACTTGCAAGGTGATTTGCAAGAAAATCGAAAATTGTAAAATAGTTTTTTATCTCAGTGGGAGCTGTTCCCGATGTTGCAGAAGATGAACTTAAAACATAAGCTACAGGTAGAAGCATAAATACAAGAACTATACCGACAGCTAATGATGAAACTGCAAATCTTAAACCACTCTGAAAGAAAAATGATTTATCAAGATAGGAATACTTTTTACCGTTGTTATTTAATATATTGGTTTTTTCATTAAATTTGTCTGATGAAGAAAAATAGTAATAAAGAAAATATAAACAAGAAAATATACAAAGCATAAAGCCGATATAATAGTTAGTAAAAATTGCGAGTGCCAGGAAAACAATATATGTTCCACACTTACCAGAATTAATTATTCTTTCGATTCCCAAAACTATCAAAGGTAATAAATACATTGAATCAATCCACATTACATTCCAGTAATATGCAATGAAATAAGCACTGAATGCATACATAATTCCGAATGCAATAAGCTGTGGTCCATCAACTTTACTTGATTTTTTTAAATAATAGGAGATAGACATTGCACTTAAAATTGATTTAATAGCAATCATAGCTGCAACAGCTTCAAAAGTATTTTCATGTCCGAATATCAAAACTAAAACAGAAAAAGGACTTGATAAATAATTATAAAAATTCCCTAAAAATGAACTTCCTAATCCTGAATTCCATGAATACAACAGTGATTCTCCACTTGTTATTCTGTCATAGAATTCAGAGAATAATGGTCCGTATTGATGATACAAGTCCATTCTGTAAATTGTCTTATCACCAAACGGAATTATGGAAAAACAGAAGTAAACAACCATAATTATAAAGAACGAAGATAGTCCTGTTAAAAGAATAAATTTATTGTTTTGAATAAGTGATTTTAATTTTGATTTCATAATAAACATCCTGTAAAAATTTTTTAAAAATTATATCATATTTTTATATTTAATTCAATAAATATTTGTAATATACGAGGACAAGTAATCATAATGTTAAATGAGGCGAAATTGTGAATAAAAATTTATTAAGTGATTTTAATTATATTATTTCTTTTACAACATCACGAATTCAATCTTATTTAAGTAAATTAAGTTTTGATTATATAGAAAAAATACAGGAAATACGCATAAGAGCTGAAAGACCCATTATTATATTGTATGAAACAGAGTGTTGTTTCTTAACAACAACAGGAAAACTCAGTAATATTTATTCAACTAACTGTGTTATCACATATAGTAATGAAATTTTAGAAATGGTAAATAAAATATGCGGATATTCTTTGCATAGTCATTATGAAGATTTGTTAAACGGATATGTTACTTTAAAAAATGGTGCAAGAATTGGCTTAACAGGCACTGCTGTTTTCGATAAATCAAAAATCAAAGGTATAAAAGATATTGATGGTTTAAATATTCGCATTCCAAGATATGTTCAAAATTATTCGTCAGTGGTATTTACGAATATCTATAAAGATTCTGTTTCAAATTTATTAATTGCAGGTCCTCCATCATCAGGAAAAACAACAATGCTTAAAGATTTAGCTTATCATTTATCGTCAGGAAAAATAAACAAGCTGTACAAAGTTTGCATTATAGATGAAAGAAAAGAAATTTCAACAGCTAAAAAAACTGTAAGTGAATTAGGTTTAAATACAGACATCTTGTATGGATATCCGAAAGCAAAAGGTATTTCAATAGCAGTAAGATGTCTTTCACCGGATATAATAATTTGTGATGAAATATGCACAGAAGATACAGAAGAAATAATAAAAGCTATGAATTCCGGAGTAGTATTTATATTTACAATTCATGCTAAAAACTATGAAGAATTAAAAAATAAATATTCATACATGCAACTATATAAGAATGGCTGTATTAATAATATTTTAATTATTAACGAGATAAATAATTTTACAATAATATCTGAAGATACAATAAAAGAAGAGGTAGTGTATGAAACAGATAACAATTCTCTTTATAATCATTCTGACGCTTATTATAACAATGAACTACATTAAAAAAGCAAAACTACATTCAAAAGCTTTGAAACAATGTTTTTTTATGATAGAAAATATAGAAATACTGCTTCAATATAACAACTTAAGTATAAAAGAAATTTTTAGAGTTTTATCAAATAATAAAACATATAATTTACTTTCATTTCTCGAAAAAATAAATGACTACTTTCAGAACAATGAATTTGAATATTTTTTGAATGATAAAAATATTTCTTGTATAAAAAGTAATATGTATTTAAACAGTGAAGATAAACAAATTCTTTTGGATTTTTTTTATTCATTAGGCAAATCAGATTTAAACGGTCAATTAATTTATTGCAAAACTTATAAAGATGCTATAAAAAAGAAACAAAAAGAATATGAGTTAAAAGAGATTGGTGAGTGTAAAAGTACAGGTATGTTAATTTTAGGAATAGGTTTTTTAATTGTAATATTGGTTATTTAAGTGGTAGAAAATGGATATATCATTTCTTTTTAAAATTGCAGGAATAGGTTTAATTGTTGCAATAATGCAACAAATGCTTTCTAAAACAGGTAGAGAAGAGTTTGCAACATTGACCGTCATAACAGGAATTATTGTAATTATTGCTATGCTCATACCACATCTTTCATCGGTAATTGATGAGATTAGTTCAATATTTAACATATGAACATATTGTTTAAAATAAGTGTTTTAATATTTATTTATATAATATTGTCATCTGTAATTAAGACATACAGGCCTGAGCTTGTTTTTTTATTAAGGTTTACAACAATTATAATTATTGTTATTCTTTCAATTGATTATTTAAATGAAATAATCAATAAATCTTTAATTATATTTTCCTTATTTGATATAGATTCATTACATATTTCTTTATTAATAAAAATTGTTGGCGTTGCAATACTTTCAGATATAATTTCTGATAATTTAAAGGATAACGGTGAAACTGCATTATCAAATACTGTAGTTTTAATTTCTAAATTAATAATTTTATTTATGACCTTTCCTGTATTAAACGGTATAATCGTCTTTTGTTTAAAGTTTATTGATTTATAATGAAAAAAATATTTTGTTTATTTATTATTCTTCTCATATTTTTATGTCAGGTAAACGTTTTTTCATACGATTATGACGAAACAATATTTGAAAATATAGATGAGAGTACAAAAGAGTATCTGTATGACCTGGGCTTAAATGAAATATCATTTGATAAGCTTTTTGAATTATCACCAACAAGAGTCATTGAATTTATTTTTTCTTTAGCGTTTGATAAAACGACATCATTAATTGAAATTTTTATTAAGATATTATTTGTCTTGATAATTGCTGCTGTTGCATCATCTTTTTTAAATAATAATACACAACTTAGCAAAGTTGTAGATTATATTTCAATATTAATTATTCTGTCATTTATTATGGAGTCTTTAAGCAGAATTCTAACAGATGCGGCAGTTGGTTTAAAAACGTCTGGTTTATTTATTAATTCATATTTACCCGTTATGGTTGGAATAATAGTTGCATCAAGAAATCCAACTATGGCAGTTACATATAACACATTTACGATTGTTTTATCTAATATAATTTCATTTATTTCAAATAAACTATTAATTCCTTTTATCAGTATTATGTTTTCATTTAACATAATATCATCGTTTTCAGATGATAATTACTATTTGAAAATTAATAAAATAGTCAGAAGAATAATAGTGGTAGTTTTATCTTTGTTTTCTACATTATATACAGGGCTATTGTCATTACAAAGCATTTTAACATCATCTGCTGATAATTTTGCATTAAAAGGAATTAAATTCATATCCGGTACATTTATTCCTGTTGTGGGAAGTAATGTAAGCGATACGATATCCACTGTAATCAGTAGTTTTATAATTATGAAAAGTACATTGGGTGTGTTTATTATTATCGTAATAATATTAATCAACTTGCCTGTAATGATTGAATTGCTTATTTGGTATTTTTTTCTTGAGTTATGCTCTGTCTTTTCATCCTTATTAAAAATAGATTCAATTACTGATGTTTTGGAAAGCTTAGCTTCTTCTGTTTCATTGTTAAATATTATTTTATTTTTTATAACTTTTGTTTTAGTTATTTCAACAGGAATAATAATTGTAATGGGTAAATAAAAGATGGAATATTTTAAAAGTTGGATTATTTCAATATGTGGTGCATGTATAATTACAGCTATATTTAAAATTATAGTAAGCGATTCTAACGCAAAAAAGTCTGTTAATATCTTTCTATCAATGTTTGTTTTTCTATATACAATTATTCCTATAGGAGATGTGTTTTCAAATATAAATTTTAATTTGGAAAATAACATTGAAACTAAGACTTATAAAGAAACATATGAAAATGGATATGAAACAATTCTAATAAAATCTATTGAAAAAATTTGCGAAAAATATGATTGTAAAATAAACTATATAAATGTTGATTCATATATAGACAATGATGGATATTTAGTTGTAAACAAAATAGAGCTTCAATTAAACAACAGTGAAAAAAATGATCTAGTTAAAAAAGAATTGAAGGAAAAGCTTTATTATGAGGTGATATTTATTTGAGTATTTTCAATAATTTTTCCATTTTACTTGATAAAATAAAATTAGATAAAAAAACATTGATTTTATTAATAGTTGGATTTCTTATGGTAATAATTATATTTATTTCAGAATTAGATTTTAAGGATGAAAATGTTGAAACCAAAAATGAGTTAACTGATGAAGAATATTGTGACTATTTAGAAAATAAAGTAAAAAATTTTATTGAAAAAATTGATGGTGCAGGGGAAACAGAAGTAATTATCACATTGGCTGAAACAACCGAATACATTTATGCAACTGATGATAAAGATGTGCGAAAAAATAATAGTAATAGTGATGATAAAACAGTTGAAAAAGACTATGTTATCATTGAAAATGATAATAACGATGTAGGGTTGTTAATAAAAACTATTGAACCTAAAATAAGAGGTGTTGCAATATCTTGTGAAGGTGGAGACGATATAAAAGTACAGGAACAAATATATTCAACAATTGAAGCTATATTAAATATAAAATCATCAAATATTTCTATTTCAAAATTATCATATATGGAGGATGAAGATGAAAAGTAAAATAATAGGTAAAAAACAACTTTTGAGTTTTTCATTGGTGTTAGCTTTAGGATTATCTGTTTATGTTAATTGGTACTACACTAATAATTACAGTGATATTAGTGAACCCGAAACAACAGAAAATTATCATCTTGGTGAAGCACAACTTGTAAATTCCGATAATATGTCACAGAATACAGATGATTACTTCATTAAGGCAAGAGTTGAAAGAACAAAAGCACATGATGAAGCGTTGGAAAACCTTGAAGATATTATAAAAAATAGTTCAGATGACGAAACGGTTAGTCTTGCAAGAAACAAGTTAATTAATATTTCTGAACAAATAAAAATTGAAAATGATATTGAAAATATAATAAAAGCTCAGTTAGGTGATGATAACCTTGTTACATTTAATGATGAAAGTATTGATGTAATTATGCCAAAAGGTACATTAAACAATGAGTCAGTATTAAAAATAAAAGATATTGTTATATCTAAAACAGATGTATCAGCAGAAAATATAATAATTATTGAATTAAAATGAATGTATATACAGTATAAATATACATTTATCTATTGAAATTTTTACTGCGAAGTGATAGAATATATATAATAAAAATGTATATACATTCGTACCGCAGAAAAATGAAAACACTCCCTGTCTTTTTTCTGACGGGGAGTGTATTTTTTAGGGGGATATTATGACTCGTAAAGAAGAAAGAGAACTTGCATTTACTTTGATTTTTGAAAAAATATTTAATGATGAAACAAGTATTGAGGAAATTATCGAGAATGCAATGGATGCTCGATTAATTGAAGAAAATACATTTGCTTTTTCATTAGCACAGTTGACATATGAGCATATTGAAGAGATTGATAGTATAATTAATCAGAATTCTGTCGGATGGAAGCTTGAACGTTTACCTAAAGTATCTCTTGCAATTATGCGTCTTGCTGTTTGTGAAATTCTCTATGTACCATCAATTCCAAGTGGTGTTTCTATTAATGAAGCTGTTGAACTTGCAAAGAAATTTGCATCGCAAGAAGATGCATCTTTCATCAATGGAATTCTTGGTAAGTATGTAAGAGAGAATGTGACAGAATGAGTTACTTTCTCGGAATAGACACAAGTAATTATACTACTTCTGTTGCTTTGTATGATGATGTTAATAACTCGATAATTAGTAAAAAGAAATTATTACCGGTTAAAGAGGGAGAAAAAGGAATTCGCCAAAGTGATGCTGTTTTTCATCATACAGTTCAGTTGCCAGAATTAATAAAGAAATTATTTTCAGATAACAAATGTCAAATAAGCGGGATTGGAGTCTCTGTTAAACCATGTAATGAAGATGGCTCATATATGCCTTGCTTTTTAACAGGAGTGTCAGTTGCTGTTTCGTTATCAGAAGTTTTAAAAGTTCCTTTATATCAATTTTCTCATCAGGATGGACATATTGCTGCCGCTTTATATTCTGCAGATGTTTTGAGTTTAATTAATCGTGATTTTTTGGCATTTCACATTTCAGGCGGCACATCACAAGCCCTTTTGGTTAAACCTAATGACTTTTATTATGAAACTATAAAAGTTTCTGATTCTCTTGATTTAAAAGCAGGACAAGCTGTTGATAGGGTGGGGTTATCACTCGGACTTAAGTTTCCATGTGGTCCTGAATTAGAAAAACTTGCAAACAATAGCAACAAAGAACTTGAGTACATTAAAGTTTTCAGGCGTGATGGTATGTTCAGTCTTTCAGGTGTTGAAAATAAATGTAAACAAATGCTTGATAAAGAATGTAAACCTGAAGATATTGCATTATATTGCTTGAGTTATATTTATTCAGCAATTGATGATACAGTAAATGAACTTCTTAATAAATATGGTAGTTTGCCCGTTGTTTTTTCAGGTGGTGTAATGTCAAATAAAATTATTCGGGATAAATTAGAACATAAATATAAGTCTTATTTTGCTGAACCGGTATTTTCGGCAGATAATGCCTGTGGTATAGCTGTTTTGGCATCAATCTGTAATAAAAGGAAATCATAAAAAATGAATTCACCAGTTATTTTAAGTGTTACACAACTTAATTCTTATGTTAAATCAATTATTGAGCAAGACAGAAATCTCAATAATGTTTTTGTTGTTGGTGAAATTTCAAATTTTGTTGACCATTACCGTAGTGGACATTTATATATGAGCATAAAAGATAATCAATCAGTTATCAGTGCTGTTATGTTTTCTACAAGTGCTACAAAATTAAAGTTTAAACCTGAAAATGGTATGTCTGTAATTATTCGCGGACGAGTTTCTTTATATGAGCGTGATGGAAGATATCAGCTATATATCGATGATATGCAACCTGATGGTGTTGGTGCACTTGCCTTGGCTTTTGAACAAATGAAAGAGAAACTTTCAAAAGCAGGTTTATTTAACAATGAACATAAGAAACCTATTCCTCGTTTTCCTTCAAAAATAGGTGTCATTTCCTCTCCTACAGGTGCCGCTGTGCAGGACATCTTAAATGTTCTTGAACGTAGATATCCTGTTGCAGATGTTGTTTTTGCCGGTGTGCAGGTTCAGGGTGATAGTGCAACTTTATCTGTATGTAAAGCAATCAGACAAATGAATCAAACTGATGTTGATGTAATTATCATAGCTCGTGGTGGTGGCTCAACTGAGGATTTGTGGCCTTTCAATGATGAAAAACTTGCCTACGAAATTTACAATTCTTTTATTCCTATAATATCCGGTGTAGGACATGAAACTGATTTTACAATTTGTGATTTTGTAGCTGATTTGCGTGCTCCAACGCCATCTGCAGCTGCTGAGTTAGCAACACCTGATATAATTGAACAAAAGTATTATATTTCTTCATTAAGATATACAATTGAAAACGTGTTTAAATCATTTATTGATGATTTGTACTTTGATTTAAATAAATTAACAAGTTCACAGGTTTTATTAAATCCTGAAAAAATTATCGAAAATTGTGAATTATATCTTGATTCTTTAAATGAACAAATAAACAATAATTATAAAAATATATTATTAAACTATTCATCCTCATTTGCTATACTTTGTTCAAAGCTTGATTCTTTAAGTCCTTTAAAAGTATTATCTCGTGGTTATTCAATTGTAAAAAAAGATGATGAAATTGTAAAAGATATAAATCAAATAAAAACAGAGGATGTTGTTTCAATTCATTTTGAAAACGGTACTGCAAAAGCAAAGATAATTGAGGTGGAAATATGAATTTAACATATGAACAAGCTACAAAAAGACTTGAAGAAATTGTTTCAAAGCTTGAAGAGGGATCTATATCTCTTGAGGATTCTTTGTCATTATATGAAGAAGGTATTAAGCTGTCTGAATTTTGTATGAAGAAGCTTGAAAACGCTAAACAAAAAATTATTGATATAAATGAGGTCAAAAATAATGACTGATATTAAAAAATATGTAAATCAACAGGCTGAAATTGTTTCAAAAAGATTAGATTGTTTATTAAACGAAAATATGCCATCAACTGTTCTTGAAGCAATGAAATATAGTGTTTCAAATGGCGGTAAAAGAATTCGACCAATACTTACAATGGAATTTTCAAATGTATGTAATGGCGATATTGATGCTGCTCTGAACTTTGGTTGTGCAGTTGAAATGATTCACACATACTCACTTATTCATGACGATTTACCATGCATGGATAATGATGATATGCGAAGAGGTAAACCATCGTGTCATATTACTTTTGGTGAAGATAATGCTTTGCTTGCCGGTGATGCTTTGTTAACAGAAGCTTTCGGCGTTTTAGCATCTGTTAGTAATATTCCCGAAATAAATATTGTAAGAGCAGTTTCATATCTCTCTTCTTTTGCAGGAATAAATGGAATGGTTGGTGGACAGGTTCTCGATTTACAGTTTGAAGAAACAAAGCCAACTGTTGATGAAGTTCTTAAAATGTATTCATTAAAAACTTGCGGACTTATTAAAGCTGCTTGTGTTTTAGGTTGTCTTTCAAGTAATGAATATGATGAAGAAAAAATTCTAGCAGCAATTGAATATGCTGAAAACCTGGGAATAGCATTTCAGATTCAGGATGATATTCTTGATATAGAAGGTGATTCAACATCATTAGGCAAACCTATTGGCAGTGATGAAAAAAATGATAAATCAACAATTGTTAAATTCTTTGGACTTAAAAAATCAAAAGAGTTAGTAAAAGATTATACAGATAAAGCTGTATCTGCCTTAAATGTTTTTGAAAATAATACAGAAAATTTAAAACAACTTGCTTACATGCTTGTTGACAGAAAAAATTGATAGGAGTCTTTCTTTAATGAGCTATAAATTTTTAGAAAATATTAATGCTCCAAGTGATTTAAAGAAACTAAATAATAACGATTTAATTGAACTATCATCTGAAATTAGAGATTATTTGATTAAAACTGTTTCACAAAATGGTGGTCATTTATCTTCTAATCTCGGTGTTGTTGAGTTGTCTGTTTCTCTTCATAAAGTATTTGATTCTCCCAAAGATAAAATTGTCTGGGATGTAGGACATCAGGTTTATGCTCATAAATTGATTACTGGTAGATATAAATCTTTTCCATCCTTAAGAAAAGAAAAAGGAATATCAGGATTCTGTGCTCCAAATGAAAGTGAACACGATACATTTTACAGCGGACATTCAAGTACATCTATATCTGCAGCTTTAGGTATTGCTGAAGCAAACAAAAGACTCAATAAAGACGATTACACTATTGCTATAATTGGTGATGGTGCATTAACAGGTGGTTTGGCATATGAAGCGCTTAACAATGCAGGCCGTTCAGGAACAAGACTCATTGTTATCCTTAATGATAATGAAATGTCAATTTCCGAAAATGTTGGTTCAATGGCACGTTATCTTGCTGTTGTTCGTTCAAAACCAGGATATAATATTTTTAAGGCCAAAACCGAAGAAACACTTAATAAAATTCCTTTAATAGGTTCACCAATTGCTCATTGTGTTTCTTACGTTAAAACAAGAATTAAAAATTTATTGTATAAAAGTACCTTTTTTGAAGATTTTGGTTTTAATTATATGGGACCTATTGATGGTCATAATATTGAACATTTATGTGAAGCGTTAAATTCTGCAAAGCTTTGTAATGAACCTGTATTATTACACATTTGTACAACTAAAGGCAAAGGGTATAATTTTGCTGAAAAATCACCAAGTACCTTTCATGGTGTTTCAAAGTTTGACATTGAAAATGGCGAATGTAATAGTAATTCAACTAATTTTTCTGAAGAATTTGGTAAAGCATTATGTGAACTTGCAGAAAATGATAACCGAATTTGTGCTATTACAGCAGCAATGTCATTGGGAACAGGACTTAAAGAATTTTCTGAGAAATATAGGGATAGATTTTATGATGTTGGTATTGCAGAACAGCATGCTGTCACATTTGCATCAGGACTTTCCAAGGGTGGCATGATTCCTGTTTTTCCTGTTTATTCTACTTTTTTACAGAGAGCATATGACCAACTTGTTCATGACGGAACATTACAAAAGCAGAAATTAATTATCGGTGTGGACAGAGCAGGATTTGTCGGTGATGATGGTGTTACACATCAGGGTATGCTTGATGTTTCATATCTTAACAGCATTCCTGATATTACTGTTTATTCTCCGTTTACTTATGATATATTAAAATCTGACTTGAAAAATGTTGTATATAATTCAGATAATCTTACTGCAATAAGATACCCTCGTGGTTGTGAAGGTGTTTTGCCGAAGAATTTCAATATAACAGAAAACGATTTTGATTATTTTGAAAACGACAATAATATACTTGTAATTTCATATGGCAGAATATCTGTTACTGTAATGAATGCAATAAATGAATTAAAAGAAAAAGGCGTTAATGTTTCTTTATTAGTGTTAAATAAAATTAAACCGATTAATAAGGAAGTTATAAATATTGCTTTGAATTATTCATATATCTTCTTTTATGAAGAAACAATTAAATCAGGAAGCGTTGGTGAATCATTTGCTGATTTATTATTAGAAAACTCCTATAATAAAAAATATTATCATATTGCAGTTCCTGATGAATTTATTCCTCATGCATCCGTTGATTCTTTACTTAAAAAATATAAATTTGATACTGAAAATATTAAAAAAAATATTTTGGAGAAATGTAATGGCTGAAAAAAAGAGACTTGATACTGTCGTAGTTGAATTAGGTTTTGCAGAAACCCGTTCTAAAGCTTCTGCTATAATTATGGCAGGTGAAATATATGTAAACGGACAAAAGGAAACTAAATCAGGGTATGCAGTAAAAGAAAAAGATATTGTAGAATTTATCGGTAAGAAAATGCCTTTTGTCAGTCGTGGTGGCTACAAGCTTGAAAAGGCAATGAAATCATTTAATATTTCTCTTGATCATTGTATTTGTATGGATATCGGTGCTTCAACGGGAGGATTTACAGATTGTATGCTTCAGTGTGGTGCTGATAAAGTTTATTCAATTGATGTTGGATACGGTCAGCTTGCTTGGAAATTACGCACTGATGAAAGAGTAGTTAATCTTGAGCGTACTAATTTCAGATATCTCACAAAAGAAATTGTAACTGAAGAAATTGATTTCGCAAGTATCGATGTATCATTTATCTCTTTAAAAAAGATTTTACCTGTTTTATTTGATTTCTTAAAACAAGATGGTCAAACAGTTGCTCTTATTAAACCACAGTTTGAAGCAGGTCGAGAAAAAGTTGGTAAAAAAGGTGTTGTCAGAGATGAAAACACTCATAGAGAAGTAATTCATGGAATTGTTGATTTTGCATTTGAAACAGGTTTCTCCGTTCTTAATCTTGATTTTTCTCCGATTAGAGGTCCTGAGGGAAATATTGAATATCTTGTATTTTTATCAAAATCATCTAATAAAACATTAAATGTGGAAGTTGAAGATATAAATAATGTTGTTAATAAATCTCATTCTGAATTGAGTGGTGAATAAGAATGAAAATAGGTATTGTACCAAATTTTACAAGAGAAAAAACTCTCGAAGTATTTAATAATACAATTTCATATCTTGAAAAATACGAAATCGAATATTATTTTGATAGTAAAGACTACAAAGCATTTCCCGTAGAAATTGATGATAATAAAATCATTGATAATATTTACAAAAATACAGACCTCATTCTTGTAATAGGTGGAGATGGTTCATTTATTCACGCTGCAAAAGATGCTGCGGTTCATAAAAAGTCTGTTCTTTGCGTTAATGCAGGTAATTTGGCTTTTTTAGCAGGTTTGGAAGGAAATGAACTTAATTTACTTGAAAAGCTTATTTCGGGCGATTATTCGAAAGACAGACGAATGATGTTGGAGGTCGTTTTAAAAGATAATTCCGGTGAAAAGCTTTTAGGATATTGTCTTAACGATGTTGTCATTGCTCGTTATGGTGAAATTAAACTTATTGACCTTGATTTGTACTGTTGTGACAGAAAGATTAACAGTTATCGTGGTGATGGAGTTGTAATTTCCACACCAACAGGTTCAACTGCTTATGCTTGGTCTGCAGGTGGTCCGGTTATTGACCCCGATTTAAAATGTATTACACTTACGCCAATTTGTGCTCACTCACCATTGAACAGAACTTTTGTATTTAATGAAAAATCTGTTATAACAGTAAAATCTTCAAAAAATTCGCAAAAGATATGTCTTTCAACAGACGGTGATAAATCTCTTGAATTAGACGATAATTTTGAAATTATAATAAGACAATCAGATTATTATGCAGAGTTTATAAGAATTAAATCTGATGAATTTTTTGATATTCTTAATCAAAAGTTAACATAAAGGAAAAATACGATGAAAAAGAAAAGACATGAACTAATTCTTAACTATATAAAAAACAATAATGTATCTCGTCAGGAAGATATCATTAAAATGTTACTTGAAAGTGGATATAATGTTACACAAGCAACTATATCCCGTGATATCAAGGAGTTAAAGATAATAAAAGAACATTTTGGGAAAAATGATATCAGATATGCTGTAAGCGAAAAAATTGATAATGATGATAATTATAAAATGATTTTCAAACGCTCTGCAATTTCTGCTGATGCAGCTATGAATATTATTGTTGTTAAATGTTATTCAGGCACGGCAAACGCTGCATGTATTGCGCTTGATAGTATGAATCTTAACGGTTTGGTAGGAACAATAGCAGGTGATGATACAATTTTTGTTGCCTGTAAAGATGTTGATGCAACGTCGAACATAATTAACACTATTAATATGTTACTTAAAGGATAGTTTTTATGATTTCTAATCTTAAAATTTCTAATATTGCAATTATCAAAGAAGCTGTTGTTGATTTTAACAACGGCTTAAATGTTTTAACAGGTGAAACGGGTGCAGGTAAATCAATTATTATTGACGCTATTAATGCTATTCTCGGTGAAAGAACATCCCGTGAGCTTATTCGAACAGGTAGTAGCAATGCTGAGGTTACTGCATTTTTTGAAGATGTAAACAACAATGTAATTAGTGTTATTAATGATATGGGTATTTCTTGTGATGAAGATAATTCATTATTAATTTCAAGAAGAATATCGCTTGATGGGAAAAATGTATGTAAAGTAAATGGAACAACAGTTTCTGTTTCAATGTTAAAAAAAATCGGAGAAGCTCTTGTTAATGTTCATGGTCAACTTGATAATCATAATTTGTTAAATGAAGAGCTTCATTATACATATATCGATAATTATGCTGAAAACAAGTCAATAAAGGATAAATATTTATCTGCATATAATGATTATTGTGAAACAAAAAAACAATTAAATAGTTTAATTGTAAATGAAAGTGAAAAAGCAAGAAAGATAGATTTGCTTACATATCAGATAAATGAAATTATTGATGCCGATATTAAAATAGGTGAGTGGGAAGAACTTGAAAAACGAAAAAAAGTTCTTCAAAACGCAGAACAACTATTAAACTTAGTCAATAATGCTGTTGAAATTTTTGAAGGAAATGACAATTTTAATGGCGTTAATGAAATGCTCAATACCGCATCTTCATCACTTATAAAAGCATCTGTATATGATGAATCATTAGCAAAAATTTCAGATTCTGTTGCTGATATGTCATATAACATTTATGATTTTACAAGTGAATTAAAAGACTTCATTTATAATTTTGAAATTGACCCGTCTGAACTTGATATTATCGAAGATAGATTAAATGTATTATTTAAGTTATCAAAAAAATATGGCTCAACTGAAGAAGAAATTTTAGAATATCTAAAAAATGCACAGGTTGAGTTGAATAACATTACGTTTTTTGATAAGAAAAAAGATGAACTTGAAAAAGAGCTTAAGGATAAGCTTATCTATCTCGAGGAGAAAAGTGAAGAGTTATCAAAAAATCGTAAAAAATATAGCGAATTATTTATAAAAGAAATTACTGAAGAATTATCATTTCTTGATATGACATCAATTACCTTTAAAGTGGTACAAAATCAAAAGGATTATAACGAAACAGGTGCTGATGAAATCTATTTTCTCATTTCTGCTAATGCAGGTGAAGAGCCAAAACCGCTTTCTAAGATTGCATCCGGTGGTGAATTATCACGAATTATGCTTGCGATAAAAAATGTTTTAGCATCTAAAGATAATATTCAGACATTGATTTTTGATGAAGTCGATACAGGTGTCAGTGGTCGTGCAGCACAAAAAATAGGCATAAAGCTTAAAGAAGTATCTAAAAACAGACAAGTTCTTTGTGTAACACACTTGGCACAAATAGCGTGTTTTGCAGACAATCATTTTTTAATTTCAAAATCAGAAAGTGATAATAAAACATACACAAAAGTTGAATCTTTAAATGATAATGGTAGAATCACTGAATTAGCAAGAATTATTGGTGGAATTGAAAACAGTCAGTCATCACTTGATGCTGCTGCTGAAATGATTGAAAATGCTAAAAAATATTGACAATTATTTTTAATTGTGTATAATATTCTCAATGACTTTGAAGCGAAGAAGTAATAAGATTTTTACAGTTACAGAGAGTGTTCGGTTGGTGAAAGAACATACGTAATGCTTGTGAAATACATCGTGGAGTCGCACTTTTGAATTTTGTAGTAGGGAGTGCCGGTTGTACCCGTTATAGTACGGAGTAATGTCAGTTACTCGTTAAGGCTGTTTACCGTGAGGTAACAGTAAACTGAGGTGGTAACACGGATTTTTTCGTCCTCTGCATATAGCAGGGGACTTTTATTTTTTTGGAGGTAATTATGAAAGTTTATGAAGAACTCGTTGCTCGTGGCCTTATTGCCCAGGTAACAAATGAAGAAGAAATCAAAAATCTTGTTAATGAAGGTAAGGCTGTTTTCTATATTGGTTTTGACCCTACTGCAGATAGCTTGCACGTTGGTCACTTTATGGCACTTTGCCTTATGAAGAGATTACAGATGGCTGGTAACAAACCAATTGCTCTTATCGGTGGCGGTACTGCTATGATTGGTGACCCATCAGGCAGAAGTGATATGCGTCAGATGATGACAAAGGAAACAATTCAGCATAACTGCGATTGCTTTAAAAAGCAGATGAGCCGTTTTATTGACTTTTCTGAAGGAAAAGCTCTTATGGTTAATAATGCTGACTGGCTTCTTGACCTTAATTACATTGAGGTACTTCGTGAAGTTGGTGCTTGCTTCAGCGTTAACAGAATGCTTTCTGCTGAATGCTATAAGCAGAGAATGGAAAAGGGTCTTTCATTCCTTGAATTCAACTATATGATTATGCAGAGCTACGACTTCTATGAATTATTCCAGAAATACGGCTGTAATATGCAGTTCGGTGGCGACGACCAGTGGAGCAATATGCTCGGTGGTACTGAGCTTATCCGTAGAAAGCTCGGCAAAGATGCACATGCTATGACAATCACACTTCTTCTTAATTCAGAAGGTAAGAAGATGGGTAAAACACAGTCAGGTGCTGTTTGGCTTGACCCTGAAAAGACATCACCATTCGATTTTTATCAGTATTGGAGAAATGTTGATGATGCTGATGTTCTCAAGTGTATCAGAATGCTTACATTCTTACCGATGGAAGAAATCGAAAAGATGGATTCATGGGAAGGTAGCCAATTAAATACAGCTAAAGAAATTCTTGCATTCGAGCTTACAAAGCTTGTTCACGGTGAAGAAGAAGCTAATAAGGCTCAAGAAGGCGCAAGAGCACTTTTCTCAGGCAAGGGTAATACAGAGAATATGCCAACAGTAGAACTTACTGCAGACGATTTTAACGACGATAGCGTGCTCGTTGCTGATATTATGATTAAAGCAGGTATTGCAAAGTCAAAAGGTGAGTGCCGTCGTCTTATTGAACAGGGTGGCGTATCTGTTGACGATGAAAAGGTTACAGAGCCATTTAAAGCACTTACAAAGGCTGATTTTGAAAAAGGATATGTAATCATCAAGAAAGGTAAAAAAGTCTTCTACAAGGCAGTTTTAGCTTAATTACAACACATACAAGTAAAGGCTTACTGATTAGTTTCAGTAAGCCTTAATTTTATTTATATGTCATGAAATAACATAATATCTGATTTTATGAATTAACTAAATCTTTCATTGAGTAAAATCCCGGTTCTTTACCAACAAGGAACAAACCTGCATTAACTGAGCCGTTAGCAAACAACTGCTTTGAATATGCTGAATGAGAAATCTTAATTACTTCATCAGGACCAGCAAAGATTATTTCGTGTTCACCAACAATTGTACCACCACGAACAGCATGAATACCAATTTCATTCTTTGTTCGTTTCATTCTCTTTGAATGACGGTCAAACTCGTAAATTGGTTTCTCTTGGAGTGCTTCTGAAATAGAATCAGCAAGCATTAATGCTGTTCCGCTTGGTGCATCAATTTTTTGATTATGATGTGCTTCAACAATTTCAATATCAAAGCTTCCCTGAAGTACCTTTGCAGCTTTTTTAGCAAGTTCAGATACAAGGCTAACACCAATTGACATATTTGCTGAAAAGAAAAGGGGAACATCGTTTGATGCAACTTTGATTGATTCAATTTGTTCCTCATTAAGTCCTGTTGTTGCAATAACTGCAGGAACTTTATTCTCTTTTGCAAATGTAAGTAAATCATTAAGTACAGATGGATGTGAAAAGTCAATAATCACATCAGCATCAATATTAATTTCATTAAATGACTTGAAAATAGGGAAAGAAGACTCTTCATTAGAAATATCAACACCTGCAACGATTTCGCAATCATTTCTGTTTGATACACAAGTAGTAATTGCTTTACCCATTTTACCAAGTGCACCACTTAAAATAATCCTTGTCATTTTTTCACGTCCAGTAAATAATTAGATTAAATTATACTTCTTAAGTATTGATTCAAGCTTAGCTGTTTTTGCATCTTCCATTTCGCAAAGTGGCATACGAAGAGGACCAACATCGAAGCCCATCATTCTCATAGCAACTTTAACAGGAATTGGATTAACATCCATAAACATTGCATTGATGAGGTCGAGGTATTTGAGCTGAAGTTCAGCACTTTCCTTAACCTTGCCTTCAAGATAAAGAGAAGGAATATCGTGTGCAAGTTTTGGACAGATATTTGAAAGAACAGAAATAACACCTTTACCGCCAAGTGACATCAAAGGTACAATCTGGTCATCGTTACCAGAATATACATCAAGTTTATCACCACAAAGTGCTATTGTTTCAGCAATCTGTGAAATGTTACCGCTTGCTTCTTTTGTAGCAATAATATTCTTATGTTCACAAAGCTCTGCATATGTTGATGGAAGAACATTAACACCAGTTCTGCTTGGAACATTATATATAATAATTGGTTTTGATGTGTTATCTGCAATTGCTTCGTAATGCTTTACAAGACCACGCTGTGAGCACTTGTTGTAATAAGGTGTAACTACGAGCATTGCATCAGCACCTGCTTTTTCAGCATCATTTGAAAGTTCAATAGCATATGCTGTTTCGTTACTACCTGTACCTGCGATAACAGGAATTCTGTGATTAACAACATCACAAGTGAATTTGATTACATCTGAATGTTCTTTTGGAGTAAGAGTTGCACTTTCACCTGTAGTACCACAAATTACAACTGAATCTGTTCCGTTAGCAATGTGAAATTCCAAAAGATTTTCAAGTGATTTATAGTTAACACTTAAATCATCATTGAATGGTGTTACAATAGCAACACCGCAGCCTGTAAAAATAGGATTGTTACTCATAATAAATTCTCCTTATTGGAAATTAGTCCATATAACCTTCTGCACAAAGAAGCTCTGCCATAAGAACAGCACCGCCTGCAGCACCACGAAGTGTGTTGTGTGAAAGACAAACAAATTTGTAATCATACTGTGTATCTTCACGAAGACGACCAACTGAAATTGCCATACCGCCTTCAAGGTCACGATGAATTTTTGTCTGTGGCATATTATCTTCTTCGAAATAGTTAAGGAATTGCTTTGGAGCGTGTGGAAGTTCTAATTCCTGAGCACGACCTGCAAATTCTTTCCATATATTTAATATTTCTTCTTTTGTTGGTTTATTCTCAAATCTTACGAAAACAGCACCCATATGACCATTTGAAACAGGAACACGGATACACTGTGCTGTAAAGTTAGGGGATGTTGCAGGAACGATTTCGTCACCCTGAACCTTACCCCAGATTTTAAGAGGTTCTTTTTCACTCTTTTCTTCTTCGCCACCGATATAAGGAATTACATTGTCAACCATGTCTGGCCATGTATCAAATGTTTTACCGGCACCAGAAATTGCCTGATATGTACAAACGAGAACATCTTTAATACCAAACTTTGAAAGAGGGAAGAGTGCAGGAACATAGCTCTGAAGAGAACAGTTTGATTTAACTGCAATAAAACCACGCTTTGTACCAAGTCTTTTTCTCTGTGCAGGAATGATTTCTGCGTGTTCTGCATTAAGTTCAGGAACAATCATTGGAACATCAGGAGTATGTCTGTGAGCACTGTTATTTGAAATAACAGGGCATTCTGCCTTTGCATAAGCTTCTTCCAATGCTTTGATTTCATCTTTCTTCATGTCAACAGCACAGAATACAAAATCAACCTGTGAAGCAATTTTTTCAATATCTGCTGTAGCATCCATAACAACAATATCTTTCATTGTTTCTGGAATCTCTACATCCATACACCATTTAGCACCAACAGCTTCAGAATACTTCTTACCAGCTGAACGAGGACTAGCTGCTAAAACTTTAACGTCAAACCAAGGATGGTTATCTAAAAGCGTCATAAAACGCTGACCAACCATACCTGTTGCACCAATTACACCAACATTATACTTTTTCACTTGAAATTACCTCCAAAAAATGATAATATATCATTTGTTATAAAAAATCAGTAATGATAAAGCCATCATTACTGATTAAAAATACAAAGTATTTCTGACTAATGTCATAATACGAAAGCACTCCATCAAAGTAATGATGACAGTTGCATTACTGTTAATAATACAACCAGAAAAAACATTTCCCAAGCCCTGTTTTTCTTCGGCAATAAACCCTTTCACGCTTTCTCAAAAACTCTTGGGAGTTTCAAAAACAATACTTATTTTTATTGCACCTCAATCGCTCTTATATAATACCATTATAGAGCCTTTGTGTCAAACATTTTTAATAATTTCTATATTTTTACGGAGAAACCCTATGAAAAAATCTGATTTTTACTACGATTTGCCCAAAGAATTGATTGCTCAGACCCCAATTGAGCCACGTGACCGTTCAAGAATGATGGTTTTATCAAGAAACGACAATACAATTGAACATAAACATTTTTACGATTTTATTGATTATTTAAAGCCGGGTGACTGTTTAATTTTAAATAACACGCGTGTTCTTCCTGCTCGAATTTACGGTATAAAAAAAGATACAGGAGCAGTTGTTGAATTTTTACTTTTAAATAATCTTGGTAATGACCGATGGGAAACCATTACTGGTCCTGGCAAAAGAGCAAAAGTAGATACAGAATTCACATTTAGCGATGGTATTCTTTCTTGTAAAATAGAAGAAGTTCTTGACAATGGTAATCGTATTGCGAAATTCAGTTACGATGCAACTAATATTTATGAAGTACTGGATAAAGTTGGTGAAATGCCGTTACCTCATTATATTACTGAAAAATTAGAAGATAAAGAACGCTATCAGACAGTATATTCTAAAGAATTAGGGTCAGCCGCTGCACCAACAGCAGGTTTACATTTTACTGATGAAATAATGACCAAAATTCAGGAAAAAGGCATTAAAATTGGCTATGTCACATTGCATGTAGGAATTGGTACATTCAGACCTGTTAAGGCAGATAATATTGAAGACCACGAAATGCATTCAGAACATTATCATATTCCAAAAGAAACTGCCGATTTAATTAATAAAACAAAAAAGAATGGTGGCAGAGTTATTGGTGTAGGAACAACATGCTGTCGTACTCTTGAAAGTGTTATGCAAAGTCAGGGTGAAATGAAAGAATTCGATGACTGGACAAGTATTTTTATTTATCCGGGATATAAATTCAAGTGTATAGATGCACTGTTAACGAATTTTCATTTACCGGAAAGCACACTTATAATGCTTGTATCTGCATTATATAACAGAGAAGAAGTTTTAAAAGCATATGAAACTGCAGTTGCTGAAAAGTATAGATTTTTCAGTTTTGGAGATTGTATGTTAATTTATTAAGGAGATATTATGTATAAGCTTATAAAGAAAAATGGTAATGCCCGTAGAGGCGAGTTTGTTACTGTTCACGGAACCGTTCAGACACCTGCTTTTATGAATGTTGCTACACAAGGTGCGATCAAGGGTGGAGTTTCTGCTTACGACTTAAAAGAAATTGATTGTCAGGTTCAGTTATGTAACACTTATCATCTTCATTTAAGACCGACAGACACACTTGTGAAAGAAATGGGTGGTCTTCATAAATTTACCGGTTGGAATGGTCCTATACTTACTGATAGCGGAGGATTTCAGGTTTTTTCTCTTTCAGCACTGAGAAAAATCAAGGAAGAAGGTGTGTATTTTTCTTCACATATTGATGGTCATAAAATTTTTATGGGACCTGAAGAAAGTATGCAGATTCAATCAAATCTTGGTTCGACAATAGCAATGGCATTTGATGAATGTGTTGAAAATCCTGCAAAATATGAATATTCAAAACAGTCTTGTGAAAGAACAACAAGATGGCTTATTCGTTGTAAAGCAGAGATGGAAAGATTAAACTCATTACCTGATACAATTAATAAAAATCAGTTGCTTTTTGGTATCAATCAAGGTTGTACTTTCGATGATTTACGAGTAGAACATATGAAAGAAATTGCTAAACTTGACCTTGATGGATATGCAATTGGAGGACTTGCTGTTGGTGAACCAAAAGAGGATATGTATCGAATTATTTCTGCTGTTGAGCTACATATGCCGGCTGACAAAATAAGATATCTTATGGGTGTTGGTACACCCGGAAATATTCTTGAAGCAGTTAAAAGGGGAGTTGACCTTTTTGATTGTGTTATGCCAAGCAGAAATGCTCGTCATGGTCATCTTTTTACTGATGCCGGTATTATTAATATTAATAATAAAAAATATGAAAAAGATGAATTACCAATCGACCCTCAGTGTAATTGTCCAACTTGTCAAAGACATTCGCGTGCTTATATAAGACATCTTTTTAAAGCTCAGGAAATGTTAGCAATGAGACTTTGTGTAATGCATAATTTATATTTTTATAATAATTTAATGCAAAAAATCAGAGATGCATTAGATAATGATTCATTTGATGAATTTTATAATAAATATGTTGATAGATTAGATACAAGAATATAAATTGTTAAAATTTGTAAAATATCTTGCAAAAATAATAAATTTTATGTATAATTAAAAAGTTATTATTATTTTAAACTTTTGGAGGAAATTAAAATGAGTGAATTTTTAACATTTGCTATGACAACAGCTGCTGGTGCTGAGGGTGCTGAAGGTGCACAGGGTGGCTCAATGTCAATGATTATTATGATGGTTGCTCTTTTTGCTGCTATGTATTTCTTTACAATCAGACCACAGAAAAAACAGCAGAAAATGGAACAGGAAATCCGTGAAAATACTCAGATTGGTGATGAAATCACAACAATCGGTGGTATTTGTGGTAAGGTTGTTTCAGTAAAAGATGATTCTATTGTTATTGAAACAGGTTCTGATAGAGTTAAAATCAAGTTCAAGAAATATGCTATTCAGACAAACCATACTGCTAACGAAAAAGTTCAGGCTGAGCGTGAAGCTGCAAAGGCTGCTATGCAGGAAAAGAAAGCAAAGAAGTCAAAGAAAGACGATAAAGACGCTGAATAATTATCATAAAAATAATGTTTCCCTCATATTCTTAAATGAATGTGAGGGATTTTTTTATGAATAAAAAGAGAGCAAAAAGACATATGGAGCTTAGTGCACCAATTAAAACTGTACTTGGTATATTAATTCCGTGTCTGATTGGTGTTTTCATTTCTATACTTTTATCTATTTTCTTTTCGTATATATTATCCAAATCTCCTGAAATATCAAAGTCCATTAGTTTATACTTTATTATATCTGTTTTATCAGGCGCTTTTACCTGTGGATTTACTGCAAGTAAACTATTGAATTGTAAAGGATTATTTTCAGGCTTGATTTGTTCATTACCATTTTCAGTAGTTATTTTTTCAGTTATGTTACTTGCATCAAACGGTAATTTATCTGCTTCATCATTAATTATAATTTGTCTAATTATTTTGTTATGTGTTTTTGGTGGTATTGTAAGCTCAAATATGAAAAGAAGAAAATAATTTAAAGGAATGATTATATGACAAAAGTTATAAGTTTAAGGAAAATGCACAAAGCAAAAATTGATATTCCAAAAAAAACAGTTGACATTATAAATACAGATATAATAAAATTCGTGTATTTAATAATAGCAATTTTATCAATTCTTTTGGGTTGTATTATTTTTAAAACGGAGTTCAATGATAACATAACGTTAATATGTAAAAACTTCATTGATAAGATTGTAGGCGGTACATATCTTGAAGTTTTTTTTGAATACATTAAAAATGATATTATCTTTTTCTTAATTATGTTTTTCTTTGGAACAAGTATTGTCGGAACACCATTAACAATTATTCCGTTGATAATAAAGAATTCGTTTATCGGATATTTAAGCTCATATATGTATTGTGAATATGATTTAAAAGGTATTTTATTCTCACTAGTTTTATTATATCCACTATTTGTTGTTACAACAACATCATTAATATATGCCGCAAACGAAAGTGTATATATGAGCAAATTCATATTAAATACTTTAACAAAAAGAAATACAGCCGATAATATTTCAATCAGGCTGTATGTTTTACGATATGCAGTTTTGTTTGGAATAAATCTATCAGGAATCGCTGTTAATTCTTTTTTAATAGTTACATTAGCTAATAAGTTTAATCTTTATTAGTTGGGTCTATTTTTATATTAGAAAGCGGATTGGACTCTGATGCTTTCTTTAGTTGTTCGTCAACGATATGTGTATAAATTTCAGTTGTACCCAAATTCTCATGTCCAAGAATATCTTTTAATATAAGTACATCAACATTGCCATGTTGATACATTAAAGTAGCTGCTGTATGTCTTAATTTATGAACTGAATAACCTTCCAATCCGCATTTTTCAAGACAATCATAGACTATATGTTGTACTGTTTTTGGACTGATTCTCTTATTTCTGCCACTTAAAAACAGTGCATTTCTATCTGTTGCTGCAACTCCATCAACAGGTCTTACAGCCATATACTGTGCATATGCATCAAGACAAGCATTGTTAAGATATATTGTTCTTTCTTTGTTACCTTTACCGGTTACTCTTAAGGTGTGGTCATCACGGATATCATTGTAATTAAGACTTACAAGTTCAGATAATCGAAGTCCACAATTAAGGAAAAATACAAGAATACAATAATCTCTTTCTTTATGTTTACCATCAACAGATTTCAATAGTTTAATACTCTCTTCAAGTGTCAGATACTTGGGGAGAGATTTTTTTAACCTTGGAGAATCCAGAACTTCCATAGGGTTAGTATCAATAATATTTTTTTGTTTATCAAGATATTTAAAAAATGTACGCAAACAAGAAACTTTTCTTGCTCTGGCAGCTTCCTGGTTTTCTCTTTCATTTTTACAATAGGAGAGGAAAGCATATGCATCATTTAAAGTAATACTTCTTACAAATTCTTCGTTAATATCTAATATGTCAATTTCATCAAACTCAATTGAGGAGGGGACTAATCCTCTGTAATATTTAAGGAATTTAAAGAAAAGACGTAAATCAGAGCTGTATTCTTCAATAGTTAATGTTGATTTGTTTTTTATTACATCAAGATATACCAAAAAATCTTTAATAATAATTGGTAATCCTGCAAAATTAATTCTTTTCATACTACCTCCTGTGAAACTGTTTCACGAAACAATATTTGTTTAATATATAAACTTAAAATTAATTATATGTTAGAGTATATTAATACTGTCTGAAGTTAATAAATTTAATTATATTAATGGAATAGTGGTACAAAATATATATATGTTTAACAATTTGGTGTTAATTATTTGATAATCCAATTATAAATAAATGAATACATAATAATTGTTTCATATGAAATTAATTTAACTATATTAAAAAATTATAATAATAAAAGCTAATAATAAGAAGATTTCATAATAATACAATCTGATAAAAATTTTAAAAACGATACTTAGTATGTTTGAAATAAAATTATCGGATAATTATTTTAATAGTAAACAAATTTGCATTAGCTTAAATTATAAAATAAAACAATATGTAATTACAATATAAAAATAAATGGTATTGCAAATAAAAATTTTTGTTAAGAAAATTCACATTAATGCATTTATTATATATAAATAATTTTATCAATTATGATTATTAAATTCTGTCTTTTTCAGTAAAAATATGATATTTCCCATATTTTGTATAATTTTTTGTCCCCTATTTGATACAAAATATTTATTTTGTATAATTATATCATAAGTTTTCAACAATGTCAACAATCCGTGAAAGTTTTCAACATGCCTTTTCCCCTGATATTTTAATAAAAAAATTCCATAAGCATCTGATAAATCATAAGCCTATGGAATATATAATTACAGATTATTCAATTGTAAATAGTATTGTTTAAATTTTTCTTTATCGTATAGCAAATCATTAATCTGATTTTTAAAATTATTGTATTCTACATCAACAACATAATTTTTCGCATAACCTGATTCGCCATATTTTTCTTTTGTATGATTATAAGCTCGTTCAACAATTTTATCAGGTGTCAGGTTTGGTTGATGTTTCATAGTATAAAGATGCGTTCTTATTAAAAATTCATTTACATCAGTTGAACGGTCCGCAGAAGAAATTATTTTACCATAATCACTACGAGGAATATTTCCGGAGGAAGCTCTGTGGTCTTCTATCCCCTCTTTTATTATTATTCTTTGCTCTTTATTAAAGAATTTATTCATGTCTTTATTTTCATAGAATATTTTTGCAGATAATATTTCGTGATTATTTTTATCGATATGATGACCAATATCATGAAATGCAGCGATTGTATAAAGCATATCCAGGTTAATATTATCAAATTGTTTTGAAAATCTCATACAACGGTCAATTACATATTCAATATGCTCAATTCCATGACCTTTTTCATTTTTAGAATATTCAGGAAAAATGTTGTTTTCAATATAATTTATCAAGTTTATGCTAATATGTCCTTTAATAAATTCGTCAGCTTCTTCTCTTGATTTAAAAATTATAATTTGTTTTTCTGTTTTATATTTTTCAAGTAATTCATAAATATAAGGTAATGTGTCTTTTGGGAAATCTTCAATGAATTTTTTGAATTCAGGGTCAAATTCTGTTTCTATCCAAGGCATTTCATATCTACCCTTGCCGACTCTTTCGGCAGCACCTTGGAGACATACTTCTGTAGGTAAATCAAAGAGAAAAACAGTGTCGCATTCCTGTATTCTTAATTCAATTGTTCTTTTATAGTTACCATCAATGATCCATTTATCTTCATTAAATATTTCTATTATTCTCTTGTCAAATTCTTCTCTTGGTATGTGTGTTTTGTCAGGCTTATGCCATATAGCATCGAGATAATATAATGGTAATCCTGTACATTTATTCAATTTTTCTGCAAAAGTTGTTTTACCCGAACCGGGACAACCTATTACAATTACTTTGTTCATAAATATCACCAAATAATATGGCACCTCCACAACAAAGGAGATGCCTGAAAATAATACTATTTTGCTATCTTTTTAGCTACAAAATCAATACCTTTTTCTGCTGTTTGAGCAAGTTTTTCAGGAGATGGCTTCTTTTTAGGTTTTAAAGGTTGACCATATTTTTTTGTCATTTTGTTAGCTTTCGATAAAACAAGTCCCATTGTTGTTATTGCACCTAAATATGCTATAAAATAACCTTTTTTCATTTTAATCATCCTCATTTTCCATAATCGGAATTATACTTCCTATATCTGTCAAAGGTTTTCCCTTAATATCAACATAATTAACTTCATTATCATACAGGAAATTTTTAATTTTGTCAAAGTCTGAATGAGTTGATAAATCACCATTAAATAATAAAACATCTTTATCAATAAGTCCACAACAGCCACCGATAAAGCCATAATCGTATTTATTGATTCGTACACTACCCTTTTCTACAAGTAATGATTTAATATTATCATATTGTAAAACAGTGTTATATATTGAAATATCGTCAGTTATGATGGTATTTCTTTTACAAATACAAACAGAACACTTTGAATATCCTTGTTTTACATCAATAATCTGTTTATTCGGTAATAGTTCAACAATTTCTTTTGTCAAAATAGCTTTGTTACAGATTATATAATCACCAATATCTGCAAAATTCAACAAGCAGTCATTTGGATATGGGGATTTAATATTATCAATAATTACAGATTTCCCGTCATTATATTTAATAAAATTACAAAGTTCAATTTGGTTTTTATCAACTAAAAAAGTAGATTTCCCAACATAATTTGCTAAAATATCAGCATGCTTGCTCACAGGAGTGTCTAAAAACTTATTTTCAGTAACATTAACAACTTTTACTGAAAGTTCCTCAAAAAGCGTTTCAAGGGCATTATCGTCAACATCAGCAAAAACTGTTGTAACCTTATTTAAAGGAATATTCGAATTTTTTAAAAATCGCTCATTCAACTCATAATCGCCTCAAATGCTTGTCTGATATTTTTTGCAGGAACAATCTCGATTTCATTAAATAAGTATTTTGGTAATTTTGTATAGTTATGATATGGAATAACACATTTTTCAAAACCAAGTTTTGACGCCTCTTTAATTCTTTGTTCACAAGAATTTACAGAACGTATCTCCCCTGCTAAACCGATTTCACCGAATGCAAGTGTCTTTTCAGGCACAACAACATCTTTAAGACTCGATACAATAGCTAATGCAATTGACAAATCTGCTGCAGTTTCGTTAATATGAAGACCACCAATGACATTTGCATAACAATCCATATTTCCAAGGAAATATCCACATCGTTTTTCAAGTACAGCAATAAGCATTGCCATTCTGCTGTAATCAATACCTGTAGCCATCCTTCGTGGGTTTCCGAAACCACTTGGTGTAACAAGACTCTGTACTTCTGCAAGAATCGGTCTAGACCCCTCCATAAGACAAGCTACACACGTACCGGATACATTTTGCGGTTTACCTGAAATGAGCATTAAAGAAGGGTTTTCCACCTCTACAAGGCCATTATCAAGCATTTCAAAAACACCGATTTCATTTGTTGAGCCATAACGATTTTTAACTGCTCTTAAAATTCTATATGATGTATTTCTGTCACCTTCAAAATATAAAACACAGTCAACTATATGTTCAAGAACTTTTGGTCCTGCAATGTTACCGTCTTTATTAACATGACCAACAAGAAAAATGGGTATATTTGAAATTTTTGCTGTTCTTGTAAAAAAATTTGTTGATTCACGAACCTGAGTTACACTTCCCGGAGATGAATTAAGTTCGCTTATTTCCATAGTCTGAATGGAGTCAATAATAACAAGGTCAGGTTTTTCTGAGTGAATATATTCACAGATATATTGCGCATCAGTTTCACAAAGAATAAGCAAATTTGATGTTGATACACCAAGTCGTGTTGCTCGTAATTTTATCTGGTGCGCAGATTCTTCACCTGAAACATACAGTATTTTAAGACCGTTACCTAAGCACTCACAAATTTGCAAAAGAATCGTAGATTTACCAATACCGGGGTCACCACTTAAAAGAACAACTGAACCTTTTACGAGTCCTCCACCGAGAACTCTGTTTAATTCTTTTAGTCCTGTATTATATCTATGTCCTGTATCTGCTGTAATTTCTGTTAAAGGAGATGCTTTTCCACGATTAGAACCAACAAGACTTTTAGAAAGAGTTTTTTCTTTAGTTATCGACTTAATTTCTTCATTTAATGTGTTCCATTCATTGCAACCCGGACATTGACCAAGCCAACGCGGTGTTTCAAATCCACATTCACTGCAAATATATACTGTTTTAGATTTCTGAGCCATTTTTATCCTCCGAAATATTATAGTTTATAATTCCCATAGCAATTGAAAGTGCCATTTCATTCTGATAATTTGAATTTTTAAGATTATTAAGGTCAGATGCATTTGAAATAAAACCACATTCCACCATAACAGTAGGTTTTGTTGCATTATATAACAGAAAAATGTCTGTTCCTGACTTTTTGATAATTCTATTGTTGTCCTTTTGTAATTGACCTGAAATTGATTTTTGTATTAAATGTGCTAATTCCTTGCTTTCACTATCATTTGGTGAATAGAAAATTTGAGCACCATTAACATATTCTTCATTAAATTTATTCTGGTGGATGCTTACATATAAACAATTACCACCGTTATTCATAATTTCAAATCTGTTATGAATATCAGATACTTTTCTTTCACGAATAGTATTACCTGAAGTATGTAAATCTGTGTCGGAATCACGGATTAATTTTGTTTTATACCCTAATATTGACAATACATCATTTAATTTTAAAGAGATTTCTAAATTTAAATCTTTCTCCAATGTACCGTCACTTGCAACTGCACCACCGTCTTCTCCACCGTGACCGGCATCAATAATAATAAGAGGAAATTTATTATCGTTAATATTATTTGAAGAAGAATGTTGAATTTTACAAAAAACGAGACTTAATAAAATGGTTATAACAGATAAGAAAACACATAAAAAATTTTTCATAACAATCACCATTAAAATATATATGAAATGATTGTTGATAATATAATTTTACATTAACACAGTCCATTTTACAAGTAAAAAAATAAAGCGCACAGCACAAACTGTACGCTTTAATGGACTTATTATAAGAAATTACATCATGCTTGCGATTTCTGCAGCAAAGTTTTCTTCTTTCTTTTCAATGCCTTCGCCCTTTTCGAAACGAACAAAGCTTGTAAGCTTAATGTCAGCACCGAGAGCCTTAGCAACTGAATTTACATAACCGTCAACAGAACCGTCAAAAAGATCTGAACGAACGAAAGTCTGTTCAAGAAGACAAACTTCTTTAATCTGTTTTGCAAGACGACCCTGTACAAGACCTGTGAAGATTTTGTTTTCAGAGATTTCTGCCTTGTGTGAAACAGCGATTTCAGCCATTGTAGCATAAGCTTCTTTTGAAATAAAGTTTACAAAGTTCTTTCTCTGTTTCTGGTCAAGACCGTTGTAAATTTCAGCGTCTTCATCGCTCCACTTCTTTGTATCAATAGCTTCTGTAATGATGCTGTTAAGAATTGGAACAGGAAGTGAATCAGGCTTGTTGAGTGCGCTGTCAATTGTGATTGACTTCATCTTAGCGAGTTCTTCATCAGAAATATCTGATTTGCCAAGATATTCAGGGTTCATAGCAGCAATCTGCATTGCTACGTTCTTACCCATTGCATCAAACTCAGGATTTGTAGCTGTTGCATCGTCAACATCAAATGCAACAAGAACACCAACTGTACCACCTGCATGGATATATGTTGATGTATGACCTTCAACAAGAGCAAATCTACGAACTTTCATATTTTCACGAAGAGCAAGGAAAACTTCCTGAACTTCTTCATCAACTGTTTTATCAGAATCAACTGCTTTTGTAGCAAGAAGAGCTTCAACATCAGCTGGCTTTGCAGCAACAACTGTCTTAACAACTTTAGCAGCAAGGTTAACGAATGGTTCACCCTTAGCAACGAAGTCTGTTTCACAGTTAATTTCAACAAGAGCACCTGCATTAGCATCACTATAAGCAGCAACTACACCTTCAGCAGCAACACGGCTTGCCTTCTTAGCAGCAGAAGCAAGACCCTTTTCTCTAAGAATATCAATAGCCTTTTCGATATCGCCATCTGTTTCAACAAGAGCTTTTTTACAATCCATCATACCAACGCCTGTCTTCTCACGAAGAGCCTGTACGTCTTTTGCAGTAAATGCCATTTTCTTTTCCTCCAATATTAACGATTTTAAAACAGCCCGTAACAATTAAGCCACGGGCCATAAATTAATTATTCAGCAACTTCTTCTGCAGCTTCTTCAGCTTCAGCAGCTACTTCCATCTGTTCACCCTGTCTGCCTTCGATAATAGCATCAGCCATTGCACCTGCAATAAGTTTTACTGCACGGATAGCATCGTCATTACCAGGGATAACATAATCAACATCATCAGGGTCACAGTTTGTGTCAACGATAGCGATAACAGGAATACCAAGCTTCTTAGCTTCAGCAACTGCAATCTTTTCTTTTCTTGGGTCAACAATAAACATAGCAGCAGGCTGCTTCTTCATTTCTGTGATACCACCAATGTACTTTTCAAGCTTTTCAATTTCAAGCTCATACTTTGCAACTTCTTTCTTAGGAAGAAGTTCGAATGTACCGTCTTCTTTCATAGCCTTAAGCTGAGCAAGTCTCTTAATTCTCTGCTTAATTGTAGCAAAGTTTGTGAGCATACCACCAAGCCAACGAGCATTAACAAAAGGCATACCGCAACGCATTGCTTCTTCCTTAACTGAGCTCTGAGCCTGTTTCTTTGTGCCTACAAAAAGAACTTCGCCGCCGTTTTCAGCAACTTCCTTAATTACTTTGTAAGCTTCTTCAAGTTTTTTTACTGTTTTCTGAAGGTCAATGATATAGATACCATTTCTTTCAGTGAAGATGTATTCAGCCATTTTTGGGTTCCATCTTCTTGTCTGGTGTCCAAAGTGAACACCTGCCTCGAGTAACTGTTTCATAGATACTACTGACATGTTTTTTTCCTCCTTATTTTATCCTCTGTACGGGTCAACTTTCAATGGGACATATTTAATGCAATTCCATTAAAATCACCGCACATGCGAATTGCTGAAAAATTATATCACAATACTTTTGCAAATGCAAGTATTTTTTTAATATTTTTATACTTTTTATGCATAAGTCAAAAGATAGTTTTTTGTGGAGTAACTGTTACATTATTACCGTCACTTGTTACGGTAATATCTCCGTTAACGGAAGTAATGAAAGGAATTATATCCATTTTTTCGAATTTCATTATCGTATCACCAGATGGGTGTCCGAAATTATTTCCTTTTCCGCATGAAATAATGGCATATTGGGGATTAACAGAAAATAAAAAGTCATCTGTTGACGAAGTTTTACTACCATGATGTCCGACGCTTAATACATCAGCAGAAACATCAACACCTTCTCTTAATAATTGTTTTTCAACATCCTTTTCACTATCCCCTGTAAATAAAAAAGTGGTGTTTCCATATGTAATTTTCAAAACAACAGACATATTATTTATGTTTTTATCTTGCTTCATTGGTGCCAAGATTTCTATTAATGCTGAACCAAGCATTAATGAGTCTCCATTAGAAATTGCTTTGGCGTTAATATTTTTATTTGAAATTGTTTTAATCAAATTATCATAGGTTAAGGAATCAACATTGTTTTGGATAGAAAGCTTTGGCATAAGAATATTAGAAACTGAATAGTGATTAATAATTTTTGATGCAGAGCCTATATGGTCGTCGTGTTGATGTGTAATCAGCAAGTAATCAATTGTATCAATTCCTAACATATACAAGTTGTTTCTTATATTGTAGGCTTGATTAACAGTACTTGAGTCAATCATCATTACTTTATCGTCACAAACAACAATTGCACAATTACCTTGGCCGGAATCTAAAAAGTAAACAGTAAAATCACTATCCTGCTTTTTAACACCATCAACAATACCACTTGTGTATAATAAATCTGTCCAACTTGTTACACCAATTATGCATAAGATTTCAAAAATCAGACTGATAATTAAAACTACACATACAATTTTAGCTCGTTTTCTGTTATAGAAATAATCAAAAGGATTAAATCTATAACCATTAGTGTTTCTTTTTCCGCTTTTGTATAGTTTTCTTTCTATTAAAGTCATCATCTTTACCCTTGTAATTATTTAATGAACCCTGTTTAGGCTTAATTAAACATTTCTTTGATGTACCTATCAAATCATTTCGTCCTGATTTTTTTAATGCTTCATATACTAAATCATAGTTCTTAGGGATAAAGTATTGCATTAATGCTCTTTGTAATGCTTTATCATGGGGTGTTTTTGCAACATATACTTTTTCAAGAGTATATGGATCCAGCTCCGTATAATACATTGCAGTTGAAATTGTTCCCGGAGTCGGATAATAATCCTGTACCTGTTCAGGATGAAGTTTTTCATCACGAATAAATTCTGCTAATTCAACAGCATCCTTGAGTGTTGCACCCGGGTGTGAGGACATTAAATAAGGAACAAGATATTGTTCTTTACCGATTGATTTTGTGTAATTAAAGTATTTCTTTGAAAACTCTTTATACGCTTTAATGTGTGGTTTTCCCATTTTATCGAGTACAGCTGCTGAACAATGTTCGGGTGCAACCTTCAATTGACCGCTTACATGATGCTGAACAAGTTCTTTAAAAAATGAATCATTTTTATCACACAACATATAATCATATCTGATACCTGAACGAATAAAAACTTTTTTTACTTTATCAAGGTTTCTTATTTCATGAAGAATATCAAGATATTCTTCATGAGTAGATATTAAAGCAGGACAAGGTTCAGGAGCAAGACATTTTTTTCCTTTACATAGACCATTCTTCAACTGAACATCACAAGATGTTCTTCTGAAGTTTGCAGTAGGACCTCCCACATCATGGATATATCCTTTAAACCCATTCATTTCGGTTAGCAGTTTTGCTTCTTTAATAATAGATTCTCTACTTCTGCAAGTAACATATCGTCCTTGATGAAAAGCAATAGAACAAAAATTACATGCACCAAAACATCCGCGATTATGAGTAATTGAAAACTGAACCTCAAGAATGCCGGGTACTCCCCCATCCTTTTCATATGTAGAATGGTATGTTCTCATATACGGTAAAGAATATATCTCATCAAGCTCTTTTGTTGTCAATGGTTCCATAGGAATATTCTGAACAAGCATCATTTTACCATGACGTTGTTTTATCATTTTGCCACGGATGTGGTCCTGCTCATCCTGTTGAATACGACAAGATATTGCATATTCCTTTTTTGAATTTAAAACATTTTCATATGAAGGACATTCAATACCTTTATACGGTGTTTCGGTGACAGGAACAGCATAACAAGTACCTTTAATATTGGTAATATCTTTTATACTTTCTCCACTATTCAATCTATTAGCAATCTGAACAGTTTGTCTCTCCCCCATTCCATAAGAAATCAGGTCAGCTCCTGAATCAAAAAGAATAGATGGTCTTATCTTATCATCCCAATAATCATAATGAGCAAAACGTCGTAATGATGCCTCAAGACCACCGATAACAATCGGGATATCTCCATATATTTCACGGATTTTCCGGCAATAAACAATAACAGCTCTGTCAGGTCTTAAACCCATTTTACCACCCGGTGAATAAGCATCTGTGCTTCTTTTCTTTTTAGCCACGGTATAATGAGCAACCATTGAATCAATATTACCTGATGATACAAAGAATCCAAGTCTTGGTTTGCCGAAAACTTTAAAAGAGTCTTGATTTTTCCAATCAGGTTGAGAAATTACTCCAACCCTATAACCTGCGTTTTCAAGTACTCTTGTAATAATAGACACGCCGAAGCTGGGATGATCGACGTATGCATCGCCTGATACATATACAAAATCGACTTCATCCCAGCCTCGGGAAAGCATATCTTCTTTTGAAATTGGTAAAAACTGATTATTCTTCACTGTTACCCTCTTCATTTTCGCTATAATCTTTATTAGCACCACCTTGTGCTAATGCATTCATTTCATACCATTGCTGTTTTGTAATAAGTACTTTACGAGGCTTAGCTCCTTCATAAGGACCTATTATACCACTTGTTTCAAGGTCATCAATTATTCTTGCGGCACGAGCATATCCTAACTTAAGTTTTCTCTGAAGTAATGTTGTAGATGCTGATTGAGCCTCAATAACAACCTCAATTGCTTTTGGAAGCATTTCATCAGCAGGTCCTTTTTCACCATCATCACCTGATGAGCCGGAATCCTTTTTCTTCGCACCGGTTTGTGCTGCATTTTTATCAATTTCTTTCATTACATCATCATCATAAACTGTCTGTTCCTGATTTTTAATAAATGTAACGACACTTTCTACTTCCTTATCAGATAAGTAACAACCCTGAACACGAATTGGTTTTGGAATTCCAACAGGATAATATAACATATCACCATTACCAAGGAGTTTTTCAGCACCAACAGAGTCAATAATTGTTCGGGAATCGACCTGAGATGAAACAGAAAGAGAAATACGACTTGGAATATTTGCTTTAATTATACCTGTAATAACATCAACTGAAGGTCTTTGTGTTGCAATGACAAGGTGCATACCGGCAGCACGAGCCATCTGTGCAAGACGACAAATTGAATCTTCAACTTCATTTGGTGCAGCCATCATAAGGTCAGATAACTCATCGATGAATATAACAATCTGTGGCATTTTCTTTTTGCCCTGACTTTCGCAAATACTGTTATATCCGGAAATATCTCTGACACTGTTTTCAGAGAATGTTTTATATCTTGTAAGCATTTCTGTTACAGCCCATGCAAGAGCACCTGAAGCTTTTCGTGGATCAGAAACTACAGGAACCAGCAAATGTGGAATTCCGTTATAAATTGTAAATTCAACCTGTTTAGGGTCAATCATCAAAAGCTTAACTTCATCAGGAGTAGCATTATAAAGAATACTTACAATCATTGAGTTAAGACAAACAGATTTACCTGAACCGGTTGTACCGGCAATTAAAAGATGAGGCATTTTTACAAGGTCAGAATATACAAATTCACCTGTAATATCTTTACCCAATGCAACAGTTAATTTAGATTTAGCATTTTTATACTGTGGCTGGTCAATAACTTCACGAAGTGTAACAGATTGACGACTCTTATTAGGAATTTCAATACCAACAGCTGCTTTGTTTGGAATAGGTGCTTCAATTCGCACACCTGAAGCTGCAAGGTTTAATGCAATATCATCTGAAAGATTTGTAATTTTACTGATTTTTACACCGGCAGCAGGCTGAATCTCATATCGTGTTACAGAAGGACCGCGTGAAACACCAACTAATCTTGTTGAGACACCAAAGCTGTTTAATGTATCAATTAATTTTCTTTCATTATATTTCTGTTCATTTTCATAATCCGATAAATTAGTATTTTTAGGAAGATTTAAAATATCAATAGGAGGCATTATATACTGTTTGACCGGTTCACTATCCCATTCTTCATCTGTATATTCATCAGATTCTATTTCATCTTCTTCAGTTTCGCCTAAATCAAGTTTAATTTGTTCAGGTTCTTCAGTGTTTTTATTAATTATTTCATCAAGATTTATAATTTTATCATCTGTTGTTTCTTCACAATGACTTCCTGCAAACATTTCTTCATTATTAATTTCAGAAAATGGAATAATATCATCTTCAATAATTGGTTCATCAATAAAAATAGGTTCTTTATTTTTATCAGGAGCAGGTCCTAAATCAACATCAGGATTAAATTCTTTTTTCTTTTTTTCTTCTCTATCTTTAGCGTATTGTACAGCCTTCTCATTATATTCATTAATTTTTTCGCCTGTATATTCACCAATTTTTTTAACAGGTTTAGAAATACCATTGAACAAGCCACCTAAAGTAAGACCCGTAATTATCATTACAAAAACAAACAAAAGAAGAATGAGTATAATCATGGCAGCAAGCTTATTACTACCGGTGATTAAAAGTATAAGACCACCGAACAAAGCTCCCCATACGCCACCACCGAGCATACTACCATCGATATAATAGAAATTATATGCATCTTTAATTGCTTCAAAATATGTAGTTCCGTAGTTGCATTGAGCAATGTGTACTATACTACTGATTATAGTGATTAAAACAGTTGCCTGAATAATCTTTGAAATTACATTTTTATCTGCTTTGTCAATTGCGATAAACACTGCGACAACAAGTAAAAGAAGAGGAAAAATAAATGAGAAAAATCCAAACATACCGAACATAAATGTACGGAGTCCTCCCCATATTCCACCTGCATCGATTATAGCAAGAAAAAACCAAAGAATAGAAACTGCAAACAGAATGATTGCAGATAATTGCTTATTTACAACAACTTGTTTTTTTGCACTACATTTTTTAGTTGCCTTTTTATTTGTTGTTTTCTTTTTTTGTTGAGCCATTTAAACATCTCCAAAATTATAATCCTAAAATACTACAGAAAATCGTAATAAAACCAATAACAAAACAATAGATACCAAAATATTTCCAAGCATCCTTCTTTAATATCCACTGTAAAAGTTTTATACATAATACACCGACAACAGCCGCAACAATAACGCCTATTATTGTTGGAATAATCTCAATTTCTGAACCTAATTCAACTGCATCCTTGAATTCAACAATATTAGCAACAAGTATGGCAGGTATTCCTAATATAAAAGAATATTCAACCATATTAGATTTTGAAACGCCACAAATCATACCTGTTGAAATTGTTGAGCCTGAACGGGAAATACCGGGAAAACCTGCTGCAAATGCCTGAGCAACACCAATTGCAAATGAATCCAAAGTATTTACTTCTCCTGTTAAGCTCTTTTTCTTTGAAATGTATGTAGATGTGAGTAACAAAACACCTGTAATCAAAAAACAAATACCTTCTAGCAAAATGCTATCATCTTCTGAGAATCCACCAAGATAATCCATAAGTTTCATATCATTTCCGACAGGGATTAAAAGAAACAACAACGGAATACAAGAAAATACAAACATAACAAGCATTTTCTTTTTACCTTGAAGCTTTTTAAACTTGAACTTACCGGTAAAAATATCTTTGATTAAATCAAATGCTTCAATTACCAATTCAAATATTGTTTTGTAGAAAACAATAAAAACAGCAATCAGTGTTCCAAGATGAAGTAAAACGGAAAATAGTAAAGAGCCTTCTCCACCGACACCTAAAAAATGTTGGAATAATGACAAATGACCACTACTTGAGATTGGTAAAAACTCAGTAATTCCCTGTACAATTCCTAAAATAATTGCTTTTAAAATTGACAATACAATCAACCTCGCATCAATATAAAAGTAAACAAAACTATAACTAACCTAAATATTGTATCATATGAAAAATATAATATCAACATTTTGTTAAAATTTCATTTTATTATATATAAATATATTGACAAAAAACTATCAATATAATAAAATTATAAAAGATTGTTAAAAAAATGAAAAACTTTTAAGGAGTGATTATATATGGGAATGACAATCGGTCAAAAACTTATTAAATCTCACCTTGTCAGCGGAGATATGACACCTGGCAGTGAGGTTGGTCTTAAAATTGACCAGACATTAACTCAGGATGCTACAGGTACAATGGCTTATCTTGAACTTGAAGCAATGGGTATTGAGCAGGTTAAAACTGAACTTTCAGTTGCATATATTGACCATAACACATTACAGACAGGCTTTGAAAACGCTGATGACCACAGATTTATTCAGAGTGTTGCAAAAAAACGAGGTATTCGTTTTTCAAGACCCGGTAATGGTATCTGCCATCAGGTTCACCTTGAAAGATTTGGTAAACCGGGCAAAACATTAATTGGCTCTGACAGCCATACACCTACAGGCGGTGGTATCGGTATGCTTGCGATGGGTGCAGGCGGTCTTGACGTTGCTGTTGCTATGGGTGGCGGTACATATTATATCACTATGCCAAAGATGGTAAGAGTTAATCTCACAGGTAAACTCAGCCCTTGGGTTGCTGCTAAAGATGTTATACTCGAAGTTCTTCGTATTATGACAGTTAAAGGTGGCGTTGGTAAAATTATTGAATATGGTGGTGAAGGTGTAGCTACACTTTCAGTTCCTGAAAGAGCAACAATTACAAATATGGGTGCTGAGCTTGGAGCTACAACATCCGTATTCCCTTCTGACGATGTTACAAAAGCATTCTTAAAAGCACAGGGTCGTGAAGAAGATTGGGTTGAACTTAAAGCTGATCCAGATGCTGTTTATGATGAAGTAATTAACATTAATTTATCTGAACTTGCACCAATGGCTGCTTGTCCACATATGCCGGACAGAGTTAAATCTGTAACTGAAATCGGTAAGATTAAAGTTGACCAGGTTTGTATCGGTTCATGTACAAACTCATCACTTCTTGACATGATGAAGGTTGCTGCAATTCTTAAGGGGAAGACAGTTCATCCTGCAGTCAGCCTTTCAATTGCACCTGGTTCAAAACAGGTTCTTAATATGATTTCACAGAATGGTGCACTTGCTGATATGATTGATGCCGGAGCAAGAATTCTTGAAAGTGCTTGCGGTCCATGTATCGGTATGGGTCAATCACCTAATTCTGCCGGTGTATCACTTCGTACATTTAACAGAAACTTTGAAGGTCGTTCAGGTACTGCAGATGCTGGCATTTATCTTGTAAGCCCTGAAGTTGCTGCAGCATCAGCTATTACAGGTTATCTTACTGACCCTAGAGATTTAGGTGAATTCCCTGAAATCGTTCTTCCTGATGAGTTCATTATCAACGATAATATGGTTGCAATGCCTGCATCTCCTGAAGAAGCAAAAGACGTTGAAGTTATGTATGGTCCTAACATCAAGCCATTCCCAACAAGTGAGCCTATGGGCGAAGATATTGATGCGAAGGCAATTCTTAAGGTTGGTGATGATATTACAACTGACCACATTATGCCTGCGGGTGCAAAGATTCTTCCTTATCGTTCAAACATTCCTTTCCTTTCACAATATTGCTTCGGTGTTTGTGATAAAACATTCCCTGAGAGAATCAAGGCTGAGGGAAAAGGTATTGTAATCGGTGGTGCTAACTACGGTCAGGGTTCATCTCGTGAGCATGCTGCACTTGTTCCGCTTTATCTTGGAGTAAAAGCTGTTATTACAAAATCATTTGCCCGAATTCACTGTGCAAATCTTATTAATGCAGGTATTCTTCCGTTAACATTTGCTAATGCAGACGATTATGATAAGATTACACAGGGTGATGAATTAAGTCTTAAAGGCATCAAGAATGCTATTATAAACAATGAACCTGCTATTCTTGTAAATCTTACTAAGAATGAAGAATATTCTATTAATTATGACCTTTCACAGCGTCAGAAGGATATTATTCTTGCTGGTGGATTATTAAATTATACCAAAGAATCATTCTAAGGAGAAAATTACATGGAAAATCAGATTAAAGAAGCAGTTGCTAAATTTGAAGCCCTTGTTAGAGAGCAGCTTGCAAGAAATGAAAAAATTAAAGCACAAAAAGAATTTGTAGATTTTGATAACCTTGATAAAATTGTAATCGGTTGCGCTAACTACGGTCAGGGTTCTTCACGTGAACATGCTGCTCTTGTTCCACTTTATCTTGGTGTTAAAGCAGTTATCACAAAATCATTTGCTAGAATTCACTGCGCAAACCTTATCAATGCAGGCATTCTTCCTCTTACTTTTGCAAACGCTGAAGATTACGATAGAATATCACAAGGTGATGAATTAAGTCTCAAAGGCATTAAGGATGCAATTATTAACAATAAACCAGCAGTTCTTGTAAATTTAACAAAAAATGAAGAATACGCTATTAATTATGACCTTTCA
>JAZQUG010000017.1:0-11987 GCA_045631225.1 Candidatus Fimenecus sp.
GATGATTCCATACACTGCTCCGTACATTTCAAATGAACGCTCTGTTATTACTGCTATTACACTCTTTTCGCTGTTTGTCACAGAACGGATTTTGCTATCAAGTCTCTCTGCATAGCTCCTGAACTCTCCGAATGTGAGCTCTTTGTCAGCTACCTTAAGACATACCTTCTCCGCATTCTTTTCTGCCTGTGCTTCAAACAGACTGTAGATTGTTGCTCCTTCAAGTACTTCGTATGTGTATGTTGTTTCGTTGAATTCGTTTACTATCTTTTCTTTTTCTGTTGCAGAAATCATTTCGATTTCACAAATATTTTTATCCGGATTATTAAGACTGTTCTCCATCAAAGCAACTATTGATTTCAACATAATCTGGATTTCTTGTTCCTTAAAACACGTTGTTCTATAACGAATTTTAAAATTATAATTAGTTTCATCAAAAGTTTGAATATGCATCTCTATTGGAACAGAAAGTGCATTTCCATATGGAACTTTTACTTTATAATCATCATTTTGAGGAAGCTCCTGAAAATCAAATACTATATCAAAGAGTTGAGTTGTCTCAATGTTATTTTCTGTAAGAAGCTTTTTGATATCATGCTGTGTAAAGCTTTGATGTCTTAACAGATTCATTTGTGAATCTTCTATTTTTTTAGCATTAAAAATGAAGGACTCATTCTTCACATTTATCACAAGAGGCACTAAATGCATATATAAACCAATCGTATTAAGCTCATCAGCAGTTGTACGATTGAATATCGGTACACCTATCGTAAAATTCTCTACACCAAAGCTTTTGTAAAGATATATCGAATTTACTGTATTGAAAAAAGAGGCAGCTGTGATTTCTTTTTCATAGCAAAAGGCTTTAATTCTACCGATAAGTTCTGCCGGTATGGCATAATTCATCTCACTTGATGAAAAATCAAGTGCATTTTCCGGTGCAGAGAAAATCTGGCACTGTGGATTATTTGAAAATTCTTTTAACCAGAAATCTTTCGATTTTGCATATCGACGAGAATTCTTATATTTTTCTTCTTTCTCTATATAGTCAGCATATTTTTGAATAACCGGTGCAAAATTCTCATCTTTCAGGAGATTGTTTATGTGTTCAGCCATAACAAGAACACTGTAACCATCAACAACAATATGATGAGCATTAATCATAATACCTGATGTAGTTGGTGTCTGGAAAACAGCACAATCAACCAAAAGACCATAACGGTCAGTAGGCTCATTAAGAAAATCCTGAGCCTTTCTCATAAGTTCTTCTTCAGTTTCCACCTGCCAGAAACGATAATTTATGAATTCGTGTTCCTTAACATCTGCAACAACACCATCTTCTGTTTCCACAAGCTTTACACGAAGGCTGTCATGAATTTCAACGAGTTTATTATACGCTTTGTTTATCTGTTCATAAGAATATACTTTAGGAAAAGTCTGCATAACACCCTGGTTCCATATCTGTTCGTCCAGAGTGAAATTCTTATTATAGAAATTCATTTGTGAAGATGTTAATTTAAACTTCATTTTTATATGCTCCTTAGGTAATGTTTTAGTGAACACAATTACCCTATTTTAATTAAATATATATGATTTAATTATATCTTTTTTTATATGTAAAGTCAATATTTTCACTCCACAATACACTGCCAATTACTGCTATTGAAGCATAAGCAAACCGCTTGTTTTTTTCAAAATAATATGATATAATTATTCAATAAAAATTATTGTTTTTACGAAGAGGTGATTTGAACTATGAAAAGAGAAAGGAATATCTGGAGTGACAACCACTCACCTGAAAATTTCAGACCTGAATATCCTGAATTTTCAATGGTCTCACTTCTTAAAGAAACAGCAGACAAATATCCCGATTATTATGCATTGAATTTTCAGAACAAGAAAATCACTTTTGCCCAGATGATTGAAGAGATTGAGCTTGTTGCACAATCTCTTCTTGCAAGTGGCGTAAAAAAAGGTGACTTTGTTTCTGTTGTTGCACCAAACACCCCACAAGCATTGATTTCAGTTTATGCAATCAACAGAATGGGTGCTGTTGCGAATATGATTCACCCATTACTTTCTGCAAATGAGATAAAAAAATTCGTTGAGCACGTTGACAGTAAAGCGGTTATAACTTTCGATATGCTTTACCCTAAACTTTCAGAAATCACTTGGGGAACAACAACAAAGCCCGTTATTGTTCTTGCAAGAATCGCCGATGCTCTTCCGATATATTTAAAGCCTTTATATTTATTAAAAAACAAAGTTGAAATCAGTCCTAATCCAAATCACAATGTTATCTACTGGAATGATTTTCTTAAAAGAGGTAAACAGAGAAAAGAGCCATTACCTGTTGACGACGGAAAAGGTGACGATATTGCTGCAATTCTTTACAGCGGAGGTACAACAGGAATTCCTAAAGGTGTTATGATTCACAATCGTGCATTTAACTGCATGGCTGTTCAGGCAGAGGAAATCAAGCGTGATAACACAAAAGATGCTGCAGGTAAGAAAGCCCTCGCACTTATGCCCGTTTTTCACGGTTTCGGTCTTGCTATGTGTATGCATGTAATGCTCTATTTCGGTATGCAGGTTTTCCTTGTTCCTAAATTCGATTTTAAAGCTTGTACAAAGCTTATTTTCAAGAACAAAATTAATCACGTTTATGCTGTACCTGCATTATTTGAAGCGTTTTCACGAAGCGAAGAAATTGAAAAACGCGATTTATCTTTCCTTGAAATGGTAGCTTTTTCAGGTGATAAATGTAGTGACAAGCTTCATAACAGAATGAACAGATACCTCAAAAAAGGTGGTTCAAGCGAACAAATGACAGAGGCTTATGGCCTTACGGAATGTTTGTCAGCAGCGTGTATCAGCCCCTTCTTTGCACATAAGCAAGGTAGTACAGGTCTTCCACTTCCTGACAATAAAATTAAAATCTGCAAGGTCGGAACACACGAAGAAGTTCCTCGTGGCGAAGATGGTGAAATCTGCATAACCGGTCCTACACTTATGAAGGGTTATTATAAAAACGAAGCAGAAACAAAAATTGCTTTACAGCAACACGATGATGGTTTAACCTGGTTACATACAGGCGACCTTGGTTGTATGGATGAAGACGGATACCTGTGGTATCGTCAAAGACATTGTAAAATGATTATCACATCAGGTTACAATATCTATCCATCACAGATTGAAGAGGTTATCAATGGGTGTAACGGTGTTACAGTCAGTTGTGTTGTAGGTATAGAGGACAGAAGTGTGGGACAACGTGTTGTTGCAGTTGTTCAGCCTACAAGTATGGATGCTGACCTTGAATCACTTCGCAAAAGAATACTTGAGGAATGCAAAAAGAATGTTGCGGAATATGCAATGCCAAGAGAAGTTGTATTCAGAGAAGAAATTCCAAGAACAGCAATGGGCAAGGTTAATTTTAAAGCATTAACCGCTGAAATGAATAATAAGGAATGATATTATGATTAAAAGAATAGAAAAAGTCTTTTCAGAAGTTACAGGTAAGGATGACCTTAATTTTACAGAAAAAACAAGACTTGATAAGAACTTTGAATTCACATCATTAAGCTTTATTCAGCTTATTTGCGGTCTTGAGGATGAATTTGACATTGATATTCCAAACTCAACTGTAAAAAAGATTAAAACAGTAGGGGATATTGTAAAATTTCTTGAAAAGAACATAGATTGATTTCAAAAGACAGTTGTTAAACACAACTGTCTTTTTTCAACCACTAAAAACTATCATTGTTGATTTTTTATGCACATTGTGGTATTATGAATTATTATAAATAATTCATTGGAGTAATCAAAATGAGTATCGTGAGAAATATTGACCTTTATGAATCAGGTCAACAAAAAATCGATTGGGTAAAGGCTCATATGCCTGTACTTCGCAGTATTGAAAAGGATTTCAGTGAAACAAAGCCTTTCGCAGGTAAAAAAGTTGCACTTTCAATTCATCTTGAAGCAAAAACTGCATATCTTTGTACTGTACTTGCAGCAGGTGGTGCAGAAATGTATGTTACCGGGTCAAATCCTCTTTCAACACAGGATGATGTTGCAGCAGCATTAGCACATAACGGTCTTAATGTTTTTGCTTGGTACAATGCAACAGGCGAAGAATATATGGAGCATCTTCGTTGTGTAATTAAAGCAGGTCCTGACATTATCATAGATGACGGCGGAGACCTTGTTAACCTTATTCATAACGAATATCCTGAACTTTTACCTAATGTTTTGGGCGGTTGTGAAGAAACAACAACAGGCATTATCCGTCTTGTTTCAATGCATAATGACGGTCAGCTTAAATTTCCTATGATTGCTGTAAATAATGCAAAATGCAAATATCTCTTTGATAATCGTTACGGCACAGGTCAGTCTGTATGGGACGGAATTAATCGTACAACAAACCTTATTGTCGCAGGCAAAAAGGTTGTTGTTGCAGGTTACGGATGGTGCGGTAAAGGTGTTGCGATGCGTGCAAACGCTCTTGGTGCACAGGTAATTGTTACAGAAATTGATCCGATTAAGGCTATGGAAGCGAGAATGGATGGCTTCTCTGTAATGGAAATGACTGAAGCAGCAAAAGAAGGTGACTTCTTTGTTACAGTTACAGGCTGTAAAGATGTTATTACAGAAAAAGTGTTTAAAAATATGAAAGACGGTGCTATTTGTTGTAATGCAGGTCACTTCAACGTAGAAATCAATCTTCCTGACCTTGAAAAGATGGCAGTCGAAATCAAGCCACAGAGAAACAATATTTTAGGCTATGTGCTCCCTGACGGAAGAACAATCAGCATTATTGCAGAAGGCAGACTTGTAAACCTTGCAGCAGGTGACGGTCATCCGGCAGAAATTATGGATATGAGCTTCTCAATTCAGGCTCTTTGTGCTGAACACATCGTTAAAAGCAACGGAAATTTACCTATAGGCGTAGTTGATGTTCCTGAAGAAATTGATAAAAAAGTTGCTTTAAGAAAGCTTAATAGCTGGGGAACAGAAATCGATAAACTCACAAGCGAACAGGAAAAATATATTAACAGTTGGAACGTGTAAAATGTCAGATAACAAATTCAGATTTTTAAATGAAGAATGTCTTGTTTGTAACAATAGTTTCAAAGAAGACGACGATATTGTAGTATGTCCACATTGTGGAACACCTCATCATCGGGAATGTTATAAAGAAAACACAAAATGTGCAAACTTGGAAAAGCACAGCGAAGATTTCCGTTGGGAGCCTACTTTTGTACCTTTTGAAGAAACAAAAGAACCAACAGAAGATGAGGTTAAGATTCCGTTCAGTCAATCAATTAACCTTGATGACTTACCGCCGGATATCCCACTTTCAAAATTTCAGGATACACTTTTTTCAACCTTTCCAAAAGAACTTGAAGAAAATGTTAAAACAGAAGATGTGGCAGTTTTTGTTCGTCTCGAATCTCCAAAATACATCAAAAAATTCCAACAGATTCAAGACAGAAAACTTACATGGAACTGGGCTGCCTTTTTCTTCGCTCCGTATTGGTTCTTCTATAGAAAATTACACAAATTAGGTGTTGCTTTTCTTGCAATATTTATTTTGCTTTCATCTATGAGTTTTCTGCCTCCTGCAATGAAGCTCAACGAAACAATCTATGAGTTTGAAACACAGGCTCAGGAACTTATGGAAGATGAAAAAACAGAAGAAGAATATGAAACTGCAGTGATGGACTTATACAAATCCAATTACGAAAAAATCAGTAAAAACAAAACAGGTATTATTATTTTTGCAGTTCAAAGTATAGGAAATTTTGCAATTTCTGTTTTTATTGGACTTAATGCTAACAAATGGTATTATAAGCATACACTTTCAAAGGTGAAAATTATCTCGCAAGAAAAAGAAGCCGACAAACGCAGAGAAAAACTTTTCCTTGCTGGTGGTGTTGCTTACGGAGCAGCCTTTCTTGCTCTTCTTGCTGAAAAAGCAGTATTTCTTGCCTTGGAAATGTTGGCAACAACATTTATGTAATAATAAGCACAAGCATTCATCAAAAAATATTTCCGATTTAAGGAGACATTATTATGAAAATCACAAAAGCCATTATCCCTGCAGCAGGTCTTGGCACACGAGTACTTCCGGCATCAAAAGCAGTACCAAAGGAAATGCTTAATATCGTTGATAAGCCTGCAATTCAATATCTTGTTGAAGAGGCAGTAAAATCAGGTATTACAGATATTCTTATCATCACAAATCGTGGCAAAGGTGTTATTGAGGACCATTTTGACCATGCGTATGAGCTTGAGGATAAATTGAGTCAGAATCCTGATAAAAAAGAGCTTTACGACTCTGTTCTTGAGTGTTCACAGCTTTGCAACACATATTTTCTTCGACAGAAAGAAACAAAAGGATTAGGCCACGCTGTACTTTGTGCAAAAAACTTCGTCGGCAACGAGCCTTTTGCAATTCTTTATGGTGATGATGTTTTCATTTCGGAAAATGAACCTGTTACAAAACAGCTTATAGATGTTTATGAAAAATTTGGCAAAGGCGTTGTTGGTGTAAAACAAGTGCCTGAAAAGGATGTCTGTAAATACTGTTCACTTAAAGTTGAAGAAATTGAAGACAAAGTGTTCAACTGCACAGATATGATTGAAAAACCAAAACCCGAACAGATTATGTCAAATTATTCAATTTTAGGTCGTGTTGTTATGCCACCTGAAATTTTTGATATTCTTGAAGTTACTCCAAGAGGTGCAGGAAATGAGCTTCAGCTCACAGATGCTATGAAGACTCTTGCTCAGACAAAGGGCGTTATTGCTCTTGACTACGATGGTGTACGTTATGATATGGGCAATAAGATGGGTATTATGAAGGCTAACTGTGAAGTTGCTCTCAAACATCCTGAAATTGGCGAAGACTTCAAAGCATACATTAAAGAGCTTGCAAAAACATTATAATTTTACACATAGAAAAAGGACTTGTTCATTCGAACAAGTCCTTAATTTTTACTTTATTAATAAGTTATTGACCACTCTTCATAAAAGCCCATACCGATTTTAACTGCTTCTCCAAGCCCTGTTACATTCATAATCATTATCATCGGATAATCTACGCTATATTCTACCATATTGCCTGTTGATTTTTCAATTTTTGCCTTTGCAACAGCTTCCTTGTAGTCACAATCTATTGACATCTTTTCCAAATCTTCCGGTGACATTTCTGCTTCAAAATCTTCTTTTATTGGGATTGTCGCTACATTTCCGACACTTTCATTTCTCTTAGGATTTCTTTTACCTTTTACTGTAACTTCAACCAGATAATATTCACCTGAATCCTGGAAAGAGATATTTGAAATGTCGTTCATTGTTAAATTACAAGCATTTGTAACAGGTGGAAATGCTGCAGCAATTTCTTCACCTGTATATGTTTTATTTACCACGATAAGGTCATCACTGAATTCTGCTGTCAGCTCTTCTTTCATAGAAGGTGCACCAGGTTCAAGTGTCATATTGTACATACCTTCCAATACAGGATGAATGTACACATACTCATTATAATTATATACCTTGTTGTATTTGTGTGTTGCTGTTGCAGCGTTTGTTTTTACGTCGTTAAATGATTTTACAAAATAAGCCAACTGTTCCTGCTTTGTATCAAGTGGCTTATCTTCTGTATCAGGCTGCTCTGTACCGGACTGTCCCATATCAGGATGCTCAGTCAAACCTGCAACAATCTGAAGAACTATTCGAGCGTCCACGGCAGAAACATTACCATCACTATTTATATCATAATAATAAATATCATCAGCAGTCTTTAAACCCGCAACAACCTGTAAAATTATTCTTGCATCAACAGCAGTAATATCACCATCATGGTTCACATCACCACGCAAACCATCTGCAAAAGCTGTAACACTAAGCATTGAAACTGCAAGCACAACTGCAAGGATAATTGAAATAATCTTTTTCATTTGTATTTACCTTCTTTCTTGTTTATGAACAATATTATAGCACATTGTCTATATTTTACGCAACCATAAATATTTTACATTATAATTACAAAAGGCAGTATAGTATATACTGCCCGTTTAAAACTTATTTTGCAAAGTAATTTTTGATTCTTTCAACTGCCTTGATTGTATTTTCTGTTGAACCGAATGCAGTAAGTCTGAAATATCCTTCACCACTTGGACCGAAGCCTTCACCTGGAGTACCAACAACCTGAATGTTTTCGAGAAGCGTATCAAAGAATTCCCAGCTTGACATTCCGTCAGGAGTCTTAAGCCATACATAAGGTGAATTTACTGCACCATAAACTGTAAAACCACATTCCTTAAGCCCGTTATAAATAATCTTTGCATTGTTCTGATAATATGCAATAATTTCACGAACCTGCTTTTTGCCTTCTTCACTGTAAACAGCCTCAGCAGCTCTCTGTGTGATATAAGAAACACCGTTGAACTTTGTTGCCTGACGACGAGCCCAGAGTGCATTGAGTTCAACACCGTCAACCTTGATGTCGTGAGGAACAACTGTGTAACCACAACGAACACCTGTAAAACCTGCTGTTTTTGAAAAACTTCTGAATTCAATAGCACAACTCTTTGCACCTTCAATTTCATAAATTGAATGAGGTACATTGTCTTCTGTAATAAAAGCCTCATATGCTGAGTCAAAAAGGATTACAGCGCCATTTTCGTTAGCATAATCAACCCATTTTTTAAGTTCGTCCTTTGTTGCTGCCATACCTGTTGGATTGTTAGGGAAACAAAGATAAATAATATCAACCTTTTCTTTTGGAAGCTCTGGTAAGAAGTTGTTTTCTGCATTACAAGGCATATAATAGATATTACTCCAACCTTCAGCTGTCTTATCACCTGAACGACCACTCATAACATTTGTGTCAACATAAACAGGATAAACAGGGTCACAAACAGCAACCTTGTTATCTGTTGAGAAAATGTCACCGATATTACCACAGTCACTTTTTGCACCGTCTGACACAAAAATTTCGCTATTGTCAAGCTCTACTCCACGTGCCTTATAGTCATTCTCGTTAATGGCATCTAAAAGCCATTTGTGACCATATTCAGGTGGATAACCCATAAATGTTTTTTCGTTTGCCATTTCGTCAACAGCCTTATGCATTGCCTCAATGCAAGCATCTGCAAGAGGACGAGTAACGTCACCGATACCAAGACGAATAATTGGCTTATCAGGATTTGCTGCAACGTAAGCATTTACCTTTTTCGCAATATTTGAAAAAAGGTATGAACTCTGAATTTTTAAAAAATTGTCATTTATTTTCATATTTATTCCTCCAAGATGGATTTTATATTTCACCATCGAATACTTTAACTGCATTTCCACTTAGATATACATCATTATCATCGCACCATCTGACGGTCAAATCACCACCAAGTGCTTTAACAATAACATTTGTATCCATTTTGCAAAATCCGTTAATTATTGCTGCAACCACGCTTGCACAAGCACCTGTACCGCAGGCAAGTGTTTCACCACTGCCACGCTCCCACACACGCATTTTCAGATGATTTTCATCTAAGATCTCTACGAATTCCGTATTGATTTTTTCAGGAAACATTTCGTGACTTTCAAAATGTGGTCCGATAGTCTTCAGGTCAAGTTTCTCTATATCATCACAAAACACTATACAATGAGGATTTCCCATTGAAACACAAGTGATTTCATAAATTTTATTTTGAATATTTATTTTTTCTTTTTTCACAATACTTGTACCGTATCGTGTAGGAATCTGATGGCCATTAAGTACAGGTTTTCCCATATTAACTCTGCCACCAACCACTGTTCCATCTTTTTTTATTATCTCAACAGCCTTTATCCCGCTGAGTGTTTCAACGAATATTGTTGATTTTTTTAATTTATTATCATATATGTATTTCGCAGTACATCTTATGGCATTTCCACACATCTGAGCCCTTGAGCCATCTGCATTATAGATATCCATAAAACAATCTGCAACTGCAGATGGTTTTATTAAAACAATTCCGTCTGCACCTATACCAAAATGCCTGTCACTTAATTTTTTCGATAAATCTCTTGAGTTTTCAACATGTTGCGTAAAACACTCAATATAAATGTAATCATTTCCTGCACCGTGCATTTTGGTGAATCTCATATAATTTCCCCCACTGCATTTTTTTACATTCTATGCAGTGGGGATATTGTGTTATGAATTATTCATATAATGGATATTTTTTACAGATTTCTGCAACTCCATTTGTGATGTACTCTTTCTGATTTTCAAAATCAGTTGCTGCAAGGTAAATGAACTCAGCAATCTTGTCCATTTCCTCTACACCAAGACCTCTTGTTGTAACTGCAGGAGTACCAATTCTTACACCGCTTGTAACAAATGGCTTTTCAGGGTCATTAGGAATAGCATTCTTGTTTGCTGTAATGTGAACTTCATCAAGTCTGTGTTCAAGCTCTTTACCTGTGATACCAACTGAACGAAGGTCAACAAGCATAAGGTGATTATCTGTACCACCTGAAACAAGGTTAATGCCTCTCTTTGTAAGACCTTCTGCAAGAGCCTTTGCATTGTCAATAACTCTCTGCTGATATGCTTTGAATTCATCACTCAATGCTTCACCAAAACAAACTGCCTTACCTGCAATAATGTGCATTAAAGGACCACCCTGTGTACCTGGGAAAATAGCTTTATTGAACTGCATACCAAATTCTTCATCTTTACAAAGAATGATACCGCCACGAGGACCACGAAGAGTCTTATGTGTTGTTGATGTAACAACATCTGCATATGGTACCGGTGATGGGTGAAGACCGGCTGCAACAAGACCGGCAATATGAGCCATATCAACCATAAAATATGCACCAACACTATGTGCAATGTTTGCCATTCTTTCAAAGTCAATTGTTCTTGGGTATGCTGATGCACCTGCTACGATAAGCTTTGGCTGACATTCCTTTGCCTTCTTTTCAAAAGCATCGTAATCAAGGAAGCCATTTTCATCAACACCGTAAGGTACGAAATTATAGTATTTACCTGACATATTAACAGGTGAACCGTGAGTTAAGTGACCACCTTCTGCAAGGTTCATACCCATAACTGTATCACCCGGCTGAATAAGAGCAAAATAAACTGCCATATTTGCCTGTGCACCTGAATGTGGCTGAACGTTAACGTATGCAGCGCCAAAAAGCTTCTTAAGTCTGTCACGAGCAATATCTTCTACAATATCAACATGCTGACATCCACCATAATATCTCTTTCCCGGATAGCCTTCAGCGTATTTGTTTGTAAGTACACTGCCCATTGCAGCCATAACTGCAGGTGAAACGATGTTTTCACTTGCAATAAGTTCAAGATTTTCTCTCTGTCTTTTAAGTTCAAGACCCATTGCCGCAGCAACTTCAGGGTCAGTGTTATTTATAAATCCGATAGAATCAATTAAGTTTTCAAACATTTTTTCTAATTTCCTTTTATTATATATTTCCTGAGTAGTTTGGAGCTTCTTTTGTGATATAAACATCGTGAGGATGGCTTTCTTTAAGACCTGCGTTTGTAATTCTGATGAACTTTGTCTTTGTTTTAAGGTCTTCGATTGTAGCACAACCACAGTAGCCCATACCTGCTTTAAGACCACCCATAAGCTGATAAATTGTGTCTGAAAGAAGTCCCTTGTAAGGAACACGTCCTTCAACACCTTCTGGAACAAGCTTCTTGTTGTTAGCCTGGAAGTATCTGTCTTTTGAACCGTTGTTCATAGCAGCAATACTACCCATACCACGATAAACCTTGAACTGACGTCCCTGATAGATTTCGCTTTCACCAGGAGATTCTTCACAACCAGCAACAAGTGAGCCAACCATGATAGCAGAAGCGCCTGCAGCAATAGCCTTAACGATTTCACCTGAGTACTTGATACCACCGTCAGCAATTACTGTGATACCATGCTTTGCTGCTTCGTTTGCTGAATCATAAACAG
>JAZQUG010000018.1:0-6148 GCA_045631225.1 Candidatus Fimenecus sp.
TTGTCTTCCTAAGACCGCTTGGCCTCCGACTTAGCAAGCATTTCCCTCGCCTTTTGTTCATCAACATTCTGCACACGCAAATCGTCCAATTCACATTCAATAGGCACGTCATTGATAATTGTACCGAGAGTATAGCTCAAAAATGCTTTTTCCTTATCGTTAACAAGCTTGTTTTTAAGATTTTCTTTAATTTCGAGAGTGTCAATATTATCGTAAATATTCTTGATTGTACCAAATTTTTGAATAAGGTCCCCTGCAGTTTTTTGTCCTACACCTGCAACACCGGGAATACAGTCGGATGAGTCACCCTGAAGTGCTTTAATGTCAATCATCTGCAACGGTGTAACACCATATTCTTCCATAATTCGTGCAGGAGTATATATTTCAGTTGTGGTAGTACCCATTTTTGTATGAGGTAAAAGCACAGTAACATTATCACGAATAAGCTGGAATGAGTCACGGTCACCTGTTGCAATATAACACTCGTTTCCGTTTTCACACATTTTTGCAACTGTACCGAGAATATCGTCAGCCTCATATCCCTCAAGTGAGAGAATTTTATATCCCAAAGCTGTTAAAAGCTCCTTGAGTACAGGTAACTGTTGTGCCAATTCAGGTGGCATACCATGACGATTAGCCTTATACCCATCATACATTTTATGACGGAATGTTGGTGCTTTAAGGTCAAAAGCAATAGCCACACCGTCAGGCTTAACCTCATCTGAAAGCTTCATAAGAATAGTTAAAAAACCATAAATGCCATTTGTAAATCTGCCATCTTTTGTTGACAGGGCACGAATGCCATAAAAGGCTCTGTTCAAGATACTGTTACCGTCAATTGCTAATATTTTCATATCAAATCACCAAAAATTCATAGTCATAAATATTATAACATAACAAGTAAATAAATACCATACAAATATAACAAAATTTACTTTCTATTATCCATACCAAAATAAATAAAAAATGGTGTAGTCAATCACAACAACACCATTTAAAGATATTCTGAATATCAAGTATTCAATTTTCGAAAACTATTCATTGTAAATTTTATATGCAACGTCAGGTACATCAGACATAATGCAGTCTGCGCCTATTTCCTGAAGCAATTTCATATCGTCTTCATCATTGATTGTCCAATACTGTACAGCTAAGTTATGTCTGTGAGCATAGTTCACAAAATGTGCAGTAGCAAGGTTAAGACCATATCTTTCCATCGGAACCTGTAATGCATCAAATTTCAAGGCAGAATCTGGAGTTTTTATTCCGAAAAGAGAGAGTGCATATACTAAAATAACTTCGTTTTGTGATGCAGAACGACAAATTTCAGGATATTTTTCATCAAGATACATTGATACTTCTTCATTAAATGTTCCGACTACAACATTATCAACCAAATCCATATCGCTTAATATTCTATAAAGCTCATCAGCAGCCTTAAATCCAAGTTCCTGACTATTTTTAATTTCAATTATATAGTCGTAATCACCGTCATTCTGAATACAAGTGAGAACATCTTCAAGTCTTGATACACGTAATGAATCAGGAATCTCTTCACCTCTTAATCCCTTAAACGGCATTTCCCCATCATCAGTTTCAAAGTTTTCTCCAAAATTGAGAGTTCTTAACTCTTCATAGGTATAATCCTCAGGACGGATTTCTTCTTTTCCGAAATATTCTACTGCGTCTGTTGTTCTGTCCAATGTACCATCATGAAGAATAATCAATTCTCCATCACCTGTGATATGTAAATCAAATTCAAAGACATCAATTTCATAATCTTCAGCATTTAAACAACCTTCAATAGCCATCATAGTATTTTCAGGAAAAATACCGCGGCCTGAACGATGAGCTGAGATTAATGTATTGCCATATTCAACTATGTATTTGTTATCTGTATCATACTCCTTGTAAGTATCCTTCCACTCGTGCTTGATAAGAGCCAACAATGACAATGCGATAACAGCCAAAATCGAAATAATAACCAAAATTGTTATTAAAAATCGCTTTAAAAATTTCTTCATTTTAGTTTTTGTTTCCATAATCAATCTCCTTTTATGTCGTGCAACAAAACATATCTAAATGACGATCTAAAAATAAAAATTTTATGTCACTGTAGCATAGCACAATATATTATGTCAAGATTTTTTTACATTTATTTCTAAATTCAAATTTTATTCGACGTTATAGTTAAATGTGTGCATTACATAATAAAACGGAGCCATTTCTGACTCCGTTAATTTATGTTGTTTTATTTGGTTTTAATTATTTCAAACCTGCAACAATCTGAAGGATAACACGAGCGTCAACTGCTGTGATGTTACCATCAGCATTCATATCAGCCATTTCCTTTTCTTTTGCTGTGAAATCTCTTAAACCTGCTACATACTGTAATACAAGACGAGCATCAACTGCTGAAACGCTACCATCACCGCTTACATCACCAAGTTCAGACTTAGCTGGTTCTTCGTATTTAACAGCTTCTGTCTTCTTATCACCACAAACTGTACATTCACAAATCTTTGTACCATCTGTTAATGGAGTAGCAGGAATAATAACTTTCCATTCACCATATGTGTGATTTTCTGTTTTTGCGATTTCCTCTGTCTTTGTCAATTCACAAACTGAACACTTAAATGTCTTAACACCTGCTTTACCGCAAGTAGCTTCAGTAGTTACTGTACCTGCATCCCACTTGTGTTCTTCAAGCTTAGGAATTGCAACTGTTGTTTCGTATTCACAGTCTTTACACATAACTTTCTTTTCGCCAGCTTCTTTACAAGTAGCTTCTTTAGTTACCTTAACATCTTTCCAGTTATGTTCTGCAAGCTGTTCTTTGCTACAATTATCACAAATCTGTACATGCTGTTTAGCATTTTCCACTCTGAAATCATCAAAGTCATGTTCAATTTTCTTTGTTGTAATATCTAAATCACAATCTTTACATGTAATATGTAAGGCAACTGTTGCTGACTCTCCATCTGAATAACATGAAGATGTGCCAAGAACTTCTACAACAAAATTGTGTTCAAGAGACTTGCCAAGGCTATTCATCTCATCTTCTGTTGCTACTCTACCACAACCAGGAACTGTACATACATATTTATGTGTATTTTCATCTACTTTTACTGCCTTATCTGCATAAGTATGTCTTTTTTGAATCTTAACAAAATCTGCATATACTTCAACTTCGTTTGAATCGTCTGCTGTTTTTTTCGCACCACACTCTGTACAAGTGTATGTCATGACACCATTTGCAGCACACTGTGGATTTTTTGTTACAACACCTTCACCCCAAATGTGGGCTTCAGTAACTGTTTCCTTGCAAACTTTACATTTACCTGTATGCGCATTGTTGTTTTGAATGATTGTTTCAAAATCGTGACCAACAGGAGGAATTTCAACATTCTCTAAAACAAAACCACAATCTGCACACTTTACCTTTTTAAAACCTGACGCTGTACATGTTGGTGCTTCATTAACCTTAACATCAACAAAATTGTGTTCAGTCCATACATACTCACCACAATCACCACAAATCTGATAATGATAAACACTATCATCATTATCTTTCTTGATTTTACCTAAATCCTTATGAGTTGATTCTCCAGTTACTGATACAACTTTGTCATTACACTTGTAGCATTCATACACTATCACCTTGTCAGGAAAAGTGCAGTCTTCATATCCATATTGGTCTACAACTACATATCTGTGGTCACATACTGCTGCTGAAGCAGTCATCATTGGAACAGCAGTAATAATCATTACGAGTGCCAAAAGGACTGCTACGATTTTATTTGATTTTTTCATAAAAAATCATCTCCTATTGTTTATTAGTGATTTCATATTACCATAATTAAACAAAAAATGCAATATTTTTTGAACATTTTTTACATATTTGTCACTATTTGTAGTGCTTTATCAGTAAATCAGCCACACTGTCTTGTATTTTAAGGACTCCACCGTGTCTTTTTTTGCGATTTCCCAAGTCGTATTCTTCAGGTAAGAGTTGAGTATATTCTCCACTATTTAAGTCTTTTGTAAGAAATGGTATATATCCGTTATTCCCATGATAATTATCAGCAATCACGCACCACATCTGTATATCATCAAGATAATATGCCTCAGGTCCTTCGAGCCCAAAGAAATTGTCAAATGTTTCACTATAAATTTTCTCATAATTATCACCCACAAGATTCTGACTGCATTCAATTATAATTTTCTTGTTTGTTTCATCCTTTGTGAATCTGTAATACAAACCATTATCCCACACAATGTTAGTGTCGATAAGTGCTGTTTCACCATCTATATATTTGAATGTTTCTGTAAATTCCTTAAAATCCTTTGTGAATGTTCCGTATATTCTCTGCTTCGGTTCTTTATCCCCTGACTCTTTAACATTACTTGCAAAGAAAACAAACCACATATCCTTTTCCTTACAATAAACTGCTTCCGGTGCCCAGACACAACCTGCTTCAGGAATACCAACCTCGATAAGTCGTTCTTCACTCCAGTTAATTAAGTCTTCTGATTCCCACACAAAAATCGAACGACTTCCCTTATTTGCAAAGGTTTCCCAATCCCAGCTTTCTGTGTTTAAGTCAGTTGCGATTATAAAGTATTTCTTCATTTTTTCGTCATACACGATAAACGGGTCACGGATGCCTTTTGTACCAAGTTCTGTTTTAAGCACAGGCTCATCACTACCGATATCCTTCCAATGAAGTCCGTCATAGCTTACTGCAAACCAGATTTGTTCCTTATCCCCTTTTTCGTTACTTGTAAAATGTGTGAATAAATATGCCATAAAAAACCTCGCAAGATATTAATTGAAAAGATTGTAACATATACAAATATAAAAAACAATTACGTAGTGACAGTTTTTCGTATATAACATGTCATAATAATAAATCGGAGTTTATCGGGGAGTTAATGGGGTCTTTTCTCGGCTCCCCTTGTCAGGGGAGCTGTCTGCGAAGCAGACTGAGGGGTAGTCAGCTGTACTATTAAACTATCTCTCCCTCCGTCAAAATCACAGATTTTGACACCTCCCTCGTCAGAGGGAGGCATAGATACATCATTTATCTCCCCGATAAATTATAATTTATCTCTTTGAGAACTGTCTGAGCGTTAAGAAAATGATATAGTATATCATTTTTAGCGAAGAGCACCGAGTGCTGTGCCGAGGTGCCCGAAGACCGAAAAGGGATGAAAGCTTTTTCCTAATATTCAAATCACAGACAAAAAAACAATGCCCACCATATTTGGTGAGCATTGACAATTGATAAAAAGCTTTTATCTCTTTGAGAACTGAGGTGCACGACGAGCGCCTTTGAGACCGTATTTCTTTCTTTCTTTCATTCTTGGATCACGTGTTAAGTATCCAGCTTTCTTAAGAACTGGTCTGAAATCGTTGTCTGCTTTCAGAAGTGCTCTTGCGATACCATGTCTAACAGCACCAGCCTGTCCTGTGTATCCGCCACCGTGTACGTTTACGATTACGTCGAATTTATCAGCTGTTTCTGTAGCAACTAATGGCTGACGAACAACAACTTTTAATGTTTCAAGTCCGAAATATTCGTCGATGCTTCTTTTATTGATTGTAACGTTACCTGTACCTGGTACAAGGTATACTCTAGCGATAGATTTTTTTCTTCTTCCTGTTCCGTAGAATTTTGTTGTAGCCACTGTAATTACCTCCTAATTAAAATGTTAATACTTCTGGTTTCTGTGCAGCGTGAGCATGTTCAGCACCAGCGTATACATGAAGTTTTGTGTACATCTGTCTTCCTAAAGGTCCTTTTGGAAGCATACCTTTTACAGCGAGCTCGATAACTCTTTCTGGTTTTTTAGCCATCATTTCACGTAATGTAGTTTCTTTCATACCACCTACGTAATCTGAGTGATGGTAGTAAATTTTCTGATCTAATTTTCTACCTGTTACAGAAATTTTTTCTGCATTGATTACGATTACATAATCACCTGTATCAACGTGTGGTGTGAATTCAGGTTTGTTTTTTCCTCTTAATACTTTAGCAACTTCAGATGCTAAACGACCTAATGTTAAGCCTGTAGCGTCAACTACATACCATTTTCTTTCAATCTTTGCTGGGTTAGCCATAAAAGTTTTCATCGGTTTCCTCCT
>JAZQUG010000019.1:0-6063 GCA_045631225.1 Candidatus Fimenecus sp.
CGGCAGGTGAGACTTAGCTGTCTGCGAAGCAGACTGAGGGGTAGTCAACTATACTATTAAACTATCTCTCCCTCCGTCAAAATCAAAGATTTTGCCACCTCCCTCGTCAGAGGGAGGCATAGATACATAATTTATCTCCCCGACAATTTATAATTTGCATCTCAAAATAATAAGGGTGGAGTTGTTTGACTCCACCCTATCATTTTATTCAATTAATCCTGCAACCTTCTGAAGAATGATTCTTGCATCTACTGCAGTAATGTCTCCGTCACTGTTCGCATCGGCATAGAACATATTAATATCGTAATCCTCAACAAGTCCTGCTACATACTGAAGAACAAGACGAGCATCAACAGCAGTAACTGCACCATCACAGTTCACATCACCTGCACTGATTGTTTTCTGTGTAAAGTATATGCTGTTAACAGTAAAATCATCATTAAGAATAACAGCTACTTCACCAACGAACTCGTCTGTTTCCCATGAATATACATCTGCAAAAAGTACCCATTCACCATCTTCGTGAACAAAAGTATTAACATTGTACCAAACCCTGTTATCAAACGGTTCTTCTACAACAACTTTTCTTGATAGCCAGCTGTAGAAGGAAGATTTCTTAACATCAACATCAGTCAAGCCGAAAACTGTTTCAATGTTTTCCTCAACCTCATCAACCTTAAGAGTATGAACATAACCGTCTTCATTTTCTCCTGCCGGCTCCATTTCACATACATAAGTTGAAATTGTAACTAAATCATCAATGTTTTTATCTTCATCACTGAAATAGCCCTTGAAATTTTCATTCACGCTGTAGTATGACATTGAATAATAGAGAACATCCTGAGATATTAAGTTTGCTGCTATCCAATTGTTTGATTCAAGAGTATTTGTTGTCATTGGTCCGATTTCCAATGTAATATTTTTACCCGGATATGTTTTTCCGTTTTCATCCATATAACAAGTGCCATTTACCCAATACTCTTTTCCGTCTTCTGTTACAATAGTTCCCCACAGCTCACCTTCACCATATGAGCCGTCCCATGAAATGATTTTAGTTTTGAATGAGTCTTTTTTATCAATGCCTTTGAATTCGAGAATAACTTCGTTTTCGCCGCTGATTGTAACGCTTTCATAAGGATTAGGAGTGATTTCAATTTCACATTCACATTCAACACCAAGATATGTGAACTTAACATCATTTTTGCCGACCTTAAGAGGCTTCTCCATCTGTTCAACTGCCTCATATGTCCAATATCCTGTCTGTTCATTGATTTCTTCGTCTGTTCCTTTATACACGGTGCCGTCTTTCATTGTAATTGTAAAAACAGGTTCTGCTAAATATACAGGATATAATGAATAAACAACCTCATTACCATTTTCGTCGAAATAAAATTCTTCGGTACAGTCCCAGCCCTCAACAAGTGCTTTCTGTGCAACAGCAGTCATGCTCTTTACAGGAGTTTCAACCACTTCAACTTCAAAAGCGAATTCATAATCTCTGTAGCTTCCTGTAACAGCGTGTTTACCTAAACCCCAGGCTTTTTCTTCCTGAGTGTCAAAGAACCACAATTCACCATACATATCATATGCTGGACCGACTTCAGTTTCACCGTTTTCATAAACAACCGTTAAAATAGGCTCTGCATAATACACATCATAATAGAAATCATCTGATGTAGTTCCGTCTTCATTCATCATATAATAGCCGTCAACATTTTCAATCAGGCTTCTTTGAACCTCAACGGAAACACTTTTAACATCAAGACCTGCATAAGGGTCTTCGTACCAAGAGTCGTCTGCCACATCAGCAAATGATGGGATTGCAAACTGTGTAAGCAACATAACTAACACGAGTGCGACAGATAATAATTTTTTCATAATTTTTCTCTCCTTATATATTTTTGTGTTAAATAATCTTTTGATTATTCAAAAACGATTGTTGTGATGCTGTTTTCAGGAATCGTAATCTTCTTTGTTTTACCTGAATATGTTTCTTCCAATTGCTTTTCCTGAGTAGTTGTGTAAACAGTCATATTATCGCGGTCAACCTTGAATTTAACCTTTCTGTCAACACCCTCATTTGAGATAACAACTACAACCTTACCGTCAGGAGTCAGATAAGCAACCTGATTTGTAATGTAGTTTGCCTCAATGATATTTCCTTCTGCATCCTTTTCTTCAATATAATCGTAAATATCCTTTTCAGTTGCAGCTTTTCGGCTACCAACAGGAATAAACTTTGAGAAATGAGCAACAGCATAATATCTCATAGGAATTTTAAAATCGCTGATATTACCATCAGTTGCAACAAGGAGTCCGTCTGAATATTCTTTACCGTCAGCACCGATACCAATACCGTTCACACCAACCCAAGCTGTCCATGAGTCAACATTTGTGAAGTTAAGGTCATTTGCCATAACTCGAGCCTGAATAAGTGCACCCTTAATTGAGTCGATTGATGAGTTACAAGGAAGCTCACACCATTCTGACATTTCAACAGGAAGGTCAGTAATGTTTTCTTCAATCCAGTTACCTAAACCGATTTTATTCTGAACATTGTTGTCTGTCCAGTAGCTGTGATATGAAAGATTACCTAAATAAGGACGGATTTCAGGGTCATTGTACATATACTCAAACCATTCATAAGTTCTGTGACCGATTTCTCCTGATTCAGGACCTGAAAGAAGAACGCCTTCCATATTTCGTTCAGCCATTTCCTTTGCAAAAGCTCTGTAAACGCCATAAATTTCTTCAGAGCCGTAGAAACAACCCTCCTGACCGTGATAACCACCGTTACCCCAAGACCAGTTTGGTTCATTGATAGGGCTTATGTACTTAACAGGAACACCTTTTTCAATAAAATATTCTGTAATTGTAAGGAAGTAATCTGCATAAGCTTCATAATTCTCTTCCGGAAGATTACAAACCCACCAGTTATCATTACCGCCTGTTTTATTATTTCTTGTCAATGAATAGTGAGGAGAATTTGCGAAAAGGACAACTGTATCAATACAACCATATGACAAACAGAGGTCTAAAAATGCCTGTGCATTTGCATCTCGTGAAAAATCATAATATCCTGTTTCTGTTTCGTAGTCGTAAACATAAAAGCTCTCACTTCTACGCCATGGGTCACCGATTGTATCTTTAAAATTATCAGCAGAACCTGCACCTACGTTATAACGATAGATATTAAGTCCAAGCCCCTCTTTACTGTAAAGAAGCTTTGCAATTTCTTCTGCATTTTCACCGTTACCTGCAATCTGTGACCACCAGCATGATGAACAGCCAAAGCCCTGAAATTCTTCACCAAGGTCATTAAGGTCAATAGTAAGCTTCATATCGTGGTCATAAGACTGTTCCATATACCATGACATAATTTTTGTTTCCCAGAACGGACAGAAAAACATAATGATTGCCACAAATGCGGAAAGTGGAACAATTGTGCGTAATTTAACATCTTTTTTCTTGCTTGTCATTTTCTTTTTTTCTCCTGTGGATTGATTAAAATAAAAAAGGTGACGAGTTTCCCCGTCACCATAACCTTACGTTATTCAAAATCGGGCTCGATAAGTCCATAGCCTCCGTCATTTCTTCTGTAAACAACACAAACAGTGTCTGTTTCTGCGTTACGGAACATATAGAACATATGGCCGATAAGATTCATTTGTAAAATCGCTTCTTCAACTGTTTCCGGCTTTAAGATTACTGTTTTAGTTCTTACAACCTCTAATTCCTCTTCTTCAACATCCATATTTGCAAGGATGTCATCAAAGGAAACATCACGAAGCTTTTTCTCAATTCTTGTTTTGTTTTTTCTGATTTGGCGTACAAGAGAATCAACGCACATATCAAGTGCATCCTCTAAATCATCACTGCGCTCCTGCGCACGGAAAATCATACTTTTCTTTGCAAGAGTTATCTCACAGATTTTCTGATTTTTCTCAACAGTAGCTGTGATTTTAGCCGTTGCGTCAGGTCCGAAGAATTTTTCAACCTTACGAAGTTTTTCTTCAGCTCTTTCTTTAAAATTCTCTCTTGGTGTGCATTTGCGACCAACAATAGTAATGTTCACAACGACATCTCCTTTGCTATAGAATTAGATAAAACAATATATGTCTTTATCTAATATTATAGTAGCACAAATGCACATAAATTGTAAAGTAGTTTTACAATATTTATTCAATGTTTACAATTTTCTACAAATAAAGGGCAGCTAAAAGCCACCCTCCCTCTTTATTGTTTAGGACCTCTGCGATAACCGGTATTTCCGCCACGTTTATCTGACATTCTCTTAAGGTCACTCATTTTATCCTCACTCTGAGCCTTAAACTTCGCCATCATATCTTCAAAAGACATTGGTGCTGAAGTGTCCTGCTGAGGAGCTCCTTTCCAGCCACGATTACTGTTATTTTCTCTTTTTGGTTTTGATGGCTTTGGTTTTTCAGGTTGAGGTAAAGCCTTTTTGATTGAAAGACTGATTTTACCCTTTTCATTAATTTCAATAACCTTAACCTTAACCTTATCACCCTCTGCAAGGTGTTCTGAAATCTCGCTGACATACTCATTTGAAACTTCAGAAATATGTACCATCCCTGACACTCCGTTCTCAAGCTTTACAAAAGCTCCGAACTTTGTTAAACCGGTGACTGTACCCTCATGGACTGAACCGATGTCAATTTGCATAAATCCGCATATCCTCCTAATTACACGCCGGGAGTAACATCATAGAACACTTTTTCGTTTGGCATAATAAAGCCAAGCTTTTCACGAGCAATCTGTTCCATATACTCGCTTTTATCCTCGCTGTCAACAATTGCCTGAAGACGGTTGTTTTCTTCAACCTGTTCTTCATAAACAGCATTTTTCTGTTCTAAAACATCCTGACGCTCCTTAATAGAGAACTGAAGACCAATGATAGTAATTACAAAATAACCCACAAGCAAAATGAGAGCTAAAGTAAGAATAAAACTTTTTGTCTGTTTCTTTGGTGCCTTTGAATTTGACTTAGCCACTGGTATCACTCCTCTTCTCTTCGGATGCATCATTTACCCGAACATGCTTTTTAACATTTAGATTATACAACAAGTGTTTGTAAAGTTTCAAGAGGGTTTTTGATTTATTTTTAAGTTTTTTGGTTCTTTTTCGACTTTTTTCAAGTTTTTTGTCGATACAGTTTTTTATTCTGCTAAAAATCCACTGAAAAGGAAAAAGTAAAACAGCAAAAATCCTTTTAACAGTCTTTTTTATGAATTCTGTTAAAAACTTGCTGAAACTGAAAATTATCGCACCGAGAGAAAAATAATAAACAAAAAAACCCAATAATCCACCGAGAAGAAGATAAAATCTGAATTGCCCCTCGTTTACCGTTAAGAGGAATACGAAAAACGCAAAACAAAAAAGTACACAATACAGTATATCAAAAATTATTATTACAGCTTTTTTTGAAGACGTACAAAGTCTTATTATCCTGAAAACATCATAGAAAATTCCTGATATAAAGCCAAAACCTAAAGACAGAAGAAAATTCTTCGTCTGGACAGCAAGACTTATGCCGTACAGATAATCCGTCATCGCATCACCTTTGCAAAGAAACCTTTTGCCTGTGGTCGCACATCTGTATATGTAAGTGATGAAATATCACCATCAACAAGAAGCTCTGTCTGTTCAAGATTCAGTCGGGTAATATGAAGATTCCAACCCCGTATTGTCAGCTCCCCCATATCCGTAACGGCAATTATAGTCTGTTCGTCAAATGACTCAATATCCGTAACCCCCGAAACGGACAGCTTTTTTCTGTCCTCCATAATTATACTGTGTGGTAATTTAACCATCTTTTTTTCGTCTGTCATAAAAAAACCTCCTTTACATAATAAATATGAAAAGAAGAATAAATATATGCACAACAGGTTATTCTGTTAGACAAATCGGAGTTTATCGGGATGATAAGAAACTAATCCGCTCCCTCCGTGAGGGAGCTGTCGAACGAAGTGAGACTGAGGGAGTAAACGTAAAACCAACAAACTCCCTCCGTCATTTTCTTGCGAAAATGCCACCTCATTA
>JAZQUG010000020.1:0-16830 GCA_045631225.1 Candidatus Fimenecus sp.
GCAAGTGCAACAACAAGCGATGTATTCGCAAGTTATTATAAGACTGCTGACGGTAACTTAGCATGGTTTACAACAGCAACTCTTTTAAGCAAACTTCAGGCTGCTAACACAGCTGAAGAAAATGAAAAGTTTGATACATACCTTAAGTTCCTTGTTGCTAAGAACACAACAGGTGGTTGGCATGAAAACACAGGCGTAAATAACGCAGGTTTCAATGGTTCAGACTTTGACCCAAATGAACCAATCGTAACATATCAGCTTAAGATTTCTGAAAATGCTCCTATGGGTGCTCCTATTGAAGCAAAAGTTACAACAGGTTCATACAGTGTTGCAACAGCAGCACAGAACCAGACATCATGGAAGTACTATAAGACACCTGGTTCAGGTACAACAACAGCTAACATTACAGCGGATGGCTTCGCATCAACAGCAACTGTTCCAGCTACAGTTGGTGAACCTGAAGTTCACGAATGTACTCCAGCAGAAGCTGTTCAGGAAAATGTAGTTGATGCAACTTGTGCTACAGACGGTTCTTATGATTCAGTAGTTTACTGTTCAGTATGTAAGGAAGAAATCAGCCGTGAAACAGTTGAAGTTAAAGCTACAGGCGAACACGTTTATGCAACTGTTGTAGATGAAAAAGCTCCTACATGTACAGAAGACGGTTATGAAGTTAAGGCTTGTGGTTGTGGCACTAGACAGGAAGAACCAACAGTAATCCCTGCAACAGGTCACACAGAAACTAAGGTTGTTACAAGACCAACATGTACAGAAGCTGGCTATACAACATACACATGTTCAGTTTGTCAGAATGTAAGAAAAGCTGACGAAGTTCCTGCAAAGGGTCATGACTACAGAGAAAAGGTAACAGCTCCAACATGTACAGAAGCTGGTTACACAACATTCACATGTCCATTCTGTAAAGATTCATATACAGGTAACGAAGTTGAAGCAACAGGTCATAATTATGAACCAGTTGTAACAGCTCCAACATGTACAGAAGCTGGTTACACAACATACACATGCTCAGCATGTAATGACTCATACACAGCAGACGAAGTTGCAGCAACAGGTCATAAATATGAAGTAAGCTTTGTTAAACCTGCAAGCTGTGCTAAAGCAGGTTACACAACATACACATGTTCAGTATGTGAAGACAGTTATAAAGAGGACATTCCTGCTCTCGACCACAAGAATGCAGATGGATCATCAGCAATTGTAGAAATCCCAGCAGTTCCTGCAACATGTAAGAACGTTGGTTACACAGCAGGTGAAAAGTGTGAAATTTGTAATACTCAGACAGTTGTTCCTCAGGTAGTTCCAACACTTGAACACGCTTGGGATGCTGGTGTTGTAACAGCACCAACATACGAAGCAGAAGGTTACACAACATACACATGTACAGTATGCCAGGAAACAAAGAAGGATAACTTTGTTCCAAAACTTGAACAGGAAACACCAGACACACCTGATACACCAGATGTTCCAGAAACAGGTTCAAAATTTGCTATTAAGGAACCAGCAGTTATTAAGCTCAGATTCATGGATGAAATGCTTCTTCATACTGTAATGCCAGCTGATGCTCCAGAAGGCGCATATGTAGAATGGGAAGCAGTTGAAGGTGCTGAATTCTTCACAATCATGGAAAATGAAGGCAACGGTAAATTAAGAATTACACCAAAGGATGAAGGTTGGACAACATTCAGAGCAACTCTTAAAGATGCAAATGGTAATGTTCTTGCAACAGACGAAATCGAAATGTTCTCAAGAGCACATCTCTTCGACAAGATTGGTGGTATCATCCGTTACATCTTCGGTTCAAACATCAAGTACGAAAAGTAATTATAAATAATTAGTAGTACAGCGGGGAAGACTTAAACAGTCTTCCCTGTTTTTATTTCAGAAATAAGAAAAACTTGTGCATATATTGCTAGATTAATTCTTGACACAATGTCTTTTTTTGTGTAAAATAATAAAGATAGTATGGGGAAATGATTTCCAAATACTGTTTAAACTTAATTTCATTTCATATTTTTTATATATTTTGTGAAATTAAATATTTGTTATTAGGAGGGACAAACCTATGATTACTGTAGGTGTGGCTGTCGTTATTGCCGTTGTCTCTGCTGTTGTATTTGGGGCATTGGGCTTTGTAATTGGCGGTATCTATCGCAAAAAGGTTGCAGAGGCTAAAATTGGCTCCGCAAATGAAGAAGCGTTAAGAATAGTTAATCAGGCAGTTCAGACTGCTGAAGGTAAGAAAAAAGAAGCTATCCTTGAAGCTAAAGATGAAATACACAAGTTAAGAAACGAAGTTGATAAAGAACTTCGTGAAAGACGCGCAGAGGTTCAAAGACAAGAACGAAGAATCGTACAAAAAGAAGAAAATCTTGACAAGAAAACTGAAAATCTTGAAAAGAAAGAAGAAACACTTGCTGAAAAAATTAAGCTTGCTGACCAGAAACTTGAAGAAGTTGAAATGCTTAAGCGTAGTCAACTCGAAATGCTTGAAAAAATCAGTGGCTACAGCAAGGAACAAGCAAAAGCAATGCTTATGCAAGAACTTGATGATTCACTTACTCATGAAAAGGCTCTCAAAATCCTTGATTTTGAACAGAGAACACGTGATGAAAGTGATATTCTTGCAAGAGAAATTATTACAGGCGCTATTCAGAGATGTGCTGCTGACCATGTTTCAGAAGCAACTGTTTCAGTTGTAGCACTTCCAAACGATGAAATGAAGGGTAGAATCATTGGTCGTGAAGGTAGAAATATCAGAACACTTGAAACAATAACAGGTGTTGACCTTATAATCGATGATACACCGGAAGCAATTACTGTTTCAAGTTTTGACCCGGTTCGTCGTGAAATTGCAAGACTTACTCTTGAAAAACTCATTCAGGACGGTCGTGTTCATCCTGCACGAATTGAAGAAATGTATGAAAAATCAAAGCGTGAAGTTGAACAGACAATCAAACAAACCGGTGAAAGAGCAGTTGTTGATGCCGGCGTCAATGGTGTTCATCCTGAACTTGTTAAGCTTCTTGGTAAACTTAAATATCGTACAAGCTTTGGTCAGAACGTACTTAACCATTCACTTGAAGTATCTTACATAGCTGGACTTATGGCTCAGGAACTTGGTGCTGATGTTAAACAGGCTAAGCGTGCCGGTCTCCTTCATGATATTGGTAAGGCTCTTGACCGTGAGTTTGAGGGTACACATATTGAACTTGGTGTAGAAGCTGCAAAGAAATACAAAGAAAACGACAAGATTATTCATGCTATTCAGGCTCATCATGGTGAAATCGAAGCCAAAACTGTTGTCGCAGTTCTTGTTCAGGCAGCAGATGCTATTTCTGCAGCTCGTCCTGGTGCACGTCGTGAAAATGTTCAAAACTACATTAAGCGACTTGAAAAGCTTGAGGAAATCGCAACATCATTTGAAGGTGTTGAAAAGTCTTTTGCTATTCAGGCTGGTCGTGAAGTCAGAATTATGGTTAATCCTGATAAAGTTTCTGATGAAAAGATGGTTATTATTGCTCGTGATATTGCAAAGAAGATTGAAGATGAGCTTGAATATCCAGGTCAGATTAAGGTCAATATCGTACGTGAAAATCGCGTAATTGACTTTGCAAAGTGATAAAATTAGTGACTTTTAATTTTTCGGCCTTGACTTACTCTGGTAAGCTAGTGGTCTCAAAAGCAAAAATTCATCTGATTTTAAACCTTTGAAAAAAAGAAAAAACAAATTCAAATGCCCCGATGTCATAAAACGGCTTCGGGGCAAAATAAATTAAATCCATATATAGAAACGGTGTGCTTATGTCACGCGAAATTAAAATATTATGTGTAGGAGATGTTGTGTCTCAGGCGGGATGTGATTTCTTACGCAAAAAGCTTCCTGAATTTAAACAAAAAAACAATATCGATATATGTATTGTAAATGGTGAAAATTCTGCTGTTGGTAATGGTATGTTGCCGAATTCTTGTGAACATATTTTTACAAGCGGTGCAGACTTAATTACAGGAGGCAATCACTCTTTAAAAAGAAGAGAAATCTATGAATATCTTGACCGTACAGAAAATGTTATCCGTCCTGCAAACTTTGGCGAAGGAGTTTGGGGAAAAGGATGGCGAATAATTGATAAGGGCGCTTATAAAATCGGTGTAATTAATCTTCTTGGCAGAGTATGGCTTGAAGGACACGCAGACCCTTTTGAAACGGCAGAAAAGATTATAGAAATATTAAAAAAAGAAACAAATATTATTCTTGTTGACTTTCATGCGGAAGCAACTGCAGAGAAAAGGGCTTTAGGATATTTCCTTGATGGAAGAGTAAGTGTCGTTTTTGGTACACATACTCATATTCAGACATCGGATGCTCAGGTTCTCACAGGAGGGACAGGCTATATTACTGATTTAGGTATGACCGGTCCGGAAGAATCAGTTCTTGGAGTAAAAAAAGAAATAATCATAGATAAATTCAGAAAAGGATTTTCAACGATGTTTGAAACTGCAGATACACCATGCTTTATGCAGGGTTGTGTATTTACTGTTGATAAGGATAGTGGAAAAACTGTTGAAATAAGTGCAGTTACTGTGAGGTGAGCAAATGAAAAGAATAACAAAAATAGTTTCATTGCTTTTATGTCTTTGCATACTTTTTACTTCTTGTGCAAAGAAAAAAGAACCTGAAGAAACAACAGTACCTGTTGAAAATATAGATGATGTTGAAACAACTACAGAAAAAGCAAACAAAATGGGCGATGGAAAGGTTGTTCTTCCATACAACAAAACAGATGGGCTTAATCCGTTTTTTTCCAAGAGTTATGAAAATCTTTATTTGAGTAAATTGATGTTTGAACCATTGTATTCAATCGATAATTCATATACTGTGTCACCTGTTATTGCAGAGACAATTAATATAATTGATAATGTGGCAACAGTAAGATTGCGTCATGGTGTTTCATGTGCCGGTGCAGGTGAAATAACAGCAGAAGATGTTGTTTATTCGTTTAATATGGCAAAAGCCTCTCATGGTTGGAGCACTACACTTAAAAGTGTTATATCTGCAGAGGCAGTTGGTCAATATGCAGTAGATTTCATTCTTGATTATAAAGATATATATGTAGCAGGAAAGTTGGATTTTCCTATTGTAAAAGTCGGTACAGCAGATAAGCAGACCTCTGTACCAAAAGGTAGCGGAGAATACTATTATTCTAAAGGTAAACTTATAAATGTAATCAACAAAGAAAAAACCATACTCCTCTCACCTATCGGCACAAATGAAAGTGCAGAAAATGCATTTAATATTGGTGAAACAGATGTGTATTTCAACGATTTATCGGATTGTGAGTATTCTGCTGTTGCGGGAACATCAAAGGATGTATTGTTGAATAATATGGTTTATCTTGGACTAAACAGGTCAAGAGGTGCTTTGAATAATTACATTCGAAATGCCATTGCAGCAAAAATTGATAGCGAAAAACTTGTGGTATCATCATATCAAGGTCATGCTCAAGCTATGAAATTACCTGTAAGTCCTGAAAGCGACCTTGCAGGGCAGATTACAGAAATCAAAACAGAAGGCGATATCAACCTTGCTAATAACATTATCGATAGGTGTGGATATACAAGATATTCAGGTAAGGCAAAAACAAATGGTGCCTATACCTTATCCTTGTATCTTATGGTAAATAAGGATAATAAATTCAGACTTGCAGCCGCTTACAGTATTGCGGATTCTTTGAATGAGTGTGGTTTTTTAGTAAGAGTCCAGCCTGTTTCTTATGGTGAATACAAACAGAGAATAGAGTCAGGCAATTTTGATATGTACCTTGGTGAAGTTAAGCTTGATAACACAATGGATATTAGTGACTTTTTCCGTGAAGGCAATGTGCTTTCATCAGGCATTAACACAAAAGAACGTGTTGCTACAGAATACTTCAGATATCGTGCAGGAGAAATTACTGCAGAGGAATATTATGAAGTATTTATTGAATATTATCCGTTTGTGCCTGTTCTTTTCAAAAAAGGTTTTGTAGCTACTTCAGATGATGTGGAATTAAAATTAAAACAAATGCCATACAATTTGTATAGCGGAATATAAGGTGAAATTATGAGGTTCTCCGATGACATTAAGAACATCAAAGGTGTCGGCGAAGCCCGTGCAGCGGCGTTTCGTTCTGTTGGTGTGTCAACTGTCGGGGAACTTCTTCGTTTTTATCCTCGTGCTTATGAGGATTGGAGTAAGATAACACCTATTTCACAATGTATTATAGGTGAAAGTGTTTGCATAAAAGGAACTGTAATGTTCCCTGTAAAAAATGAGCGAGTTCGTGGCGGTATGCTCATTGCTAAAGCTACGATAACAGATGGTGACGATGTTTTTGCAGCAACATTTTTCAATAATAAATATATCGATAAAATGCTGAAAACCGGTGAGGAATATCTTTTTTACGGTAAAATGACTCTTGGTAAGTTTTCTGCCCGTGAAATGATTTCACCTATGTTTATCAAAGCATCACAGAAAATGGAAATTCGTCCTATTTATTCGCAGAATAAGAATCTGAGTTCAAGAAATATTCAGTCGGCAGTGCAGAATGCTTTGGAAAATGTGGATACAGTTCCTGAGTATTTACCACAAGAGATTATTGAACGATATAATCTTGTTTCTCTTGATACAGCCATAAGAAATATTCATTTTCCTGAAAACGATGAAGATTTGCAACAGGCAAGAGACAGACTTATTTTTGACGAATTATTTATTTTGCAGTTGAGTCTGCTTTGCCTTAAAAATGAAAATACAGAAATAAGAACAAAAAATATTATAAAAGAAAATTATACAGAAGATTTTTTCAGCATTTTACCATTCAACCCTACAAATGCACAAAAAAGAGCTGTTGAAGAAGCTGTTTCTGATATGCAGAGCGGTAAGCAGATGAACAGGCTTCTGCAAGGTGATGTTGGTAGTGGTAAAACGGCGGTTGCGGCTGCAATAGTTTATACAGCGGCGAAAAATGGTATGCAGTCAGCATTAATGGCGCCAACTGAAGTGTTGGCAACGCAACACTACGAAACATTTATAAAGCTTTTTGAAAAAACTGGAATAAAATGTGAATTGCTTGTTGGTAGTACAAAAGCAAAGGATAAAAAGGAAATCAAAGAAAGACTTAAAAATGGTGAAACTGACCTTATAATTGGAACTCACGCTATTATTCAGGAAGATGTTGAGTTCCAGAGATTAGGTCTTGTTATTACTGATGAGCAACATCGTTTTGGTGTAAAACAAAGAACGGGGCTTTGCAGTAAAGGAGATAATCCTCACGTTTACGTTATGTCTGCAACACCTATTCCGAGAACACTTGCCTTGATTTTCTTCGGAGATTTGAAGGTTTCAATTCTTGATGAATTGCCACCGGGAAGGCAAAAAATTGACACATATGCTGTAAGAACAAACAAAAGAGGTTCAATGTTCCAGTTTGTAAGGAATCATCTTGATATGGGCTATCAGGCTTATATTGTTTGCCCTCTTGTAGAAGAAAGTGAACTTATAGAAGGTGTTATTTCTGCTGAAGAGTACTATGAGAAGGCACAAGTCCCATTTAACGGATATAAAATTGATTTGCTTCACGGAAAAATGACACCGAAGAAAAAAGATGAAGTAATGATGAAGTTCAAAAGTGGTGAAACACAGCTTCTTATTTCTACGGTTGTTATTGAAGTTGGTGTTGACGTACCAAATGCTGTTATTATGATAATTGAAAATGCAGAACGCTTTGGGTTGTCACAGCTTCATCAGTTAAGAGGTCGAGTTGGCAGAGGACAGGCAAAATCTCACTGTATTCTTGTAACGGATGCCACGGGTGACGAGGCAAAAGCAAGAATGAAGATAATGTGTGACACTACTGATGGGTTCAAAATTGCTGATGAGGATTTGAAACTGAGAGGACCGGGTGATTTCTTTGGTACACGTCAGCACGGGCTTCCAAAATTGAGAATTGCTGATATTATGACGGACACAAAAATATTAATGCAGACTCAGGAGTTAGCAAGAGAGATAATGGAACAAAATTGTTTCAGTAAACCTGAATATAAACAGATTGAAAAGCTTGTAAGCAAGAAAATTAATAATTTACAGGTTTCTAACACTGCAAACACAATTTAGTAATATTTGTAAAGTAGAATATCGTTGGATAACACTATCTATCATATGAAAAGGATGTTGTTTATGAACGAAATTAAAGGATATTTAAGGGATTTCAGAATAGATGTACCCGAAGTAATTTATGAGTGCAAAGGATTGAAAATATTCGGGAGAAGAATTAAATCAATTGTGTTTTCAACAGATGTCAGTATTATAAGAAATTGTAACGCTGATGCTGTCATTGCTGTTTATCCGTTTACACCACAACCTGTTATAACTCAGGCAATAATGTTGGCTGCTGACTGTCCTGTTTTTGTCGGAGTCGGTGGTGGACTAACAAAAGGAGAAAGAGTAATAAATCTAGCCCGACACGCAGAATACCAAGGTGCAACAGGAGTTGTGCTTAATGCACCAACATCAAATGACACTATCCGTGAGGTTGCAAAAACTGTTGACTTACCTATTGTTGTGACGGTTGTCAAGGAAGACGATATTCAGGCAAGACTTGATGCAGGCGTTCAGATTTTTAATGTATCAGCGGCATCAAAAACACCGGAATTGGTTGCGAAAATCCGCAGTGAATTTCCTGAAATACCTATAATTGCAACAGGTGGCCCAAGTGACGAAACAATAAGAGCTACAATTGAGGCCGGTGCAGATGCAATTACATGGACTCCACCATCAAACGGTGATGTTTTCCGTGATATAATGGAGGCATATCGTAAAGGAGAGCCACATCCATAAGTTAAAAGGAGAATGAAAATGTATATTTTGAGACCTATTTTAGAAGCTAACTGGAAAAATACAGAAAAAATGGATGCCAAAAGAATTGCTTCGCAGACAGAGCCTCAGGGACTTCAGCAATTCCGTGACATTCCATATATTAATGATGGTCAGAAAGCACATCTTCTTGATATTTATTATCCGCAAGGAACAACAGAGAAGCTTCCTGTTATAATTGATATCCATGGTGGCGGCTGGATGTATGGATATAAAGAAATAAATAAGTATTTTTGTTTAAAACTTGCACAAAAAGGTTTTCTTGTAGCATCAATAAATTATCGTCTTGCAGGTGATTATCTTTTTGACGACCAGATTCGTGATATTTTTGCAGCTTTAAAATGGCTTGGTGAAAATCTTGGAGACTACCCTGCTGATATGGATAATATTTTCCTTGCGGGAGATTCTGCCGGTGGACATTTTGCTTGTGTAACAACTGCAGTAAACCTTAATAAAGATATGCAAAAGGATTTTGGTGTCGATTACATAGGATATGATTTCAACGCAGTCGCAGCGATATGTCCTGCTGTGGATTTGCTTAGTCCGAATTTCCTTATGAATGTAAATGTTCCTATTCTCTTGGGAAGCAAGTCAAGAAAGAGTCCGTTCAGAAGATATCTTGATGTGAATAGAATTGCATCAAAGCAATTCCCACCTTTTTATATTCTTACTGCATCAGGTGACTTTTTAAGAGCACAGGCATACAGGTTAAAAGAAATTTTCAATAATATTGGCGTAGAATATGGTTTTAGTGATTTTACAGAAAAACTTGACGGGAAAAATCTTACACACGTTTTTAATGTTGTTGACCCGTTTTCTGTTTATGGCGATAAAGCAAACGAAGAAATAGCAGAGTTTTTTAAAGCTAAAATTAAAAAATGATAAAGTCTTAGTTACTTGACAAATGTCTAATAATATGATTTAATTAAAATGTAGATTATTATGAAAAGGAGAAATAGAATTATGAAAAAGTTTATTTCATTGGTTTTGGTTGCAGCTATGGTATTATCACTTTCAGTTGTTGCTTTTGCAGCAAAATTAGGTGATGTTAACGGAGACGGCAAAGTTACAGCAGCTGATGCACTTTATGTGTTGCAGCACGCAGCAGGTTTGAGAACTCTCACAGCAGACCAACAGAAAAAAGCTGACTATAATAAAGATGGTAAAGTTTCTGCAATTGATGCACGTAAGATTTTACAGGTTGTTGCAGGTTTAATTCCTGAAGAAGAAATGACAACATCAAAACCTCCTGTTGTTGGTGGCGATGATGGTGACGACAGCATTTCATGGGATGATATCATCGGAGCATAATTTCAAATAGAAAAGTTTAACGGCAGTTCAACCGAACTGCCGTTATTTTTATATATCCTGATTGTTTATTATCTTTTGAGGGTTTTCTATAAGACATTTTTCAACCAGGTCTTCCGTGATGTGGTTAGGAAGCAGGTTGAGCTTTTCCACAAGTCGTGTGTGACGATAATCAAGGTCGTGAGCATCACTTGCTATTATTTGTGCAATTCCCCTTCGGACCATATCGATTGACATATCCTGTGCTAAAGACCCGTTTTCGCCGATAAGGCTATCAAGATTTACCTGAAAAATTATACCACGGTCAATAATTTCATCAATCAAATCATAATTCTGATGAAATTCATAATATCTTTCAGGATGTGCAAGGATAGGAACATAGCTTCTGTCCTTAAGTTCGTCGAACCAACGAATAACATTATGAGTGTCAAATGGTGTTAACGGCATTTCACAAAGCATATATTTTGTGCCGTTGATTGTTAACTCATCAAGATTGTCTGCACCGAAAACTCTGTCAGAGAGGAATAACTCTGCGCCCGGAAGCACCTCAAGAGGAATATGCTCTTTTTCCAATGCTTCGCGAAGCAAAGTGATTCTCATATCACGCTCTTCAATAAAATCTTCAAGATAACTGTATTCAAAGAAATGAGGAGTAAGCACAAGAGAATCACAACCGTTCATATATGAATCACGGCAAAGCTCAATTGATGTTTCAACATCTTCTGCACCATCATCCATATCGAACAGCACGTGGCTATGAATATCAATCATTCTGCTCCCTCCTGTTCATCTGGTTTGTGAAAAATATTTATAATTTTTTCGTCGTTTAAAAGTTTAATCATAACTATTGTAATAGGAAGAATGAAAATGCCTATCACACCAAAAATCTGTGAACCGATAAACATAGATACAATAGTTAAGAAAGCAGGAATACCTAACTGTGCTGCTACAAGTTTTGGTTCAATAACCTGACGGATAACTGTTATACATACATAAATTACTATCAATCCTATTGCAAGTGAATAGTTACCGAAAATAAGGTTGTATAACGCCCAAGGAATAAGCACGGTTCCTGTTCCTAAAACAGGGATAATGTCAATAATCGCTGTAAGTGCAGCAATAACAAAAATATAACTTCCACTGTATATTTTGAGAAAAGTTAAAATGGATAAGCCTAATGATAACTCACAGAAAGTAACAGTGATGATAATAAGATACGCTTTTATCATTTTTCCAAGTGATGGAATAAGAAGTCTTTTTGCTCTTATTATTTTTTCTCTTGTTTCTTTACCGAAGAAGCCTAACACAAGACCTTTTACTGATTTGAAATCAGAAGTCATAAAACAACATGAAACAATTGAAACAACTACTGAAACCAATGTTGTTGGAATTTGTTTTGCTGTATTCCAGATACTTAAAAGAGGTGTTGAAAGGAATGAAAAATCAAGACCTGATGATTCGGGGATAAGCATTTCGGGTGCTGTTGCTAATGTGTCTAACTTTTCATTGATAAAATTAAGTGCAGTTACTTCTGCTTTTTCAGGTAATAAAGCAAGTATGTTTGCAAGATAACCTTTTATGTTTTCTATAAGTGCAGGAATATCCTCAAGCTGAATCATAAAATAACGGAAAAACCCTTTAAACTCTGAACCGAGCCATACTACGATAAGACCTAAAACAGAAAGCACCAAAAGGAAACTTAAGAGAACAAGAATGGTTGAGACGATTCCCCTCTTGAATGGTGTTTTTTTACAAAGGAAATTTACAGGCTTTTGTAAAATCATTGCAATTACTAAAGAACAGAGAATGGGAAATACTGTTCCAAGTGCATATTTAAAAAACAGATAGAAAAGCGCAATAAGAATCGTCGCATAAACTGTATTGATAATAAAACTCTTTTTCTTTTCAATTCCTGCCATAGTTTTTCTCCAAAATATTAGTAATACTAATATAATAAACTATTTTTTCTCAACTATCAATTGAAAAGTAGAATTTTATGTGATTTTTTCTAAAAAATTAATAAAAAATAATGTAAAAATATTGTATATTACCTCTTTATAAATAATAATAATTGTGATAGAATATGTAAAAGTATTTTTATAATGCTTGATTATACCTTTTTTCCGATAAAGGTATTGGCGGCAAGGATGTGAATTTATTAATGTATGTTGCAGTAATGGGTTATGGTACAGTAGGTTCCGGTGTAGTTGAAGTAATTACAAAGAATCATGACAGTATCGTAAAAAGAAGCACACAAAAAGAAATGGAAGTAAAATATATTCTCGACTTAAGGGATTTCCCGGGTGACCCTCACGAGGATAAAATGATAAAGGATTTTAATACAATTCTTAATGATGATGATGTTAAAGTTGTAGTTGAAACAATGGGAGGTCTTCATCCTGCTTATGAATTTGTTTCATCTTGCCTTAAGGCCGGTAAAAGTGTTGTAACATCAAACAAGGAGCTTGTTGCAGCTAAAGGTTGCGAACTTTTACAGTATGCAGCTGAAAATAATGTTAATTTCTTGTTCGAGGCATCTGTTGGTGGCGGTATTCCTATTATCCGTCCGATTTCACAGTGTCTTGCAGCAAATGAGATTGATGAAATTGCAGGTATTTTAAACGGTACAACAAACTTTATTCTTACAATGATGATTGAAAAGAATATGAGTTTTGAAGATGCATTAAAGCTTGCTCAGGATAATGGCTATGCAGAAAAAGACCCTACAGCAGACGTTGAAGGACACGATGCTTGCAGAAAAATCTGTATTCTTGCGTCCCTTGCTTTCGGTAAGCATGTATATCCTGATTCTGTATATACAGAGGGTATCACAAAGATTACTCTTGATGACGTTGCGTATATCGGTTCACTTGGTGGCGTAATTAAGCTTTTAGGTCGTGCAAAGAGAATGGACGACGGAAAGATTTTTGCTATCGTATCTCCTGCAATCGTTATGAATGGTAGTCAGTTGGCATCAGTTACCGATGTTTTCAACGCAATTCTTGTTCGTGGTGATGCAACAGGTGATGTTGTGTTCTACGGTAAGGGTGCAGGTAAATTACCTACTGCATCTGCAGTTGTTGCTGACGTTATTGATTGTGCAAGAAATATGGACAGAAAGAAACCTCTCGGATGGGATGAAGCAGAGGACAATTATGTTGTTGATTACAAATCAGCGGTTAACCCACTTTACATCCGTGCAGAGGTTACAGATAAAGCAAATGCTTTACAGGATGTTGTAAATGCAATTGGTGATGTTAAAGTTCTCACATTTGATGGCTGCAAAGAAAACGAAATTGCTTTTGTAACAGGTGCTATGGTAGAAAATGAGCTTACAGAAAAGCTTAACAGTATTTCTTCAATCAGCATTAAATCTCTTATCAGAGTTACAGATTATTAATAAGTAGTATTTATTCCATTTAGGAGGACATATATGGGACTTATAGTTCAGAAATTCGGTGGCTCAAGTGTTCGTGACGCCGAAAGAGTTATGAATGTTGCCCAGATTGTTACTGACACATATCGTGCAGGTAATGATGTTGTTGTAGTAGTTTCAGCACAGGGTGACACAACTGACGATTTAATTGAAAAGGCTTATGAAATTAATTCAAAGCCATCAAAAAGAGAAATGGATATGCTTATGGCATCAGGTGAACAGATTTCAATTGCTCTTCTTGCAATGGCTATTGAAAAATTAGGTTGCCCTGTAGTTTCACTTCTTGGTTGGCAGGCAGGATTTAACACAAGTTCTGCTTACGGAACAGCAAGAATTAAGAATGTTAAAGCAGACAGACTCCGTTCAGAAATCGACCGTCATAACATCGTTGTTGTGGCTGGTTTCCAGGGTATTAATAAATATGATGACCTTACAACACTTGGCCGTGGTGGTTCAGACACAAGTGCAGTTGCTATTGCTGCAGCTCTTCGTGCTGACCGTTGCCAGATTTTCACAGATGTTGAAGGTGTTTATACAGCAGACCCAAGAAAAGTTGATAATGCTAAAAAGCTTCAGGAAATCACATATGATGAAATGCTTGAGCTTGCAACTCTTGGCGCTCAGGTTTTAAATAACCGTTCTGTTGAAATGGCTAAAAAGTATAATGTTGAGTTAGAGGTTCTCTCAAGCCTTAAGAGAGTTCCCGGTACAATTGTTAAGGAGGTTACCAAAATGGAAAAAATGCTTATCAGAGGTGTTACAAAGGATACTGATGTGGCACGTATTTCAATTACAAAAATCCCAAACACTCCAGGTGTTGCTTTTAAACTTTTCGATGTTCTCGCAAAGCATAAGATAAATGTTGATATTATTTTACAGTCTGTTGGTCGTGATAGCACAAAGGATATTACATTCACTGTATCAAAGAGCAATGCTGACGAAACTGTTGAATGTATAAAGAATTTGTTTGATATTGATGATACAAACATTATCTGCGATACATCAGTTGCTAAAATCTCAATCGTTGGTGCAGGTATGGAATCTCACCCGGGAACAGCTTCAAAAATGTTTGAGGCTCTCTACGAGCGCGACATCAACATTGATATGATTGCAACAAGCGAAATCAAAATTTCAGTTCTTATTAACCTTGAGGATGCTGACCGTGCAGTTAGTGCAATTCACAAGGCTTTCTTCCCTGCGGAATAAAAGGTAATCACTAATTCAAGCGAGGGTAAATGTCTTGGCGGATAAATTCTCCGCATTCCGTCCCAAAATCCTCGTTAATACACAAAGTATTGCCTGCGGTTTTGAAACAGAATACAGAAAAATTTCTCTCGTCAATACAAATTACCACGTTTAAATCAGCGATTACAAAAGCAAAAACAAATTAAGTGGAGAGAGACTTTTAGAAGTTTCTCTCTATTTTATAATGAAAATAAATGTGAAGGAGATATAAATTATGACAGACAAGTTTGTAAAAGAAGGTCTCACCTTTGATGACGTGCTTCTCATTCCGGCAGAAAGTAACGTTCTTCCAAGTGATGTTGATATTTCAACTCAGCTTACAAAAACAATTAAATTGAATACACCTGTTATCACAGCAGCTATGGATACAGTTACTGAAAGTAATATGGCTATTGCTATTGCTCGTGAAGGCGGTATTGGTATTATTCATAAGAATATGTCAATTGAAGCACAGAAGGCACAGGTTGACAAGGTTAAGAGAAGTGAAAACGGCGTTATCAATAACCCATTTTTCTTGTCTCCTGAAAATACAGTTCAGGAAGCTGATAACCTTATGCACCGTTATAAAATTTCAGGTGTTCCTGTATGTGACGAAAATGGCAAACTTGTAGGTATCCTCACAAACCGTGATATGAGATTTATTTCTGATTACAGCGGAAAAATCAAGGACTTTATGACAAGTGAAGGTCTTGTAACTGCTCCTGTTGGTACAAGCCATGATGAAGCAAAGCAGATTCTTATGAAGCATAAGATTGAAAAGCTTCCATTAGTTGACGATAAAGGATTCCTTAAAGGTCTTATCACAATTAAGGATATTGAAAAAGCGGTTAAATATCCAAATTCAGCAAGAGATTCTATGGGAAGACTTCTTTGTGGTGCTGCTGTTGGTGCAACTGCTGACGTGCTTGACCGTGTAGCTGCTCTTATTGAAGCAGGTGTTGATATGGTTACTCTTGACTCTGCTCATGGTCATAGCCAGGGCATCATCAATGCTGTTGCTAAGGTTAAGGCTGCATATCCTGACCTTCCTCTTATTGCCGGTAACATTGCAACTGCTGAAGCTACAAAAGCTCTTATCGATGCAGGTGCAGATTGTGTTAAGGTTGGTATCGGTCCTGGTTCAATCTGTACAACTCGTGTTGTTGCAGGTATCGGTGTTCCACAGATTACAGCTGTTTATGATTCTGCAAATGAAGCAGTAAAACATGGTATTACAGTAATTGCTGACGGTGGTATCAAGTATTCCGGTGAAATTGTTAAGGCTATTGCTGCCGGTGCTTCTGCTATCATGGTTGGTTCACTTGTTGCAGGTTGTGAAGAATCACCGGGAGAAAGCGAAATCTATCAGGGACGTCAGTTCAAGGTTTATCGTGGTATGGGTAGTATTGCTGCTATGAACAATGGTTCAAAAGACAGATACTTCCAGGCTAATAATAAGAAGCTTGTTCCGGAAGGCGTTGAAGGTCGTGTTCCTTACAAAGGACCTCTTTCAGATACAATTTACCAGCTTATGGGTGGTCTTAAAGCAGGTATGGGTTATTGTGGTTGTGCAACAATCGAAGAGCTTAAGACAAAGACAAAGTTTATCAGAATTACAAATGCAGGTCTTAAGGAAAGCCATCCTCATGACGTTTATATTACAAAGGAAGCTCCTAACTATTCAGGAAATATATAATTTAAGGAAATAAAAAACATGTTCGAAAATTTAATTGATTCTATCGGATTTATAAATAATACTGACCCTGAAGTTGCAGCTGCAATGGGTCTTGAACTTAAAAGACAGAGAGAAAATCTCGAACTTATTGCAAGTGAAAATATCGTTTCACCTGCAGTTATGGCTGCAATGGGCAGTGTACTTACAAACAAATACGCTGAAGGCTATCCGGGAAAGAGATATTATGGTGGATGTCAGCAT
>JAZQUG010000021.1:0-4730 GCA_045631225.1 Candidatus Fimenecus sp.
ACCTTGTTTTCAGGCTCACGTCTGTGACCACATTCATCAGGAGCTTCAATGTGGATATATGCATAGTCACAACCATTTTTAAGAGCTTCAACAGCAGCTTCAGCTTTGCCTACAAAGTTAGTATCAATATATCCTGTTGCACCCTCTACATCAGGTGTATCCATTTTTGCACATTTACCAATACCCTTAAGAAGGTCTACTGCTGAAATAACAGCACCCTTGATACCGTAAAGTTCTTCAAATGGTGAAAGAGCAGGCTTTTTGCCTTCACCCCAAAGCCAGATTGAGTTTGCAGGACGCTTGCCATTCTTGATTCTTTCAATATTAACAGGGTGGTCTTTAAGTAAATCATAGCTTTCCTTCATCATTCTGATAAGGTCAGCTGCATTTTCACTTGTTGAAAGGTATTCACCAACAACTCTGCCTGAAATATCGTGAGGAGGTGTCATATTACCAAGGTCAGTTGTGCCCTTGTCCCATACAAGACAATGACGGTAGCTTACACCACTGTAGAATTTATAAATATCGTTTCCGAAATGTTCTTGTACAGTCGCAATAATCTTTTCTGCTTCTTCAGTTGAAATGTCATCTGCACAATAGTCAACCATAGTTTTATCACCATAGTTTTTTTCATCAGACAGAGTAACAACATTACAACGAAGAGTAACATCAGTATCTTTAAGGTCAACACCGATACTAGCAGCCTCAAGTGGACTTCTTCCTGTGTAATAAATTGATGGGTCAAATCCCATAACACTCATATTAGCAACGTCGCTACCGGGTTTCATTCCGTCAGGAACAGTCTTAACAAGACCTACTGTACCTTTTTTAGCAAGAGAGTCAAAATTTGGCTTTTTAGCCATCATCATAGGTGTCTTGCCGTCAAATTGTGGAACGGGATAGTCAGCCATTCCATCATATAAAACTACAACATATTTCATATCTAATGCCTCCAATGGTTATAATTTATTCATTTACATCGTTGTCGAAAGGTGTTTCTTCAACAATAGTTTCACTATATTCAACAGTGTTGTTGTCATTCACAAAAGGTGAGTTGATATCAAAATTTTCTGGTGGAACAGGTTGTATTCCAAATTCTTCAGGTGTTGCAAGACCTTTAACAAGTGCATTATGTTTAAGATTTTCATAGCACATTGCCTTTGTACAGTTTGTGTATGGAGCAACATAAACTGTAGCAATACCGAAGGTCACAACAACAAGCAGATACCAGAAGAAAAATGATAAATCTAAAATAAACAAATCAGATTTAAAGCCGTATGTCATTCTTTTGCTTAAATCCCTTGCCTGCTTGTGGTCTAAATCGGGATTATCGTGGATAATGTGATTAACAAAATAGTATTCATATGTTTTGATAATACCGGGAATGATGAGTAGTAATGTCCAGAGCAAAATAATAATTTCTGTAACAACACCTACTACAAAGTATTTACCGTATCTGTCAATACCTTCGTGATAAAGGCTTTTCCAATGCGGGTCAGCACCGCGAAGATGATTAAGGAAATATCCGGCAATAGCAACAGTAAACGGAATCAATAACCATGAAAGAAAACCACCGCCAAATGACACGCTGAAATAGGTTCCGTCATCTTGTGAAAAATGTTGTGCAACCTGACTACCACCACTAAGAGCAGTTACAATAAGTTCAATCGGAAGACAAGCAAGACCCATAGTGAGCCATTTACGGTCTGCATCAATAAACTGACGAGCTTCTTCTTTTATAGCTGTAATGTTAAGTTTCATAACCAAACCTTCTTTCGCATTTTTTTATCTATTCATTTTATCATATATAAATGGTATTGTCAAAGAAACTTCTTCACTCTTCACTATTACTTTTTATTTCTTCAATTCCCCAATTACTGATGTTACCTCTTTGCATACCACCAATAATCTTCTGCCTTAATGCAGGGTATCGTTTTTCAAGGTCACGAAGAAGAATTTTTGTATCTTCTCGATTTGTTTTTTCATCAGCAGGACATTTACTTTCCACAATAGGAACATTTTCCTTGTTTGCAACTCTAGTTATGTCACTTTCATAAGCAAAAACCATAGGTCTTATCATATATAAGTCTTTTCGTGAAAGATATGAAACAGGAGAGAATGATTCAGCTCTGCCATTACCGAATAAATTCATAATAAATGTTTCAGCAGCATCATCAAGGTGATGTCCCAATGCTATTTTGTTGCATCCCAATTCTTTTGCTGTGTCGTGAAGCAATCCACGACGCATTCGTGCACAAAGACTGCAGGGATTACTCTCTTTTCTTTCTTCAAAAATAATGTGATATAAATCGGTTCTCTTAATTATACAAGGTATATCATTTTTCTTGCAAATTTCTTCAATTTCAGAATAATCTGCACATTTACCATAAAATCCAGGGTCAAGTGTAATTGCACAAAGGTCAAATGACTTTGGATAAAAGATTTTAAGATTAATTAGACACAAGAGCATAACAACGCTGTCTTTTCCACCTGAAACACAGACAGCAATTCTGTCGCCATTTTCAATCATATTATATTTATCAACACCAGCACGGACAAGACTTAACAATTTCTGCATAATAACCTCATTTACATAGTAGTTACACTTGGCTCCTCTGAAAGGGGAGCTGTCACCGTAAGGTGACTGAGGGGTTATTCTATACCCCTTTGTAGTTTCTTACAATATTTTATATTAAAATTGTGTAAAAGTAAACAAATAATTTTAAAAATAATTAAAAAGAAAAATATATAAAAAAATGAGAAAATAAGAGAAAAACAGAGATATATATTATTTTCATTAAATTTTTAAAAAATTGTGTTGACATTGATGGCTTCCTTTGTTATAATCTTCGAGCAATAAAAAATATTAATCGGAGGTAAGTTCTATGTCAACTTATATGCCAAAAAAGGGCGATATTACCCGTAACTGGTATGTGCTTGACGCAGCTGGTAAAACTCTCGGTAGCGTTGCTGCTGAAGCTGCTGTTCTTCTCAGAGGTAAGCACAAGCCAACATTCACTCCTCATGCTGACTGTGGTGACCACGTAATCATCATCAATGCAGAAAAGGTTGTTCTTACAGGTAACAAGCTTGAACAGAAAATGTACTATCACCACACAGGTTATGTTGGTAACATGAAAGAAGTTAAGTATAAGACTCTTATGAAGACAAAGCCAGAGTTTGCAGTAACAAAGGCAGTTAAGGGTATGATTCCTGACACAGTAATCGGTCGTGAAGCACTTACTCGTCTTCGTGTATACCGCGGTGCAGAACACAAGCATGCTGCACAGAAGCCAGAAACAAGAGAATTCTAAGAAAGGGAGGCTATTTAAATGTACGAAACAAGTCCATTTTTCTACGGTACAGGTAGAAGAAAGAAATCAGTAGCTCGTGTACGTGTATATGCAGGTACAGGCAAAATCATCATCAATGACAGAGAAATCGACGATTATTTCGGTCTTGAAACACTTAAACTTATCGTTCGTCAGCCTCTTGCTCTTACAGGAACAGCTGATAAGTTCGATATCGTATGCCGTGTAAACGGTGGTGGCGTTACAGGTCAGGCTGGTGCTATCCGTCACGGTCTTTCAAGAGCTCTTCTTCAGTTCGACGAAAGCCTTCGTCCCACACTCAAGAAGGCTGGTTTCCTTACAAGAGACCCCAGAATGAAGGAAAGAAAGAAATACGGTCTCAAAGGTGCACGTCGTGCTCCCCAGTTCTCAAAGAGATAATTTCTTTATCGCAAAAATTTCAGCTCTCACTTTTGTGGGAGCTGTTTTTTTAGTTTGCCTGTTTATTTTTTAATAATTTTGTGTTAGAATATTATCAGCGTAAATAATAACATCGAAATAAGGAGAATAACAATGAATTATGACGGTTATAAATGGTATGCAGGCGTACCTCATTGTCACACAACAGCATCAGACGGCGGTCTGACACTTGAACAGGTTATTGCCAAGGCAAAAAAGAATAAACTCGACTTTCTTATGATTACCGATCACAATGTGAATTGCCGGGAGTTTCCCCAAGTTGACGGATTGACTCTTATTTACGGTGCAGAACTCACAAAACATGGCGGTCATTGCAATATGTGGGGTGTCAAGGATGTTATTGACAAAGAAGACTATAAAACCTGCGAAACATACGAGGATTTTCTACGTGTAAAAACAAAGGCAGAAGAAAGAGGCGCAGTTATCTGCATGAATCATCCTCATTGCAAGCAGTGTCCCTGGAGATGGGAAATGAATGCAGCAGATGTTGACGTGCTTGAAGTATGGAATGCTCCCACTCATTTTGACAACCTTGAATGCACCGAATGGTGGCATGAACAGATGAAAAACGGTCACAAGCTTCCCATAGTAGGAGGCAGTGATTATCACAATGACTATGTTATAACCAATCTTTTAGCATGGCCTGTTACTTATGTTTACGCAAAATCCAATTCTCCTGAAGACATACTCGATGCCATTGTAAAAGGTCACACCACAATCTGTTTCACAACAAACACAACATTTATTGATATAAATTGCGGCAATGCAATTCTCGGTGACACCGTAAAACTTGAAGAAAACACAGAAGTCACAATAAATGTAAAAAAATTACACAAGAATCACACACTGATAGTTTTTGATTCAGACGGTGAATGTTTTACATATACAGCAAAGAAAACAAAGGACTACTCTGTTACTCTTCCCGTGAAAAAAGAAGGTTTCCTGTGTGCTCATGTTGTT
>JAZQUG010000022.1:0-17233 GCA_045631225.1 Candidatus Fimenecus sp.
CTTGAAGTTAATATCAGCTGTCCCAACGTAAAGCACGGCGGTATGAGCTTTGGCACAAACCCCGACAGTGCAGCAGAAATTACCCGCGCGGTAAAGAGTGTTACCACAAAACCCGTCTATATCAAGCTTTCCCCCAATGTAACAGACATTGTTTCCATTGCCAAGGCCTGCGAGGAAGCAGGTGCAGACGGTATTTCGATGATAAACACACTTTTGGGTATGCGTATCAATCTTAAAAACAGAAAGCCTATTCTCTTTAATAAATCCGGTGGTTTTTCGGGAAGTGCAATTTTCCCCGTTGCTGTTTCAATGGTTTACAGAGTGTTTGAAGCTGTCAATATCCCGATTATCGGTATGGGTGGTGTTTCAACTGCCAAGGATGTAATTGAGCTCATGATGGCAGGTGCAACTGCTGTACAGGTTGGTGCCGCAAACCTTGTTGACCCGTTTGCTTGTAAAACAATTATTGAAGAATTGCCAAATGAACTTGCTAAATTAAATGTTAAAGATATAAACGAAATTATAGGAGGCGCACACTAATGGGTAAGGACGTAATTATTGCTTGTGACTTTGCGAGTAAAGAGGATGTTATGAATTTTCTTGATAAATTCACAGGTAGAAAACCATTTGTAAAAATTGGTATGGAGCTTTATTATGCAGAAGGTCCATCAATTGTTAAAGAAATTAAGGCAAGAGGACATAAAATTTTCCTTGATTTAAAACTTCATGATATTCCAAATACAGTAAAAAAATCAATGGCAGTTTTATCAAATCTTGATGTTGATATGACAAATCTTCATGCCGGTGGTGCTATTCCTATGATGGAAGGTGCGCTTCAGGGTCTTACTCGTCCTGATGGTACAAGACCTATGCTTATTGCTGTTACACAGCTTACATCAACAAGTCAGGAAGTTATGGAAAGAGACTTACTTATCAAAGAACCTATTGATGAAGTTGTTATGCACTATGCGAACAACGCTAAAATTGCAGGACTTGATGGTGTTGTTTGTTCTCCACTCGAAGCTGATAAGGTTCATAACAGATGTGGTAAGGATTTCGTAACTGTTACTCCCGGTATTCGTTTTGCTGATGGAGATATTGGTGACCAGGTTCGTGTTATGACACCTGAAAAGGCAAAGGAAGCCGGTTCTGATTATATCGTTGTTGGCAGACCAATTACTGCAGCTGCTGACCCTGTTGCGGCATATGAAAGATGCGTTGCAGAATTTTGTGATTAATAGAGGAGAATAACAATGGAAGCATATAAAAGAGAATTTATACAGTTTTTAGAAGGTGCAGGCGTTCTTAAATTTGGTGATTTTACTGCTAAAAGTGGTAGAAAAATTCCTTATTTTGTTAATGCAGGTATGATTAAAACAGGTGACCAGATTACTAAGATGGGTGAATTCTATGCAAAGGCTTATTTTGATAAGCTTGGTAAGAAGGATGCTGTTCTCTATGGACCTGCATATAAAGGAATATCTCTTTCTATTTCAGCAGCAGTAGCACTTTCAAAGAACGGTCTTAATGTTCCATTCTTCTTTAACCGTAAGGAAGTAAAAGACCATGGTGAAGGCGGTACATTTGTTGGTTATATTCCGGAAGCAGGTGAAGAAATAGTTATTATTGAGGACGTAATTACTGCAGGTACAGCTATTCGTGAATCAATGGATATTCTTAAACATCTTGAAGGAACAAAAGTTATTGCTACTTTTATTATGGTTGACCGTAAAGAAAAAGGACAGTCTGAAAAAGGAGCAATGCAGGAAATTGAAGAACAGTTCGGTTTCCCTGTATATTCAGTAGTTGATGTTTATGATATTATTGAATACCTTGAAGAAGACGATAAAAACTTTGAAAATGTTGAAAGAATTAAAAAGTACCTTGAAGTAAATGGTGCTAAATAATAAGGAAGATAATTATGAGAAGTCTTATTGATATTCGTGAGCTTAATGTCGATGAAATCGACGAACTCGTTAGAACTGCTAATGATATAATTGATAATCCGGCTAAATACAGTGAAAAGTGTAAAGGTAAAATTCTTGCAACGCTTTTCTTTGAACCATCAACAAGAACAAGACTTAGCTTTGAATCTGCTATGTTAAATCTTGGTGGTAATGTTATTGGATTTTCTGATTCGCAGAATTCATCTGCATCAAAAGGTGAAAGTGTTGCTGACACAACAAAAATTGTCAGTGGTTATGCTGACATTATTGCAATGCGACATCCTAAAGAGGGTGCACCTCTTGTTGCTTCAATGAATACTGATATTCCTGTAATTAATGCAGGTGACGGTGGGCATAATCACCCAACTCAGACGCTTACTGATTTGTTGACAATTAACCGAGAAAAGGGAGGTTTTAATAATCTCACTATTGGTTTGTGTGGTGACCTGAAGTTTGGTAGAACAGTTCATTCACTTATCAGTGCAATGTCCAGATATGAAAATGTAAAATTTATTTTGATTTCACCTGATGAGTTAAAGATTCCTGATTATATTAAACAGACAGAACTTGAAGCAAAGAATCTTGAATATATTGAAACAACATCACTTGATGATGTGATGGGTGAATTAGATATTTTATATATGACACGAGTTCAGGGTGAGAGATTCTTTAATGAACAGGATTATATTCGTTTAAGAGACAGTTATATTTTGACACCTAAAAAACTCGAAGCTGCAAAAGAAGATTTAATAATTATGCATCCGCTTCCACGTGTTAATGAAATTTCTGTTGCAGTTGACAGTGACCCACGTGCTTGCTATTTTAAACAAGCAAGATACGGTAAATTTGTAAGAATGGCACTTATTATGAAGTTGTTGGAGGTTGAGTAATTATGATAATCGGACAAATTAAAGATGGCATTGTGCTTGACCATATTACTGCCGGTAATGGTATGATTCTTTACAATCTCCTTGGACTTGATAATTTAGATTGTCAGGTTGCGTTGATTCAAAATGCAGAAAGTGCAAAAATGGGCAAAAAAGATATCATTAAAGTTGATAGAGTTATTGATATAAATTTTGATGCTTTAGGATATGTTGACTCAGGTGTTACTGTAAATATCATAAAAGATGGTAAACTTGCGAAAAGACAGAATATTGATGTTCCTGAAAGAATTGAAAACATCATTAAGTGTAAAAATCCAAGATGTATTACAACAGTTGAACAGGAATTACCTAATATTTTTGTTTTAACAGAAAAAGAAAATAGAGTTTACAGATGTCTTTACTGTGAAAGTAAGGCTGAGTAAAAAATATACAAAAAAATCTTTATTGAATTAATTATTTTTGTTATATGAAGATTTAAATTTTAAAGGTTATTGAATTGACATAATACTGTAAAAAATATATAATATTTACTAAGATTTAATAACCGTGTTACTGACGGAATTATGTGGAGCACCACAGAGGAGCACGGTAAGATAATAATTTTTGCCGACCGTCTGGGCAGTTCTACTTGATTTAATCGGGATAGGACTGTCCCTTTGTGCTTTTTTAGGAGGTAATTATGAAAAAAGTAGGAATTTTAATGGGAAGCGATAGTGACCTTCCAATTATAAAAAAAGCAACTGCTGTTTTAGATGATTTGTGTATCCCGTATACAGTTAATATTTATTCAGCGCACAGAACACCTGAACAGGCTCGTGATTTTGCTCTTAATGCAAGAAGCAATGACTATGGTGCATTAATTTGTGCTGCCGGTATGGCTGCACATCTTGCAGGTGCAATTGCTGCAAACACAACATTGCCGGTTATCGGTATTCCTTGTGCTTCACAGTATCTTGATGGTATGGATGCACTTCTTTCAACTGTACAGATGCCTTCCGGTATACCTGTTGCTACAGTTGCAATAAACGGTGGTGCTAATGCTGCTTTACTTGCAGCTCAGATTATTGCTGTTGAAGATAAAGAACTTGCAGGTAAACTTGATAAAATGAGAAAAGATGCTGCTGAAGTTGTTCTTAAAAAAGATGCAGACGTTATGTCTAAATTAAAATCATAAATTTTTATATATTCATATAAAGGAGTTATAACTATGGAAAAAATTTATACAGGTAAAACAAAGGACGTATTTAAACTCGAAAACGGTAACTGTCTTCTTAAATTCAAAGACGATTGTACAGGTAAAGACGGTGTTTTTGACCCGGGTGAAAATTCAGTAGGTCTTACAATTGATGGTGTTGGTGATGTAAATCTCCGTATGTCAATTTATTTCTTTGAAAAAGTTAATGCAGCCGGTATCAAGACACATTATGTTAGTGCAAATCTTGAAGATACAACAATGGAAGTTCTTCCTGCTAAGGTATTTGGTCATGGTCTTGAAGTAATTTGCCGTCATAAGGCTGTTGGTAGCTTTATCCGTCGTTATGGAGATTATATTGAAGAGGGTGCAGACCTTCCAGCATATGTTGAAATGACATTCAAAGATGATGCTAAGGGTGACCCACTTGTAATTAAAGATGCTCTTGTTGCTCTTGGTGTTATGACTGACAAACAGTATGAAGATATTAAAAAGATGACTCAGGATATTACTCAGATTGTTGCTGATGACCTTAAAGAAAAAGGACTTGTTCTTTATGACATCAAATTTGAATTTGGTTATGACCCTGATGGTAATGTAATGCTTATCGATGAAATCGCATCAGGTAATATGCGTGTTTATAAAGATGGTCAGTATATCGACCCAATGACACTTTCAGAACTTTTCTTTGCATAAGGAGAATTTAAATGGGTGGTTTCTTTGGTGCGGTCAGTAAAAATGATACTGTATTAGATGTATTCTTCGGAACTGACTATCACTCACATCTTGGTACTCGTCGAGGTGGATTAGCTGCTTATGATGAGAAAAAAGGTTTACAACGAAAAATTCATAAAATAGAAAATTCACCTTTTAGAACAAAATTTGAGAATGTTTCAAATCAGATGAAAGGTAATTCTGCAATAGGCTGCATCAGTGACTCTGATGCACAGCCTTTGCTTGTTCGTTCAAAGCTTGGTTTGTATGCAATTTGTATTATCGGATTAATCAATAATAAAGAAAAACTTGTTGAAGATTATCTTTTCTCAAATGGTGGTCATTTCGGTGCAATGACAAATGATGGTATTAACTCAACCGAACTTGTTGCAGCAATGATTAATCAAAAAGATAGTTTTTCAGACGGCATTACATATGCTCAGAGCTTGATTGAAGGTACTGCATCAATTCTTATTTTGACAAATCATGGTACAATCATTGCGGCACGTGACAGATTAGGAAGAATTCCTGTTTTGATTGGGCAGCGTGATGACGGATATTGTGTTTCTTTTGAAGATTTTGCATACAAAAAATTAGGCTATCTTGATTATAAAGAGCTTGGTCCCGGTGAAATTGTAGAACTTACTGCTGATTCTGTAAATGTTTTAAGAGAATCAGGAAAAGAAATGAAGATATGCGCGTTTCTTTGGTCATATTATGGTTATTCAACATCTTGTTATGAAGGTGTGAATGTTGAAGTCATGAGATACAGAAATGGTAAGATTATGGCTCAGAATGATAAAGAAAACCATATAGCACAGGATATTGATTATGTAAGTGGTGTTCCTGATTCAGGTACACCTCATGCAATCGGCTATGCCAATGAAAGTGGAATTCAGTTTGCCCGTCCTTTTATAAAGTATACTCCGACTTGGGCAAGAAGTTTTACACCATCAAATCAAAGTGAAAGAAATCGTGTTGCAAAAATGAAACAGATACCTGTTCATGATTTGATTAAAGATAAAAAATTACTTTTTGTTGATGATAGTATTGTTCGTGGAACACAGCTTCGTGAAACGGTTGAGTTTCTTTATGAAAATGGTGCAAAGGAAGTTCATATCCGTTCTGCGTGCCCACCAATTATGTATAGTTGTAAATATCTTAATTTTTCAAGAGCTACTTCAGAAATGGAGTTAATTGCAAGAAGTACTATCGCAGAACTTGAAGGAGAAGAAGGATTCAAGCATATTGATGATTATATTGATTCCACAACCGAGCGTGGAAAGAAATTAAGAAGTGCTATTTGTGAAAAATTACACTTTACATCTCTTGAATTTCAATCTATTGATGGGATCATCAAAGCTATAGGCCTTCCGGCTGATAAGATATGTACTTATTGCTGGACCGGAAAAGAATAAAAAATAACACAGGAGATTAATAGTATGGAACATAAAAATTCTTTCTCTGCAAGCTATGCAGCTGCAGGTGTAGATATTACTGCTGGATATAAATCAGTAGAATTAATGAAAAAACATGTTGCAAGAACTCGTAATGAAGGTTCTGTAGATGATGTAGGCGGTTTCGGTGGCTGCTTTGATTTGAGCTGTGTTGCCGGAATGGAACATCCTATTTCTGTTTCTGGTACTGATGGTTGTGGTACTAAGGTTAAATTAGCAATTCTTATGGATAAGCACGATACAATCGGTATTGATGCTGTTGCTATGTGCGTTAACGACATCATTTGTGTTGGTGCTAAGCCATTATATTTCCTTGATTATATTGCTTGCGGTAAAAATGTTCCGGAAAAGATTGCAGAAATTGTTGGCGGTGTTGCTGAAGGTTGCGTTCAGTCGGGTGCAGCACTTATCGGTGGTGAAACTGCAGAACATCCCGGTTTGATGCCTGAAGAAGATTATGACCTTGCAGGCTTTGCAGTAGGTGTTGTAGATAAGCCAAAAATGATTGATAACAGTAAGATGGCTGTTGGCGATGTTGTTATCGCTCTTCCTTCAACCGGTATTCACTCAAATGGTTTCAGCTTATGTCGTAAAGTTTTTGATATTGACAACAATAACCCTGAACTTTACGTTAAACGTGATGAATTAGATGGAAAGAGTATTGCAGAAGCATTACTTGTACCTACAAAGATTTATGTTAAGCCTGTTCTTGCTCTTCTTGAAAAAGTTCAGGTTAAGGGAATTTCTCATATTACAGGTGGCGGATTCTACGAAAATATTCCACGTTCTATTCCTGATGGATTATGCGCAAAGATAGACAAGTCTGCTGTTAAAATTCTTCCAATCTTTGATGTTATTGCTAAATGGGGAAATATCCCTGAACGTGATATGTATAATACTTACAACATGGGTGTTGGTATGAGTATCGTAGTTCCTGCTGATGAAGTAGAACTTTCTCTTTCTATTCTCAAAGAAAATGGCATCGATGCATATGTAATTGGTGAAATTATTGAAGGCGACGAGAAGGTGCTTTTATAATGTGTAAGAATATAGTAGTTCTTGTATCTGGTGGTGGAACAAACCTTCAGGCACTTATCGATGCACAAAACAGAGGCGAACTCGGTAATGGTAAAATTACTTGTGTAATTTCTTCAAAAGCAGATGCTTATGCTCTAACACGTGCAGAAAATAATGGAATTAAAACAAGAACTCTTATCAGAAAAGATTTTAATGATATTGCATCATATAGTTGTGCAATGAGAGATTTGCTTATAGAAGAAAAAGCAGATTTGATTGTATATGCCGGATTTATGACTATTCTTGATGAGAATGTATGTGATGCTTTTCAAAATAAAATGATTAATGTACATCCTGCACTTATCCCATCTTTTTGTGGAAAAGGTTTTTATGGATTACATGTACATGAAGAAGCTTTGAAAAAAGGTGTTAAAGTATCTGGTGCAACAGTACATTTTGTTACTGCTGAATGTGATGCCGGTCCGATTATCCTTCAAAAAGCAGTTGAAGTGGTTGATGACGATACACCTGAAAGCTTACAAAAAAGAATAATGGAACAAGCTGAGTGGAAAATTCTTCCTAAAGCTGTTCAGTTATTCTGTGATGATAAAATTGTAGTTAAAGACGGTAAAACTTATATAAATTAATTGGAGGTTTGAATAATGGAAATCAAGTCACTTGAAAATGAACTTAATTCTCTTGCTTATCATGGCAGAGGTATTATTATCGGTAAGAGTGCTGATGGCAAGAAGGCTATCACTGCTTATTTCATTATGGGTAGAAGTGTTAACAGTCGTAACAGAGTTTTTGTTGCAGAAGGTGATGCAATGAGAACAAAGGCTTTTGATGAATCAAAAATGACAGACCCACATCTTATTATTTATTATCCTGTCAGAGTTCTTGGTAATAAGACAATTGTTACTAATGGCGACCAGACAGATACTATCTACGAACTTATGGATAAGCAGATGACTTTTGAACAGGCACTTCGTACTCGTGAATTTGAGGATGATGCTCCAAACTATACTCCAAGAATTTCAGGTATTATCAGACTTGAAAATGGTGATATGAATTATGCTATGTCAATTCTCAAGTCAGCAGATGGTGACGGTAGTTCTTGTCAGAGATATAATTTTGCATACTCCAATCCTCTTGCAGGCAGAGCAAAGTTCATTCACACATATAAATGTGATGGTGACCCACTTCCAAGTTTTGAGGGCGAACCAAAAACTCTCGAACTTCCTGATGTTGATATTGATACAATGACAGATATTATCTGGAAAAATCTTAATGAAGACAATAAAGTTTCTCTTTTTGTAAGATATATCGACCTTGCAACAGGAGAATTTGAGTCAAGAATTGTTAACAAGAATGTATAAGGAGAATTGTAATGAAAGAATTTGAACTTAAATATGGTTGCAATCCTAACCAGAAACCTTCAAAAATTTATATGGAAGATGGTTCAGAACTTCCAATTGAAATTCTTAACGGAAGACCTGGTTTTATAAATTTCCTTGATGCATTCAATTCATGGCAGCTTGTTAAGGAAATAAAGGATATTCTCGGCATGCCTGCTGCAACATCTTTTAAGCATGTTAGTCCTACATCTGCTGCAGTTGGTGTTAAACTTCCGGAATCACTTAAGAAAGCATGTTTTGTTGATGATATTGAAGGTCTTGATGACTCTCCTTTAGCATGTGCTTATGCTCGTGCTCGAGGTACTGACAGAATGTCTTCATTTGGTGACTGGATTGCATTGAGTGATGAATGTGATGCTACTACAGCTAAGCTTGTTGCTCGTGAAGTATCTGATGGTATTATTGCACCGGGTTATTCTGATGAAGCTCTTCATATTCTCAAGGGTAAGAGAAATGGTAACTATAATATCGTTAAGATTGATGCAAATTATGTTCCTGCTGTTCAAGAAAAAAAACAAGTTTTCGGTATTACATTTGAACAGGGAAGAAATAATTTCAGAATTGATGAAGAACTTCTTTCTAATATGGTTACTGAAAATAAAGAATTTCCTGATGAAGCAAAACGTGATTTGATTATTGCTCTTATTACACTTAAATATACACAGTCTAATTCAGTTTGTTATGCTTATGATGGACAGGCTATCGGTGTCGGTGCAGGTCAGCAGTCAAGAATTCATTGTACAAGACTTGCAGGTACTAAGGCTGATACGTGGCATCTTCGTCAGCATCCAAAAGTACTTGATTTACCATTCCGTGATGATATCCGTCGTCCTGACAGAGATAATGTTATAGATGGTTACATTAATAAAAATGAAGAAGATGTTTGTGCAGATGGAATCTGGCAGAAGTACTTCAAGACACAGCCTGAACCTCTTACTGCAGAAGAAGCAAGAGCATATCTTGATACAATAACAGGTGTTTCAGTAGGTTCTGACGCATTTTTCCCATTCAGTGATAATATTGAGAGAGCACGTAAGAGTGGTGTTTCATATATTGCAGAACCAGGTGGTTCAATCCGTGATGATGTAGTAATTGATTGCTGTAATAAATACGGTATTGCAATGGCGTTTACAGGCATGCGTTTGTTCCATCATTAATAATTTCTGAGGTAGACTTATGAAAATAATGGTTGTCGGTGGTGGCGGTAGAGAACACGCTATCATTAAGAAAATTAAAGAAAATAAAAATGTTACTGAAATCTTTGCATTACCCGGTAATGGTGGTATGAAAGATGATGCAACACTTGTTAATATCGATGCAAAAGATATCCCGAATATCGTTAAATTTGCAGTTGATAATAAAATTGATTTTGCAGTAGTTGCTCCTGATGACCCACTTGTACTCGGTTGTGTTGATGCTCTTAATGCAGTTGGTATCAAGTGCTTTGGTCCTAAAAAAGATGCTGCAATTATTGAAGGAAGTAAAGCTTTTTCAAAAAATCTTATGAAAAAGTATAATATTCCTACTGCTGCTTTTGAAATATTTGATAATGCAGAAGATGCACTCAAATATCTTGAAACAGCTCCAGTACCAACAGTTGTTAAGGCTGATGGTCTTGCTCTCGGTAAAGGTGTTATTATTGCAATGACACGTGACGAAGCTGTTGATGCAGTTAAGTCAATTATGGAAGATAAAATTTTCGGTGAAAGTGGTAACAACATTGTTATCGAAGAATTCCTTACAGGACCTGAAGTTTCTGTTCTTTCATTCACTGATGGTAATGTGGTTGTTCCTATGATTTCATCAATGGACCATAAACGTGCGCTTGATAATGATGAAGGGCTTAATACAGGTGGTATGGGCACAATTGCTCCAAACCCATATTATACAACTGATATTGCAAAAGAATGTATGGAAACAATCTTTATTCCTACTATAAATGCTATGAAAGCAGAAGGCAGAACCTTCAAAGGCTGTTTATATTTTGGTCTTATGCTTACTCCAAATGGACCTAAAGTTATTGAATATAACTGTCGTTTTGGTGACCCTGAAACTCAGGTTGTTTTACCATTGCTTGAATCAGATTTACTTGACATTATGATGGCAGTTGAAGATGAGAAATTAACAGAAGAAATGGTTAAATTCTCTGAAAAGTCAGCTTGCTGTGTTGTTATGGCTTCAAAGGGCTATCCTGTTAAGTATGATAGTGGTTTTAAAATCACAGTTGATGATGATTTTGATGACAATCTTTATATTGCAGGTGCAAAACTTGATGGTGCTGATGTGGTAACTGCTGGTGGTCGTGTTCTTGGCGTAGTGGCAGTCGAAAATGACCTTGTTACTGCTATCGAAAAATCATATTCATCAGTTAAAAAAGTTCATTTTGATAATGCGTTTTATAGAAACGACATAGGTGCTAAAGCACTTAAAGTATTAAAGGAGGGATAATAAAGATGGTATATCGTATATTTGTTGAAAAGAAGCCGGGATTGGACAATGAAGCTAAAGGGCTTCTTAGTGAAGCAAAAAATTTGCTTGGAATTGAAAATTTAGAGGATATTCGTCTTTTTAATCGCTATGATGCTGAAAATATTACAGATGAATTGTTTGATTATTCTGTAAAAACTGTTTTTTCAGAACCTCAGCTTGATGATGTATCTTCTTGTTTGAATATTGCTGATGCTTATGTATTTGCAGTAGAAGCACTTCCGGGTCAATTTGACCAGAGAGCAGACTCTGCAGCTCAGTGTATTCAGATTATTTCTCAGGGCGAGCGTCCTCTTATCCGTACAGCAAAGGTTTATGCGCTTTATGGTGCATTGACAGAAGCAGATATCGCTGCATTCAAAAATCACGTAATTAATGCTGTTGAGAGCCGTGAAGCATCTCTTGATTTACCTGAGACACTCTCTGTAGAGTACGCAGCTCCTGAAACTGTTGCTACTGTTGATGGTTTTATATCAATGGATGAAGTTGCTCTTGGTACACTTCTTGATGAAAAAGGTCTTGCTATGGACCTTGATGACCTTAAATTCTTACAGGCTTATTTCAGAGATACAGAACATAGAGACCCTACAATTACAGAAATTCGTGTTGTTGATACATATTGGTCTGACCACTGTCGTCATACAACATTTTCAACTCATCTTGATAATGTTCGTATTGATGACCCAGCAGTGCAAGAAGCTTATGAACGTTATCTTGCTGCAAGAGTAGAAGTATATGGTGAAGAGAAAGCTGCAGCTCGTCCACAGACATTGATGGATATTGCTACTATTGGTACTAAAACACTCAAGAAACGTGGACTTCTTCCTGAACTTGACGAAAGTGAAGAAATCAATGCTTGTTCAATTCATGTTACTGCAACTGTTAATGGTGAAGAGCAGGATTGGCTTCTTATGTTTAAGAATGAAACTCATAACCACCCTACAGAAATTGAACCATTTGGTGGTGCTGCTACATGTATCGGTGGTTGTATCCGTGACCCACTTTCAGGACGTGCTTATGTTCATCAGGCAATGCGTGTAACAGGTGCAGGTGACCCAAGAAAAACTATTGCTGAAACTTTAGATGGCAAACTTCCACAGCGTAAGATTTGTCAGACTGCAGCAGCAGGTTATTCTTCTTATGGTAATCAGATCGGTTTGGCTACTGGTCATGTTGCTGAAATTTATCATGAGGGCTTTGTTGCAAAGCGTCTTGAATGTGGTGCAGTAGTTGCTGCTGCTCCTGCTTATAATGTTCGTCGTGAAAGACCTGCTCCCGGAGATGTTATTGTTCTTCTTGGTGGTCGTACAGGTCGTGACGGTATAGGTGGTGCAACAGGTTCATCAAAGAGCCATAATATGAAATCACTTACAACTATGGCTTCTGAAGTTCAAAAGGGTAATGCTCCTGAAGAAAGAAAAATTCAAAGACTTTTCCGTAATTCAGAAGTCACTCGTTTAATTAAGCGTTGTAATGACTTTGGTGCAGGTGGTGTATCAGTTGCTATTGGTGAACTTGCTCCTGGTCTTCAGATTGACCTTGATGCAGTTCGTAAAAAATATGAAGGTCTTGACGGAACAGAAATTGCTATTTCTGAATCACAGGAAAGAATGGCAGTAGTTGTTGCAGCTGAAGATGCTGATAAATTTATTGCTTTTGCACAGGAAGAAAACCTTGAAGCATATCGTGTGGCTGTTGTTACAGAAGAAGAACGCATGGTAATGAAGTGGAAAGGCAACATTATCGCTGACCTTAGCCGTGCATTTCTTGATACAAACGGTGCAGTTAAACACATAAATGTAACAGTTACAGAAAAAGACCTTTCTGTTTTAAGTAAAGCAATGTATGGTTCATTACGTGAAATGGCATCTGACCTTCGTACAGCAAGCCAGAGAGGTCTTGTTGAACGTTTTGACTCAACTATCGGTGCGGGTAGCGTTGTAATGCCTTATGGTGGTAAGCGTCAGCTTACTCCTACTCAGTCAATGGCTGCTGTTTTACCTGTTCTTCCTGGACAGGAAACTGACCAGGCTAGTGTGTTCAGCTGGGGCTGTGACCCTGACCATCTTTCAGTTGACCCGTACACAGGTGCACATGCTGCAATATATAATTCTGTTGCAAAGCTTGTTGCAGCAGGTTGTGATTATAAACTTGTATATTTAACATTACAGGAATTCTTTGAAAGACTTAAAACTGAACCTGAGCGTTGGGGTAAGCCTTTTGCAGCTCTTCTCGGTGCATTTGATGCTCAGCTTGAATTAAATGCTGCTGCTATCGGTGGTAAAGACTCAATGTCAGGTACATTCCTTGATTTAGATGTTCCACCAACACTTATTTCTTTTGCTATTGCTCCAATCAAGAAACAAGATGTAATAAGCCCTGAATTTAAAGAGGCTAATCATCCTGTTTACCTTTTTGGTGCAACTGATGAAAGTGCAGAAAGTCTTAAGGCTACTTGGGAAGCATTCCATAACCTTTGTAATGAAGGTAAAGTTAGGGCTTCTTGGGCAGTTGAACATGGTATTGGCGAAGGAATTATGAAAATGTCTTTCGGTAATAATATCGGTTTCTCTTCATCTGCTGAACTTAAAGAAAATTGGCATCTTGGTATGTACGGCTTTATTATTGCTGAGCTTACTGAAGATGTTGAAATTCCGGGTGTAATGAAGCTTGGTACAACAACTGTTGAGCCTGTAATTACTATTGAAAATGACAGTGCAACAATTGAAGAGCTTTATGAGTTGCATACTGCTACACTTGAAAGTGTTTATCCTACTAAGGCTAAAGAAGATAAGGGTGAAATTCCTACATATTCATTTGAAGGTAAGTGTGATATTTCACCTAAAAATAAGGTTGTTAAACCTAAGGTTCTTATCCCTGTATTCCCTGGCACAAACTGTGAATATGACTCAGCTCGTGCTGTTGAAAAAGCAGGTGGTGAGGCTGAAATATTTGTTATCAGAAATCTTACTGCTGAAGATGTTGCAAGAAGTGTTGAAGGCTTCTCAGCAAAGGTAAAAGAAAGTCAGATGATTTTCATTCCTGGCGGCTTCTCAGGTGGTGATGAACCTGATGGTTCAGCTAAGTTTATTACTGCATTCTTCCGTAACCCGGCTGTTAAAGAAGCTGTAACTGACCTTCTTGATAATCGTGATGGTCTTATGTGTGGTATCTGTAATGGTTTCCAGGCTCTTATTAAGCTTGGCCTTGTTCCTTACGGTAAAATTATTGACACTGATGAAAATTGTCCTACACTTACATTTAATAACATCAGTCGTCACCAGAGTAGAATTGTTCATACTCGTATTGCATCAACAAAATCACCATGGCTTAGCCTTATGAATGTTGGCGATGTTGTGAATGTTCCGATTTCTCACGGTGAAGGTAAGTTCCTTGCATCACCTGAGCTTATTGCTGAACTTGCAGCTAACGGACAGATTGCTACTCAGTATGTTGACCTCGAAGGTAATGCAACATCTGATATTGACTTTAATCCGAATGGTTCACTTTGTGCTATTGAAGGTATTACATCACCTGATGGTCGTGTATTCGGTAAAATGGGTCACAGTGAGCGTATCGGTGACGGTCTTTATAAGAATGTACCGGGTGAATATGACATCCGTATGTTCGAGGCTGCAGTTAAGTATTTTAATAAATAATTTACATAATAAAAATAGCCCGAGGCTCACGCTTCGGGTTATTGCTTTTCTTAAAAGGATATAATATAATAAAGAAGAGGTGAGTGCTATGGCAGTTAGATTTAATGAAAATAAAGAATTAGTGGCAAAAATTCAGGAAGGACTTAAAAAGAAAGATGGTTATTGTCCTTGCAGATTGCAAAAACTCCCGGAATATAAATGTATCTGTGAAGAATTTAAGCAACAGATTGCAGACCCTGAATTTGAAGGATACTGCCATTGTAAATTGTATTATAAATCAAAAAAATAAAGGTGTGGATTTTACCACACCTTTATTTTTATTCCATATTGCTTACATGATAACTCAATCTCATTAAGCTATCACTTAAATGTACGTTTTCTACTGCAACATCAGGATGATTTGCTGAAATATCATAATGACTGAAATTCCAGAAACCTTTGATTCCTAATTCTACAAGTTGAGGAGCTAACTCTTCAGCTGCTGAACTCGGAATACATAAAACAGCAACAGTAGGGGAGTTGTCCTTACAAAAATCGAACAGATTATCAGTATGTCTGATTGGTAAACCTCTTAAAAGCTGTCCGACTAAAGCTTTGTTTTTATCGAAAATTCCGATTATATTAAAGCCTCTTGCTTCAAATGACATGTGCAACGCAACAGCTTTACCAAGATTACCTGCACCAATAAGGATGGCATTTCTTGTTTTATCTACACCAAGAATTTTTCCGATTTCATTATAAAGAATTTCAATGTTGTAACCATATCCCTGCTGACCAAATCCACCAAAACAGTTTAAATCCTGACGAATCTGTGATGCTGTGAATCCCATTTTATTAGATAAATCTTTTGATGAAATTCTTACAACGCCTTTTTCCTTTAATTCACCTAAAAATCTGTAATATCTTGGAAGACGCTTGATAACAGAGCTGGAAACACCGTCGTTTCTAATCATAAATAAGCTCCTTTTATGAAAGCTTCTTTACAGTTTCCATAACGTAGTCACCGAAATCACTACATGTTGCACCATTGTCACGGCCTGTAATTGTAAGCTTCTTTTCTTCAAACATACAAATATCGAGTGCTTTTTCAAGTTTGTCTGCTTCTTCTTGCTTACCGATATGTGAAAGAAGCATAACTGTTGCACGAAGCATTGAACAAGGATCAGCATACTGACCTCTGCCTTCACGAATCATACGAGGTGCTGAACCGTGGATAGCTTCAAACATAGCGTATCTCTTACCAAGGTTTGCGCTACCTGCAGTACCAACGCCACCCTGGAATTCTGCTGCTTCGTCTGTAATAATATCACCATAAAGGTTAGGAAGAATAAATACTTTAAAGTCTTTTCTTCTCTTTTCATCAATAAGCTTTGCTGTTGTGATATCAATATACCATTCATCAGTTGTGATTTCAGGATAATCCTTACCGATTTCCTTACAAATTCTGAGGAATTTACCGTCAGTTGTCTTAATAACGTTAGCCTTATTGATGATGGAAACTCTTTCCTTACCGTTTCTTTTTGCATAATCATATGCCATTTTTGCAATTCTTTCTGTACCTTCAGTTGTTGTAACAACAAAGTCCATTGCAAGGTCATCAGTAACATTTACACCCTTTGAACCTACTGCATATGCACCTTCTGTATTTTCACGGAAGAAAGTCCAGTCAATGCCCTGTTCTTTAACCTTAACAGGACGAACATTTGCAAAAAGGTCAAGTTCTTTTCTCATTGCAACGTTTGCACTTTCAATATTTGGCCATGGATCCCCGGCCTGAGGGGTAGTTGTAGGTCCTTTAAGAATAACGTGACATTCTTTAAGTTCAGCAAGAACATCGTCAGGAATTGCTTTCATAACAGCAACACGATTTTCAATGGTAAGACCGTCAATTACTTTAAATTCAACTTTACCTGCTTTTACATCGTCAGCAAGCATATATTCAAGAACTCTTGCAGATTCCTTTGTGATAATTGGGCCGATACCGTCACCACCACAAACACCGATAACGATTTTATCAAGCTTTTCAAAATCTACAAATTCTTTTTGTGCTTTAATTTTTTCGTTTCTTGCAAGCTGTTCACGAACAAGTGCTTCAAACTTTGCAAGAGCTTCTGAAATCTGTTTTTCCATATTTAAAACTCCTTAAAATGATTCTTTAGTGTAATTTAATAATCCACCGGCAAGAATAATATCTTTCTGACGCTGTGAAAGGTCATAATTGATGGCATATTCTTCATTTTTTGTTAAGTTAACAAGAACAGCAGGCTTATTATTTATAATTGCATCTTTAATTCCCTTAAGACTTAATTCATCACCTTGTGAAATTTTATCATAATCATCTGCGTTTGCAAATGTAAGAGGGAGAATACCTGCATTAATAAGGTTAGCACAATGGATACGAGCAAATGACTTTGTAATTACAGCTTTAACGCCAAGGTAAAGTGGAACGAGTGCAG
>JAZQUG010000023.1:0-63822 GCA_045631225.1 Candidatus Fimenecus sp.
TGACGGCTCTTCTTAATCTCACGAATTGAAACTATACCGTCAATCTCTGCAAGAATTGCAAGAGATTTTGGCTTTCTTGCTTCAAACAATTCTTCGATTCTTGGAAGACCCTGTGTAATATCGCCTGCGTCTTTAGCACCACCGGTATGGAATGTTCTCATGGTAAGCTGTGTACCCGGTTCACCGATTGACTGAGCAGCAATAATACCAACTGCTTCACCAACAGTAACAGGGTTACCGGTTGCAAGGTTAGCACCGTAACACTTGATACATACACCATGTTCAGACTCACAAGTAAGAAGTGAACGAATCTTGATTCTACGGTCATCAGGATTTTCTCTTGAGTTAACCATATCAGCAACAACTTTAGCTTTTTCTTCTGTAAGCATTTCGTCTTTAGATGCAACGAGATTACCGTCAGCATCACAGAAGTCTTCAAGAAGATATCTGCCTGTAAGTCTTTCGCTGAGCTGTTCAATCATTTCCTTACCGTCAGTGATATCGTAAACTTCAATACCATCGTGACAATGACAATCTTCTTCACGGATAATAACATCCTGTGAAACGTCAACAAGACGACGAGTAAGATAACCAGAGTCAGCTGTACGAAGAGCTGTATCGGCAAGACCTTTACGAGCACCACGAGAAGAAATGAAGTATTCGAGAACGTTAAGACCTTCACGGTAGTTAGCACGAATCGGAACTTCGATTGTTTTACCTGAAGTATTGGCAATAAGACCACGCATACCAGCAAGCTGACGAAGCTGAGCCTTAGAACCACGGGCACCAGAGTCAACCATCATATAGATTGGGTTAGTTTCGCCAAGTCCTTCAAGGATACCTGATGAAACAGCATTTGTTGTTTCTTCCCAAACCTTGATAACTGCTCTTGAACGTTCTTCTGAGCTTAAGAGACCCATGTTGAAGTAATCATTGATACCGTCAACCTGTTCTTCAGCAGATGCAAGTAAGTCTTTCTTTTCGTTAGGAATCTTAGCATCACAAACAGCAACTGTAATACCACTCTTTGTTGAATACTTAAGACCCTGAGCCTTAATCTTATCAAGCATTTCAGCAGCAACTGTTACGCCGTGAACCTTGATACATTTGTCGATAATTTTTCCAAGTCCGCCCTTCTTAACAAGGAAGTCAACTTCAAGTTTGAAAGCGTTTGCAGGGTCAGTTCTGTCAACAAAACCTAAATCCTGTGGAATTGGATTATTGAAAATCACACGACCAAGAGTTGTTTCAACAAGTGTTGTTACCATCTCGCCTTCAACTTCTTTAGTCATACGAATCTTGATTTTTGCATGAAGTGTAATGTCACCTTCATCATAAGCCATTGTTGCTTCATTTACATCACGGAATACTTTGCCTTCACCAGGTTCGCCTTCCTTAACCATTGTAAGGTAGTAAGAACCAAGAATCATATCCTGTGTTGGAACAGCAACAGGTTTACCGTCTGATGGCTTAAGAAGGTTGTTAGCAGCAAGCATAAGAAGTCTTGCTTCTGCCTGTGCTTCTGCAGAAAGAGGTACGTGAACAGCCATCTGGTCACCGTCGAAGTCGGCGTTGAAAGCTGTACATACAAGTGGATGAAGCTTAATAGCTCTACCTTCAACAAGGACAGGTTCAAACGCCTGAATACCAAGTCTATGAAGTGTAGGAGCACGGTTAAGCATTACCGGATGGTCCTTGATAACCTCTTCAAGTGCATCCCAAACTTCTGTAGTTGCTCTTTCAACCATCTTCTTTGCAGATTTGATGTTATTTGTAACGCCCTTTTCGTTAAGACGCTTCATAACGAATGGCTTAAAGAGTTCAAGTGCCATTTCCTTAGGCAAACCACACTGGTAAAGCTTAAGTTCAGGACCAACAACGATAACTGAACGACCTGAGTAGTCAACACGCTTACCGAGAAGGTTCTGACGGAAACGACCCTGCTTACCCTTAAGCATATCTGAAAGAGATTTCAAAGCTCTGTTGTTAGGACCTGTAACAGGTCTGCCGCGACGACCATTGTCGATAAGTGCGTCAACAGCTTCCTGAAGCATTCTCTTTTCATTACGAACGATAATGTCAGGAGCATTAAGCTCTAAAAGTCTTGCAAGACGATTATTTCTGTTGATAACACGTCTGTAAAGGTCATTTAAGTCTGATGTTGCGAAACGACCACCATCAAGCTGAACCATAGGACGGATATCAGGTGGAATAACAGGAACAACATCAAGAATCATCCATTCAGGACGGTTTCCTGACTGCTTGAATGCTTCTGCAACTTCAAGACGCTTTAAGATTCTTGTTCTCTTCTGACCTGCTGCATCACGAAGTTCTTCACGAAGTTCGTTGCAAAGTACATCAACATCAACTGCTTCTAAAAGCTCCTTGATTGCTTCTGCACCCATGCCTGCTTTGAACTCATCATCATACTTTTCTACATAATCAGCATATTCTTTTTCTGTAAGAATCTGATTTTTAACAAGTTCTGTATCACCCGGGTCTGTAACAATATACTTTGCAAAGTAAAGTACTTTTTCAAGGTCACGAGGTGATATATCAAGGATAAGTCCCATTCTTGACGGGATACCCTTAAAGTACCAGATATGTGAAACAGGAGAAACGAGTTCAATATGACCCATTCTTTCACGACGTACTTCCTTTTTAGTAACTTCAACGCCGCAACGTTCACAAATCTTGCCTTTGAAATGGTTTTTCTTATACTTACCACAATGACATTCGAGGTCCTTCTGAGGTCCGAATATTCTTTCGCAATAAAGACCATCTCTTTCAGGCTTTAAGGTACGGTAATTTATTGTTTCAGGCTTTTTAACCTCACCGTATGACCATTCTCTTATCTGGTCAGGAGAGGCAAGACCGATTTTTATTGCTTCAAATGGTTTCTTTTCCATTAAAATTAGCCCTTCTTCCTTTTAATTGGTTAAGTCAATCAATAATTCTCTTCGTCATCCATTAAACCGAAATCATCATCGTCATCGAATGCGAGACCCTGTTCCTTATAGAAATCAGAATCATCGTCTTCGTCAACTTCAAAGCCATCCTCGTTATCGAGAACGAAGCCGTTGTCATAAGTTGCATCGTTGATGTTTTCAAATTCAATTTCAGGGTCAGCAGCAGGAATAACATCATAATCGTCGTTATCGAAACCGTTCTTGATGTCAATTTCCTCACCGTCTTCATCAAGCACTCGAACATCAAGCGCCAATGCCTGAAGTTCTTTGATGAGAACCTTGAAAGACTCTGGAACACCAGGTTTAGGAATGTTGAGACCTTTAACGATAGCCTCATATGTCTTACGACGTCCTGTAAGGTCGTCAGACTTAACTGTAAGAATTTCCTGAAGAGTATAAGCTGCACCGTAAGCTTCGAGTGCCCAAACTTCCATTTCACCGAAACGCTGACCACCGAACTGTGCTTTACCACCGAGTGGCTGCTGTGTAACGAGAGCGTAAGGACCGATACTACGAGCATGAATCTTATCATCAACAAGGTGATGGAGCTTAAGGTAGTACATAACACCTACTGTTACAGGGTTATCGAACTTCTGACCTGTACGTCCATCAGTAAGGATTGATTTACCGTCTTCACGGTAACCTGCTTCCTTCAAAGCTTCACGGATATCTGCTTCGTGAGCACCGTCAAAAACAGGAGTAGCAATCTTCTGGCCAAGCTTTCTGTATGCAAAACCTAAATGCACTTCAAGAACCTGACCGATATTCATACGAGAAGGAACGCCCAATGGGTTAAGAACGATATCAAGTGGAGTACCGTCATCAAGGAATGGCATATCTTCCTGTGGAAGGATTCGGGATACAACACCCTTGTTACCGTGACGACCAGCCATCTTGTCACCAACAGAGAGCTTTCTCTTCTGTGCAATATAGCAACGTACAATCTTATTAACACCAGGACTTAATTCGTCACTGTTTTCTCTTGTAAATACTTCAACGTCAACAACGATACCATATTCACCGTGAGGAACACGAAGTGATGTGTCACGAACTTCTTTAGCCTTTTCACCAAAGATAGCACGAAGAATTCTTTCTTCTGCTGTTGTAACATCTGTTTCACCCTTAGGTGTAACCTTACCAACAAGGATATCACCTGAATGAACTTCAGCACCAACACGGATAATACCGTTTTCGTCAAGGTCTTTAAGAGCATCCTCACCTACGTTTGGAATATCTCTTGTAATATCTTCAGCACCGAGTTTTGTTTCTCTTGCTTCGATTTCATATTCTTCAATATGAACTGATGTATAAACGTCTTCTCTTACGAGTTTTTCATTAATGAGAACCGCGTCTTCGTAGTTATAACCTTCCCAAGTCATGAAGCCGATAAGAGCATTCTTACCAAGGGAGATTTCACCGTTTGATGTTGCAGGACCGTCAGCGATAACCTCGCCTGCTTCGATTTCCTGACCGATTGATACGATTGGACGCTGATTGATACATGTACCCTGGTTTGAACGCATAAACTTAATGAGCTCATAAGTATCAACTTCACCATCAGCAGTTGTGATAGCAATAGTCTTTGCGTCCATCTGAGTAACTGTACCTGCACGCTTTGCAAGAACAACTGTACCTGAGTCAACAGCTGCCTTGTATTCCATACCTGTACCAACGATTGGAGATTCTGTTCTGAGAAGTGGAACAGCCTGACGCTGCATGTTAGAACCCATCAAAGCACGGTTAGCGTCGTCGTTTTCAAGGAATGGAATCATTGCAGTAGCAACTGAAACAAGCATTCTTGGAGAAACGTCCATATAGTCAGCTTCTGTTGTAGCAACTTCAAGGAAGTTTTCTCTGTGACGAGCAGTAAGCTTAGCATTGATGAATCTGCCGTCTTCGTCGAGTGGTTCGTTAGCCTGAGCAACAACATAGTTATCTTCAACGTCAGCAGTCATATATTCAACTTCTGAAAGAACTGTACCTGTTTCTTTATCGATTCTTCTGAAAGGAGCTTCGATGAAACCGTACTTATTAATTCTTGAGAATGTTGCAAGGTATGAGATAAGACCGATGTTAGGACCTTCAGGAGTTTCGATAGGACACATTCTACCGTAGTGTGAGTAGTGAACGTCTCGAACTTCGAAACCTGCACGGTCTCGGGAAAGACCACCAGGACCGAGGGCTGAAAGTCTTCTCTTATGTGTAAGTTCTGCAAGTGGGTTTGTCTGGTCCATGAACTGAGAAAGTGGAGATGAACCAAAGAATTCCTTGATTGCAGCCATAACAGGACGGATATTGATAAGAGCAACAGGAGTTACTTTATCAGGTTCCTGTCCCTGAAGAGTCATTCTTTCTTTTACAACTCTTTCCATTCTTGCAAAACCAATTCTGAACTGATTCTGAAGAAGTTCACCAACTGAACGGATACGACGGTTACCGAGATGGTCGATGTCGTCTGTTACACCAACACCTGATGCAAGACCGTTAAGGTAGTTGATTGTTGCAAAAATATCTTCAACAGTAATATGCTTCGGAATAAGGTCATCAGCACGAAGAGCCATTTCTTCTTTAAGTGCTTCCTTATCGTCACCACATTTGTCAAGTATTTCCATAAGAACCTTGAAGCTAACCTTTTCGTTGATACCGATTTCTTCAAGTTCTTCTTCAGTGAACATAGGCACATACTCAAGAGCATCAATCATGCCGTTTGAGAATACCTTTACTTCCTTACCGTCAACATCGAGGATTACTGTATCAACACCCTCCTGCTCAATTCTGTAAGCAAGTTCTTCACTGATTGTATCACCCGGCTCCGCCATAATTTCGCCTGTAAGGTTACTTACAACAGCTTCTTTAACTGTCTTGTCAGCGATACGAGAAGCAACACCGAGCTTTTTATTATACTTATATCTACCTACTCTTGATAAATCATATCTGTGAGCATCAAAGAAAAGACCGTTAAGATGAGCCTGAGCAGTTTCAAGTGCAGGTGGTTCACCCGGACGAAGCTTTTTATAAACTTCGATAAGAGCCTGTTCAGTATTAACAGTTGTATCCTTTTCCAATGTAGCCTCAATTCTGTCGTCATATCCGAAGAATTCACGGATTTCGTCATTAGAGCTAAGACCCAATGCACGGATAAATGTAGTGATATAAATCTTTCTGTTTTTATCGATTCTTACATAGAAGAGGTCATTCTGGTCAGTTTCGTACTCAAGCCAAGCACCACGGTTAGGGATTACAGTTGTTGTATAAAGCTCCTTACCTGTCTTATCATGAGTCATACCATAATAGACACTTGGTGAACGCACGAGCTGTGAAATGATAACACGCTCTGCACCATTAATAACAAATGTACCACTGTCTGTCATCAGTGGAAAATCGCCCATATAAACTTCGTTTTCCTTGACTTCGCCAGTTTCCTTATTGAAAAGACGTGCTGTAACTCTGAGAGGAGCAGCATAAGTAGCATCTCTCTCTTTACATTCCTTGACAGTGTACTTTGGCTTATCGTCCATACGATAATCAACAAAAGTTAATTCGAGATTTCCTGTGTAATCAGTGATTGCATCGATATCACGGAACACCTCTTTAAGACCTGTTTCAAGGAACCACTTGTATGAATTCTTCTGCACCTCGATAAGATTAGGCATCTGCATAACCTCATTGATTTTTGAGAAACTCATACGGGTATTTCTGCCAAGTTTTACCGGTTTGACATTTACCATAGGGCTTAATCACTCTCCGTTCGTTTTTTTATTCCTAAGCTTCACAACTATATACATAGTATATAAAGCGTGGAGATTACTAAATTAAGTTTGTTTTACGCCTTGATTTTCATAATGAATTATGGTAAAATTCTTTTTACGAAAAATGCTCCAGCGTATACAATTCCATTTTAATAGCAGTTTATTATTATAAACAAGTCAAGTCAATATGTCAAGACTTATTTTCAAAAAATATAAAAATTTTTAAGGAAGTTTATTTATGAAGAATTTTAACCGTTTAGTTATGTCTGCAAAGGCAGTTGCTATATTTAAAAATGTAATAAATGACAAGGGTGTTGTTTCATTTTTAAAGTTGCTTGAATTTGATGGCACAGATGAAAAAGAGTTTCTGACCCTTTACTCTGGTTTTGTTTCAATTCTTTATGAAAAGACTGATAACTTATGCAAGTACATCAACACACTTCTGCAGAATGACGAAAACATATATGTAAAGGAATCTGCAAAAGGACAAGCATCTCCCCTTCTCCAAAAAGCACTTATGAGTGAACTTGATTTCTTTGAGGAGCTTACAAAAATTACTTGTGATGATGTAAAAGAAATTATTGATACAGATATTTATCTTCCTCAATGGACAAACAGTGATATTTCTGTTAGGGAAGAATACATAAAAAAGATTGAGTCAATTAAAACAACGGGATATGGTATTTATGCCACACACAGAATGTTCTTATATAAGGATAACGAGATTGTACCTGTAAGATTTCCTGATTCACAGCGTTTGTCACAAATGAGCGGATACGAGCTTGAAAGACAAAAAGTTATCGACAACACAATGGCATTGATTCAGGGAAAGCCTTGCAACAATGTTCTTTTATATGGTGATGCAGGTAGTGGTAAGAGCAGTACTATCAAGGCTATTGTTAATGAATATCACGAAATGGGACTCCGTCTTATTGAAATTAAGAAAAATCAGCTTTACTCATTACCGGATGTTATCGAAAAGCTTGCTGACAACCCGTTAAAGTTCATTATCTTTATTGACGACTTAAGTTTCTCTACTAACGACAGTGATTTCGGTGCATTAAAAGCGATTCTTGAAGGTGGTGTTGCAGGTAAGACAGACAACCTTGCAATTTATGCTACAAGCAACAGACGAAATCTTGTTAAAGAGAATTTCAATGACAGAAACGGTGACGACATACATCTTCAGGATACAATTCAGGAGGTTATGAGTCTTTCAGCAAGATTCGGTCTTAAAATTACTTTCTCAAAACCTAATAAAGATTTATATTTATCTATTGTGGAAAATCTTGCTATGCAGTATAATATAAGTATTGCGAAAGATGAATTAGCAATTCAGGCTGAGGCTTTTGCACTTCGAAACGGTGGCAGAAGCCCAAGAACCGCAAAGCAATTTATCGAATATTTAGCATCAAAAAGTGAATAACCTTGTTGGAGGTAAAATATGAGAAATTATAAGTACGATTGGGAAAATCCCGCAATCATCAAAAAGAATAAGGAAGACGGTCATGTTATCGCCTTTTCTTATGAAAACGAGGCTGATGCATTAAACCGTGCTGAGCCTAAATCAAAGATGACTCTTAACGGCACATGGAAATTCCATTGGCAGAGAGGTCTCGGAAATTGTCCTACAGATTTTTATAAGGATAGTTTTGATTTGTCTTTCTGGCGCGATATTACTGTTCCGTCAGTATGGCAGATTGGTCAGGATACTGAAAGTTATCCTTACTATTATGCATCTACTTATTGTCGTGCAATCAGCAGAAGCAAAAACAAGATTCCGTCAATCGACCACACAATGCAGGAAATCGGTATTTATGTAAGAGATTTCGATATGCCTGAAAGCTTTGATGGTCAGGAGCTCTTTATGCACTTTGGTGCTGCAAAATCTGCTATTGAGGTTTATCTTAACGGTGAATTTGTCGGTTATTCACAGGGTTCAATGACTCCTCACGAATTCAATATTACAAAATTTGCTCGTAAAGGCTCAAACAGAGTTGCAGTTAAGGTTTATCGTTTTTCTGACGGTGCGTATCTTGAAAACCAGGATATGTGGCTTCTTTGCGGTCTTTACAGAGAGGTTTATGTTTTCGCTGAACCTAAAAAATGCGTTCGTGACTTCTTTATCACAACTGACCTTGATAAGGAATACAAGGACAGTGACACAACTCTTGAAATAAAGGTTAATGATTATGCAGGTAGCGGTTCTGCAACCGTTAAGGCTGAAATCGTTGATGGTGATGAGAGAATTTTACTTGGGGAAGCAGAATTCAGTGGCTCAGCAAATCTTAAATTTAATAAACTCATAGAAAATCCAAAAAAATGGTCTGCTGAAAGTCCATATCTTTACAAACTCCTTATCAGCATTACTGCTGATGGTAAGACAACATACAAATCAATTCGTTTCGGTTTCAAAAAAGTTGAAATTATCGGCGAAAAATTCCTTTTCAATGGTAAGCCATTAATGCTTCGTGGTGTTAACCGTCACGACTTTGACCCTGACAATGGTTGGGCAGTTCCAAAAGAGAGATACCATCAGGATTTGAACTTTATGAAGAATGCGAATATCAACTCTATCCGTACTTCTCATTATCCTGATGACCCGTATTTCTATGACCTTTGTGATGAATACGGTTTCTATGTTATGGATGAATGTGACCTTGAAACTCATGGTGTTCGTCGTAAGGGTGTTCCGGGAGACAACCCAATGTGGACAGATGCCGTTGTTGACAGAATGGAAAGAATGGTTCTTCGCGACAGAAACCACGCTTGTGTATTTATGTGGTCACTTGGTAACGAAGCCGGTGACGGCAACAACTTCATGGAAATGAAGAAAGCTGCGCTCAAGCTGGACAACACTCGTCAGTTCCATTATGAAGGTGACTTTAACTTTACAAAGAGTGATGTTATTTCAAGAATGTATCCTGTTGAATCAGTTATGAAAAAGCTCTGCAACAAAGAGCCTATTGAAATCACTCTTTATGACAATATCGCAAACGCTCTTGCTGCAGACTCAAAGCCAATCAAGAAGGAAGATTACTGCAGACCAATTCTCCTTTGTGAATATGCTCACGCTATGGAAAACAGTCTTGGTAACTTCCAGGAATATATGGACGACTTTGAAGCTTATGACCACATGTGTGGTGGATATATCTGGGACTTTGTTGACCAGGCTATCCGTAAAAAGACAGATAATGGTGACCAGTGGCTTTACGGTACTGACTTTGAACAATATGAACCGGGCAGATACACTCATTTACCAAACACAACTGCTATGACAGGCAGTAACACATATTTCAATGCTAATGGTATTATCACAGCTGACAGAAAGCCTCACCCATCATACTTTGAGGTTAAGAAAGTTTACTGTGAAATCAAGGTTAAAGAAAGAGATTTAGAAAAAGGTGAATTTACTCTCATTAACAAGAAGCTCTTCACTGACCTTTCTGATTTTGAATTCAAGTGGAGCTTACAGGCTGAGGGTATTGAAGTTCAGAGTGGTACAGTTGACATTAACTGTGGTCCTCTTTCACAAGTTGACTTTACAATCCCTTATGACCTTGCATCACTTCCTGAAAAAGAATGTGTTCTCATCATTTCATTCCTTAACAAGACTGGACATCCTTGGTGTGAAGCAGGTTATGAACAGGGCTTTGACCAGTTTGTTGTAAAGACTGTAAAACCTAAAGATAAGAAAATTGACGGTAATGTTACATTCGTTAAGAATGAAAATGCTGTTTTCGTAAATGGTGAAAACTTCAGCGTTAAAATTGATGGTGGTAAAATCACATCTCTTAAATATGATGGTAAGGAATATTTAAAATCTGCAGTTGCACCTAACTATTTCCGTGCACTTACAGATAACGACTTCTCTAACCTTAACTTTATTCCTTTCTTACTTCCGTTCACACCATATCTTAATTGGCAGAGAGCAACAAAGAATGCAAAGGGTACAGTTAAGAATGTAAATAAGAACAGCAAAGGTCAACTTGTAGTTGAAATTGATTGGAATGTTCAGTTCTTCTCAGGTGTAACATCAACATTTGTAGTAAACGCTGACGGTAGTCTTGAAATCACTCATACAGGTACACCAAAGGGACTTAATCTTACTCGTTTCGGTACAATGATGGGGCTTCTTCGTGAATTTGACCAGGTTAAGTGGTATGGTCGTGGTCCACATGAAACATACTTTGACAGAAAAACAGGTGGTAAGATTACAATCCACGAAAAGAGCGTTGCTGACCTTGAACATCACTATATGCGACCACAGGAAAATGGTAACCGTACTGATGTAAGATGGGTTGAAATCAGAAACAAGGATAATCAGGGTCTTCGTTTTGAGGCTATGGGAGATACTCCAATCTGTTTCAGTGCTTGGCATTACACACAAGACCAGCTCCATATGGCAAAGCACATCCACGAATTACCACACTATGACATTACAACATTCAACGTTGACTTGAATCAGATTGGTGTTGGTGGCGATATGCCGGGTGACGCACAGGTTCGTGAAAAATATCAGATGAAACCAAATAAGGAATACACATACACATTCCGAATTTCACCAATAAAATAAGTGCAAAATTCAAAATGTAAAGCGCAAAATTAACCCCGAACAGGAAATCCTGCTCGGGGTTTTCACTTTATAGCTTTTATACTTCTATTTTTTCAAAATGATACATTTCTTTTGTGTTTTCTTGTGTTACATCAATTACCGTCAATGTGCATGATGGAATTAAATCATCAGGATGTGATGCACTGTATCCGCTCACACTACTCAACTGATAATATCTTCCGTTATAGAAATGGCACATATTGTTACTGTGAACATGACCTATTGAAATAAGAGAAATGTATTCATTATCTGCTATCATTTCATCAAACAGTTTGTTTTCTGTGATTGTATCAAGTGCATACACATACGCAGACGGAAAGCCTTCATATGCTTCACCTTTTTCAAAAGCATCTTTAAATGCAGGTGTATTCATATGGAAAAATACACTTGTTTTTACTTCTCTGCTTTCAATTCCATCAAGCAACCAATTAATTTGACTTTCTTTTATGTAGTCATATTTTCCTATTGCCTTAATTGTTCTTGCATTGCTATCCATAATAGCGAGTGAATGCACCAACTTGCCTTCATATTCAAGGTCAACAAAGTATTGCATATCTCCGTCAACGTCTTTTTCATTTCCACAGACAAAATTTTCATACTGCATAAGATATGCAATAACATCTTCGTTTTCCCCGTCAATTTCACTATCGTTATTACCGGGAATAAATGTCCAAGGGATATTGTAGCTATCAACAAGGTCAGCAAAAATCTTGGTTGCACCATATTTATCATATTCGGAATTAAGATTAAAGCCATCCACCATATCTCCATTGACAACAATGAAGTCGCAAGGTGTTTTTTCGAGAATGATTTTCAAGTCAGACATTGTTTTTCTGTCATTTTCGCAAGTGCCATTATAAAAATGAGTATCATTGATTTTTAAGACAGAAAATTCTCCGTCATCACCCACATCATATGTAATTGAATTCTGATTGTATATTTCTTCATAACTATGTGCAAGGTCTTTTGGTCCATTGAAATTAAAACGATATAAAACATATCCGCCAAAAGCTCCGCCACAGACAATTACAACTGCTAAAACAACTGCAATTGCTTTTATTATAGCTTTCTTATTCATAGCATCATCTCCTATAATCATTGTATTTTTTCTAATACTATTTCCTATAATATATCGCAAATTGAGATAATTGTCAATATCTCGTTATGTGATACTGTAAAATTCTTTTTAAGGTGATTATTATGAGATTAAAAGATTTACGTGAAGACAACGATGTAAAACAAAAAGAACTTGCAGAATATCTTAATATAAAACAAAATACCTATTCACAGTATGAAAATGGTAAACGTGAAATTCCATTAGATACATTGTGTAAATTAGCAGACTACTATAATACAAGTATTGATTATCTTATCGGCAGAACTGACAACCCAAACAGGATATAATTAAGGCGTACAGAGTAAAAAACTGTACGCTTTATTATTGAAAATACACTTAGTATGATGTATAATTTCACTATGATGAAAAGGAGGAAAATTTTATGAAATCAATCCGTTCAAAAATTGTTGCAGTTGTACTTGTGCTTTCATTACTTTTCTCTATGACTGCATTTTATGCAACTGCTATCGAAACACCTTGTAGCTGTGATAATTGTCCGTCAATCGTTATTCCAGGACTTTTTCAATCAGATGTTCGTTATCTTGACGAAAATGGTGAGCCAATGCTTAATTCTGAAGGTGAACCATATTCTGCTCCGTTCTTTATGGAGTCATCAGATGATGTTGTAAAACTGGCACTTGAAGAGGCTTTACTTCCATTGACCTCATTACTTTTAACACAGCAAGACTTTGAAAACCGTTGTGCAAATGCTATTGCTGATGTTTTAGGTAAGGCTTTGCTTGGCAATCTCCAATTAGATGAATATGGTCATCCAATCAAAAATATTCAGGCTGATAAATATGAAACAAGTGTTGCAAATCTTACTATGGAACAGAAAGAATACATTTTTGACCAGATTCCACTTTATGATTATGTAGATGTAGCCGGTTCTGACCATCTTTATTTCTTTTCTTATGTCCACACAGGAAACATCATTGATACAGCAAATGAGCTATATGAGCTTATTCAGATTGCAAAGAAAGAAACAGGTCACGATAAGGTAAATCTTGTGCCAATCAGTCAGGGTGGCTCTATCGAAAATGCACTTATGCAATTGTACATTGATAAAGGAGAGGAATTTGCTGACGATGTAAACAGAGTCTGCTATGTTGTTCCTGCTGCTGACGGTGCTTGTATCCTTGGTGATATTTATCGTTATGGCCTTATTGATGACCCTGAAGCTCTATATGGCTATATGATTCCGTCACTCCTTGACGAAGAAAGTGAATATCTTGCATATATTATCAACATTGTTCTTCGTATATTCCCTGAAGCAGACCTTAATAACATTCTTGATACAGCTGTTCACACACTCGTTGAAGATTATCTTGAATATTCAACATGTCTTTGGGGACTTATTCCGTCTTACGATTATTCCACATGCAGAGAAATGTATTTAAGTGACCCTGAGGACATTCATATCCGTGAACAGACCGACTGGTATTACAATGCACAGGTCAATTCAAGAAAATACATTCTTGATGCACAGTCTAAGGGTGTAGAATTTTTTGACATTGTTGATTACAACTATGTTCAGTACAAGATTTTTGATAACTGGGATAATATGAACAGTGATGGCATTATTCATACTGACTCAGAATCCTTTGGTGCAACCTCCGTAGCAGTAGATGTGTCGCTTCCTGACGATTATATTCAGGCAAACACCTATTGCACTGACCCTGATAATCATAACCACATTGATGAAGGAAGACTTCTTGATGCATCAACAAGCATTTTGTGTGAGCGTTCATTCTATTTTGTAAATCAGAATCACGAAAGCACTGCAAGAAATGATGTCATTATCAGACTCGTTACCAGAATTCTTACGGATTCATCATTTGACAGCATTTATTCTGACCCTGCATTCCCACAGTTCAATTATGCAAGAAATTCTGTTAAACAAATTGAATTTTATGAAACATGGAAAAATTATGACACATCAACCTTAGATGAAGCAACAGCAAAGGAATTTGAAGAAGCTTCTGCTGAACTTGGTGCAGCAATCGAAAGTACATATATGCCAACTGAGGAGTTTGAAGCTGCAGTAGAAAGATTTGAAAATGTTGTTTACATAATCGAAAATGGTGAACCTAAGGACACAAGTGATGATGGTATTATGAAGGCTATTACAATAATCCTTCGTATTACAGATTCCATTATGTTCAAAATCTTCGGCGGAAACGGGTTTTCAGATATAGTTCTTAAATAAATATATAACAACAAGAAAACGGACAGATTAAAACCTGTCCGTTTTTTGTTATTATGCATTTTGAGATTTTTCGCTACGCTTAGAATGACAAATCGGAGTTTATCGACCATAGCTTATTTTAGCATAGAGTGTAGCTTATTTTAGCATAGGGTATAGCTTATTTTAGCATCTAAAAATAATATATAAATAATATAAAAATAATATATAATTGTTTTATGCAAAAAAGGAGACACTTCGTTTGAAGCATCTCCCTTTGAATTTGTTTTATTAAATTATAACTTCATTGCAACGTCCCAAGCGCCCCAGATAACTGTACGGAGGTTACCAACCTTGTTTGCGTCACCGATTACGTGAACGTGTTTGCTCTTTTCTGCAAGTGGAGCAGGTCTGTAACCAACTGAAAGGATAACGTTATCAGCTTTAACGTCAATTGTCTTTCCGTCTTTTGTTGCGATTGTAACACCGTTATCACGAATTTCAGTTGTCTTACTTTCAAGGTAAACAGGAACTTTGTTTGTCTTGAAGAAGTCACGGAGATAGCTTGTGTTAGCAAGAGCTACACCAGGAGTTGTAATAAGGTCATCCTGCATTTCAACGATAACAGGCTTTTTGCCCTGAAGATAAAGTTCATAAGCAATTTCACAACCTGTAAGGCCACCACCGATAATAACAACATTGTCACCAACAAGGCTGTTATCAAGAAGGAAATCAACCGCTTCAATAGCTTTTTCAGCACCCTTGATAGGAATCTTGTTAGCAACTGAACCTGTTGCAACGATTACTTCGTCAGCCTGGAGTGAAGCAATATCCTTAACTTCTGTATTCATATGAATCTTGATTGAATCATAACGCTTGATTTCACGATTATACCATGCAATAAGGTCACGGTCTTTTTCTTTGTATGATGGAGCAGCCGCAGCGATAAATACACCACCGAGTTTGCCGCTCTTTTCGTAAAGGTCAACCTTATGACCACGCTGTGCACAAACCATAGCAGCTTCCATACCACCGATACCGCCACCGATAACAGCAATCTTCTTACACTTCTTAGCCGGTTTGATGTTGTATTTCTTTGACTGCATTGTCTTAGGATTAAGAGCACAACGAGAAAGTCCCATTGTATCGAGAAGGTCCTGAGTATTAGCGTGACCCTTTGAAGATGAGAAGTTAAAGCAACCTGCATGACAGCAGATACAAGGCTTGATTTCTTCTACTCTGTCTTCAATAATCTTTGTAATCCATTCAGGGTCTGTAAGGAACTGACGAGCAACACCCACACCGTCGATTTTTCCTTCTGCAACTGCCTTAGCACCTGCATCAGGTTCCATTCTACCTGCACAAACAACAGGAATATCAACAAACTTTTTAATGTGAGCAACATCTTCAAGGTTGCAGTTCTGTGGCATATACATTGGTGGATGACACCAGTACCATGAGTCATATGTACCGTTATCAGCGTTAAGCATATCGTAACCTGCATCCTGAAGATACTTAGCAGCTTTTTCAGATTCTGCCATATCACGACCAACTTCTTTATAGTCTTCACCAGGCATTGCACCTTCGCAGAAGCCCTTCATCTTTGAAACAGCTGAGTAACGGAGTGATACAGGATAATCCTGTCCGCAAGATTCTTTGATAGCCTTAACAACTTCAACTGCAAAACGATATCTGTTTTCAAAGTTTCCGCCGTATTCGTCAGTACGCTTATTGAAGAATTCAATAGCAAACTGGTCAAGAAGATATCCTTCGTGAACAGCGTGAACTTCAACACCGTCAACACCTGCGTCACGACAGAGTTTAGCTGTCTTTGCAAATGCCTCGATAATTTCGTGAATCTGTTCCTTTGTCATTTCAGGACAGATAATATCATGAGCCCAACGAGAAGGCTGTGGACTTGGAGATGCCAATTCGTGAGATGTATCAAGAATTGGTTTAATAAGAGCACGTGTAAACTTATTTCTGTGGAGAGGAGCAACAAGTTCAGTAATAGCCCAGCTTCTGCCCATACCTGCAGTTAACTGAATGAACAATTTTGCACCTGTCTTATGGATTTCGTCCATAAATTCTTTGAGCTCTTCGAACATCTTAGGATTCTGCCAGAGCCATTTTCCCCAGAAAGTATCACGAAGTGGAGCAATACCCGGAATGATAAGACCAACATTATTGTTAGCTCTTTCCAAGAAAAGTTTAGCTGCTTCCTTGTCAAAATGGCAACCGCCAAGTTCAAACCAACCGAAAAGAGATGTACCACCCATTGGACACATAACTATTCTGTTTTTGATTTCAACGTTACCAATTTTCCAAGGAGTAAATAACGCTTCATACTGTTGATTCATACAAATACATCCTCCTCAAAATTGAGCATAAATTTTTACATTATAAGTATATAAAAATCTTCATTTTATGTCAAGGAAATTTCGTTAATAAAATAACAATTATCAACGTATTACAATAAAAAAGGAGCGATTCGTAAATCACTCCTATAATTTTGCGCTTTGCACTTTTAGAAACCGCCACCAACAACGATTACATATTCGATTTGGGCATCAGCTTTATCAATCATAATTCCGCTGATATCGAGATGTCTGATATAAATATCAGAAACATATCTCCATGTTCCCTTTTCGATTTTACCGTTATCGTTAATCTTCACTTTAACTGTTGGCTGAACATAATGAACCTTGATATCCGCCTCTTTATACTTGATGTCGAAATCAGGGAACTGTTCAACAGCATCGGCAACATTACCAAGAACATTGATAGCGTGACCAACTGAACCTTCCTGTGCATCACCGTAAAGACCGTCTGTCTGTTCATTCATTGTCATTTCAATAACTGTATATTTGCCCTGTTTATATGCCTTTGCACTCTTCACATCTGATGCTGTAAGCTTTGTGAAACCACCTGTAAGTCCGTTATATGATGTTGTATTATTCTTAAGTGCAGTATCAATAACAGGCTTTAACATATTGATAAAGAAATTAAGAGCACCATCACCATCATTGACAACAAGCTTATTAAGCACCATTGTCTGTGATGACTTTGCAGTAGAATGTGTCTTTATTGCAGCATTTTTATAAGCTTCTACGATTTCAGCCTTTGACCATTCTGCAGGATTATCAGAAACAGGCTTCTTTGTAGTTGATTCTGTTTCATCGTCCTTGTCATCTTTTTGTGTTTCCTCTTCTTTATCATTCTTATCTGATGAAGGTTCGTCAGCAACATCACCTGTTGTTGATCCCTCATCAGATGTATTTTCGTCAGTTGAAGATTCAGGCTCAACATCAACATCACCTGAATTCACAGCCTGGTCCTCAGTTGTGCTTTCCGTATTAGTTTCTGTCGGGTCAATATTCTCATCATTTTTACATGCAACAAATGCGAAAAGAATTGAAATTACCAAAAGAATTGCAATTATTTTTTTCATAAATATACCTCCTGAAAGATTACAGGTATTTTTAAAAATTTATATATGTAGTTTATACCATCATACTACAATAATTCACAGAAAATGTCAACGAGTTATTTAACAGATTTTAATAAATTGTCAAATTCCGTTACAAATACTGAACCTGCAGTTCTGCTGAGGATGTTAACCTCTTCATTTTCACCAATCAAGGAGTGATATTCATTGTCACGAAGAACGTATCCGGCCTGGTCATTACAAAGTCCGTAAACCATTACATATTCAGCATCGCATAAGTCCTTTGCAGGAGCATAATCCCAACTGTCACCCTTCCAAGCTGCGTTACCTGATTCAGGGCCACCAAAAATAAGCATCGGGTCAAATTCACCCGGGCAGAAGAATATGCCTACCTTATTGCCAAGCTCCATATATCCGATTTCAGTAACCATAACATACTTGAATCCGTCTTTTACAATTATACAGCTTAAAATATCCTGACGAGCAGCAAGTGTCAGAATTCCGTTATCAACATTGAGAAAAACTTCTTTATGAGCCACATTAAGAACAGGCTGAAGCTTCACATCATTTTTGATTTTCATAACCTTATCAGCGAGAGCATAACCGTAAGCTTCGATATTTTCAATGTCTGTTGCGTTTTCGTCACTTGTAAGTTCTCTTTCCTGTCTGATTGCAAGCTCTGCACCAAGAACATATACAACATTTGCTCCAACCTTTTCATTGATAGCCTTTTCAATATAGTAAGGATAGTCTGCTGTCAATTCATCAGGACCTGCACCCATACCTGTACAGTGCATTGAGCCCTGTAAAATCCAGGTTTCCTCAGAACCGTTATCAGGAACAAAACGAAGTCTGTGAAGATTTTCATCAAAAGATTCAGGGTCACGACCATCATATATGTATTCTTTGATGTTTGCATAACCGTAATAAAGGTCACCTGTTTCCATATTATCAATAGCCTTTAAAATAGAATCAGTAGTTTTCTGGAATACATTTTCCATAAAATATGGATTCTTGACTACCTTGAATTGGTCGAGCATACCACCAAGTGCAGCGTTAGTTGTGTTGATAATAAGTCCCGGTAATAACGGAATATTCATACCAAGTGTGTCGATACATGAATGCTGATGAAGTGCAGACACATTCACACTTATAATATTATAACCCTTTGCCTTTGCAGACTTTTCAACTCTTGCACGGATTTCCTGAACGTCTCCACGAGAAATACCGAAACCATCAATAACAGCCTGAACAGCAATTCCGCTTACGCCGTCACTGATTGCATAAACACGGACTCTCTGGTCATCATTTACCTTAACAGGTACTCTGCCTTCGATTACTTCCAATGAACCTGCAAGGAAATATTCACCATTCATAACATCTATACCGTCAAGGAGAGACGCACCGGCATAACCCAATGACCATTCTGAATCAGCAGTTACTTTTTTATCAAACTTTGATTCACCTTTATAGAAATTTTCAGCCTCATACTCATCAACAGTATCCCAGTCACCGTCATATCCCGGCCAGAACACATTAAGCACTGTAAGAATTCTGTGAATAAGAGTATCGACACTCATATAAAACAGATTCTCGATATTTGCACTCTCTATCTGCACACAGGCAGCAACAGGAACACAGAAGACTGAAAATGCCATCACTACTGAAAGCACAATTGCAAGTATTTTTTTACTCATAGATAAATCCCCCTAAAGATTACTCTTTGATGCCATAATTATACAACCATTATTATGATACTGCAATATTATTTTGATAAAAATATGACAATTTTTAAAAATTGTAAAACTTATCGCATTTCCCTTGACAAGTGTCCATTTTTACTATAAAATCTGCTTTGACATATGTCAAAAAATGTTATTTACTCAACAGAAACACGTAGTTTTGTTGTATTGATTTAAGACGATTCGATGTATATTTGTATTTTGTATAACAAAAATGAAAGGTTTCAAAAATTCACTATGAATAAATCACAATTTTCGACAATAAAAAATCTTGTGGACTTTGCTGCAGAAAAATATGGAGAAAAAGATTTCTGCAAATTTTTCCGTGATACAGAAATCCATATCAAGAATTTTACTGAATTCCGTGAGGATTGTTTTGCTGTCAGCAGATACATCAAAACAATTGAAAAAGAAAAAATGCATATTGCTTTTATCGGCAAGACAAGTTATGAATATATTGCCTGCCTTACAGGTATGATTTGCAGTGGTAATGTTGTTGTGCCTTTTGACCCTAACATCTCTGTTGAAGAAGCCTGTTTGCTTTTCGATGATGCAGATATTGAGATGCTTTTCTGTGAAGAAGAATTTTTAGGTAAAGCAGAGGAAATCCAGAAAACATATAAAGGTATTCGTCAGATAGTATCTTTAGGTGATTGGCATTGGTTTGACAATATTTTCAGGACATATTCTGCCAAATCAGAACACGCTCACCTTTCCCATATAGAAATTGACCCTTATGAATGTGCATTGATTATATACACATCAGGTACAACAGGAGAAAGAAAAGGTGTTATGCTTTCCAACCATAATCTTGTCTCAAACTCTTGCTATGATACATACCGAGCAGAGGAAGGCGAAGTTTTTCTTTCAGTTTTACCTATGCACCACGTTTTCTGTTACGCTTGTGATGTTCTTAAGGTCCTCTATGACGGAACAACGATTTGTCTTAACGGTGCACTGCCGAATATATACAGAAATTTTCTCATGTATGAACCTACAAATACAAGAATTGTTCCGCTTCTCTGTAAAGCAATTATCACAAAGATTAAAATCGCAGAGAAAAACCATCCTGAAATGACTCCTCGTCAGGCCGCTGAACTCGTCGTTGGTAAGCGTCTTACAAGATTTATTGCAGGTAGTGCATTCTTAAGCGGTGCATTAATTGATGAATTCGCAAAATACGGAATCACGGCTCGTCAGGGTTATGGTATGAGCGAATGTAGTCCTCGTATTACAACATCTGACTTTTCAGAAGATAATAAATATTCAAACGGTGTTCTCACAGGCGTTGACAATGTAAGAGTCGTTGATGGTGAAATTCAGGTTAAAGGACCTTCTGTTATGCTTGGTTACTACAAAAAACCAGAAAGAACTGCTGAAGCCTTTACAGAAGATGGTTATTTACACACAGGTGACCTTGGATATATTGAGAATGGTCATATCTACCTCGTTGGTAGAAAGAAAAACCTTATAATCCTTTCTAATGGTGAAAATATTTCACCTGAAGAGCTTGAAAACAAATTCGTTGACGACGGAATTATTAAGGAAATCGTTGTCCGTGGCGAAAAAGACACAATTATTGCAGAAATTTTCCCTGACGCTGCACTTGCCGACACTATGGGAATTACAGATGTTTCTGCTGAAATCAGCAAAATCGTTGACAGAGTTAATTCCTCTGTTAATACTGACAGACACATTCACTCTTTTATCATTAGAAAAACTCCTTTTGAAAGAACCTCAACAGGCAAAATCAAAAGAGCACAGTTTAACTTTGCGGAGGATGAAGCAAAATGATAGAGAAAAAAATAGCTGACGGCACAATTGTCAAAGCGTATCCTATCTCTAACTCACAAAAAATGATGTTCTTAATGTCCTTAAAATACGGTTCAGGATATCCTGTAAACAACATTGGTTGTGGATATTACTGGAAAGGCGAGATGGACGAGAAGATTATGAAAGAATCCGTTTACGAGGCAATCCAACGTTGTGACACAATGCGTCTTCGTTTCACAATGGAGAAAAAACTCAGTCTTCATCAGTATGTTACTGAAAAGAGTGAGCTTGTTATTGAGGATTGGGATTACAGCCACAAAACAGTGGAAGAGGCTGAAGAAGAGCTTACAAAAATTTCAAGACAGAATATTCCAATGTATAACTGTGAAATTCACAAGATTGCTATTGTTAAGTTCAAGAATGGTTATCACGGACTTTTCATAAGGTTCCATCACCTTGCAATGGATGCTTATTCAGTTAAGATGTTCTTAAATGATGTTATGGAAATCTATAAGAGCAAAACTCAGGAAACTGCATATCCAAAGCCAATGAGACCATATATCCCTGTTCTTGAGCAGGAGCTTGCATATCAGGAATCAGAACAGCATGAAATCGACAGACAGTATTGGTATGATTCACTTGCGAAGTCAACAGAGCCGATTTTCACAGACTATATGATTGACAATCGTCTTAAATATCAGCAGGCAAAAAATCCCGGTCAAAGATATGCCGACATTCATTCAGGTCTTCCTGACGCTGACATTTTCAATATGAGTATGAGTGCAGAAGACAGTGATAAGATTATGAAGCTGTGTGCTGACAGAAATCTTTCTATTTTTGCTGTACTTTCAATGGGTGTTCGTACAGGTCTTTCATGCTTTAACGATAATCAGGAAGATGTGTCATTCAAAATGATTATCAATCGTCGTGGTACTATTGCAGAAAAGAAATCAGGTGGTCTTCGTATTAACTTCTTACCAATGAGAAGTATTGTAAAACCTCAGGAAACATTCTGTCAGGCTGTTCAGCAGATTTCTGATATTCAGAATGAAATGTATCAGCATGCAAGTTTGAGTTTTATTGAAACACTTAAGGAAAGACATAAGTCAATGCCACAAGATTCAAAATCTGACTCAACTTACGATAGCTTTGGTCTTTCATATCAGCCACTTATGAAGAGCGTTTACATTGATGATGAAATGGAAAAGACTGCCAAAAGCATCTGGTACAACAATGGTTCCACAATGATTCCTCTCTATGTTACAATCAGACACAGAAAACAGGATAACGGTCTTGATTTCTGTTTTGAATACAGAAAAGAACCTAAGTCAGAATATGACCTTCGTATTCTCTATGCTAAAATTACTAAAGCACTTGTTATAGGTGCTGAAAATCCTGATATTACTGTCGGAGAAATATTAGATAAAATTGCACTTACAGATGCAGAAAGGAATGGTAAACCAAAATGCAAGAACTCACACAACTTATTGAAATCCTTGAAAACTATGTGGAAGTTGAAAATATCTCCAGTGATGACAATTTTAAAGCTGACCTTGAAATGAGTTCCTTTGATACGATGTGTATTGTAACAGATGTTAAAACAGTTTTTGGTGTTGACCTCAAACCAAAAGATTTTATCAACCATAAAACAGTAGGTGAATTAGCAAAATATATTTCATCTATAAAGTGATAAAAGTCTTGACAATTATGAAAGTATAATGTAAAATTCATCTCACAAGGAGATATCACATCTCCAAAAATGTAATATAGCCCGGACAAAGCCTTTGCGACCTTTATGGTTGCGAGGGCATTTTTAATTATTTAATGAAATATGCATATAGCGTACAGACTTGACAATAATGAATATGTATAGTATAATTTTATCCGTGTATTGAAAAATGATTTGAACAAACTTAAATATAAATATTGCATTTCCGTTGCAAAAAGGAGGTATAAGTCCTATGCAAGAATATGAAAAGATTGTTGAAATTCTTGACGAATATGTAAAAGCTGATGAGATTAATCCTGATGATAATTTCAAAACTGACCTTGATATGAGTTCTTTTGATTTAATCGGTTTTGCCACAGATGTAAGAGACGCATTTGGTGTCCAGCTGACTGTTGAAGCTTTTATCAACAATCCTACCGTAATTCAAATGACTCAACATATTGTTTCTGAAATGAAGAAAAACTAACATAAAGATTAATTGAGAACGAGTAAAAATCGTTCTCTTTTTTATTTTTCACCCATCCAATACTCACTAACTTATCGTTGATATTTATATTTTTCTGTGATATAATTTTTCCATAATTTTGAAAAGAGATGGTTGTTGTGAAAGAAAATCAAAAAAGACTTATTAAAGAAACTGTAAACTCCGTAAAGCAGATTGACGATAATTTGTGGATTATGAATTATAAATGCTCATACGGTCTTGATGCACTTTTAGAGCACGGTTCAAAAGGTATTATGGAAGCTGTTACATTTTTACAAAAAGAGGTTAAATTTCCACATCTTACCGTTAACCCTGAAAAAGACGGCTTTGCATGTTCAACATTTAATGCAAAAAACCCTGATGGGGATTACATTATGGGAAGAAACTTTGATTACAAAGAAGCTCCTTGTCTCGTTTGTTGGACAGCTCCTGAAAACGGATATAAGAGCGTTTCTGTTGTTGATACAATGTTCTTTCTTCACGGAACAAAAATTTTTCCAATGGCAAAGGCAAAAAGTCAGCTTCGCTCAATAGCTGCACCATACACATCAATGGACGGTATTAATGAAAAGGGTTTTTCAATTGCAGTTCTTCAGGTCAGAGCAACACCTACAAAACAAAATACAGGTAAAAAGCCTGCGATTACGACTGTTTTAATCCGTGCTGCACTTGATAAATGTGCTACTGTTGAAGAAGGACTCAAGCTTTTTGCATCTTACGATATGCAGGATTTATTAGGTGTAAATTATCACTATCAGCTTTCTGATGCACAAGGTAACAGTGCAATTATCGAATATATTGACAACAAAATGGTTGTTATAAGACAGGAAGCAGGCAAGGAAAACCTTATGGTTACAAACTATTTCCTTTCTCCCGGTGGTGACAATTCTAAAGGCAAGGGTTATGACAGATATGAAAAAATCGAAACAACTCTCAAGGCTAAAAATGGTGTCATAACTGAAGAAGATGCTATGAAGCTTCTTTCTGAAGTTGCTCTTAACTACCGTCATAAGACACTCAAGCACAAGGTTGTTGCACTCTGGAGTGTTGTTTATAACTGTAATGAGAAATCAATGAATCTTTGTGCAAATATGGATTACAGCAGAGAATATAAATTCTATGTTGATAAACCTTATGAAATAATTAAAGTGAAGTAAAAAAACTCCCTATATGGGAGTTTTTTTTTGTACAAATTGTAATGCGGTCACAAAAGCCTACCACTATGCATTCATTAAATCATCAATATTATAAAACTTACCTTCATATCTGTTATGGAGGTTTTTTTCTTGTGTCTGATTAACTACAAAGACCTGATTTGCTGAATATAGAATTGCAATTTTTATATTTTTGTCAACATTCTCAATAAAATGCTTCTTGATTTGCTTATAAAGAACATCTTTTCTCTTGAAAATTTCAGGAATCTGCACAGAAGATGATGAAGACAACAAATCGCATAGAATTTTCTCTCTTAAAATTTCCTTGTCACATTTGCTTGCAAAGAAATGGTACAATTTTTCTGCATAGTCACAAAGTTTCATTTTGCTCCCATTAACTGCATTTCCGAATTCATTAAACACATCAAATGATGTAATTCCCACATCATCAATAAGGTAGCTGAGAGTATATAAAAATCTACCGCTGTTATAAAGTCTGTCAACTGCGTCCTCACATTTTTTAAGCATTACGATTTCATCATTTGAGAGCCATGGAGTTGATGTTACTTCATAAGGTGGGACATCTGTGAATGTACAAGGATATTTTTCACTGTTTTCACGCATATCAGCACCATAAAGCAGCTTCAGAAATCCCATCTGAAGCATATGTGCTTTTAATGAATAGCCTATATTAAAGCTATTTTTAAAGCTTTTAAGGTCTTCACCTGTAAGACCTGCAATAAGATCAATGTGAATGTGCATATTATTAAAACTTATAAGTTTTCTGATGTTTTCCACAAGTTTTTTTGTGTTTGTTTTTCTGTTGATTGCTTTTAATGTTTCTTCATTAAAGGACTGCATACCGATTTCAAGCTGAACTGCACCTTTTGGCATTGATTTTAGTATTTCAAGAGTGCTTTCTTTCAGTATATCCCCTGCTATTTCAAAATGGAAACAAACATTCTGCGGGATTTCTTTACCATATTTTTCCTTTATGAAATGTAAAATTTCATTGGCACGCTCTGCATTTGCATTAAATGTTCTGTCAACAAATTTTACAGTTTGTGTACCACTGTTTGCAAGTTTTACAATATCCATTTTCACTCTGTCGAGATCAAAAAAACGAAGTGGTGAACATCTTCCCGAAAGACAAAAGGCACAACGATATGGACATCCTCTGCTCGTTTCGATATATGAAATTCTGCCATTGAGATATTGGCAGAATTCATCAGTAAATGGTGATGGTGGTGTATCTTTGTATTCAATTTCAGGGATTGTAATGACTTCGCTGTTTTCACGATATGAAACACCTGAAACAAGTGATAAATCGCCATTCATATTGTCAAGAAAATCGGGGAAAGTCCACTCACCTTCTCCGGCCAGAACAAAGTCAATGAAATCATATTTTTCCAAAACATTCCTTTGACGATAAGCCACCTCAGGACCACCAAGGACAATTTTGCAGTTATGTTTTTCTTTTATGATACGACAGATTTCGAGAGTTTTTGTAACATTCCAGATGTATGTTGAAAACGCAACCACATCCGGTTTTTCGTTTATGATTTTAAGAGCAAATGCTTCAATATCTCCATTAATTGTACTTTCCATAACAGAAACATCATAAGTGTTCTTTGAAAATTCACGAACTCCCGAAAATAAACACCAAGGAGAAAGTGAAGCATGAACATATTTTGAATTAAGACAAGAAATAATAATCTTCATATTTTCTCCTTTCACAAAATAAATGTAATAAATAATATGCTCCCCTTGTCAGGGGAGCTGTCAACGAAGTTGGCTGAGGGGTAGTCTATCTCTCCCTCCGTCTTTTACTTCGCAAAAGCCACCTCCCTCGTTAGAGGGAGGCAATAACATAACAAACTTAATTATAACCTATTGCCAAACCGAATAATAATAACAGGCTTGTTGCGACAAGGATTGTGAACTGAATTTTAAATGTCCACTTGAACCATTTCACATAACTGATTCCTGCCATACCGAGGCTAATCAAAAGAACGGGGTTTGTAGGATACATAACATTTGAGAAGCCGTCACCAAATGCAAAAGCCATAACAGAAAGCTGTGATGAAATATCAAAAATCTGTGCAAGTGGCACGATTAACGGCATTAAAAGGAATGCTTTTGCTGAACCTGAGCTGATAAAGAAATTAAGCACAAGAACAATTAAGTAAATAAAGAGAATTACTGCACCCTTTGGTAATGTTTCTGCAATTCCGACTGCTGAATGAAGTAATGTATCAAGAATCTTACCTTCAATAAGAGTATATTTGATTGAACTTGCCATTAAAATCATAAATACAGCAGGGATTATTGTCACAATTCCGTTACCGAAATTTTTAAGAAGCTCTTTGCCTTTCATTCCTGTTGTAAAGATAGACGCAAGACCTGCAACAAGGAACATAAGTGCTACGATAATCATTGTGTAGTCCTGTAAGAATGTTAAGAAAACTGAACTGAGAACTACTAAGATACCTGCTCCAAGGATACTTGCGAAAAGGATAAGTGCTTTATCCATTTTCTTATTATCAACAAAATCATCGTGAACTTCAATAGCATCAATAGGCTTTGCAATTTTCGTTGCGTGACGCTTTACAAAGAAATGAACAATAAGATAAATTATAATAAAAGCAATGAATCGAAGCCACATACCTGAGAACATAGGAAGCCCCGCAAGCTCCTGTGCAACACCAACTGTAAACGGATTGCAAACACCTGCTGCAAAGCCACAGCCTGCAGAAAGTATGCTCATTCCAAGACCTGTAAGCTCATCCCAGCCAAGCGCTACCGAAAGTCCCACAACAATCGGAACTAACGGAACACATTCTTCAAGTGAACCGATAAATGCACCCATTGACATAAAGAAGAACATAACAAGCGACATAAGAGTATATCTGTTCTGTCCGAACTTATGCACAATTTTTTTAAGCATATATTCCATAAGTCCACATTTATCAAGTGCTGTAAAAATACCACCAATTACAAGAAGGAATATGATAACTGCAATAATTGCACCTCCACCATCTGCACCAAGTACAAGAAACGGTGACAAAATCCACTTATAAAACGGAAGTCCACCCTCCACCGTTCTGAAACTGTTTGTCAGAATGGTTTCAATACCTTCTTCATTAAAAACTCGTGTATATTGACCACCTGGAATTATAAATGTGGAAGCATATGTTAAACACATAAGTGCAAAAATAATAACAATTGCACCTATGAAGGATTTGACACTTATGCCAAGACCTTTCTTTTCGGTTTCTGCCATAAGATTATACCTCTTTAATTACATATTTATAGAAATCAACAGCAGGAGCAAGAGTATCGATATCAACATTTTCATCAATACCGTGAACACTGTTAAGCTGCTGATTATCAATCTTGAAAGGAACAAAACGAACACAGTTTTTACAAACTCTGTTGAAATATCTGCTGTCTGTTGCACCATTCATAATGTAAGGTACAGGCTTATACTCAGGAAATACAGCAGTAACTGCTTTTTCAATAAACTTGAACTGTTCACCGTTAAAATCAGTAATTCCTGATTCAATACCGTCATCTGTGATTACAGTTTCAATATCATATTTCTTTGCAAGTGCAGTAATTGCATCCACACTAGATTTCTTGCCCTGATGATGTGAAAAACGCATATTACCAACAACCCAAGCTTCCTGTGGGATAACATTTGTACCGTCAGAACCCTTACTCATTGTAAATGCAAGAGTTGTACGAAGAAGTGCAGCACCCTGCGCTGAAATCATTGGCATTGCTTTAACAAGCACAGGCTTGAATGCATCAATATTTGAACAAGCAGTTTTCATAACACCTGACATTGTCGGAGCAAAACGGGAAAGCATTTCTTTAACTGTTGGTGATAATTCAACATCAAAGCAACGGGCTTTTTCAGCTTCGCAGATAAATTTAGCAAGACGAACAAGAGGAGTGTTCTTACCGGGAGCAGATGAGTGTCCGCCATTTGATTTTGCGATGAATTTAAGGTCCATATAACCCTTTTCACCAACACCAATCATTGCAAATGTACCTTTTGCACCACCGATTGGGTCGTACATAATCATACCACCCTCATCAAGGATAAGGTAAAAGTCCATATTTCTTTCTTTTAACATTTTAGAGATTGCGTCTCCACCTTCGCCACCTGTTTCTTCAGTACAGGTTGACACGAAATATGTATCTCTTTTTGGAGTAAATCCCTCTTTGATAAGCTCTTCAGCAGCCTGGAACATCATTGAAAGACCACCCTTTGTATCAAGAGTGCCTCTGCCCCATACTCTGCCCTCTGCAATTTCACCTGAAAATGCAGGATATTTCCATTCACCACTTGCTTCAACAACGTCGTGGTGATTCATAAGCATAATTGGTTTTAATGATGAATCTGTACCCTTCCATTTAAGTAAAAGGCTACCGTCAATCACTTCACATTCAAGAGTATTAAAAAGGTTTGGGAAAACTTCACGAAGAACCTTGTGAAATTCTAAAAACTTAGTGATATCCTTATTCTCTCTTGATGAAATTGTTTCGACTTTAATAAGCTTTGACAAAATTTCTGCATACTGCATAGAACGATTGTCACTCATTTTCTACATCTCCCTAAAAAATAATCAATATATTATATCATATACATATTATAAAATAAAGAGCAAATGTTATAAATTTGCACACAAAATAATTAACAAATTCTTGAATTTCTGCTCAAAAAGTGGTATAATTTTTAGGATATGTTAAATTATGAAAGGATTATCAATTATGAAACTCTTAAAAAAGATTACAGCATTAGTTATGTCACTTGTGATTTTCTGCACTATGGCAACTCCTGTATTTGCAGCTAAAGACAATTCTCTTGATAGCCGTGCTGACTATGTTGAATTGTTAGAAGATGAAGGTTATCCTGCAATTTCAACGGTAGAAGCTGCTCAGATAATGAAAACTTGTTCTGATTTTTTCCGTCTTATGACAAATGACACGTTCCCATCAGAAGAAAGAATTGATATTTCTTTTGATAAACGCCTTACTGAAGCTAATCTTTATGTTGTTGAAAAATGCGGAATTGATATGGAAGCTATTCTCAAGAGTCTTCCTCCTCTTAACGGTTTCTCTTCACTTGTTATGGAAACACTTGAAATTGACACAACAGCATTCCGTGAAGCTATGTATGTTGAACGATTCAAGCACGATGAACAAGGCACAGGACTTGGTGTTGTTTATTACCTTTTAGGTAACTGGTTCAGTATTATTGATAAAATTGAACTTTACACAAGACCAACTGATGACCCTGATACTTATGAGATTTGCTTTGATATGATTTTCCGTGACGGTAATCGTGACACACTCGGTACAGGTATGTTAATTGACACTAAAACAGGTGAGCTCTATAACCGTGACGGTAAGGGTATGTTGGGTCTTGGTTTCAATTTCAACTTTAAAGATATGATAATCTATACAGTTGTCGATGCTTGGACAAGAGAATTTGGTTTTGCCGTTATGTATGATGTGATTGCAAATACCGTAGGCATTTACGATTATGAAACACGCAGATACCACTTTGACTACGATGGACTTGAATGGATGATTCAGGTTTGGAAAGGCACTTATTACTACGTTACAAACGGTGCTGAAATCGGTATTTACAATCGTGTTCCCGGTGAGGAAATGGGCACATTCTACAACTGTGCTACTGATGACCAGATGATGGAAATGCAAATGACACTTTCACATAAAGGTAAAAAGCTTTTCAGTATGGGACCACAAAAGCACTGGTGGTTGACAGGCTTCCACTTAAGCGGAACAGTTTATGACCCTGCATCACTTACAATGGATTATTCGATCGTATTTCCAAATACTCAGATGTTAAAGGCATTTACAGATGCTATTGATAAAGAAGAGCATCACGATGTGACATATACTGTAAAAGATAAAACAGTTTCAGTTCACTGGTAAAAATTATATTTATGGAAAAAAAGTGGGTTTAAAAAGCCCACTTTTTTCAACACGACTCATACCCACTGTATTTTATATCCATTTTCGACTCTATTTGCTTGCATTTCTACAAACACGGTGATATAATGTTTCTCGCGTAAATTCAGAAAGGATGAAAATGATATGAAAACTACTAGTAAAATCACAGCACTCGTTTTATCAATGGTTCTTTTATTCACAATGACAACTCCTGCATTTGCTGCACCAAAAAAAGAAATCTCAACTCGTGCAGAATATGCAGCTATGATTTCTGAAGAAACAGCTTATCCTGCACTCACAACTGCAGAGTTCCTCAAAATTACTAATGCTGCAGCTGACTTTTTCCGTCTTATGACAAATGGCAAGTACCCTTCAACAGACAAGCTCAATGTTACTTTTGATGGCTTACTTCTTGAAATAAATCACCAAGTATTACAGAGCTGCGGTCTTGATGTTGTTTCAATTATGCAGGCTTTTCCGGCTCTTAACATCAATGTTGGTTATGTAACTGAAAAGATGCAGATAGACACAGTTGCAGTCAGAGAACTTATGTATGCTCTTCGTGACGAATGCCACGCAAACAATATGCATGATATTGCTAATATATATCACTTTGTTGGTGTGTACATGAGCATTATCGATAAAGCTTATTTCTATGGAGTTCCAACTAAGGAAAACGAAAAGCTTTATGAGCTCTACCTTGATGTCACATACAGAGATGGTTTTGTTGAAAAATTTGGCACTGGCGTTATGATTGATACTGTAACAGGTGAAATATATGGCAAAGACGGTAACGGAATGCTTGGAATCGGCTTTAATATCAATTATAATGAAATGTTGGTTTATGCACTCGTTAATGCATGGCACAGAAATTTCGGTTATGCAGTTATTTACGACATTGCCGCTAACGCAACACCAATCTGGGATATTCCTACACGTAGATACTATTTTGAATATAAGGGTCTTGAATGGTTGATTCAGACATGGAAAGGCTCTTATTTCCTTATTGCAACAGGCGCTGAAGTTGGTGTTTACAACCGTGTTCCTGGTGAAGAACTCGGCACATTCTACAATTGTGCTACTGATGACCAGCTTATGATGATGACAATGAAACTTTCACATAAAGATACAGTTCTTGTTGACGTTGGTCCTGAAAAACACTGGTGGATTAACGGTTTCAAAATGAATGGTATGAGTTATGAACCGGAATCACTTACTCTTGAATATACAATTGAGATGCCTGATATGGAAATGTTAAATGCATTTACAAAGGCAATTGACAATGAAGAGCATAAGGACACAACTTATACTGTAAACGGTACAACAGTTTCTGTTGTATGGCATGCAAAATAATTTTTAAATAAAAAATTAACGGAGAATGGTTTTTACCACTCTCCGTTTTTTGTTGTATTTGATAAATCGGAGTTTATCGGGAAAGTTATAGGTGCCTGTTTCGGCTCCCTCTGACGAGGGAGGCATAGATACATCATTCATCTCCCAGATAAATTATAATTAAAAAACGAAAAGATAAAGGCGAAGTCGTTTGACCTCGCCTATTTTTGTGTTATCCTTTAAGAATTTCCTTATAAAGTCGGATGTATTCGTTTGCTGATTTGCCCCAGCTGTTGTCACATTCCATTGCTCGTTTAACGAGAATGTTCCAACCTTCTTTATTGCTGTAACCCTCAATTGCTCGTCTAATTGTATAAAGCATATCGTGAGCATTATATGTTGAGAATGTGAAACCGTTGCCCTCGTTATCACCTGAATCCTTAATACTGTCACGAAGACCGCCTGTTTCACGGACAATCGGAATTGTACCGTAACGAAGTGAAATCATCTGTGAAAGTCCGCAAGGTTCACTCTTAGAAGGCATTAAGAACAAGTCACAACCTGCATAAATTTTCTTTGAAAGTGATGGAATAAAGCCGATTTTAAGACCCATTTTGTCAGGATATTTGTCAGCCATTTCTTTGAAGAAGCTTTCGTACTGCCATTCACCTGAACCAAGAACTACGAACTGAACATCAGTTGTTGCAAGCAATTCCTCGAGAACTGCTTTAACAAGGTCAAGACCCTTGTGCCCTACAAGACGAGTAACCATACCGATCATTGGTACATCTTCTCTTACAGGAAGTGAGAAATACTCCTGAAGCTTTGCCTTGTTAATCTTTTTCTTATCCTGGAAATCTTCTGCTGTGTAATTCACTTCAATATCCTTATCAGTTTCAGGGTTATAAAGGATTGTGTCGATACCGTTAAGGATACCTGAAAGTTTCCATGAACGCTGATTAAGAATCGGGTCAAGACCATGTGAATACCAAGGGTCGAGAATTTCGTTTGCATAAGACGGGCTGACTGTTGTAACTCTGTCTGCACATTCAATAGCACCCTTCATAAAGTTGCAGTCACCATCATATTCAAGAAGTGATGCTGCACTTTCAGGAAGACCAACAACATCTCCCAAAAGGTCCATACCATAAGTACCCTGATACTGAATGTTGTGAATTGTGAAAACTGTCTTGATGTTTTCAAAACCAGGTCTTGTAGCATAAAGAGTATTGTAATAAACAGGAGTCAATGCTGACTGCCAGTCGTTACAATGAATAATGTCAGGTTTAAAATCAATGTGTGGAATGATTTCAAGAACTGCACGAGCAAAGAAAGCAAATCTTTCTGCATCGTCATAATAGCCGTAAAGACCATCACGCTTAAAATAATACTGATTATCGAGAAGATAGTAAATTACGCCACCTGCTTTTGCTTCAAAAATACCACAATACTGTCTTCTCCATGCAACAGGAACTGAAATACTTGTGACAAATTTCATTGTGTCCTTAAGTTCCTGACTGATTGTATCATAAAGAGGCATTACAACACGTGCACCGATGAGTCTTTTTCGGAGAGCCTGTGGAAGACTACCTGCAACATCACCAAGACCACCACTTGCTTTAAATGGAAGTGCCTCACTTGAAACGTATAAAACTTTCATATTTTTTTCCTTTCAAAAGTCTATATTCGGCTCCCCTTGTCAGGGGAGCTGTCAACGAAGTTGACTGAGGGGTAGTTTTCTATAATCTATCTCTCCCTCCGCCTCACTTCGTTCGGCACCTCCCTCGTCACAGGGAGGCGTTTTAATCTTTATATAACTATTTCTTTTCCAACATATACAGGATATGTTTCTGCACCTGAAAGAGTCTTATTTGGTGTAACAACAACGCTCTTGTCAACTACAACACAGTTAAGTGTAGCATTCTGTGCAACGAAACCGTCCTGCATAATGATAGAATTTTTAACCACTGCACCTTTTTCAACTCTGACACCACGGAAGAGTATTGAGTTTTCAACAGTACCCTCGATAATACATCCGTCAGCAACGAGTGAGTTTTTCACGTTTGAGCCAAGACTGTAAATTGCAGGCATATCATCACGAACCTTTGTATAAACAGGTCTGTCTGCATTAAACAAATCATCACATTTTTCAGGATTGAGAAGTTCCATATTTGTCTTGAAGTAGCTTTCCATTGACTCGATTACCGCTGAATATCCTGTTGCTTCAAAGCCATAGATATTAAGTTTATCAACATTACCCTGAACAAGGTCAGTTTCAAAATCACTATGATTAAGGCTGATTGCTTCGTGAATAAGTCTTTCAAGAAGAGCCTTTTTCATAAGAATAACATTAAGTGAGAAATTAACATTTTCGTCTGTTACAGGAGAAAGAGTGACTTTTTCTGCCTTACCGTCATCATTCATATCAAGAACGATAACATCTTTAAGTGCAGGAACTTTACCATTTTTATATACGATTGTCATATCAGCATTTTTTGCTGTATGGTAATCCATAAGAGATTCAATATCAAGATTGAGAACAACATTACAATCAGAAAGCAGAACATATTCTTCATCAGAACGGCTGATAAATCCCATACTACCCTTTAAAGAAGCAAGTTTATCACGACGTCCGCCTGCATCATTAGTTGAGAATGGAGGAAGAATGAAAAGACCGTCATTTTTACGGGATAAATCCCAAGGTTTACCGGTACCCATATGGTCCATAAGTGACTGATAGTTGCTCTTTGTGAGAACACCAACTTTTTCGATACCTGCGTTTACCATATTTGAAAGAGCAAAGTCAATAAGGCGGTAACGACAAGCAAATGGAACTGAACCCATTGTACGGATACCTGTAAGCTCGCTGATACATTCATCATAGGCATTTGAGAAAATAATGCCGACTATATTCTTACCTGTCATCTTATTTAGCCCCCTTTACATCTTCATCAACCATAGTTTTTGGTGCAACTGCAGCACCATCACCTATTGTAACACCTGCACCAACAACTGCAACACCCCAGTCGTCACGGTTTGCACAATCTTCAGGACTTGCACCTACTACTGCACCTGATTCAATAACTGCATTTTCAGCAACGATTGAATACTGAACAACTGCACCTTTTTTAATAACAGTACCAGGCATTACGATTGAATATTTAACCTCTGCACCCTCTTCAACAGTTACATTGTTGAAAAGAATTGAGTAATCAACATTACCAAACACTCTTGAGCCTTCAGAAATCATTGAATTCTGAACAACTGCATTTGCAGAAATATAATGAGGAGGAGAAACAGGAGTTTTTGCATAGATTCTCCAGCTTGTGTCTGACAAATCAAGGTCAACTTTTGGATTGAGTAGGTCAAGGTTTGCTTCCCAGAGGCTGTCGATTGTACCAACATCTTTCCAGTATCCGTCGAAAAGATATGCGAACATTGGCTCACCGTCAGCATGCATCTTTGGAATAACATTCTTACCGAAGTCGTTGCTTGATTCCGGGTCAGCCTCATCATCAATAAGGTACTGACGAAGTTTGCTCCAAGTAAACACATAAACACCCATTGAAGCCTTATTACTTCTTGGATTCTTTGGTTTTTCTTCAAATTCGCTGATTGAGTTATCATCATTGAGAATCATAAGGCCAAAACGGCTTGCTTCTTCCCATGAAACCTCAAGCATTGCGATTGTACAAGATGCACCTTTTTCCTTATGATACTCAAGCATCTTGTTATAGTCCATCTTATAGATATGGTCACCTGAAAGAATTACAACGTATTCAGGGTCATAACGGTCGATGAAATTAATATTCTGATAAATAGCATTTGCAGTACCTTTATACCATTCAGTTCCCTTAATCTGCTGATAAGGTGAAAGAATATGAACACCACCATTAGCACGGTCCAAGTCCCAAGCCTGACCATTACCTATGTAATCGTTCAGCTCAAGTGGTTGATACTGTGTTAAAACACCTACGGTAGAAATACCTGAATTTACACAGTTTGAAAGTGGGAAGTCGATAATTCTGTATTTACCACCGTATGGAACAGCAGGTTTAGCAATGTTCTTTGTGAGAATACCAAGACGGCTTCCCTGACCGCCTGCAAGAAGCATTGCAATACATTCTTGTTTTCTTGCCATATTTATTCCTCCTATTTTAGGTTAATATATTATCTCGTCTTTTTAAGATAGATTGTTGACATTGGTGGTAAATCAAGAGAAATGCTCTGCGAGAATCCGTGCATAGGCTCTTTTTGCCACTTGATTTTCTCGGGTTGTACTTTTCCTGCACCGCCATATTTCTGGTCGTCGGAATTAAACACAATCTTGTAATTACTCTTTGCAGGAACACCGATTTTATAATTATCACGGGCAACAGGAGTAAAATTGCACACTGCAATAATCTCTTTTCCTTTTTCGTCAATTCTACGAAATGAAATTACTGAATTATCGTTATCATCTGCTGATATCCACGAAAATCCTTCCCACGAATGGTCAACCTGCCAGAGTGGTGCATTATCCTTATAGAAATGATTAAGCTCCTTGAAATATGTCTGTAACTGTTTATGTGCATCGTAATCTAAAAGAAGCCAATCAAGACCCTGTTTATAATTCCATTCGATGAACTGACCGAATTCCGAACCCATAAACATAAGCTTTTTACCTGGATGAGCCATCATATAGCCCATAAATGCACGAACACCTGCAAATTTTTCTTCATAAGTGCCCGGCATTTTATTAATAAGAGAGCATTTACCGTGAACAACCTCATCGTGAGAGATTGGCAGGATAAAATTCTCTGAAAAAGCATAGAAGAATGAAAACGTGATACAACCATGATTACCTTTTCTGTAAAGCGGGTCTGTTGAGAAATATCGGAGAATATCATTCATCCAACCCATATTCCACTTGTAGTTAAATCCAAGGCCGCCCATATAAACAGGTTTTGTAACCATTGGCCATGCTGTGCTTTCTTCAGCTATGAGCAAGCTTCCGTGATAATCACGGAAAACATTCATACTTAGCTTATTAAGAAATTCTATTGTTTCAAGATTTTCGTTCCCACCGTCTTTATTGGCAATCCAATGACCGTCATCACGACCATAATCGAGATAAAGCATTGATGCAACAGCATCGACACGAAGACCATCAATGTGGTATTTATCAAGCCAGAACATAGCACTTGAAATAAGGAATGACTGAACCTCGTTTCTGCCGAAATCGAAAACCTTTGTTCCCCATTCGAGATGTTCGCCTTTACGGATATCATCATATTCGTAACAAGCAGTTCCGTCAAATTCATAAAGTCCGTTAGCGTCCTTAGGGAAATGAGCAGGAACCCAGTCGAGAATTACACCAATACCATTTGCATGACACATATCAATAAGATACATCAAATCATCGGGAGTACCGTAACGTGATGTTGCTGCAAAATATCCTGTAACCTGATAACCCCATGAGCCGTCAAAAGGATACTCGGTAAGTGGCATAAATTCAATATGTGTATATCCCATTTCCTTTACATAAGGAATGAGTTCCTCTGCCATTTTACGATATGAATAAAAGTTTCCGTCTTCATACTGCTTCCAAGAGCCAAAATGCACTTCGTAAATATTCACAGGCTTGTCATACTGACCTTTTTCACGCTTTGCCTTTTCCCATTTATCGTCAGTCCATTTATATGAGCCTAATTCATAATACTTAGTAGCATTATCAGGACGTGTTTCCATATGGTATCCGTAAGGGTCACTTTTCATAAGCTTTCTGCCATCTTTTGTGAAAATGCAGAATTTATATGAATCATAAAGTTTTACATTTTTTATATAAACTTCCCAGATACCACCTGCTGTGATACGCTCTGCCTTGTCTGCTTCATCATTCCAACCATTGAAATCACCACAGACGCTGACAGCCACAGCATTTGGTGCCCAGGTTCTGAACACAACTGTTTCATCATCCACACGATGAGCACCCATATATTCATATGCACGGGCATTATTTCCCTGATGGAAAAGATACACAGGCACCTGAGCCTCAAAGTTGTTGTTTTGAGCTTCTGTCACTTTCTTCACCTCACAGTTATAATTATACACGTATATTTTACCACTACAAAAAAACGATTTCAAGTGATTTTTGCACAAAATGTTCAATTTGTTAACAAAATTCATTACGGTCATTTGTGCATTTTGTTACAAAATATTCCATAAGAAACGCAAAAGGAACAAAAAACAACAGCGATGTTTATTACAAATACAAATCGCAACAACAAACAAATCGGAGGTTGTAGGCACAAAAAAAGGAACGATTAACTTCGTTCCTTAATTTTATTTATTTTCTTTCCATTAATGTAACCATAACAGCTTTCTGTGCATGGAGTCTGTTTTCTGCTTCGTCAAAGATTTCATCTGCATGTGATTCGAACACTTCTTCTGTAATTTCTTCGCCACGATGTGCAGGAAGACAATGCTGCACCATACAACCCGGGTTTGCTGCTTCAAGAGTTTTGTGATTAATCTGATAGATTCCGCCAAACACCTGTTTACGGTATGCTGCTTCTTCTTCCTGTCCCATTGATGCCCAAACGTCAGTGAAGATTACGTCAGCACCTGCACAAGCTTCAATAGGGTCACGGTAAAGACCGAAATGACCGTTTTCCTGTGCAAACTGAAGAACTCTCTTATCAGGGTCAAAGCCTTCAGGACAAGCAACCGTAACATCCATACCCATTTTAAGACCGCCGACGATAAGTGAGTTTGCCATATTGTTACCGTCACCGATATATGTCATTTTAAGACCGTCAAGGTGACCCTTATGCTCACGAACTGTCATAAGGTCAGCCAAAACCTGACAAGGGTGACAGAAATCAGTAAGACCGTTGATTATTGGAATAGAGCCGTACTTTGCAAGGTTTTCAACCTCACTCTGTTCAAAGGTTCTTATCATAATACCGTCAAGGTAACGAGAAAGAACACGAGCAGTATCCTGAATCGGTTCACCACGACCAATCTGAAGGTCACGGTTTGAAAGGAAAAGTGCCTGACCACCAAGCTGATACATACCTGTTTCAAATGAAACACGAGTTCTTGTTGATGATTTCTGGAAAATCATACCGAGAGTCTGACCCTCAAGACGATGGTGCTTGATATTATTTTTATTTTCATATTTCAACTGGTCAGCAAGATTAAGAATATCTGTGATTTCTTCAGTTGAAAGAGCAAGCATACTTAAAAGGTGTTTCATATTTCACTACTCCTTAAGGAATTTTTCAAGAATTACCATGCCCTTGTCAATTTCTTCTTTAGTGATAACAAGTGGCGGTAACATTCTTAATTTATTTTTAGCTGTGAGAATCAAAAGTCCGTTCTCACAGCATTTTTTTGCGATTTCACTTGCATTTTTAGTCTTAAGCTCAATACCAAGCATTAAACCAAGGCCTGTAACTGACTGAACTTCATCTAATGAGCTAAGTTTTTCTCTTATGTACTCACCTTTTTCTGTGACTTCACTTAAGAATTCATCAGTTAATGTACCAAGGATATACTTTGCACCTGCACAGGCAACAGGATTTCCACCGAATGTTGTTCCGTGAGTTCCCGCTGTTAATATATTAGCACATTTCTCTGTACAAAGGCAAGCACCCATTGGAAGACCGTTACCGATTCCCTTTGCACTTGTCACAACATCAGGAGAAATTCCTGCATGTTCGTATGCAAAAAGCTTACCTGTACGACCCATACCTGTCTGAACTTCATCGATAATGAGAAGAATATCCTTTTCATTACAGATTTTTTCAACAGTTTTAAGGTATTCAAAATCAGTTGGCACAACGCCACCTTCACCCTGAACAACCTCAAGAATTACTGCACATACAGTATCGTCAGCCATTTCCGCAAACTGTTCTGTATTACCGGATTCAGCGTACTTGAAGCCCTGTACAAACGGGTCAAAAAACTTATGGTAATGCTCCTGACCTGTTGCAGTAATTGTAGCCATTGTTCTTCCGTGAAATGAGTTCACGAGAGTTATTATATTGTAACGATTTTCACCGTATTTATCAAAACTGTATTTTCTTGCTAACTTGATTGCACATTCGTTAGCCTCAGCACCTGAATTACAAAGGAAAACACGGTTAAAGCCTGTTTTCTCTGTTAGCATCTGGGCATACTCAGCAACTGTGCTGTTGTAATAAAGATTTGATGTGTGCTGAACTTTTTTAAGCTGTTCAGTAACAGCATTAATCCAGCCATCGTTGTTATATCCAAGTGAGTTTACGCCGATACCTGAACCAAAGTCGATAACTTCCTTACCTTCGCTATCTTGGAATGTTGCACCACTACCACTTTCTATTGAAACAGGAAAATGTGCATATGTTGGCATCAAACTGTTGTCAGCAAGATTTTTAATATTTTCTAAATTCATTTATATCACCAAATTATAAGAACATAGTGCCGATACCTGAGTCGGTTAACATCTCTATCAATATAGAATGTGGAATTCTGCCGTCAATAATATGTGTTCTCTTAACACCACGACGTACAGCCTCAACGCAACAATCAATTTTAGGAATCATACCACCACTGATTATACCCTGACTCTTAAGCTGTGGCACTTCACTTACATTAACCACATGAATAAGTGTACTTTCATCGTCCTTATCCTTTAAAAGGCCACGGATATCTGTCATAAGAAGAAGCTTTTCTGCACCTAAAGCTGCTGCGATTTTTGCTGCTGCAGTATCAGCATTGATGTTGAAAACTTCACCGTTTTCTCCACCGCCGATAGTTGAAACAACAGGTACATAGCCTTTTTTAAGGAGTGTGTCGATAAGAGTTGTGTCGATTTCAGTAATATCGCCAACAAAGCCAATGTCGTTTGCTGCGTATTTCTTTGCCTTAATCATTTTACCGTCAAGACCACAGATACCAACAGCCTCACCACCGTGAGATTCGATAAGCTGAACGAGTCTTTTGTTAACTTTACCTGCAAGTACCATCTGCACAACGTCAATTGTTTCTTCGTCAGTATATCGAAGTCCGTCAACAAATTTTGACTCCTTACCGATTTTAGAAAGCATATCGTTGATTTCAGGTCCACCACCGTGAACAAGAACAACATTAACGCCAACAGAACGAAGAAGAACGATGTCAGTCATAACAGCATCCTGCAAGTCCTTATTTATCATAGCGTTGCCACCATATTTGATAACAACTGTTTTTTCGTGATAATGCTGAATATATGGGAGAGCCTGTACAAGCACCTCACTACGGTCAGCATGTGTAAGTTTTGAAATGTCCATTGTATTTTGCCTCCAAAGGGGGTTAATCCCTTGCGCCCTCTGACGAGGGAGCTGTCTGCGAAGCAGACTGAGGGAGAGATTTTTTAACCACTCTGTCAATATGCTCACAAACATTATAAAAATTATTATCAATTTCAAGATTACAGATTCTGATTACCTGCAAATTGTATTTTGTTAATACTTCGGTGCGTTCTTCATCATACTTTTGTTGTTCTTCAGTATAATGACCTCCACCATCTAATTCTATAACAATTCGCGCTTTTGTACAATAAAAATCAACAATATAATTATCAATTACCTTTTGTCTTTGAAATCTTATTGGATAATTCCTCAAAAATTGAGTCCACAATTTAATTTCCCAAGGTGTCATATTCTGACGGAGTTCTTTTGCATACTTTATCAATTCTTTATTATATGTAAGCATTTTTCTCTCCCTCCGTCAAAACTTCGTTTTGACACCTCCCTCGTCATAGGGAGGATGACGACCACTTTAATTATGTTCTATAATCTCCGTTAATCTTTACATATTCATATGTTAAATCGCAACCGTATGCTGTTGCGTTATATTCACCATCATTGAGAGCAACGATAATGTAAACTTCATCTTCCACAAGAACCTGTTTTGCGATTTCTTCAGAGAACTCGATTCCTGCACCGTCTTTACAAACTGCGATTTCTCCACCTTTTGACTTGAAGGAAACATCAACCTTGTTTACATCAATATCTACTCCTGCATAACCCAATGCACAGAGGATTCGTCCCCAGTTAGCATCTGCACCGAACATTGCAGCCTTTACAAGAGATGAGCAGATAACACTCTTTGCACAAACCTTTGCAATTTCTTTTGATTTTGCTCCACTCACCTGACATTCAACAAGCTTTGTTGCACCTTCACCGTCTTTTGCCATAAGCTTTACAAGTTTTTCACAGATTGCATTAAGAGCATTAACAAATGCAAAATAGTCATCATTTTCACTTTCGATTCTGCCGTTTCCGCAAAGACCTGATGCTAAAACTGCAACAGTATCGTTTGTTGAAGTATCACCATCAACTGAAAGCATATTAAAACTGTCTTTCACAACCTCAAGAAGTGCTTTTTTGAGCATTTCACCTGAAATATTTGCATCAGTTGTGATAAATCCGAGCATTGTAGCCATATTCGGATGAATCATACCGCTGCCCTTTGAGATAGCACCGATTTTACATTCCTTACCACCTAAGTCAAATGAAACTGCAAATTCTTTTTTTACAGTATCTGTTGTCATAATAGCCTGAGCAGCATCGTCAGAGCCATCCTCACTGAGTTCATTTACGAGCTGTGCCATACCATTTTCGATAGGCTCAATATTGATTGGCTGACCGATAACACCTGTTGAAGCCACAACAAAATCAGTTGATTTAAGATTTGTTGCGTCAGCCACAAGCTTACACATCATTTCTGCCTTTTCAACACCATCAGCATTACAAGTATTTGCAATGCCACTGTTACAGATTACACCATAAGCCTTACCATCACTGATGTTATTACGAGTAACTGTAATTGGTGCACCGTAAACGAGATTCTGTGTATAAACAGCAGCAGCGTCACATTCCTTTTCGCAGAGAATGAGTGCCAAATCTTTTTTAGTTTTATTTTTACGAATTCCACAGTGAATACCGCTTGCCTTAAAGCCTTTAGGCGCGGTAACACCACCATTAATAAATTCCATATTATTCACCAAATCTTATATATTTAATTGAAATTTCGGGTCGATTCCCATTTTTACATTCAAGCATTGAACGGCTGCACCACTAGCGCCCTTACCGAGATTATCGTATCTTGCTATTAACAAAATTCTCTCGTCATTACCACAGACTGTAACTTCCATTGAGTCAAGTTCACCCATTTTGTTACCTGAGATAAATCCGTTTTCGTCAATACTTTCTTTATATTTAACAATGTCTGAATTGTATTTTTCTTTATATAATGTCTTGATATCCTCTGCAGTTTTGCCATCCTTCAAATCTTTTTTGAAAAGTGGAACTGTCATAACCATACCACAGAAATAATCACAGATATATGGTGAGAAAATCGGCTCATTATTAAGTCCCGAAATAATCTTCATTTCCTTTAAGTGCTTGTGTTGTTGGGTAAGAGCATATTCACGAGGAGCATCTAAAAGCCAATCTCTTTCAGCATCTTCATACTGTGCAATACCGTTTTTACCTGCACCACTGTAACCTGACATAGCATGACAAGCAATACAGATGTCACTATCCACAATACCTGCATCAACCAAAGGCTTTACAAGTGCTATAAATCCACTTGCATAACATCCCGGAACTGCAATTCTCTTTGAATTCTTAAGCTTATTTTCAAAATCCTCACTGAGTTCAGGGAAACCATAGGCCCAACCATCGTCAGTTCTGTGAGCAGTTGATGTGTCGATTACTATTGTATTTTCATTCTCGATAAGACTAACTGCCTCGATTGCTGCTGCATCAGGGAGACAAAGAAATGCAATATCAGCAGAGTTGAGAGCTTCTTTACGGGCATTTGTGTCTTTTCTTAAATTTTCAGGAAGAGTTATAAGTTCTATATCTTCTCTTTTTGCAAGACGGTCAAAAATCTTGAGTCCTGTTGTACCCTGACTACCGTCGATGAATATTTTAGTCATAGTTAAATCTCATTTCATAGATTTTGTAGGGGACGTCGACTCGGCGTCCCAAAACAAATCATATTTTTACTAACGGGCTGCCGTGGTCGTCAGCCCCTACATTATTTGTTTAAATTCTTCACTCTCTCTACCTGACTGAGCACATTCTGTGGAGCAGGTCCGCCAAGAGATGTTCTGTCGTTTACACACTTATCAAGGTTGATTGCATCGAACACACCTTCATCAAAGATGTCACAAACAGCCTTATATTCTTCCAAAGGAAGTGTTTCAAGTGTAAGACCTTTTTTGATGCAGAGTGCAACGAGTTCACCTGTTGCTTTATATGCATCACGGAAAGGAAGTCCCTTACCTACAAGATAATCAGCACAGTCCGTAGCATTGATGAAACCACCTGCTGCTGCTTTTCTCATATTCTGGGGAAGTGCTGTCATTGTATCAAGCATTGGGATGAATGCTGTAAGACACATTTTAACTGTATCAAAAGCATCAAAAATTGCTTCCTTATCTTCCTGCATATCCTTGTTATATGCAAGCGGAAGACCTTTCATCATTGTAAGAAGAGTTGTCAAATCACCAAACACACGACCTGACTTACCACGGATAAGTTCTGTAATATCAGGGTTTTTCTTCTGTGGCATAATCGATGAACCTGTTGAAAAAGCATCATCAAGCTCGATAAACTTAAATTCCCAAGAACACCAGAGAACGATTTCCTCTGAGAAACGTGAAAGATGCACCATAATTATTGAGATTACAGAGGCTAATTCCATACAAAAGTCACGGTCAGAAACTGAATCCAGTGAGTTCTGCATAGCACCATTGAAACCAAGTGCTTTTGCTGTCATTTCACGGTCTGTGTTATATGTAGTACCTGCCAATGCACAAGCACCAAGTGGTGAATAATTCATTCTGTCAGTTGCCTGCATGAGTCTTTCCTTATCACGGAGAAGCATTTCTGCATAAGCCATTAAGTGATGACCGAATGTAATTGGTTGTGCTCTCTGAAGATGAGTATAACCGGGCATTACTGCACTTGCATATTGTTCTGCCTTTTTACAGAGAACATCCACAAGTTCTGTTAACTGATTATAGAGTGCATCACACTCGTGACGGAGATAAAGTCTTATATCAACTGCAACCTGGTCATTACGACTTCTTGCTGTATGTAATCTCTTACCTGCTGAACCGATTCTTGAAGTAAGTTCACCTTCAACAAAAGTATGAATATCCTCAGCATTAGGGTCAATTTCCAGTTCTCCGTTATCAATTTCAGCCTTGATAGCTTTTAAGCCATCAGTAATAGCTGTCAAATCTTCAGCAGAGATAATACCCTGAGCACAGAGCATTGCTGCATGAGCAAGACTCCCGTCGATATCCTCTTTGTACATACGGCTGTCAAATTTTATTGATGAGTTAAAATCGTTTGTTTTTGGGTCGATTTCCTTTGAAAATCTGCCTTTCCAGAGTTGCATAATTGTCACCTTTAATTTATGTCTATATTAGCACAATACGACAAAGACATTTTTCTGTCCTTGTCGTTGTTTTGTTAAAGCATTTGTAGGGGACGTCGACTCGGCGTCCCGCAACAAATCACATATTTACTATCGGGCTGCCGAGGTCGTCAGCCCCTACACTTTTATTAATTAGTTATTTTCTCCACGCTGTTTGTCAAGAAGTGCCTTAACCTTAATTGAAAGACCGAAGAGGTTGATAAATCCTGCTGCATCCTTCTGATTGTAAGCACCACCGTCGTCACCGAATGATGCAACATTTTCATCATAGAGTGTGTATGGAGATGTAAGACCTGCGTTAATGATGTTACCCTTATAAAGCTTGAGCTTAACATCACCAGTTACAGTTTTCTGTGTTTCGTCAACGAATGCTGAAAGAGCTTCACGAAGAGGAGTGAACCAGAGGCCGTTATAAACAACTTCACCGAATTTCTGAGCAACAAGCTTCTTGTAGTGCTGAGTATCACGGTCAAGACAAATCATTTCAAGGAGCTCATGAGCCTTGTAAAGGATTGCACCACCCGGAGTTTCATAAACACCACGGGATTTCATACCAACAAGACGGTTTTCAACGATGTCAAGAAGACCGATACCGTTAGCACCGCCAACCTCGTTGAGCTTTTCAACGATTGAAAGAGCACTCATTTCAACACCGTCAATAGCTGTTGGAACACCCTTTTCAAAGTGAATTGTAATGTATGTTGGTACGTCAGGAGCATTTTCAGGAGAAACGCTCATTTCAAGGAAGCCATCCTTGTTGTATAATGGCTCATTTGCAGGGTCCTCAAGGTCAAGACCTTCGTGAGAAAGATGCCATACATTCTTATCCTTTGAATAGTTAGTTTCACGGTTAATCTTAAGTGGGATATTGTGAGCTTCTGCATATTCGATTTCCTGTTCACGAGAAACGATATCCCATTCACGCCAAGGAGCGATGATTTCCATTTCAGGAGCAAGAGCCTTTAATGTAAGCTCGAAACGAACCTGGTCATTACCCTTACCTGTACAACCGTGACAGATAGCATCAGCGCCCTCCTTGATTGCGATTTCAGCAAGTCCCTTTGCGATACAAGGACGAGCGTGTGAAGTACCGAGAAGATACTGTTCATATTCAGCACCTGCTTTAAGGCAAGGCCAGATATAATCCTTAACATATTCTTCTTTAAGGTCAAGAACATAGAGCTTTGAAGCACCTGTTGCAAGAGCCTTTTCTTCAAGACCGTCAAGTTCAGTACCCTGACCAACGTCACCTGATACTGCGATAACTTCGCAGTTGTTATAATTTTCTTTAAGCCAAGGGATGATAATTGATGTATCAAGACCACCTGAATAAGCTAAAACTACCTTTTTGATATCTTTCTTTTCCATTGTATATTCCTCCGAAAAATTGAGTTATAATTTGTGCAAAATGCAGTATGGGATATATTATACACGCTTTTTTTATTAAATCAAGTGTTTTTACTGATTTTTTCTATATTTTTTGTATTTTTATGCACTATTTCACATATTAAATGAATATTTATACGGTTTTTATGCATTATTATTACATATTTTGCATATTTTATGCATTTATACACAATTTAATGCATAAAATCGCTACATGAGTGAAAATTTATAACAAAATATGTTTATAATTTGAGGTGCATCAGAATAATTTATGTCATTCCGCAAAGCATGACAGCAACATATTTTCGTAAAAAACAAAGGCAGGGTTCAGTTAATACCCTGCCGTAATTTATTGTCTGTATTCACTAAGGAATTCTGCAAAACTCTCCATTGCTTCACCAAGGATTCTTCTTCTTGGAAGATAAACGATTCTTATGTGGTCAGGCGTTGGATAATTAAATCCTTTACCGTGCATAAGAAGAACTTTCTTCTCCTTAAGGAAATCAAGAACAAGCTTTTCGTCGTCGTGAAGATTAAACTTTTTAGTATCCAATTTAGGGAAAATATAAAATGCAGCCTTTGGCTTCACAACTGAAATACCATCAATGTTACAAAGAGCGTTATATACAAATTCTCTCTGCTCATAAATTCTTCCGCCAGGTAAAAGCAACTCGTCGACACTCTGGATTCCACCGAGAGCTGTCTGCACAATGCTCTGTGCAGGTACATTTGAGCAAAGTCGCATTGATGAAAGAAGATTAAGTCCTTCAACATAACCTTTGATTTTTTTCTTATCTCCGCTTACTACCATCCAGCCCACACGAAAACCTGCAACTCTATGAGATTTTGAAAGTCCGTTAAAGCTGACACAAGGCACATCAGGAGCTAACGATGCAAGTGCAGTATGAGTAAGACCATCCATAACAAGTCGGTCATAAATCTCATCAGCAAAGAGAATAAGGTCATTTTGACGGGCAACCTCAATAATTTCTCTTAAAATTTCGTCACTATATAATGCACCTGTAGGATTGTTAGGATTAATTACAACAATACCCTTTGTATTTGGTGTAATCTTCTTTTTAATATCGTCAATATCAGGATTCCATTCATTCTGTTCGTCACAGATATAATGAACAGCTTTACCACCGGCAAGAGTTACGGATGCTGTCCAAAGAGGATAGTCAGGTGATGGCACAAGAATTTCGTCACCATCATCCAAAAGCCCCTGCATTGACATTGTAATCAATTCACTGACACCGTTACCTGTGTAAATATCACCGATATCAACACCTTTGATTCCCTTAATCTGACAATACTGCATTATAGCTTTTCTTGCAGTAAAGAGACCTTTTGAATCAGAATAGCCCTCACATTCACGAAGATTATACATCATATCACGGATGACTTCGTCAGGTGCTGCAAAACCAAATGGTGCAGGATTGCCAATATTAAGCTTTAAGATACGCAGACCCTCAGACTCCATTCTGACAGCTTCATCCATTACCGGGCCACGAATGTCATAGCAAACGTTATTAAGTTTTGTACTTTTATTAATTGTTTTCATACTAATACCTCAACGATATTTTCTGTTATTCTCAAAAAAATATTCCCACCACCGCAGTGATGGGAATAAAGTAGTCGAAAATTACTGCTCTACAGGATAAACGCTTACCTTTTTTCTGTCCTTGCCCATTCTTTCGAACTTAACTTTACCGTCAACAAGTGCGAAGAGTGAGTCATCAGAACCACGACCTACATTGTTACCAGGATGGATGTGAGTACCACGCTGCTTAACAAGGATGTTACCTGCGAGAACGAACTGTCCGTCCGCACGCTTTACACCAAGACGCTTTGATTCTGAATCACGGCCGTTCTTAGTAGAACCCATACCTTTTTTATGAGCAAATAACTGAATGTTTAATTTAAGCATTAAAAACACCTCTTTCAAGTTTCAAGTTGTTGGGATACTGACTTTGTAATTCACTCAAGTGTAAATATAATCCGTCAGTAATCGTTTTCGAATTACGAGCATCACTTAAATTCATTGTGAATCTGAAATACCCGTCACGGACCTCTGCCTCAGGATTCAACTTCATAATCTCAATTATAGTATTCGCTGCCATATAGACTGCTGAAGAAACTGCACTGCATACAATATCAGTACCAAAATCCCCTGCCCCACTGTGACCACTTAACTCAAACGAAACTATTGTATCATCCGAAAACAGAAATTTTGCGGTTGTCATTATGCGTTAATACCAGTAATCTCAACCTTTGTATATGGCTGACGATGACCTTTTTTACGCTTTTCGTTCTTCTTTGGCTTGTAAGTAAATACTGTGATTTTCTTACCTTTACCATTCTTAAGAACCTTAGCAGTTACTGTTGCACCGTCAACATATGGTGCACCTGCCTTAAGTCCGTCTTCAGAACCAACTGCGAGAACCTTGTCAAAAGTAATCTCTGCATCTGCTTCTACGTCAAGCTTTTCAACGAATACAACGTCGCCGTTTGTAACCTTGTACTGCTTGCCGCCTGTTACGATGATTGCGTACATTTTTCTAACCTACCTTAAATATAGACTCGCTATTGAGGGTGGAAAACCTCACTTATAGTGCATTTAGACACACTACCCCCTAATATGCGGCTTAAATATGATAACAGAAGACAATATAAATGTCAAGTGTTTTTTAACGCAAAAAACAAATCAAAATGTATAAAGGGCGAGGTATCGGCCCCGCCCTGTTTGCTATTTAACAGATGTTACAGGAATAATTTCTCCCTTAGCATTCTTATCCACTGTAAATGTGATTTTGTCACCAACATTGAGGATAACAATCTTTTCTGCATTCTTTACAGCAACCTTGTAATATGCTGTGTTGTCTGCAAGCTTGATATAGAAATATGTTTCACCACCTGTGATAACACTTCTGATTTCTTGCACCTCACCTGCAACTTCAACAGTTTCGTTCTTTAATTCATCAGGTGTTTCTTCCTGTCCCATTGAATCAACATCAACATCTACATTAACACCGTTCTTCTGAAGCTCTGCTGCATAGTTTTCTGTACATTCTGCAAGGTTTGAGCCTACTCCAACAACAGTTGACTGCTCAACATTAACCATTGCATACATCTTAACAAGCTCACTTGCGTCCTTAAGTGCCATAAAGTATGTTGGTTGACCGCTTACATTGAGAAGAATAGGGAATGTTGCACGATAACCATACTGCTGAACCTTACCCTGTGCAGATGTTCTTGCAGTTTCCTCCAATGCCCCCGGTTGTTGATAATAAACAGCATCCTTTGTTCTCTGGTTAATGAGAACGAAACCGATAATTGACTGGTCAGAGCTTATAGATGTTACGCCTGTGTACATATAAACGTCATCATTAAGTGCCAGGTAGTTATAACCCTGACTTGTAACACGAACATTTTCCTGACCGATAATTGAGTTTATGAAACCATTGTTATACTTACCATAGTAGTTATACTGCTGATTTACAATTGTTGCAGAATAAACCTGATCAAGCCACTGGAATTCCTTGTCTGTTACAAACTTATCAGTAGGAAGCTTTGTGTTTTTATCGAGACTTGTTGAAATAAGAGTTGTGTCACCGTTGATTGAGTCAACGATAATAGCACCCTGAACATCAGTACCGCCAAACACACCGATTGTCTTATCAAGCACAGGAACAATCCAGAATGGTCTTCCTGTTTCGTCAATTTCAAATGATGGGTCACCCAGCATTAATGATGGATACTTGAAACGGACATGACGAAGAAGATATTCATTGAAATGCTCTGCAGGAGAATATTTCATACCTTCTTCAAGTCGAACGGTTTCAGCCTTCTGTGTTGTCATATCAACAATAATATATGCAGGAATACCCTCTTTTGTATTCTTGAGCCATTTGAAAATATCACCGTAATCAAGAGACTGAACACGGACAGGAGTTCCCTTATAGTTAATCTGTGTTGAATAATATGAGTTTACAACGAACTGTGAAACATAGTCAGAAAGTTCACCAAGCGCACGAGTTGCAATCATATTTGATGAATCCTTGTCAAGACGAGGAACACTTTGAAAATCAACTTCTGCAATTTCTTCTGCAAAGTCTCCTTCTTTAACCTGAATAAGTTCAGCATAATCCTTTGCACGGAAGAATTCCACACCTGTAATATAGCCGATACCGACAAGAACAGCAAGAACAATAATCATTACAATAGGAACCTTAACCTTATTCTTTGCATATTCCATATATTCAGGTCTGAAATACGCTTTTGAAAGAACACCGAAAATACCGATATATGCCATAATCAAAACACCGATATAAATATAAAGTTCAAGTGCTTTGAAATTAAGTGCAGGTAACATAAAGTAGTATAAAACAGCGCCTGCAACAACCGTAAGCAAAAGACTTATAATAACTCTTTTTACTGTACTGCCTTTTGGAGTTTCCGGCATAACACTTTTATTACCGAAATCAACATTAATTGGGTCCATAATTTTACCTCTTTTCCATAATATGTTAATAGTATAACATAAAAGCATCGTTAAATACAATATCAAATACAGAATACCGTGTCATTCTTTGCTTATGCTAATAACGACTATGATAACAAAAACAGCGGGAGCAAGCTCCCGCCCTACGCTATACTATCTTCTTACAAACATAATTTAAACAACAGTTTTCACAATTTGCTTTCCGAGCCGTACAAACTGCTCTTCCGTGAAGAACACATCTGTGGCAGAAATCGTTGCTCTCTTCCGGTGGGAGAATCTTTTTAAGCTCCATTTCCACTTTTTTAGGGTCTTTTGTTGCTACAAGTCCCATTCTGTTAGTAAGGCGTATCAAATGTGTATCTGCCACAACAGCAGGTTTTTTATATACATCACCCACAATGAGATTTGCAGTTTTTCTACCAACACCTGAAAGTGTGGTCAAATCCTCGATATTATCAGGAACTTTTCCACCAAAATTATCTCTGACACCTCGTGCCATTTCAATAATGTCTCTTGCTTTGACCTGATAAAATCCACAAGAATGAATTATATCCTCAATATCCTTCACATCTGCATTTACATAATCGTCAAGCGTTCTGTATTTACTGAAAAGTGCAGGAGTTACCATATTCACTCTTGCATCAGTGCATTGTGCAGACAGTCTGGTTGCCACAAGTAACTCAAAAGGATTATCAGCTACAAGTGAGCATATGGCATCAGGATATTCTTTTTTCAGTCCTTCCACAAGAAGTTTTGCGCGTTCTTTTTTAGTCATAAATTACTCCGGATAATGCATATTTTTAGGCAAACCTAAAAGATAATCCGCTGACACATTGAAATACTTGCAAAGCGCCTTGATATCCTTTAAAGAAGGTTCAGTTGTACCTGTTTCCATAAATGATATTTTTCTCTGTGTTACACCAATAGCATTTGCCAAATCTTTTTGTGTTATTGTCGGGATTTTTGCATTTCTTAAATACTTAAGTCTGTCACTAAATTCCATTTTCCTACATCCTTCAAACTGCCGTATCAGACACACGGCTTCAAAATAGCCCTATTATATTATCATAAAACATTTTTCCTGAAAAGACATAGAATAAAAATAACTATACAAAGTTTATATGATTTTTTTGTGAAGATTCACGAACTTTTTCAACAATTTACGTGTTTTCAACAATTTCACTGTTTTTGTGGTTGTATTTCACTTTTTAAGAGTATATAATTAATGTACTATTTTATAAGGAATGATTACTATGCAAAAAGAAATAAATGTAAGAGAATTAAAGGATAATTTCGTTAAAATGATCAGCAACGACTGGGCATTGCTCACAGCAGGTACAATGGATGACTTCAACACAATGACAGTTAGTTGGGGCGGAATCGGTGAACTCTGGAACAAGGATGTTTGTTTCGTTTTTGTAAGACCACAGAGATACACTTATGAATTCATTGAAAAGAACGACTATTTTTCACTCTCATTTTTCGGTGGAGGATACAAAAAAGAGCTTGGTCTTTGCGGCAGCAAATCAGGTCGTGACATCGATAAAATTGCAGAAACATGCTTCACACCGATTGACATGGAAAATGCAGTAGGATATGAACAGGCAAAAGTTAATGTCGTTCTCAAAAAATTAGCATATCAGGATATGAAGCCGGATGGCTTCCTTGATGAAACAATTATGAATAACTATGCAAACAACGATTTCCACAGAGTATATATTGGTGAGATTGTAAAAGTGGTTGTTGAATAACCTCAACATAATATTACAAATTATAATTTATCGGGGAGATAGATTCCAATTCAATAAATTTCATTAACAACAAAAAAGTCCCAAGTTCACACCTTGGGACTTTCTTTTATTCACCTACAAATTCTGCAATCTGATGTTTTTCTTTTGCACCTACAAATCTTTTTACCTCTTGTCCTTTGTCAAAGAGAATTACTGTAGGAATACTCATTACACCAAATGTCAATGCAAGGTCTGTTGCTTCGTCAACATCAAGCTTACATACCTTTACCTTATCTGTTTCTTCTGAGAATGCTTCGATTTCAGGTGCCATCATCATACATGGTCCGCACCAATCAGCATACATATCAACAAGAACAGGTTTTTCTGACTTCAAAACTTCCTGTGCGAAATTTTCAAGATTAAGTTTAATAACTGCCATTTATCTCACCTTCCAATATAATGCTCTTGTTCTGTCAACATCCGTATTATCAACACCGCATTTATCAGTATTCTTTGCAAGTGTAACACCACAAAGCTCAATATTAAGTACTGAAAACGCCTGTAAAAGCTGATGCTTGATTACCTCGTAACCGATTTCACCGTCACTGCCACTTGTTACAATAAGAACTGCTTTGCGACGCTTTTCGATAGGGTTTTTCATATTGCGACGGAAACGAGCCTCATAATAACGCTGAAAACGGTCAATAAGTGCTTTGAACGGAGCAGGCACACCCATAAAATAAATCGGTGTTGCAAACACGATAATATCTGCCGTTTCAAATTTTTTCATAAAATCTTCCAGGTCTTTTTTTGAGCAACCGTTACCTGTCTTGCAATAACCACATGCATTACAAGGAGTTGGGTTAAGCTCATAGAGATTTACTATTTCAAAATTAGTCCCCTTAGGAAATTCTCGCAAAAGACTTCCTAAAAGCTTTGCTGTATATCCGGTCTTTCGAGGTGACGCCATGATAGCCATTACTGTAAGACCGTTTGAATAGTTTTCTTTATTATCGTGACCTAAAATCATTTTATTTATTCCTCTGTATTTATCTTGTTTTTTGCGTCCTGCATAATTTTATCAATATTTACCTGACGCTTGATTTTCTTTGTAGTAGTTTTTATAAATTCTTCGTCACTGATGTAATAACTTCTGATTTTCTTATAATTAGGAAGTTTTCTGTTTGCTTCCTTAACTGCTTGGCTGACGGCCTTCTTAATATCATCCTTTGTAATTTCTTCACGGTTAAGAATACTCTGAAGAGCCTCAATATCAGGATAAACAGCAGCACTTACAAGTGTTTCTTCTCCTGTATCATCACCGAAAACAATGCTTTCTGCAACAGCAGGACTTGAATTAATATAAATTTCAACTTCCTCAGGGAAGATATTTTTACCATTTCTTGTAACAATAACGTTCTTGCATCTACCTGTAATTCTGTAGCAGTTATTTTTATCACAAGTACCAATGTCGCCTGTTCTGAACCAACCATCAGGAGTAATAACCTCTTCAGTTGCTTCAGGATTCTTATAATAACCACTCATAACCATCGGGCCTTTTACCCAAATTTCACCAACGCCCTTATTGTCAGGGTTATAAATAGCAACCTCTGCACCCGGCATTGGAGTGCCGATTGAGTCAGGAAGCATAACTCTATCATTATTACAAGCAACAAGTGGAGCACATTCTGTAAGACCATATCCGATATAAAGGTTGATTCCCATATCCATAAAATCTTTTGCAACCTTTGGGTCAAGAGCTGCAGCACCGGTAACAATAAGCTTGAGTCTTCCGCCAAATGTGTTAATTACCTCTGCAAAGAGTTTTCTTCCAACACCTTTTATACCCATTGCTTTAGTTACAGTAGATACAGTTTTACCGAATTTAAAGATGAATTTACCGCCTTTTTTCTCACTCATCTTCTTCATAATCTTTGCATGAACCTTTTCAATAAGAAGCGGAACGGTAATAAATGCTGTCGGTCTGATTTCTGTAAAATCTCTTGTAATATATCGAAGAGCCTGATTAAATGCAATACAAGCACCACAGTATATGATATAAAGGAAACCAACTGTACATTCATAAGTATGATGAATAGGAAGAATTGAGAGAAGCTGGTCCTCTTCTGTAATCTTAATGCAACCTGCAGCACCCATAACAACAGCACAGATATTTTTCTGACTTAAACAAACGCCCTTTGAAACACCTGTTGTACCTGATGTGAAAAGAATTGCAGTAACAGCCTCAGGGTCAACAGTTACGTTATTAAGGAGCTTTTCGCCATCGTTATAAAGTTTTTTGCCAATTTCGATATAATCCTTAAAGAGCTCAACGCCGTCGATTTCCACATCATCAAAGCAAATAAAACGAAATTCATCCGGTAACTGGTCTTTTCTCTGAGCAATTTCCTTAATCTGCTTTTTATCACCAAAAAGAATTATTGAGTCAGAATCCTTGATAACATCCATCATATTATCAGCAGTCAATTCCTTATCAATAGGCACAATAACATTGTCACTGCAAGTTACAGCAAGATATGTCACACACCAGTTGTATGAATTAGCGCCCACAACTGCAATATGTGCTCTGTTATAATCCTCTTTTAAAAGACTGTTTGCAAGACTATAAATATCATCACGGAACTGAGCGTGACTTACATCATAATAAGTCTTATCTTTTTTTCTGAGTTTATATGCAGGTCTTGTTGAAAAAAGCTTTGCACTCTGATCAATCAAATCCTTGAAATCTCTTATCTGTCGAACCTCATAAAAAGGTTTGTTTACAGGAAATTTACTCTGTACTTGCATTTATATTTACCTCAATTTCGTTAATTTCATGCGCAGGCTAAATATTATATCATATTTTCCTCAATTTGGAAATAGAAATTTTAAAATTTTTAATTAATCCACATACTGTTTATTACTTCTTTATATTCTTCATAGGTCATATATGAATTTATGATTTTGAGAAGTGCCGACGAGCTTATAAGTTCAGGAAGTCCTAACTGTTTTGCAAAAGCTTTACGAATTTGGCTACTGTTCTCTCCGCCACTAATTCCGTCTTCAAAAAAGTCAGTGTGTGTTATTTCCTTGCCCTCTTTTTTACTGTTTTCGTCATAAAGAACACCTGCTTTTTCAAGAGCTGTCATAATAATCTTTGTTTCCATACCCTCAACACCTAATTTGCCCTCTTTTGACATTTCGGTTTTTCTCTTTTCTTTTCCGTAAATATCAGGTATGTAAACGTTTTTCACATTATCATTTTTTATTATTCCTTTTAAAAATGAGCGTATTTTAAATCCTGCAGAATCGCTGTCTGTCATAATGATTATTCCACGCTTTTCCGCAAGAAAACGAATAAGATGTTGCTTTTCCTTATCCTTAAAAACTGCAAAGCCATCTGTTTCAACAATTACTGTATCAAGAATTCCTGAAAGCTTGATTTTATCGTATTTTCCTTCAACTATTACTGCTTCTTTTATCTTTATCATAGCGGTCACCTTGCTATTATAAGCGAAATTTTCACTATAAGTTTTTCAAGTATCAATTCACCTGACTGGGCAGTACTTTTTAATGCTCGGTCAGCCTCCGCAAAGCAATCGAAGCATTGACGAATCTGCTCCATTGAAAGATTTTTCGCATATCCACCTGCATTCTTAAGACGAAAATCCTTGTTTCTGTAATCAAAAATCTTTGCGGCATAAGTAACACTTTCGCCACCTGATGTTGAAACCTTTACACGATAAATATCCACAAATGCAGTTAATATAACACCAAAAATATCAATAGGTTCTGCTTTCTGCATCATAAGAATATGCAAGAGCTCCAAAGCGCCCTGTGGGTTATGATTTAGAATATACTTTGATAAATCAAAAACCTTTGCTTCAAGTGAACGTACAGCAACGCTATCAACACATTCTCTTGTAAGCTCGTTACCCTGACCTGCAAAGTTTGCTGCTTTCTGAATTTCATTAAAAAGCACATTCAGGCTATCACCGGCTGTTTCCACAAGATATGATGCTGTACTTTCACTCATCATACATCCTTGTTTTGAAGCATAAGCACATATAAGCTTCAATAGATTTCTGCCCACAGGCTTTTCGAAATCCACTACAGTTGCAAGTTTTGTAAAATTCTCGATTACCCATTTCCACTTTGCAACCTTTGGTTGAACCTCAATACTGTCAAACCAGAAAATCGCAATTGATGTATCAGGCTGATTTTCAAGATATTCAGTAAGTTTATTTTTATCATCGTTATTCAAAGAATCAAGAGGAAAATCACGGGCTACAACAACACAGTATTCACTCATAAACGGCATTGACGAAGCACCCTCAAGAACGTCATCGAGTGTATTTTCTTTTCCGTCATATTTCCTGAGACAAAATGTTTCGCTACCCTCTGTCACAAATGTTTTACAGATTTTTTCTGTATAAAACTGTTTAAGATAATCCTCGCTACCATAAAAAAGGTAACAGTTTGACATATTCTTTTCTTTTATTTGTCTTTTTAAATCCGCTTCGTAAATCAACGCCATATTGTTACCTCCCCTTTTTAATAAATTGACAAAGATTTGCCCTCTTGTGAAATAATAATCCGTGAAGACTCAAATCTTTCTTTTAATAACTCTTCAAATTCATATGAACTCTTTCCATATAAAAGTATTATATCATAATTTTTTCCGTTTTCATAGATATTTTCTGCTTTTTTGCAATCCAACACCAATATACTTTTATCCGATGTATTGATTTCAATTATATCCTTATCACCAAAACTAATATTCACACTATCTGACAAATGCATTTCCGTTGCATAGCTTACGGAATTTTCACTAAATATCTCATATGCTTTGTCTATATAATGTGTATATGCATTCCCGAAACTATCATACAAGTATATAAGTTGCGATACAGTTGGTGATTTGTTTTCAGTTACAACAATATTGTCAAGCCGTTTTTCATTGTGTTTACGAAGCATATTTTCAATTGTCATTACATATTTCTTTTTCTGTACTCCGACAAGGACACTTTCACCTTCTGAAAAGACTGTTATCACAGGCTTATCCGATGTGAACAAGACTTCAACAGATGGTGTGTTGTATTCATATGAGGTACAATATACTGCAATGACACAGAAAACAAGTGTGAAAAAGATACTTATATGTTTTATTAAATCGATTTTATACTTTTTCAGTATTAAAGTTACCGCTACTCCTGCAACCAACAAAATGAAGAAATATTTGTAATACTTATGATTAAGCGATATTGTGGACCATTCCCACATACCGATTTTTTCTGCAGTAAAATCTATGAGTTGACCCATTGCACCTGTTATGAAAAAACATAATCTTGATAACGGGAAAACAGAAACAATGTGACAATTTGCACCGCAAACAGTTGCAACCATCATCACCATTGCCGGAGTAACCATAATAAAGTTTGCAAGAACAGATAGCACAGGCATCATTTTTAATTTCCAAATGAAAACAGGCAAAGTGAAAACTGCTGTTGAAAAACTGATAGCAACCGATGTCATTACAGCAGAATAAAAAGGTAATTTTGAAATAGGTTTGTTGGCTGTTTTCTCTTCAATCCAACGCTGAAATTCACCTGAATATACGAGTATTCCTACTGTGGATAAAACTGTAAGCCACAAGGAAACCGAAAATGGTGCAAACGGATTTTTGATAAGAATAAATGTAACGGCCGCACCTATTGAATTAAGATTATCAGCATCACGGCTAAATATTCTTGCAATAAGTATGAAAGCAAACATAAACCCTGCTCTGATTACAGATACGCTGAAACCTGTTATGGCAGAAAAAGCAAACAAACACAAAAGTCCGATTAAATGAGAATACTTTCTTGTCCTTGAAAATTTGTTGAGATATTCCATAATTCCAAAAGACCAAAGAGATAAATGAAGACCTGAAATAACAAGAAGATGTGATGTTCCTGAATAATTAAAATAATCAATTGTTTTGTTGTCAATTTCTTCCATTTCTCCTATTGTCATGGCAGTTGCCAAAATACCATATTCACCCGGAAGATATTTCATAACGATTTCTGAAAAACCTCTTTTAAACATACCAATCTTCTGGTAATACGGATTAATCTCACCTGTTTTTTCAATTTTACACTCATCACTTTCGAAAAAAGTGAAAAAGACTTTTGAAGATAGCGAATGTTCAAAAAATTGAGCTTCTTCATATTCTTCACAACCTGTCAATGACATTTTTACATAATCACCTTCGAAAATAAAGGCATCACTGTCTGTCACAAAACGGATTTTATAATTTTTACCGTCAGGTTTTATTATATATGTAAAAGCATAATCTGACTCCGTCGGAATCTGACACACAACACCTGTCAGAACCTGTTCATTTTCAAATTCCTTCATTTCATTAAGATAGTGTTTTTCTGCAGAAATAAACAGAGATGAAAATAAAATCACGCCTGATAATGAAAAAATCACAAAAAGTTGTTTTCTTAACCTTTTAAAAGCAATAAACAATAAAAAAATGACTACTGCTCCCGTTAAAAGAGCAATAGTCATCTTATGAGTAATATTTGTAACTACAAGGAAAGTTATGAGCATTGAAGAACCGATTACAGCCAAAGGTCTTTTCAACGCCAACACTCCTTAAACAAGTTTTTCTGAAAGATTATCACCACTTAAAATGTGGAAATGAATGTGTTTTACAGTCTGTCCTGCCTTATCACCACAGTTGTTGATGATTCTGTAGCTGTCAACACCTGCAAGATTTGCGATTTCAGGAATTTTAGCAAAAATATAGCCCACGATTTCACAGTTTTCTTCATTTATATCATTAGCTGATGATGCCACATGTTCCTTTGGAATTACAAGCACATGAACATCAGCCTGAGGAGCAATATCACGGAATGCAAGGATTTTATCGTCCTCATAAACCTTATTTGACGGAATTTCGCCGTTTGCTATTTTACAAAAAAGACAATCCATAACGAACTCTCCTTACTTAATCATTGATTCAAGGATTTCCTTAGCTGACATCAAAGCGTCGTCAATCTTTGAAATATCCTTACCACCAGCCATAGCCATATCAGGTTTGCCGCCACCTGAACCACCGGCAATTTTAGCTACTTCACGAACAATATTACCTGCGTGTGCACCGTTTGCGATTGCATCTTTACCACAAGCACAAGCAAATGAAGCAGTACCTTTTTCTGCATTTGAACCTGCAATAACAGCAACTGTATTCGGTGCAGAATCTCTTGCAGTTTCAGCCATAGAACGAAGACCATTAGCATCAAGCTCACCTGCGTAGTAAACAACTAGCTGAACACCTTTAACATCAACTGCACCTGCCATAATACCTGCAGTCTTAAATGAGTTGATTTCTGCCTTGAGCTTTTCAATTTCCTTTTCCTTTGTCTTAAGGTCGTTTGCAATTGCAACTGCTTTCTGTGGAAGTGCAGATACATTGCCTACCTTAAAGCTTTCTGCAGTAGCGAAAAGAAGTTCATTCTTTTCATCAATATATTTAAGAACATTCTTACCTGTTACAGCCTGAATTCTACGAACACCTGCTGCAACTGATGATTCGGAAACAATCTTGAAAAGACCGATTTTGCCTGTATTATCAACGTGAGTACCACCGCAAAGTTCTGTTGAGAAATCACCTGCTTTAACAACACGGACAACATCACCGTACTTTTCACCGAAAAGTGCCATAGCACCCATTGCTTTCGCTTCATCAATAGGCATTTCTTTTATAAGCATTGATGTTGCATTAAGAATTTCTTCATTTACAAGGTTTTCAACTGTTTTAAGTTCATCACCTGTCATACCTGTGAAATGAGTAAAGTCGAAACGAACTTCATTACCATCTACAAGCTGACCAGCCTGTTCAACATGAGTACCGAGAACAGTACGGAGTGCTGCCTGAAGAAGATGTGCAGCAGTATGATTTCTCATAATTGCTTTTCTGTTTTCCTCATTATATGTTGTAACTGCTGTGTCACCAACCTTAACAGCATCACCACTAAGTGTACCATGATGAAGCACAACACCATCAGCATCCTTTGTTGTGTTAGTTACTTCAAATGTACTGTCACCGATTGCGATAACACCAGTATCCCCTACCTGTCCGCCACTTTCAGCGTAGAAGGATGTCTTATCAAGAACGAGAATTGCATCTCCTGCTTCAACAAAATCTTTTCTTTCACCATCACTGACGAGTGCTACAACAGTAGCATCTGTGTTGTTTTCTGTATATCCTGTAAATTCAGTTTTTGCAATATCTTTAAATGAAACACCACTGTTTCTCCAGTCTGTTTCAGCACCGTCACGCTTAACTGACTTTGCTTTCATTCTTGCTTCTTCAACAAATTTCTTAAATGATTCTTCATCAACTGTCATATTGTTTTCAGCAACGATTTCTTTTGTAAGGTCAATTGGGAAACCAAATGTATCCTGAAGCTTGAAAGCATCTTCACCTGAAAGAACATTGTCCTTTGAGTTTGCCATCATTTCATTGAGAAGACCAAGACCTGAGTCAATTGTCTTATAGAAGCTTTCTTCTTCCATTGCGATAACTTTCTTGATATAGTCCTGCTTTTCAACAAGGTTCGGATATGCATTTGCATTTTCCTTGATTACTGTTTCACAAACTTCAGCGAGGAATGGTCTGTCGATACCGATAAGTCTGCCGTGACGAGCTGCACGACGGAGAAGACGACGAAGAACATAACCACGACCACTGTTTGATGGAAGAACACCGTCCGAAACCATAAATGTTGTACTACGGATATGGTCAGTGATAACACGAAGTGAAATATCCTTTTTAGCATCCTTATGATACTCAATGCCTGAAATATCGATAATATGCTTCATAATATTCTGAACTGTATCAACCTCAAAGAGATTGTCAACATCCTGCATAATACAAGCAAGACGTTCAAGACCCATACCTGTATCAATATTAGGCTTTGCAAGACGAGTATAGTTGTTGTTACCATCATTTTCAAACTGTGTGAAAACAAGGTTCCAAACTTCGATAAATCTGTCGCATTCACAACCTACTTTACAGTCAGGACTGCCACAACCCTTTGAAGGACCACGGTCAAAGTAGATTTCTGAACAAGGGCCACAAGGACCTGCACCATGCTCCCAGAAGTTATCTTCCTTACCAAAACGAACCATATGTGATGGGTCAACGCCTACTTCTTTAGTCCAGATGTCATAAGCTTCATCATCTTCAAGATAAACGCTGACATAAAGAAGTTCTTCAGGGATTTCAAGAACCTTTGTGAAAAATTCCCAAGCCCATGCAGTTGCTTCATGCTTGAAATAATCACCGAATGAGAAGTTGCCGAGCATCTCGAAATATGTTCCGTGACGAGCAGTTTTACCAACATTCTCAATATCAGGTGTACGGATACATTTCTGGCAAGTAGTTACACGCTTTTTAGGAGGTGTAACCTCACCTGTAAAGTATTTTTTCATTGGTGTCATACCTGCGTTGATAAGAAGAATACTCTTATCACCCTGAGGTACGAGTGAAAAGCTTGGAAGTCGCAAATGTTCCTTACTTTCAAAGAAAGCAAGGTATTTTTCTCTTAATTCATTAAGTCCTGTCCATTTCATACAGACTACTCCTATTTTATAAAAATTATCTTATAAATTATACAATTATATGGGTTGAATGTCAATAAAAAATGTATTTATAATTCAGCGTCGCAGACCCTCAATTATTCATTATTCATTAAGTTTTCTCTCCCTCAGTCTTTTTCTGCGAAAAAGACAGCTCCCTCGTCAGAGGGAGCCAAATAACAACTTTGCGAATTATATTTTAATAGGACACTTTATTTTTGAGCAGATTTTTTCGTTAGACTAGGCACGACATCGAAGGAATATGCGGATATTTCGAGATGGCGTAACGCAGTATCACGGAAAATATGCCAAAAAGATTAGAAGAGTCCGTCGATTTTGCCGTCGCTGTCCACATCAATTTTGTATGCTGCTGGAGCTTTTGGAAGTCCAGGCATTGTCATAATGTCACCTGTAAGACAAACGATAAAGCCTGCACCTGCACTGAGTTTTACTTCACGAACAGTCATCATAAAGTTTTCAGGCTTACCAAGTTTTGTTGGGTCGTCTGACAATGAATACTGTGTCTTTGCAACACAAACAGGGAGCTTGTCCTGACCGAGTGATTCAATATCCTTGATTGCCTTTTCAGCAGCTGCTGTGAAAATTACGCCGTCAGCACGGTAAATTTCCTTTGCGATTGTGTTAAGTTTTTCTTTAATTGGAAGCTGTTCATCATAAAGAGGTGCAAAATCTGCTTTGCCTTCGTCAATAACTGCGCATACTTTCTCTGCAAGGTCCATACCACCTTCGCCACCTTTAGCGAAAACTTCTGCAAGGGAAACAGGCACTTGCATTTCTTCACAGAATTCCTTGATGTAAG
>JAZQUG010000024.1:0-30745 GCA_045631225.1 Candidatus Fimenecus sp.
AAACGATTTGAGGATTTATGTAAGGAAAGAAATATAAAAATAAATGAACTTGCAAATATTTCAGGGGTTACACCGTCAACTGCATACAGTATGTTGGATAGGAGAAGACGAGATGTTTCGATTATTACCATAAAGAAATTCTGTGACGGATTGGAAATAACATTAGGTGAGTTTTTTTCAACTCCTGAATTCGACAATCTGGAGCAGGAAATAAAATAATTTTATGGGGTCGGCATGACCTCATTTTTTTATTGATTTTAAATTGTATATATGATAAAATTATTATGTATGAAAGATTTTAGGGGGAATTACCATGTGTAAGTTTTATGCTGAATTAAAAGAAAATGGTGCGGTTGTTCGTTGCAACAGCTTTGACAACGAATATTTTTCATTTAACTATGAAAAGAAAGATGACAGCATCAAGGGTGTACTCACAGCGAAAAAAGGCTTTGAAATGCAGAGCCTTGTAGTGGAATATGACAAGGATTTTGACAACGATGACCTTTTCTATGCAAACGGTTATCAGGCTTGGACAACATCCCGTGAATTTTCAAAGAACGACAAGTTTGACGGTCTTCTTGAGCTTGCAAAAATCACAAAATTCACTGCTCATTTCGTAGGACTTTCAGGTGACTATCACTTTGCAAAGGGCTATGGTGAAAAAGGCAAGTTCCATGGTTATACATACTGCTATTTCCGTGAAAAGGGCGAAAGAGAAATCAAGCTTTACGGTTCAAGAAGTGAACGCAAGGGCTTTACAGTCTTTGAGGTTGATATGAACGGCGGAAAGTTCAGAGTAACAAAGGACGTTGAGGGTCTTGTTCTCAAGGCAGGTCAGGAATATGAAATGTTTGACATCGCAATTATCGAGGGTGATATGGACGATGTAATGGATAAGTATTTCTTTGACTTTGTCGGTTGTAAGAAGCCTTCAATTCAGCACCTTTCAGGTTACACATCATGGTACAACTATTTCCAGAACATCAACGAAAATATTATTGTGCGTGACCTTAACGGTCTTGACAGAGCAAGTGAAGAAGTTAATATCTTCCAGGTTGACGACGGTTATCAGCATGCTGTTGGTGATTGGCTCATTACTGACCACAAAAAGTTCCCTAAGGGTATGAAATATATCGCTGATGAAATTCACAAGAAGGGTTATAAGGCAGGTATCTGGCTTGCTCCTTTCAGTGCACAGTGTTCTTCAATTATCGCAAAGAAGCATCCTGACTGGCTTATCAGATGGAACAAAACAGGTAAAAAGATGCTTGGCTGTCAGGGTTGGGGCGGAGCATATACACTCGATATTTACAATCCTGATGTCCGTGCATATATAAAGAAGGTTTTCGACACAGTTCTTAATGTATGGGGATATGATATGGTTAAGCTTGACTTCCTTTACAGCCAGTGTATCGAACCTCGAAACGGTAAAACCCGTGGCGAAATTATGTGTGACGGTGTAGATTTGCTTCGTGAAGCTTGCGGTGACAAGTGGATTCTCGGTTGTGGTGTTCCTCTCGGTGCATGTATGGGTATCTTTGATGCTTGTCGTATCAGCTGTGATGTAAACAAGAACTGGAAATTCGAACTCAAGAAGAGTCTTAACATTAACTCAATCGTTACATGTGTCAGAACAAATGCTGAAATGCCATCATCACAGAACGCAATTACAAATACAATTTTCCGTAATCACCTTGACGGCAGAGCTTTCTGTAATGACCCTGACGTATTCTTCCTTCGTGATATCAATATCGGTTACAATTGGGAACAGAAGCTTCTTCACGGTAAGGTAAACTCTGTTTGCGGAAATGTTCTTTTCGTTTCTGACAATGCAGGTGATTTTGACGATAACAGAATTAATGTTCTTAAGGATTTCTTTAAGGATAAGGATTACAAGGTTAATTTTGCAGAATTCGAAAGTGACGATGTGATTCGTCTTGATTTCACAGAAAATGGTGTTGAAAAGACACTTCGTCTTAACCTTGATTCAGGTGAAAGTAACGTATTCGACGTTCTTTAATAGGTGAATATTATGAAACTTGCAGTTATCGGTGGTGGCGGTGTCCGTTCAATGTTCCTTGCAAAGAGTATTGCGGGCAGAGCTCTTAAGATGGGTATTAAGGAACTCGTCTTTATGGATAACAATGAAAAGAAATTGAATATTTACGGCAAGATGGCGAGAGAAGTCTCTCGCCGTCTTTGTCCTGATTTAAGATTTACTTTGACAACTGACGGTAAAGAGGCAATCAAAGATGCTGATTACGTAATAACCACAATTCGTGCAGGTGGTGACCGTATGCGTTGCCGTGATGAGAGAATTGCGCTTGATATGGGAATTCTCGGTCAGGAAACAACGGGTGCAGCGGGTTTTTCATTTGCTATGAGAAGTATTCCTGCTTTGAAAGAATACTGTGAATTGGTTAAACAGTATGCAAAGCCGGGTGCTATGGTATTTAACTTTACAAATCCTGCCGGTGTTGTGTCGCAGACTCTTCGTGATATGGGATATGACTTTACATATGGCATCTGTGATGCGCCAAGCGGAATGTTAAGACGATTTGAGGAGCTTTACGGTTATCCTGAAAATCACTTGGAAGCACTCTGCTACGGTCTTAATCATTTGTCTTTCTTTAAGTATATCAAGGCAGATGGTGTAGATATTACCTCGAAAATCGTAAGTGATGATAAGGCTTATGAAAATACAGATTTAAGATATTTCGACAAAGACTTTTTAATGAGAAAACAGTATGTTCCGAATGAATATATGTACTATTTCTACAATCGTGAAAAGGCAGTTGAAAATATCCTTAATGCAGAGCGTACCCGTGGTGAGCAGATTGCTGATATTAACGAAAAAATGACAGAAGAGTTGTCAGCTGTTGATATAGAAAATAATTTTGAAGAGGCATTGGAAATATTTGATTATTACTATGGACTTCGTGAAAATTCATATATGGCAAGTGAAACAGGTGAAAAGAGAAATTCAACCTGGCATTTTGATATGTATGCTCCTGATGACGGAGGTTATGCAGGTGTTGCACTTGGAATAATTGATGCAAAAAATTCAACTGAAAAGAACAGAATGATTGCCTGTGTTCCAAATGACAACAAGGCTATTGATTTTCTCGATGAAAGTGATACTGTTGAAATTTCTTGTGAAATTAAAGACGGTAAGGTGACACCAATGATGATTGGTGATGTGCCTTTTGAAAATAAAGAGATTATAACAAGAGTCAAGGCGTATGAAAGACTCGCATCAAAAGCAATTATAAATTGTGACAGAGAAAGTGCTGTTGACTGTTTATATCTTCACCCATTGGTAGGTTCATATTCTTTGGCTGAAAAGCTTGTGGACAGTTATATTGAATTAAACAAAGGTTATACAGGTGATTGGAAATGAGTTTTGTTGGTGCATTCGGGAAATTAAATGTTGATTTGTTGTATTCGGGAATGCCACGAATTCCAAATGAGGGTGAAGAAATCTATTCAAAGGATTTCAGGGTTTGTCTTGGTGGCGGTCTTCCTGCAACTATGATAAACTGTTCACGACTTGGGGTTCCTGCTAAAATCGGCACATTTTTGGGTGATGATATGTTTTCAGATTTTGCCCGTAGAGAATTAGATAAAAGCGGAACAAAATATGAGCTTTTTGAAAGCAAGAATTATCCGCTGAATGTAACTTCTGCAATTATCACAAGTACAGACAGAACTTTCGTATCTTATGGTGGTGTGGAAACATATTCTGATGAAATGTTAGAAAAAATCTATAATTCTCTTAAAGGTGCAAAGATTGTGGCTATGCAGGAAAAAATTATTCCTGTATATAAAGAACTTAAAAAGGATGGCACAATTCTTGTGCTTGATACAGGATACAGTGATGATATGTCCATTGAAAAGCATAGAGAATTAATTGAAATCGCTGATTATTACACACCAAACATCGATGAGACAGAAAAATTGACAGGCACAAGAGATTATAAAGAGGCTCTCAAGATTCTCGGTGAATACTTCGAGAAACCTGTTGTCAAACTTGGTAAGTTTGGTTGTGCAGGATATGATAAGGACTACTTTGTAGTTGATAATATTGATGAATTCAAGTGCATTGATGCAACAGGTGCAGGAGATGCATTCCTTTCAGGCTTCATTTATGGTCTTTATAATGATTTTGATTTTAAACAGTGCATTTTAGCCGGTAATATCACAGGTGGCAAGTGTGTTACAGGTGTTGGATGTTTGACTGAATATGTAAATGAAAAGGAAATTGGGGAATATCTTAAAAAGTATCAAGGGTTAGTGTGATAGAAAATGGATAAAAAAGCAGATATTTCTGGACAGTTGGAAAAGGCTCCTATATGGAGTTTGATGATTAAATTAAGTATTCCTGCAATTTTAGCGCAGATAGTAAATCTTCTTTATAACATTGTTGACAGAATCTATATTGGTCATATGGAAGATGTGGGAACAATGGCAATTACAGGTGTGGGACTTTGTTTTCCTGTAATTTCGTTGATTTCTGCATTTACTATGCTTGTGGCTCAGGGTGGTGCACCTCGTGCTGCTATTGAAATGGGCAAAGGTGACATTAAAAAGGCAGAAAAAATTCTCGGAAACTGTTTTGCATTGCTTATAGTATTGTCAGTAATTCTCACAGCTGTTTTCTTAACTTTTGGTGAAAGATTTTTAATGCTTTTTGGTGCAAGTGAAAGCACAATTATATATGCCTTGCCATATATGAATATTTATGTGGCAGGTTCGGTTTTTGTGATGGTATCATTAGGACTTAATATGTTCATCACCACACAAGGTTTTACAAAAATCAGTATGGCAACGGTACTTATCGGTGCAATCTGTAATATTATCCTTGACCCAATTTTCATTTTTGGATTTGATATGGGAGTTCAGGGTGCTGCAATTGCAACAATCATATCTCAAGCAGTTTCAGCTGTTTGGGTGTTATTCTTTTTGCTTGGTAAAAAGACAAAATTAAGAATAAAAAAAGAAAATCTTTTACCCGATATGAAGATTCTTGCGCCTGTGTTGGCTCTTGGTATCTCACCATTTGTTATGAATGCTACAGAGGCAGTAATAAATGTTGCATTTAATTCATCACTTCAAAAATACGGTGGTGATATTGCTGTTGGTGCTATGACAATCTGTACAACGATTTTTCAAATGGTTTGGGTACCTGCACAAGGCATTGGTCAGGGTGCACAGCCTATAATCAGTTATAACTATGGTGCAAAGAATGGTGACAGAGTAAAACAGGCATTTAAAGCATTTTTAATTATCTGCTTTACTTATGTTTTTGCATTTGGAATGGCAATCGAAATGTTCCCACAGTTCTTTATCGGAATTTTCAACGACAATCCTGAACTTATGGAAACTGCAACATGGACAATTCGTCTTTACGGTTGTGCTATGGTGTTCTTTGGAATACAGATGGCAGTTCAACAGACATTTATTGCTCTCGGCAAAGCAAAAGCATCACTTTTTATTGCATGTATGCGAAAGGTATTTCTTTTAGTACCTCTCATATATATTCTGCCAAATTTCTTTGAGAATAAGGTCTTTGCAGTATTCCTTGCAGAGCCTGTATCTGATGCTATATCAATAATAACTGCTTCTTGTGTTTTTGCAGTGGCTTTCTCAAAAGAAATGAAACAGTTATCAAAAGAAAAAAGCATTTAAAATAATTCTGTACAAAAACAGTTATTTGTGATAGTATTATTGCATATACAACTTTTAAGTTGAAGGAGAAAGTGAAAATGGGAAAAGAAATTTATGCTCTTGCCTTTGATATTGGTACAACAGGTGTTAAGACTTGTCTTTTCAAAATAGGAAAGACAATTGAACTTATCTCTGCTGCAAGTGAGGGTTATAAACTCTATATTATGCCTAACGGTGGTGCTGAACAGGACCCTGATGAATGGTGGGCTGCAATGTGTTCAACATCAAAGAAGGTTATGGCTGAAGCCGGTGTTGACCCTAAAGATGTTTACGGTATTTCATTCTGTTCACAGATGCAGGGTTTGGTTCTTGTTGATAAAAACGGAAAACATGTTCGTCGTGCATTCAGTTATATGGACCAGCGTGCAACAGAAGAACTTAAAAAGGGTATTGCTTACGGACCACAGATTGCAGGTGCAAATATCTTGAAGCTTCTTCCATCACTTGCTATTACAGGTGCTGTTGCAGCAAGTGTTAAGGACCCTGTATGGAAATACAAATGGACAGAAGCTCATGAACCTGAAAACTTCAAGAGAGTACATAAATGGCTTGACGTTAAGGAATATCTTATCTGCCGTATGACAGGTGAATTTGTAATGACAAAGGACTCTGCTTTCGGTGCTTTGATTTACGATATAAAGAAAAAATGTTGGAGTCCGACAATCTGTAAATTGCTTGGTGTTGACATGAAACATCTTGCAAAGATTGTTGATTGTACAGATAAAGTTGGTACTCTTCGTGCAAAAGAAGCTGAAGAATTAGGCCTTGTTCCCGGAATTGCTGTTTTCGGTGGCGGTGGTGACGCTACTCTTATCGGTGTTGGTGCAGGTGCAACAGGTCTTGGTGATACTCATATTTATCAGGGTACATCAGGTTGGGTTTCAACTGTTGTTGACAAGAGTATTGTTGATGCAAGTGCTATGATTGCAGCTGTTGTTGGTGCTGCTGACGGTATTTACAACTACTTTGCAGAGCTTGAAACTGCAGGCAAGTGTGTAGAATGGGTTAAAGACCATTTGGCACTTGATGAAATTGACCTTTATCTTGATAAACAGCATGATTTTAAACTTAAGAATGCTGACCGTGAAGTTGTTTATACAAATCTTTATGATTATATGATGGCTGTTGTTGATTCAATTCCTGCCGGTAGTGGTGGAGTAATCTTCACACCATGGCTTCATGGTAACCGTTGTCCGTTTGAGGACCCTAATTCAAGAGGTATGTTCTTCAATATCAGCCTTGATACAGGTAAGACAGAACTCATCAGAGCTGTTGTTGAGGGTGTTTGTTTCCATCTTCGTTGGTTCCTTGAAACACAGGATAAGAAAATCAAGACATCAAACACAATTCGTTTTGTTGGTGGCGGTGCTTTATCAAAGGTAACAAGCCAGATTCTTGCTGACTGTACAGGCAGAGTTGTTGAAACAGTTGCAAGTCCACAGAATGTCGGTGCTGTTGGTGCGGCAGTTCTTATTGCAGTTAATGCAGGTATTATTTCAAGTGTTGGAGATGCAAAGAAGCTTATCCCTGCAGTAAATACTTATATTCCAAATAAGGAAAATAAGGCGGTTTACGATAAGAATTTTGAAGTATTCAAAAAGCTTTATAATTCAAATAAAGATAATTTCGCAGCACTTAACAAAAACTAAACGAAATTCTCAGGGGCAGAAAGTTCTGCTCCTGTTTTTTCTTGTTGCATTATGACGAGAAAGATTGTATAATAATATGGTATAGATTTTTGGAGGTGTTATTTTGGCAGACGAAAAAACCCTTTTTAATAGAAATATAGATAATGATGAAAATTCTGAATCAAAAGAAGATGAGGTTCAACTCCTTGCAGATGACGACGATTCGGATTTTGTAGATTTTTCAGCGGCTTTTGACGGTGATGACGACAGTGATGTGGAATTAGAGGATGAAGATGATTATGAAGATTATCGTCCTGCACCGGCTTTGTTCAGAGGCCTTTCTTTCTTAAGGAAAAGAAGAAATCGTGACGATTTACCAATTGAAGATAAAGCTGAAGAGGCAAAAGAAGATGTTTTATCGGCAACAGAAGAAATAGAAAGTTCAAAACAAGAAAACAAGGATGAATTTGAAAAGTCTGTTGATGAAGAAACAGTAAAAGGCAAAAGTAAGAATAAAAAGAGCTCCAAGAGATTTTCACCATTTGCAAAAAAGGAAAAAGAGCCTGAAAGTGATGTTGAAAATAAAAATGAAGCAGAAGAAATAACTGAGGAACAACCGGTTGAGGAAGTGGCTGAAGAAACTATTGTTATAGCCAACGAATCAAATGATGTTGAAGAAACAGATGGTTCCGATGATGAGGTTGTTCTTCTTGAAGATGCACAGGAGCAAACAGCAGAAGAAACAGAAGATAACGAAACAGTTGTTGAAGAACCAAAAGAGGAAAAGAGAAGATTCCAAGGATTTGGATTCTTAAAAAGAAAGATAAAAGAATCACCTGAACAGCCGGAGTATACTGATGAGGAATCAACAGAAGATTCGGAAGAAACAGAGTTCGAAATGATTCTGAGCTTTGAGGAATCAACTCGGGAAGTTAAAGGTTCGGTTGAAGAATCAGAACAAGTTGAAGATGTAGTTGAAACTGCTGAAGAGGAAGCAAAAGAATCGGTTGAGTTTGATGAAATTCCTCCTTTTGAAGTAACATTTGAAGAAAATGATGAAGAAACTTTTGTAGAAGAAACAGCGGCGGAACAGGTTGAGTTTATTCCTCCGTTTGAACCGGTAACTGAAGAAAGAGAAGAAGTTTCAACAGAGAGTACGGAAGAAAAGATTGATGAAATTCCTCCTTTTGAAGCAACAATTGAAGAAATTTATGAAGAACCTTCTGTAGAAGAAACAACAGAGGACCAGGTTGAGTTTATTCCTCCGTTTGAACCTGTAATTGAAGAAAGAGTAGAAGAAGTTTCAACAGAGAGTGCGGAAGAGAAGATTGATGAAATTCCTCCTTTTGAAGCAACAGTTGAAGAAAATGCTGAAGTAGTTTCAAAAGAACAGCCAGAAGCTGTTGAGAAAGCAAAAACAGGTGAAGAAGAAAAATCGAATGGTGTAGTATTGACAACAAAAGACCATCTGACATTCATTCTTATAATTCTTGCTCTTTTACTTACAATTGTGTTTATTGTTGTAAAGTTTATTCCGTTGGGTAATGGAGATGTACAGAATTCCGGTGTAGTTACTCAGGCAAAGGATAAGGTTACTGAAATTCAGTTGCAGCGTGAAAATGCAGTCGGACATTATATTCAATCAGATATAGATGATGTTTTTTATGCGTACTCATCAGAATACAGTCCTGAATTTTATCAGTACAACGGCAAAAAAATGAAATCGGTTAAGATAGCAGGAACAGTAAACCCTGTTGTTACAATGGGTAATGAGAAAATATCTGTTAAAGTTGATTATGTAGATGCAAAAGGTGAGCTTTTTGGTACAGGTGTTTTCCAAAAAACGGGTAATCAAGCAAATTATCTTAACGATATAATAGTGTTTAAGCTTGTGAGTCTTCCAAAAGGTTATGAACAAGATGGTAAGGCGCTTTTACTTGCAACTAATAATTCGGAAGCAGTTTCAAAACGTTGCAGTATGTGGACTGACAGTTACATTGTTGACCTTGAATCAGGTGAAACAACAAGATTTTTAACAAGTGATAACAGTATTTATTCAGCGGGATATTCAATTCTCACTGATGAGGGCTATGAATCAACAAATGGTGAAATTCCATTTTTCTCAACACGAGATTACGACGGAACTACAAACAAAAGAGATATTTACCTTAAGATTAAAGGTAAAGAAACACGTTTTGCAACAGATGTAGCAGGTAGTTTCGTGTATACAGATGGCAATGCTGTAAGTTATCTTAAGGTGACTGATAATGGATTTAATGTTGTCAGAAAAGAAAATGGCAAAGAAAAAGTGATTTTCTCACTTGATAACAATACAAGTTATCTTTATCACAATGAATATCTTCTTGATAAGTATAATGGTAATCTTTACAATGTTAAATCAGGTGAAAAAACTGTTGTTACCGGTTACGGTATGTCGAATCCTGAAATGATGGCAATAAGTCCGGATGGAAGATATCTTGTTGTGGTTGGTGCAGTTAATAGTGCAATAGATTATCAGGTACATGTTTTCGATTTAAAGACAGGTGAGTGTGCAAAATATGTGGATGATAATTTCTCTCAGCACAAAAATCTCGCATTTGTCAACGATACAACAATTATTTATTCAGCGGTTGAACCAAAACAGGGTTATGAGTATGTAATGTTGGATGTATCAAAAGCATTCTGAAATGATTATTTTGGTGAAGCAGGGCGTTTTGGTCCTGCTTTTATTTTGCTTGTTGTGATAATTGCACTTCTTAGTGCGTGTTTTTATATAAGTGTTTGTTGAAAATGACAAAAGTGAAAAATTATGAAAAAAACACTTGCATTTTGTTGAATGTTCTGTTAGAATATCTCTTGCGTTCACGAGATAAAGTGTTTCGTGAGTCGGTGTTGATTGCAATGAGGGTCCACCCGTTCCCATCCCGAACACGGTAGTTAAGCTCATTTGCGCCGAAGATACTTGGCTGGAAGCGGCCCGGGAAAATAGGTAATGCCGACATAAGAAAAAGCGTCTGTCCAATAGGATGGGCGCTTTCTTTTTATCTATGAATATAGTATTAATTTTTTCTGGTGGGTATTGTATAGTATCCACTTTTTTGTTATAATAAAATAGCTTATATTTGATTTATTTTTTCTATATATTTGTTTTTGGAGGATGTTGAAATGCTATTTGCACAGGATATCGGTATTGACTTAGGTACTGCCAATACAATTGTTTATCTTAAAGGAAAAGGTATAGTTCTTCGTGAACCATCAGTTGTTGCAGTAAATGAAAAATCAAATCCACCAAGTGTTGTTGCAGTTGGTAATGAAGCAAAGGATATGATTGGCAGAACACCGGGCTCGATTTCTGCTGTTAAGCCACTTAAGGATGGCGTTATTATCAATTCAGAAATCACATCGGACATGCTTAAGGAGTTTATAAAAAAGGTTATTAACAAAACACCTTTTGTAAGAGCAAGAGTTCTTATCTGTGTTCCATCAGGTATTACTGAGGTTGAACGTAAGGCTGTTCATGATGCTGCTAGAGATGCAGGTGCAAAATATGCTTCTCTTATTCATAAGCCATTAGCAGCTGCTATTGGTGTGGGACTTCCTGTTACTGAAGCTGTGGGAAGTATGATTATTGATATTGGTGGCGGAACAACTGAAGTTGCCGTTATTTCATATCGTGATATTGTTACTGCAAAATCAAGTCGTGTTGCAGGTGATGATTTTGATGATGCAATTATTGAGTACATACGTAAAAAGCATAATGTTCTTATTGGTGAAAGAACTGCAGAAGAGCTTAAAATTAAAATTGGTTCTGCAATGAGTTACGATGGCGAAGGTGCTATGGATGTTCGAGGCAGAAATCTTGTTGACGGATTGCCAAAAAACATTGAAGTTACATCAGAGGACGTTCGTGAAGCTCTTTCTGAGCCGATTTCACAGATTATTGATGCGATTCGTTCAACTCTTGAAAAAACTCCACCTGAACTTTTGTCAGACATTGTTGACAATGGAATCATGCTTACAGGCGGAGGAGCATTACTTCGTGAGCTTGATAAGCTTATTGAACAAGAAACAAAGATTCCTGTTCACGTAGCACCATATCCGATGGATTGTGTTGCAACAGGTATGGGTGTGTGTCTTGAAAAAGGTAACATTTAATTTGTCGGAGAGATTCAAATGAACAATTTCTTTAAAAGTACAACATTTAAGGTTTTGATAACTGTTGCAATAGTTCTTTTAAGTGCAACGGTTCTGGCGACTGTTGTGTCAAATTCAACATCACCGCTTACAAATGTTGTAGGGGTTCTGACAACACCTTTACAGGATGTTGCGTCTGCGTTGTCTGCTAAATTTGATGATGCCACAGGTGGTTTTATTTCATCAAAATCATATCAGGACAGAGTTGCTGAACTTGAACAGCAGGTTGCTGAGTATCAGAGTCAGTTGGTTGATTATGAAGACACGAAAAAGAAACTTGAAACTTATGAAGAGTTTCTTCAGGTTCGAGAAAAACATCCTGATTATACCTGGTCATATGCTACTGTTATAGGAAGAGATGCATCAGATATTTTTGGTTCGTTTACCCTTGATAGAGGCACCGTAGATGATGTCGAGGTGAATGATGCTGTAATTTCAGGTGAATATCTTATCGGTGTTGTTACTGAAGTCAGTGCAACCTCTTGTGTTGTCCGTTCAGTTTTTGACCCCTCAGTAAATATTGCAGCTTATGAAATAAGAACAGGTGAGTTGGGTTATGTTTCTGCAACATACGAATTATCTGTTGGTGAAAAATGCAAACTTACGGGACTTGATACAAAAACTGCCATTTCAGAGGGTGGAATTGTCTGCACCTCAGGTACAGGAGGAATTTTTCCAAAAGATTTGATTATCGGTACTGTTTCTTCTGTGGAACAAAGTGAAACAGACCTTTCATCATTTGCGATAGTCCAGCCTGTTGTTAATTCAAAAGAGATTCACGATTGCTTTATTATTACTGCTTACGAGGAAAAGTAAAAGCTTATGACTGTTCAGACTAAAATAAAAACAAAGCGATACTTGGTGTACGCTTTAATAATTTTTCTGGCACATATTCTGCAGAATACTGTTCCGATTTTCCCACAGATTGCACATGTAAGACCTCTTTTACTTATTCCTGTTGCAGTTTGTATTGCTATGTTTGAGGGTGAAATCGTGGGGGCTGCTGCAGGTCTTCTTGCAGGAATGTTATGGGATACGGTTACGGTTACAGCTGATGGTTATGTGGCTTTGTATCTTATGGTTGCTTGTGCCATTTGTGGTGTATTACTGAGAATTTTTCTTCGTAATAATATTGTCACTTATTTTATAATGAGTTCAGGCATCATGTTAGTTTATCTGATTTCTTATGTATTGTTTTTTGTTTCGGCAAGAGGTATTGATGGTGCCGGACAAGTATTTGTAAGATATTATATACCTATGGGACTTTATTCGTTTATACTGACTCCATTGTGGTATTACCTTGTAAGAACGATTTACAGAAAATTCTCATTCGACTATACAGAATATTAATTTTATTTTTAAAACAAGAAAGGTGGCGATAGAGTGAGAGGAGCATATAGCTTTAAAATGAGAACGACAGCATTTATTGTTTGTGTTTTGTTTGTAATATCACTTTTTATTGCGGACCTTTTCAGAATTCAGGTTATTGATGCTGACGAGTATTCGTCACAGAATATTTATTATTCATCAGCAAATACACAAATCAAAGCGATACGAGGCGAAATACTTGATACAACAGGTAAAGCACTCGTTTACAGTACACAGTCAAATGCAATTTATATAGATGCATCATATTTTCCAAAAGCTTCAGAACAAGAGGAAAGAAATAAGATAATGCTTTCTCTTTTAAGACTTTTCAAGAAAAATGAAATCAACTACAATTATGCTGATTTTATGGTGATTGAAGATGGAAAGCTTAAATATACAGAGGGTATTGCATCGTTAAGAAATAAGCTTTTTGCAAAGGACTATTTAAATCTTAATACATATGCTACGGCAGAAAACTGCTTTGATGCATTATGTGATTATTACGACCTTCAGGAATTTCCAAAAGAAGAAGCTCTTATGCTTGCAACTGTTTATGTTGCAATGGTGAATGCTGATTTCTCAAAATACAATCCATATACTATTGCTGAAAATGTACCGACGGATTTGGTTGCGCTTATAAAAGAACAAAGCAGGTTTTATAAGGGTGTTGAAGTTCGTGTTGATACTAATCGTGAGTATTATGACGGTGAGATTGCACCACATATAATCGGTTATTATGATTATATCAGTGCAGAGGAATATTCAGCAAAAAGCGAAGCGTATCAGACAGCGATAAATGATGAAAATCTTACCGAAGAAGAAAAAGCGGTATTAAAACTTCGTTCATACGGAATGACGGACAAGCTCGGTAAATTCGGTATGGAAAGTGCTATGGAAGATGAGCTTCGTGGGACGAACGGAATACTTACAACCGTTACGAATGCAGACGGAAGTAAAACAACAGAGGTTACAACAAAACCTGTTAATGGTAATAACGTAATTCTTACAATAGATGCAGATTTTCAAAAACAGGTACAGGAAATTCTCTCGTCAAAAATCAGAAACACAAGAGAACATTCAGGTGTAGATACTGCGGGATGTATTGTTGTTATGGATGTAAGTGATTTTTCTGTTCTTGCTTGTGCATCATATCCTACATACAATCTTGAAACATATAAGGAAAACATTGTTAAGCTTAATACTGATAAAGCTGCACCACTTTGGAACAGAGCTTTGAGAAGTACTTATGCTCCCGGTTCTACCGTAAAACCTGCAGTTGGTCTTGCAGGACTTGAAGAGGGTATTGTAACGGCAGAAGATGCATTTTTCTGTGACCTTGAGTATAATTACTTTAAGGATTTGCCTCTTAATTGTGTCGGTGTTGGTAATCATGGTAACACATATATGAATCTTACGAGAGCTATAACATGTTCCTGCAACACATATTTCTATGAGGTTGGTCGTCAGCTTGGTATTGCAAAGTTGAACGAGTATTTCACAATGTTTGGCCTCGGACAAAAAACAGGTGTTGAGCTTACAGAGGCTCAGGGTCAGGCGGCAAGTAAAGAAGCACGTGAGGCGGCAGGTGGTATCTGGTATCCCGGTAACACTGTTCAGGCTGCAATCGGTCAGTCAGATAACTTGTTTACTCCTATTCAGCTTTGCTCATATGTTGCAACTCTTGCAAATGGCGGAACAAGATATAAGGCTCATTTTATAAAGAGTATCAAATCGTACGATTACTCAGAAACTATATATGAAGCGAAACCTGAAATTCTCAGCAAGGTTAATGCATCTCCTGAACACTTCGCATCTGTTCGAACAGGTATGATTTCAATGGCGAATTCTCTTGCTGCATTCAGGGGCGTTGATTATAAGGTTGCAACAAAAACAGGTACTGCACAGGCAAAGAAGAAGGTCAACGGCGTAACTGTTGCATATACAAACGGTTTTATGATTTCATATGCACCTGCTGATAATCCACAGATTGCAGCTGTTATTGCTATTGAAAATGTGGACTCATCAGGTCTCGGTGATTATATCAGAGAAGTTTATAATGCGTATTTCAATCGCAATTCTGATATAACAGCATCACAGCAAAGCGGAACAATTTTAAGATAAAAAGGAGTTAAGTGATATGAAAAAGGTAATTAGTTTAATTTTATGTGTTGTAATGATGGGATTGTGTGTTTTCCCTGTATTAGCAGGCAGTGATAATAAAATCCCGACCGAATTAGTTGTAGGCGGATTTGGTTATTTGTTGCAGACGGGAAGCGAAAAGGTGCTTGCTTCAGAAGCAGTATCACGTAAGGGTGATGTGAATTTTGACGGAAGTGTAACAGCGGTTGATGCAAGACTTTGTCTTCAGACGGTTGCGTCTTCTGACCTTGTTTCACTTTTATCGTCAAGTAAGGCGGCAGATGTAAACGGTGACGGAAAGATAACAGCAATTGATGCAAGAATTATGCTTCAGAATGTTGCGGGAATGACCGATATCGTTACATATGCACAGGCTGAAAAGGGCGGCAGCCTTGTTGTAGGTCCGTTACGCTCAAATGAAGGTACAGCATATTATTGGCAGTGTGAGGTTGATAAGAGCGGATTGAATTTCTTTGACAGACTTTTCGATGATTCAACAACTGAATCTATCGGCGGTATTATCAATCAGTATTATGTGTTCAACCCTGAAAACGCAGGAACATATACAATTAAATTTAAATTAGCAAACGCAAATCAGACAGAGGTTATTGACGAATTCATCTGTGTTCTTACAGTAATTGAATCAAAATAACATTGTAAAACAAGAAAATCTTTAAGAAATCGGAGGCGGTTTTATGCGAAAGAAGATTGTTATTGGTATCAGCTTGTTTTTTGCTTTTGCTTTGTTTATAGTAATAATTGAAAACAAAGATAAGGTTAAAGGTACAGAGGGTATTCTTAAAGTAGCATATAAAGAAATTGCCGCCGATGGTGTAGATAAAAGTGATTATTCTATAGTCGGTTCTTCTGAGATAGATGATGAACTTCTTGTATGGATTATGACCAAGAACAAAAATGGCGAAAAAGAGTATTATCCACTCAGTTTTAAGGTTCTTGAGGATAACAAATATGAGTTTGTACACTATCACAGAATCCATATGGAGATAAGAACGGATGTTTGCTATTATCATTTGAGTTCGGGATATTCTTTTATGGTAAACAATCCGGAATATGAATACCTCAATTTATACGACCGTGACAGAAATCTTACACAGATAAAAATCGACTCCACTCCTTTTGTGTATTATACAGATATGGAATTATATAATTATGCAGTTGTGGATTGTGATGGCAACGAATTTACACGTGTGAAATGATAATACTATTAAAAAGTAAAAAATACTTGATTTTTTGAAACTCTTGTGATATACTATCAAGGCTATCTCTGTGCACTCGGGTGATTGAGTAAACTCGTAGAGTGTTTTCACCTACTTTCATCTGGGGCATCTGAGTATAAATATTTTATTATAATGAGGTGAAATGACAATGACACAGGCAGAAAAGCAGGCTATCATGGCTGAATATGCTGCACACGAAGGCGACACAGGTTCTCCTGAGGTTCAGATTGCTGTTCTCACAAAGAGAATTAACGATTTAACTGAGCACCTTAAGGCTAACAAGAAGGACCATCACTCACGTCGTGGTCTTCTTAAGATGGTTGGTCGTAGAAGAAATCTTCTCGCATACCTTCAGAAGAAGGATATCGAAAGATACCGTGCAATCGTTGCAAGACTTGGTCTTCGTAAGTAATCGAAACAATTTAAGGCAGGTAAGAATACTCTTATCTGCCTTAAAATGCATTTAAAGGCATTAACATTTGGGGCGAAAATTTAAGGTTTTAGCGGTAAATAGAGCTTTTAAAATTATTTTGAAGGTTGTATTTATTGCTAAACAGATTTTTGCCCCAATACTAAGGAAAAAACAAAAGTAAAGGAAGGTAAAAATTATGTTTTTCAAGAATTTTAAAGTTTGGGAAACTGAACTCGCAGGTAGAAAATTGACTCTTGAAACAGGCAAGATGGCTGGTCTTGCTAACGCAGCTGTTATGGCTCGTTACGGTGAAACAGAAGTTCTTTGTACAGTTACAGCTTCTGCAAAACCAAGAGAAGGTGTGGATTTCTTCCCACTTTCAGTTGACTATGAAGAAAAAATGTACTCAGTAGGTCGTATTCCCGGTTCTTTCCAGAGAAGAGAAGGCAGAGCAAGTGAAAAGGCTATCCTTACATCTCGTTGTATCGACAGACCTATCCGTCCTCTTTTCCCAAAAGACCTCAGAAATGACTGTTCAGTAGTTGCTACTGTAATGTCAGTTGACCTTGATTGCTCACCTGAAATCACAGCTATGATTGGTGTTTCAGCTGCAATCGCTATTTCAGATATTCCTTGGGACGGTCCTGTTTCAGGCGTAAACGTTGGTCTTGTTGACGGTAAAATCGTTATCAACCCAAATCTCGAGGAAAGAGCAAAGTCAGAACTTGTTTTGACAGTTGCTTCTACTGCTGACCTTGTTGCTATGATTGAAGCAGGTGCAAACGAAATCGACGACGATACAATGTTTGACGCAATTATGGCTGGTCACGCTGAAAACCAGAAAATCGTTAAGTTCATTCAGGGTATTGTTGATGAAGTTGGTAAGCCAAAGTTTGCTTATGAATCATCAGACCCAGACCCTGAAATTATGGCAGAAATCGAAGAATTCTGCATTGAAGATGTAAAGAAAGCTCTCGATACAGATGACAAGCTTGTTCGTGACGAAGCACTTCTTCCAATTTACGAAGCAGTTCACGAAAAGTTTGACGAAAGATTTGAGGGTAACGAAGGCAAGCTTGACGAGATTATGTATCTTGTTCAGAAACACGTTGTTCGTGCTTGGCTTAAGGATGAACACAAGCGTGTTGACGGTCGTGGTATCGACGAAATCCGTCCTCTTAATGCTGAAGTTGACTTAATTACTCGTGCTCACGGTTCAGGTATGTTCACTCGTGGACAGACACAGGTTCTTTCAATTGCAACTCTCGGACCTATGGGTGATGCACAGCTTCTTGACGGTCTTGATGAACAGACAGAAAAGAGATATATCCACCACTACAACTTCCCATCATATTCAGTTGGTGAAACAAAGCCATCTCGTGGACCTGGTCGTCGTGAAATCGGTCACGGTGCACTTGCTGAAAAGGCTCTTGTTCCTGTTCTTCCATCAGTTGATGAATTCCCATATGCAATCCGTGTTGTATCAGAAGTTCTTTCTTCAAACGGTTCAACATCACAGGGTTCAATCTGTGGTTCAACACTTGCTCTTATGGCAGCCGGTGTTCCGATTAAAGCTCCTGTTGCCGGTATTTCTTGTGGTCTTATCACAGGTGACGAAGGCGTTCACGGTGACTTTATGACAATGGTTGACATCCAGGGTCTCGAAGACTTCTATGGCGATATGGACTTTAAGGTAGCAGGTACAAAGAAGGGTATCACAGCTATTCAGATGGACCTTAAAGTACACGGTCTTACACCTGAAATCATCAAAGAAGCTTTTGCAAAGACTCACAAGGCAAGAGAATATATCCTTGATGAAATTATGCTTCCTTGCATCAGTGAACCAAGAGCAGAGCTTTCAAAGTATGCTCCAAAGATGCTCTCAACAAAGATTGACCCTGAAAAAATCGGTGATGTTATCGGTAAGCAGGGTAAGGTTATCCAGAAGATTCAGGCTGATTGCGATGTTAAGATTGACATTGAAGAAGACGGTCGTGTATTCATTTCAGGTATTGATATTGATAACGCAAAGCGTGCTCTTTCAATCGTTGAGCTTATTGCAAAAGACCCTGAAATCGGTGCAATCTACAATGGTGTTGTAACAAGACTTATGAGCTTCGGTGCATTCGTTGAAATCGCTCCCGGTAAAGAAGGTCTTGTTCATATCAGCCGTCTTGACGTTAAGCGTACAGAAAAGGTTGAAGATGTTGTTAATGTTGGTGACACAGTACTTGTAAAGGTACTCGAAATTGACGACCAGGGCAGACTTAACCTTTCTCGTCGTGATGCTCTCATCGAAGTTAAGGGACTTGTTCCTGAAAACGACATTGATGAAGAACCAAAAAAGCGTGATAACAACCGTCGTTTCAACAAGAGAAGAAACAACGACTAAAATTTATACAAAAATTTAGCGAGGAAGAAATTCCTCGCTTTTTTATTCATTCACCACAAGCGCAACTTGGTCGGTAGCTGTCTTTCAGGCAACCTTCTTTAGGTGGGAAAAATTCGTCGATAGGGAATTGGATTCTTCTGAATGCATCACAAGGATTTTCGTTGTCACAGGCACATTCCTTGCTTGGAATACAGAAATCATATGCAGGAATAAGCATTTGTACATCTCTTTCCAGTTGAACAATTGTGAAAATACCGAGAGTGACTGTAACTGTCTTTTGTGGTTCGTTGTCATAGCAGTCAAAATCTCCGTCAAAGCAACGACAAACACATCGAGGTAATCTTGATGGCTGACAGCAACAATTTGTGCAGAATGCAGCACATTCCTGAGGTGTTCTCAACTTTGCATCAAGGCAAATCGGGTCAACAGTTTGCACCTTTGCCTTTGGATTTGTGCTTACCATATCAAGTTGTTCGTCCACATCGTTACAAGCAAATTCCGATGAGAATACTTTCACATTTCCTTCAGAACCATAGAGTATGCACTTTTTGGAGAAAGATGCGAGGCCTTCGATTGTACAAGGTGGATTAGTGTGACCCGAAAAGACATCAAGGAAGATTTTGAAATAATAAGTAATATCAACAGAATAATAACCTCTGTTAAACGGCACTTTTTCCACTTCAATAAAGGCGTTAAGTACTTCTGCACCACGACAACGGACATTTGTTGCACGGTCAATTACACATTGAGCTGAACCTGTGAAATAAACTTGTAAATCTTCAAGGCAATCCTTGTCTGCACAGGAGTCATAAACTCGGTTTGTGTCAATGCAAACAGCTTCTTTTATTTTATTGGGTGTACAGTTTTTGTTTTCTGACATATATATTCCTCCCATAAAATTATCAACTGACAGTACCATTGTATGTTGAGAAAATCTTTTTGTTACTGACATATTTATCATAAAACAGTTGTTAAACCTAAAATTATGTGATAAAATATTATGATTATAGTTTTACGAGGTAGGATTATGGCAGTTTTAAAGGATGTTAAGAGAATTGTTGTTAAGGTTGGTACATCAACTCTTACATATAACACAGGAAAAACTAATATAAGAAGAATGCACAAGTTAGTAAGTGTTCTTTCTGATATCGTTAATTCAGGCATTGAGGTTGCTCTTGTTACAAGCGGTGCAATCGGTGTTGGTGTTGGCAAATTAGGTCTTAAGGAGAAACCTGCAGATACAGCAGGTAAACAGGCTGCTGCGACTATCGGTCAATGTGAATTGATGTTTATGTATGATAAGCTTTTTGGCGAATATGGTCATACAGTCGGTCAGTTGCTCATAACTAAGAGTGACGTTGAAAATGATGAGAGAAGACAGAATCTTATAAACACATTTAACAAGTTATTTGATTTCGGTGCAATTCCTGTTATTAATGAAAACGACAGTGTTGCTGTTGAAGAAATCGTTTATGGTGATAACGATTCACTTTCAGCAATTGTTGCAAAGCTTATTAATGCAGATGCACTTATCATACTTTCTGATATTGACGGTCTTTATGACTCAAATCCTAACGAAAATGAAGATGCAAAGCTTATTCCGCTTGTAACTGAAATTGATGAAGATTTATATAAAATCGCAGGCGGAAAGGGTTCAAGCCTTGGTACAGGTGGTATGGTGACAAAGCTTCATGCTGCTGAAATCACAATGGCTGCAGGAATTGACACTATTGTTATGAATGGTGAAAATCCTACTGAAATCTATAAAGCACTTGACGGAAAACAGGTCGGAACATTCTTTAAGGGGAAATAAATTATGCTTACTGAAATCGGCAAAAGAGTGAAAATTGCATCAGTACAGTTGAGTGTCGCAACTACTGATGAAAAAAACGGAATATTAAAAGCCATTGCATATGCTCTTCGTGAAAACTCAGCAAAAATTATAAAAGCAAATGAAATCGACATCCAGAATGGCGTTAATAATGGTATGTCAAAAGCACTCCTTGACAGACTTATGTTGAATGCTGAGCGTATCGAAGGTATGGCGCAAGGTGTAGAGGATGTTATTTCACTTCCTGACCCTGTGGGTAAGATTCTTTGGGAAACAGAGAGACCAAACGGTCTGAAAATTCAAAGAGTAAGCTCACCTCTTGGTGTTGTGGGTATTATTTACGAGGCACGACCAAATGTTACAAGTGATGCTGCTGCTCTTTGTATAAAATCAGGTAATACTGCAATTCTCCGTGGTGGTAAAGAGGCATTTAACTCAAACTCTGCTATTATGGACGTTATGCGTAGTGCAATCGAAAAAACAGGCTTTAATCCTGATATTGTTGAGCTTGTCCGTGATACTTCAAGAGAGAGTTCAACTGCACTTATGCGAATGAATGAATATGTTGATGTGTTGATTCCTCGTGGCAGTGCAAATCTTATTAATGCAGTTGTGCAGAATTCAACAGTACCTGTTATTGAAACAGGTGCGGGGAATTGTCATATTTATGTTGACGAATTTGCTGATATTGATATGGCAACTGAAATTGTATTCAATGCAAAAACACAGAGAATTTCTGTTTGTAATACTGCAGAAAGTCTTTTGATTCATAAAAATATAGCTGAATTTGCTCTTATTGCAATAAAGGCAAAACTTGATGAGAAAAATGTGATTCTTTATGGTGATGAGGTTGCCTGTGAAATCTGTCCTGATATAGAAAAAGCAACAGAAGAGGATTGGGCAACAGAATATCTTGATTATAAGATGTCAGTCAAGATTGTTCCTTCATTAGAAGAAGCAGTTGAGCATATAAGAAAATACTCAACAGGTCATAGTGAAAGCATTATTACAGAAAACACTGAAAATGCTGAAAAATTTATGAATAGCGTTGATTCATCAGCAGTTTATCACAATGCAAGTACAAGATTTACTGATGGTGGAGAATTTGGATTCGGTGCTGAAATCGGTATTTCAACACAGAAATTACACGCAAGGGGTCCTTTGGGGCTTGAACAGTTAAACTCATTCAAATATAAAATTTACGGTGACGGTCAGGTAAGGTGAGGTTAATGTCAACAAATAGTAATAAAAAACAGAAATGGGCATTTCCTGTTGGTTTGATTGTGGTACTTCTTGCTGCAATCGGTTTTGCTACTGTTGTTGTTGCAGGTGTCAGAGGTGTTGATACAGCAATAGATAAGTCAAGACACTTTGAGGAATATGAAAAATTTCTTACTCCTGTTGTGCTTATTGACCCTGACAGCTTTGATGATATCACAAAGGCTCAGATGAGTCAGCTTATGGAAATTTCTATCTGGTCACTTCTTAAAAATGATGTTGCGCCTGATAGCTTTGAAAGTAATGATAGTGGACTTTCTATTCCTAAAACAGCTGTTGAGAAAGAATTTGTTGAACTTTTCGGTACAGAAGTTACTCCTGTTCACGGTACTATTGAGGGATACGGTATTGACTTTGTTTATGATAATACAACTGAAACATATACAGTTCCTTTGACAGGTGTTACACCTATTTACACTCCTGATGTTGTCAATGTTTCAAAGACAACTGATACAGTGGTGCTTACAGTAGCTTGTCTTTCAGGTAACGCTTGGGAGCAGGGTGAAAATGGTGAAATGGTAGCGCCAACTCCTGATAAATATATCAGAATTACTTTAAGAGAGAATGAAGATAATCTCTTTATTTCAGCAATTCAGAATACAACAGCACCTGAAACTGCTACAACAGCCTATAATGCAAACAATAAAATCGAAGATATAAATGTGCTTGATGATGTAGAAGAAACAACAGAATCAACAACTAAAGCACCTGAATCAACAGAGTCAACAACCGAAAAAGAAAGCACTACTGTGAAAGAACAATAGTGCAATGATATATTAATCCGCTATCGGTAACGGGCTGTTTTGAAAAGCAGAGCTTACCCGATACCATAAAAACGGTAATCTTATTACATTTTATGGATTTTCAGCGGACAAGTGACAAAAATACATATAAATATATAAGAGAGGATTACTTATGCTCCAGTTTGAAGAATTGAAATTACGACTTATTGCTCACGAAGAAGAACTTTCTAACCTTGCAGATGCATTGGGTCTTGAAAAAATGAAAAGTGAAATTGCAGTTCTTGAAGAACAACAGGCACAGGATGGGTTCTGGGATGATATTCAGAATTCACAGAAGGTGCTTCAGCGTACAAGTGTATTAAAAAATAAGGTTTCAGGATATGAAAGACTTAAGTCAGATTATGATGATGCACTTGTTATGATTGAACTTGCTGATGAGGAAGAAGACGAAAGTCTTGTTGAAGAATGCACACAAGGTGTTGATAAATTTGAAAAAGACCTTGATTCAATGACTCTTTCAACACTTCTTACAGGTGAATATGACTCAAAGAATGCAATTCTTACATTCCATGCAGGTGCAGGTGGTACAGAGGCTCAGGACTGGGCACAAATGCTTTTCAGAATGTATAACCGTTGGGGTGAACGCCACGGATATAAGGTGTCAACTCTTGACTACCTTGATGGTGACGAAGCAGGACTTAAATCAGCTTGTATCCTTATTGAAGGTGAAAATGCTTATGGATTTATGAAGAGCGAAGCAGGTATTCACCGTCTTGTCCGTGTTTCACCATTCGATGCATCAGGAAGACGCCATACATCATTTGCTTCTCTTGAAGTAATGCCTGAAATTGACGAAGATACAAATGTGGATATTAACCCTGATGATATTGAAATGGCTGTTTATCGTGCAAGTGGTGCAGGTGGACAGAAGGTTAACAAGACATCATCTGCAGTTCGTCTTACACATAAGCCAACGGGCATTGTTGTTTCTTGTCAGGTTGAACGAAGCCAACATCAGAACAGAGAAGTTGCTATGACAATGCTCAAATCAAAGCTCATTGAGATTAAAGAACGTGAACATCTTGCAAAGATTGAAGATATTAAAGGTGACCACAAGGAAATTGCCTGGGGTAGCCAGATTCGTTCATATGTCTTTATGCCATACACACTTGCAAAGGACCACAGAACATCTTTTGAAAACGGTAATATAAATGCTGTTATGGATGGCGACCTTGACGGATTTATCAATGCGTACCTTAAAATGCAGTCACAGAAAAATCTTGAAAATAACTAATTTATAAGTAAAACAGTCATTCTACTTTGCGTAGGGTGACTTTTCTTTTCTGTTTAGATATAATTTTTGCAAAGGAGGTTATAAAATGGACAAAATAATTATTGGAAAGTTTATTGCAGAGCAAAGAAAACAAAGAGGATACACACAAAAAGAACTTGCAGAACAACTTAATGTTACGGATAAAGCTGTTTCAAAATGGGAGACAGGAAAAGGCTATCCTGATATCGAAATACTTGAAAAATTAAGTGAGATATTTTGTGTTTCAATAAATGACATTTTGAGTGGTAAAATAATTCCACAAGAAAATAAAGAAAAAGAGGCAGACAAAAACCTTATAGAAGAAATAAAAAATACCAACAATACAAAGAAAAAAGGACAGATTATAGCTATTGCCCTAAGTTTTATTGTCTTTGTTGTTTCAATTTTCGCTGTGTATCAGGTGGTTACAGCAGAAAAATATGATGCAAAAGCTATGGAGATATATTCAAAAACACCTGTGTCTGTATTTGGCGAAATTTCGGCAGCAATACATAAAGAGTTTTATGTTTCAACTGAAACAGTATGTACATATTCTCATATTAGATATGATAAAAATAGTGACATAACATATATTGATATGGAATTGTGGGATGAGCATACACTTAAAAGGATTCAAATTAAATATTGGCTTCATGATGAAACAGGTTTGCCACAAATTAGACTGACATCACATCAAGAAAGCCAAAGTTTGCATATAGATGGAATACACTTCAGGACTTATATCAAACTTTTGTCAACTTCAGATATAGGAGAGCTTGTCAGAAAATCAGGACACAATACAGAAAATGGTTTTTCTATTGATAGCGACTATATGATGAGCAAAACCATAGAAGAAAATAGTAATGTGGAGATTAGCGGAGATAATTACAGTTATTTATATATTGACGAAGAAATAGTACCATTCACAAACACAAATCAGATTAGTGGAAAATTATTTGAAATTGCTGTTTTGGCACATGATTATATTGAAGAAGATGGTGTGCTTCAAGGTTCATGTTGTTTAATAAGTGTACCAAGATAAAATATATGCACAATAGAATAAGGCTATTGGCGAAAAACCAATAGCCTTTTATCTTTAAAACAATAACGGCGGGAGCAAGCCCCCGCCCTACTGTATGGTATGTAAGTTTATTTGATTTTTGCAGCTTTTTTCATCTGCTTTTCTTTTTCGTCACTGTAATTTACAATCATTACTGATATTGACCAAGCACAGATTCCAAGTAAAAGGAACATTACAGCAAAGAAAGCACCATCAAGAGTGAACAGGATAACTTCGCCCACAAGATTTGCAATAGCTGATGTGATGATACCATCCATATTGAAAAGCTGTGAAATAGTTACATCACCGGCAAGAATTTTTTCTGCAAAGAATCCTGTGAATGAGATGTAAGATGCTAATGTGCAGAGGAAACCTGATGCTGAAAGAGCTGTTATTACCTTAATCTTATTTGAGAAGATTGCAAAACCGAGAATTACAAGACCGATTACAAGGGCAAGTGCCAAGAATACAACTGCAACTATTACAGGTCGATAGAGTGCATTCTGAAGAACTGATGCTTTGAAGTCAAAATCTTCATTTGTAAACCCGGAAAACATTTCTATCCATTGTGGTAATTCGTGGAGAGAAAGTGAGTCATAAGTTGTATGAAGAGTACCACTCATACCTTCTTCACCATTAAGGTTAAGACCACCAAGGAGATTTGAAATACCTGTATGAGCAATCTCAAAAGTAAAGATGTCTGCAAAATATACTGCAGGGAACATTGCAATTGCTAAGATAGCAGTTACAACTCTGTACATAATGTCAAAGCCTGTCGTTTTTTTCTTAATTGTGTTTGTTTTACTCATAATTTATTTCCCCCAAGAAGAGTTGAGCTGTACTGTTCTGTTGAATACAACCTTATCTTCAGTTGATGTAATATCTACGCAGAAATAACCCTGACGCATAAATTGGAATGTGTCACCGACTTTAAGTCCGTCTTTAAGTCCGCCTTCGATTAAGCAATCGTTAAGAATAACGAGAGATTCAGGGTTAAGGTTTTCTGTAAATGCACCTGCTGTTTCATCAGATGGGTTTTCTTTATTGAAAAGTCTGTCGTAAAGACGAACTTCTGCTTTAAATGAATCAGCTTCACTTACCCAATGAAGTGTACCCTTAACCTTTCTTCCGTCAGGTGAATTACCACCGCGACTTTCAGGGTCGTAAGTACAGTGAACACAAGTTACATTGCCATTTTCGTCTGTATCATAACCAACACATTTTACGAAATAAGCACTCTTAAGACGAACTTCGTTTCCAGGGAAAAGTCTGAAATACTTTTTAACAGGTTCAACCATAAAGTCTTCCTGTTCAACGTAAAGTGTTTTACCAAAAGTTACTTTACGAGTTCCCATTTCAGGATGCTCAGGATGAATTTCAACATCTAAAGTTTCTGTCTGTCCTTCAGGATAGTTATCGATAACAACCTTTAACGGACGAAGAACAGCCATTGCTCTTGGTGCGTTTGCATTGAGTTCATCACGAACACAAGATTCCAAAAGACCGTAATCAACTACTGAATAAGCTTTTGAAACACCGATTTTTTCACAGAAGTTACGGATTGCTGCTGCAGGATAACCACGTCTTCTCATACCGCTGAGAGTAGCCATTCTCGGGTCGTTCCAACCGTCAACAATACCTTCGTTTACAAGTGCTAAGCACTTTCTTTTACTTGTAAGGCAGTAGTTGAGGTTAAGACGAGCAAACTCAATCTGTCTTGGTGGCATTTCGATATCAAGTGCTCTCAAGAACCAGTCGTAAAGAGGTCTGTGATTTTCAAATTCGAGAGAACAGAGAGAGTGTGTAACACCTTCTCTTGCATCTGACAATGGATGAGCAAAGTCGTACATTGGGTAAACACACCATTTGTCACCTGTCTGGTGATGTGGCACATGAGCAATTCTGTAAATTACAGGGTCACGCATATTGATATTAGCAGCAGCCATATCAATCTTTGCACGAAGAACTCTTGCACCGTTAGGGAATTCACCGTCAGTCATTCTCTTGAACAAATCAAGATTTTCTTCAATACTACGTTCTCTGTAAGGGCTGTTTTTACCGGGCTCAGTAAGAGTACCTCTGTATTCTCTGATTTCGTCTGCTGAAAGGTCGTCAACGTATGCAAGACCTTTTTCAATGAGCTTTACTGCACATTCGTAGATGTAATCAAAATAGCTTGATGCAAAAAGGCATTTATTCCACTTGAAACCAAGCCATTCAATATCTTCCTTGATTGCATCGATATATTCTGTATCTTCTTTCATTGGGTTTGTATCGTCAAGACGAAGATTACATTCACCCTTGTACTTTTTACTTGTTGCAAAGTTAATGCAAATAGCCTTTGCGTGACCTATATGAAGATAACCGTTTGGTTCAGGTGGAAAACGAGTCTGTACTTTGTTGTAAACACCGTTCTCTAAATCTTCATCGATAAAGTCGTGAATAAAATTTGAAATCTTTGTTACTTCTTCCATAAATTAACCTTCTATCATATTATCTATTCTTCTCATAACCTCGTCTGTGCCGAGAATCTGCATAATGTAATACAAATCAGGCGTATTGGTACGGGAAGTAATTGCTATACGGATTACTGTTGAAACATCACCTACATGGCCTTTAAAAGCATCAGGGTTCTGTTTGTATTCCTTAACATTAGGAGTATAACCACATGCTGTGCAAAGCTCTTTGATTTTATTGAACCATTCTTCTTTGCTGTCGTCTGCAGAGTAAACTTCCTTATATTTTGTAAGAATTTCATCTGCATCAGCCTTGCTGATATGTTCAGGAAGAGTGTAATCAGCATCATAAAGCTCATTGTAGAAGAATGAAACATAATTCTGTACTTCTTCCCAACATGCAATATCTTTTCTTGGCTTTGGATTATCTCTGTCAATATTAAGAATAGCAGTTGCTTTTTCTTTATCGTCAACAAAAAGTTTATAAAGTGTTTCGTTGTAATCTTTTGCCCAATCTGTAACAAGTTTATAAACCTGTTTAGCAGTCATAACGGAAATTACATTTTTTGATACATCGTTAAATTTAACCATATCAAAAAGTGCACCTGAAACACTCATTTTCTTAAGGTTGAACGGGAATTTGCTGATATCTTCTGTCTTGTTTGCTTTTCTCCATTCCTCAAAGTTTGAATTGAGAATTGTAAGCATATATTCTTTAACAGAAGCTTCAGGATAACCTTTTTCAATATAAAATGAAACATTTGCCTCAGGGTCTTTTCTCTTTGAAAGCTTACGCTTACCACCGTTTTCCTCTTTCATAATAGGAGCAATGTGAGCGTATTTAAGAGGCTTGTTTCCAAGTGCTCTGAAAAGTTCAATATGAGTAGGTACTGATGCAATCCATTCGTCACCACGGACAACGTGTGTTGTTCTCATAAGGTGGTCATCAACGGCATGAGCAAAGTGATAAGTAGGAATTCCGTCAGCCTTTAAAACGACAACATCATTCACATTTTCACTCATTTCTATTTTACCTTTAATCATATCTTCGAATTTGATTTTTCTGGAAATATCACCTGTTGAACGAAGACGAACAGTAAAAGGAATACCGGCGTTGACTTTTTCGATTATTTCCTCATCAGAAAGGTCACGGCATTTTGCATAAGGGCCATAGTAACCTTTGATATCTTCATTTTCCTGTTTTGCTCTGATTTCATCAAGCTCTTCAGGAGTACAGAAGCAAGGATAAGCCTTGCCTTCTTCCATAAGTTTTTTTGCAAAAGCACGATAAATATCTCTACGCTGACTTTGTGTGTATGGGCCGTAGTCACCTATTTCTGTACCGAAACCTGTGACACCTTCATCAGGTCCAACACCAAAAGCATTAAGACCTGTTACGATACCTGTAACACCGTCTTCAACTTCACGCTTTTTGTCAGTATCTTCAATACGGAGCATAAAAACGCCACCGGTTGTGTCCGCAGTAAGCTTTGATGCGAAACCTGCATAAAGACCACCAAAGTGGAGATAACCTGTCGGACTTGGAGCAAATCTTGTTACTCTTGCACCTTCAGGCAAATCTCTTACAGGAAAAAGTTTTTCGTAATATTCTGTGGACTTGTCCACATCACTGAAAATCAATTCAGCAATTTTCTTGCAGTCTGTCATTTATTTAACCTCTTTGCCAATTATTGCCTCTCTTGTTAAAGTGAGAGGGACCGTCGAAGACGGTGGAGGGATTCATATCCCTTATTCAGGAAGAATTGCGTTTGTTGTAATGTATTTAACACCATGTTCAACCATAGTCTTAAGTAACTCAGGTGTATCAACTGTCCAGCAAGCTGCTGTGAGCTGATTGTTATGAATGTTCTGAATTTTATCAAGGTCTCTGAGTGCTCTTTTTGCTTCAAAAGCAACACCGAAACCATTTTCGATACATTCGTGGAGCTTTTCATCTTTAATGCTATGAACAAGAAGCCATAAATCCATATCAGGTGAAAGACGCTTGAATTCACGAAGAACAGATGCGTGGAAAGAAATAACAATAACATCATCTTCAATATCATAAGCACGGATAATATCAAGAAGGCTCTTAACCTTATCAACACGCTTGTCCTTAACCTCAATCATAGGTTTAATATTTGCTTCTTTACAGATTTCGATATATTCTTCAACAAGGCAAACACCTGCATCAGGATACTTATCGATATTTGCACCGTTTGTAAACTTAACCTTTTTAAGGTCTTCATAAGACCAGGTCTTAACATCGCCTTTTTCTTTGGCCATTGACTGAAGCATATAGTCGTGAATGATTACCCATTTGCCGTCAGTTGTGTAATGAACGTCACATTCAAGAGCATAATAGTTATATTTTGCAGCTTCACGAAAGGCTTCAAGTGTATTTTCAGGTGCAACAGAGGAGAGACCTCTGTGTGCAGTAAAGTGAACATCAGTTAAATCCAAATCATCAGTAGTTGCTACAGGAACAGTATCTTTAGCTCTTTTTTTACCGTAACGGATGCCTGTATAAGTTGCTCTTAAAGCAAAAGCAACTGCTGACGGAATACCAACAGCAAGACCGAGCTTTTTCAAAGTTTTTTTGTTGTCTTTCATTACGAAACCACCTTTTCATTTCAGTGAGTATAATCATAGGATATTATACTATATAATACAGAAAAAGTAAACTGTATATTTTTAAAAATACACAATGTTTTAACGGAATTAATTTCTGTAAATTATAATTTGTAGGGATGTCCAATTACCCTCCCTCATTTAGGGCGCGGGTGTCCGGTGGACACCTCTGCGAAGCTGAAGCGCTGTCTGAGCCGACAGGCGAGTAATGAGGTGGCATTTTCGCAAGAAAATGACGGAGGGAGTTTGTTGGTTTTACGTTTACTCCCTCAGTCTCACTTCGTTCGACAGCTCCCTCACGGAGGGAGCGGATTAGTTTCTTATCATCCCGATAAA
>JAZQUG010000025.1:0-116359 GCA_045631225.1 Candidatus Fimenecus sp.
AATGGACAAAGTCAATTCTTCTTACTGCACAGGAAATGAATTCTCCTGTTATCCTCGGTGTATCTGAAGGTGCGGGTAAATATATGTGCGGTTACAAGACTGTTGTAGGTATGGTTGAAGGTATGCTTGAAGGTCTCAACATCACAGTTCCTGTTGCTCTTCACCTTGACCATGGTTCTTATGAAGGTGCAAAAGCTTGTATTGAAGCAGGTTTCTCATCAATTATGTTTGTTGGTTCTCACTACCCAATTGATGAAAACATTGCAAAAACTAAAGAATTAGTTGCTATCTGCGAAGAAAAAGGCCTTTCAATCGAAGCTGAAGTTGGTTCAATCGGCGGCGAAGAAGACGGCGTTGTTGGCGCAGGCGAATGTGCAGATCCCGACGAATGCAAGATGATTGCTGACCTCGGCGTTACAATGCTTGCAGCAGGTATCGGTAACATCCACGGTAAATATCCTGAAAACTGGGCAGGTCTTTCATTTGAAACTCTTGCAGCAGTTCAGGAAGAAACAGGCACAATGCCTCTCGTTCTCCACGGTGGTACAGGTATCCCTGCTGATATGATTCAGAAGGCTATCTCTCTTGGTGTTTCAAAAATCAACGTTAACACAGAATGTCAGCTTGCATTCCAGGAAGCAACAAGAAAGTACATTGAAGAAGGTAAGGACCTTCAGGGCAAGGGCTTCGACCCAAGAAAGCTTTTAGCTCCTGGTTGTGAAGCAATCAAGGCTACAGTTAAAGAAAAGATTGAACTTTTCGGTTCAGCTAACAAAGCTTAAGTTTAAAATTACGTTTATGATACCGTTGGTCCTCGGACTGACGGTATTTTTTTGTATATAAGTTTTTCATCAGATTATAATTTGTTTGCAATTTAATTTGTGTATAAATAAGAAAATTTTGCATACTATAAATAATGAAAAATTTATTGACAAAAATTCATTTTTTGTTATAATACCAATTGGAGACTCGGCTTTTGTGGAAAGTCTGACAGGGAGAGCACGTCACCGACTGAAAGCGTGTTTGAGATGAGTAGTAAGCTTTGGGAACACTCCAAGTGCAATACTAATTTAATAATTAAAAGAGGATATGTTTTTTCATATCAATGCGGGTGGCACCGCGGGTATTTATTTTAATTACTCGTCCCGGGAATATTTTAAGTATTCCCGGGGCTTTTTGTATTACTCGGGATAAAATGGAGGTAGACAAAAATGTACAGAACACTATACTGTAACGACATCTGTGACAAGCATATCGGAAAGCCTGTTCAGCTTGCAGGCTGGGTTGATGTTGTCCGTGACCACGGTGGCGTTATCTTCGTTGACATCCGTGACTATACGGGTGTTACTCAGGTTGTTATTCACAACGAAGAATTGGTAAAAAATGTAAACCGTGAAACTGTTATTTCTGTTAGCGGTACTGTTGAAAAACGTGACCCTGACACAGTAAACGAAAAAATTGCAACAGGTTATGTTGAGCTCGTTGCTGACAGTCTTCAGATTTTAGGTAAGAGTAAGAATATGCTCCCATTTGATGTAAGAGCATCAAGACAGAGTAAGGACGAGGTTCGTCTTAAATATCGTTACCTTGACCTTCGTAATCCAAAGAATCATGATAATCTTGTTAAGCGTTCAATGATTATCCGTCATCTTCGTAACAAGATGGAAGAAAAAGGCTTCCTTGATATGCAGACACCAATTCTTACTGCATCATCACCTGAAGGTGCTCGTGACTTCCTTGTTCCATCAAGAAAGCATCCTGGTAAGTTCTATGCTCTTCCACAGGCTCCGCAGCAGTTCAAACAGCTTCTTATGGTTTCAGGTTTTGACCGTTATTTCCAGGTTGCACCTTGTTTCCGTGATGAAGATGCTCGTGCCGACCGCTCACCCGGTGAATTCTATCAGCTCGACTTTGAAATGGCATTTGCTACTCAGGAAGAAGTTCTTGATGTTTGTGAAGACTTAATTTACGATACATTCAAAGCATTTACAGATAAAAAGGTTACTCCTAAGCCATTCCGTAGAATCACTTATGCTGATGCTATGATGACTTATGGTTCAGATAAACCTGACCTTCGTAACCCACTTGTAATCTGTGATTTGACAGAATTCTTTGCAGGTGTTAATTTCCCTGCTTTCAAGGGTAAGCCTGTTCGTGGTATCGTTGCTGACTGTGCTGGTAAGTCAAAGAAATTCTTTGAAGACTCACTGAAATTCGCAACATCAAATGAAGTAGGACTTGGTGGTCTTGGCTATATCACACTTAAGGATGGCGTTTTTGCAGGTCCTATTGCAAAATTCTTAAGCGAAGAACAGAAAGTTGAAATTACAGAACTTACAGGAGTTAAAGAGGGTGAAACACTCTTCTTTATCTGTGATGAAAAGAAAAACAATACAGAGAAAAAAGCCGGTATGATTCGTAACTGGCTTGCAGGTAAAGAACAGCTTGATTTAATCCGTGACGATGCATTTGAATTCTGTTTCGTTGTTGATTTCCCAATGTATGAAAATGATGAGGAAACAGGCGAAACAATCTTCACACACAACCCATTCTCAATGCCACAGGGTGGTATGGAAGCACTCCTTACAAAAGACCCTACTGAAGTTTTGGCTTATCAGTATGACCTTGTTTGTAACGGTATCGAGTTAGCTTCAGGTGCTGTTCGTAACCACGATAACGAAATTATGAAAAAGGCATTTGAAATTGCAGGTTATGACGAAGAAGAACTTAAAAAGCGTTTCAATGCTTTATATACAGCATTCCAGTATGGTGCACCTCCTCATGCAGGTATGGCACCTGGTATTGACCGTATGGTAATGCTTCTTACAGACGAAGAAAAAATCCTTGATGTTATTGCATTCCCACTTAATGGTAATGCTCAGGACTTGTTACTTGGTGCACCAAGTGAAGTTACAAATCAACAGCTTGAAGATGTTCATCTTCTCGGTAACGGCAGTGCTCTTGCGCAGCGTCAGGCTGCAGTTGGTGGCGGTTCAAAGAAAGCACAGGGCAAACGCTCAACTTTCTCAAATGCACAACAGCTTAACCAGTTATCTCTTACAGAAGATGAAGAAGCAGTAATGCAGGGAATTTTCACAGCAATGCTTGATAGTGAAGCAAAGCTTAGAACTATTGATACAGAAAATGTTGAAGAAATGGTACACGTTATGCCAATGGAAAATGTACTTCGTGAAGATGTACGCAAACAGAATTTCTCAAGAGAAAGCCTTCTCGAAGGTGCTCCTGAAAGAAATGAAGACAGCTGGCAAGTACCAAGACTTGTAAAGTGAGGTGAATAGTAATGAAATATTATGCAACACAAATCAGTGAAAAAGGCAATATCGCAGTTGACGATACAATACTCGTTAAAGATGTTGTTACAACTGCAGGTTCACATATTTTAGATGGATTCAAGCCTCTTTTCAGTGCTGAGGCAGTTACCCGACTTGAAAACAAAGGCTATACAGTATCAGGAAAAACTAACGTTGGCGAATTCGGTCTTGACCTTGTTGGTGAATTTTCATACTATGCACCACAGGAAGACAAACTTGAAGGCTCAGCAGCAACACTTGTTGCAAATGGTGAAGTTGAAGCTGTACTTGGCGTTGATATGAATGGTTCAACAAGACGAGCAGCAGCTTTAGCCGGTGTTGATTTCTTAAAGCCAACTTACGGTACAGTTTCCCGTTATGGTGTGATTTCTTGTGCAGCATCAGGTGAACAGATTGGTGTTTATGCTAAAGATGCAGAAAAAGTAGCTGAAATTATGGGCGTTATTGCAGGTCATGATGACAAAGACGGTACAAGTCTTAAAAACGACACTTATGACTACTCTATTACAGATGTAAAGGGCAAGAAAGTTGCTATCAATAAATTCTTACTTGATAAAGCAGACGATGAAACAAAAGCAAAGGTATTGGCATTTGCTGATTCACTTCGTGCAAATGGTGTTGAGGTTACAGAAATCAGTTGTGATATGGCTGAAATTGCAAACACAGCATGGCAGATTCTTATGTGTGCTGAAACTTGCAACAATGTTTCTCGTTATGACGGTGTTAAATTCGGTTACCGTGCAAAAGAATATAAGAACATTGACGAATTATATGTAAACACAAGAACTGAAGGATTTAACTTCCTTACAAAGGCAGTTATCCTTTACGGTTCAGATGTTCTTTCAAAGAATCGTTATAAGGATTGCTTTGATAAGTCACTTCGTGTTCGTCGTGTAGTTGCAGAAGGACTCAAGAAAGCATTCAGTGAATTTGATGCAGTTCTTACTCCTGCTTGCAGTAAAGCAGCATACGAAGCATACGATATTAAAGATGCATTCGGTAAAGTGTTTGAGGAAAGCGTGTTCACAGCAGTACCAAACCTTGTTGGTGTTCCTGCTCTTGTTACAAACGGTGTTCAGCTTATGGGTAACCATTTCTCTGAAAGTACACTTTTAAGTCTTGCTCACAGTGTTGAAAAGGAGGACAAATAATATGAAATACGAACTTGTCATGGGCCTTGAAACTCACGTTGAGTTAAGTACTGAATCAAAAATTTTCTGTTCTTGCGGTGGTCACTCTGCTGCAAACGAACCTAACGATTGCGTTTGTCCTGCTTGTTCAGGTATGCCGGGTATGTTACCTGTTATGAACAAGAGAGTTGTTGAACTTGCAGTTACTGCAGGTCTTATGCTTAACTGTAACATCAATCGTTACACAACATTTGATAAGAAAAACTACTATTATCCTGACCTTCCTTGTGCATACCAGATTACACAGATTAATCATCCGATCTGTACTGACGGTTGCGTAACACTTAAGACAAGTGAAGGCACAAGAGATATCAGAATTAAGCAGATTCATATGGAAGAAGACGCAGGTAAGCTTGTTCACAGCGGTAATTCATCATTCGTTGACTTTAACCGTACAAGTGTTCCGCTTATCGAAATCGTTACACAGCCTGACTTCCGTAGTGCAGAAGAGGTTGTAACATATCTTAATAAGCTTAAGTCAATGTTCCGTTCAAGTGGCATTTCAGAATGTGAAGAAGGTGCTATGCGATGTGACGTTAACATTTCTGTTCGTCCTGTTGGCAGCACAGAATTCGGTGTTCGTACTGAAATCAAGAATATGGCTTCATTTGAGGCTATTGAAAGAGCAATCAAGTACGAATCACAGCGTCATATGGATGCTCTTGAATATGAAATTGAAGAGCTTGTTCAGGAAACAAGAAGATTTGATGATGTAAGTGGTAAGACATTTGCAATGAGAAACAAGGAAACTGAAGCAGATTACCGTTATTTCCCTGATGCAAACCTTATGCCTATTATCATTGATGATGCATGGCTTGAGGAAATCAAGGCTAATAAACCAACTGCAGTTGATGAAAAGGCTGAACAGTATCGTGAAGTTGGCATTTCTGAAAAAGAAATTGATATGCTCATTTCTAACCATAAAATTGCAAAAATGCTTGATGATATTATCGCAATGGGCTGTAATCCAAAGGATACTGCAGCGTGGATTCTTACTGACTGTGCAGGTGTTCTCCGTAAGGACGGCAAAACACTTAACGACCTTACAATGACTGCTGAAACTCTCGCTACAATCATCAAGATGGTTGACAGTGGTAAGATTAACAGAAATGCAGGTAAGAAGGTTCTTATTGCAGTTGTTGAAGACAACGCTGACCCTGTAGAATTCGTTAAGGCAAATGGCCTTGATAAGAAATTCGATTCTTCTGCTATTGAAGGCGTTATTGATACTGTGATTGCACAGAACGAAAAAGCAGTACAGGACTTCAGAAGCGGTAAGGAAAAGGCTCTTATGGCTCTCTTCGGTGCTTGTATGAAGGAGCTTCGTGGCGCAGGTGACCCTGCAGTAATCAAGGAACTTCTTGAAAAGAAGCTTAAGGCATAAAAATAATTTTATATGAATTAAGGTGGTGTTTTTTGCACCACCTTTTGTTGTTGGTGTAAAATTTACAATTTTTCGGGATGGTAAATATAGAACACATCACTACAAATATTTAAGGTCATTCCGAGCAATATCAGAATGACCTTAATTTTTTAATATTCAATTACAATTTCATTTTTTCCAATTTTATTTTCGTATTTAACAAGACCTTTATATGGAACATAAATTTCTGTTTTTAAATTATCAGGAAATTCCCTTTCGCATGTCCATATTAAACTGAATTTACGATTTTTACTGTCGGTTTTGATTTCTTCAATATCGCCACAGACAGCAACGGGATAAGGTCGGTTAAACACCTTTTCTAATTCATCTTTTTTGAAGTTGTACCCCCAATAAATACTGCTCCAATGATTCTTTTCGAATTCACCCATAATAAAATCAATATGCTCAATCCATTCATGACCCGGTGCACCACCGCCCCATTCACCGAAAAGCACAGGAACATTCATTTTCAACTGATTTTTTCTGATTTCGGATATTATGCACTTTATACGATTGTTACTAGAATATTTGTTGTATAAAGGTGAATCTATAAAGATGTCGTATGCGTGTGGAGAATATATATCATTGTTTCTCTTTTCAATCTCAAATGGTAATCCAAGGTTTGCATAGTAACTATGCTCAAAGAAATTGAAAATTCCCGTCTTGTTTACAGTGTTACTGACGTTATGAAAAAATGGTTGATAATAGTCTTTGTTAAATTCGTTTGTGAACATTGAAAGACCATTGATTGAATCATAAAATTTTTCTTCACTATCCATTTTCTCAAGAAGATTGTGAAGACCTTTTCGTGTACGGATAAAAGAATAAATCTTAAGAGCCATTTTTGCAAAGCCTGTTTTGTCTTTGCAGTTATTAAAATATTTTTCGAAATTTACATCCTTACCATATGCTGTTTTTATAACGTTTGATGAAAGAGTAAGAAATACTTTTCTGCCGTCTTTATGTATGTATGGCTCATTTAAGTAGTCATAACCGATTATATTTTCGCAATCTGAAAGAGATGCTGCCACATAAGACCACATCTTTACAAACTTGGTCTGTATATCGTTTCTGTTTATCCAGAAATCGTTAAAAGCCTTCTGAACACCTTGCATATAGAAATATCCTTCTGCCCAGATAGCATATTGACGAGGATTCTCATAAGACGAATCAATAGCCCATGTTGGAGCACCATCACCGTGAAAATAGTGTGAGAACAAATCCTGATGCATATCGAACATAACAAAAATATCATTTTGGGCACACTTGTCAATAAATTCTTTAAGAGCAGAAATAAGTCTGTCGTTGTATTTGCCTTCATGTGGCTCAATAGCAGACCAGGTAATGCCAAGTCGCACAATGTTTACACCAACAGACTTCATATCCTTAAAAACTTTTTTCTTAAAAAGTCGTTTGTGGACAAGAAACTTGTTTGCATTGTGTTCTTTGATACAGAGATTTATTCCTCGGAAAATTCTTTCTCTGCCGAATTCATCTCTGATTTTCAGGTTATCGCAATAAAACATACTTTTACCTCGTACTTATTGTGGTATGGACTAATTCTAACATAATAAAAGATTGATTACAATAAACAAATAGTTGATAAAGTGGTTGATATTTAGTATAATTACAAAGAGGTGTTTTGAATGATTAAACCTACAGTTAAACTTTACGAAAATGATTCATATATAAAGGAGTTTTCTGCAACTGTTGTGTCAAGTGAAGAAAAAGACGGTGCATATTTTGTTGTCCTTAATGAAACTGCTTTTTTCCCTGAGGGTGGTGGACAAGATGCTGACAAAGGTAAAATAGGTGATGCAGATGTCCTTGATGTACAGATTAAAAAAGATGTGATTTATCATAAGGTCAATAAAGCATTTACAGAAAATGAAGAAGTGAAATGTCAACTTGATTGGGATAGTCGTTTTGTAAGAATGCAGAATCACACGGGTGAACACATTGTTTCAGGTGTGATTCATAGCCTTTTCGGTTACAACAATGTGGGATTTCATATGAATGATTCTCTTATAACTCTTGATGTTGACGGTCCTTTGACAGAAGACAACATAAGAGAAGTTGAAATAAAGTCAAACAAGGCAATTTATGATAATAAGAGTGTAAAAGCTATATATCCGACTGCACAGGAATTACCTGATTACGATTATCGCAGTAAGCTTGATATTACAGAGGGTGTCCGTCTTATTGAAATTGAGGACTATGACCTTTGTGCTTGCTGTGCACCTCACGTTGCAAAAACAGGTGAAATCGGTATTATCAAAATTCTTTCATTCATTCCATATAAAAAGGGCACACGAATTGAAATGATTTGTGGTGTATTGGCACTTAATGATTATCAGAATCTGCATACAACCAATAAATCTGTTATGAATATGCTTTCTGCAAAGAGATTTGAAATTGCAGAGTCTGTTGAAAGAATACAGGCTGAACTTGCTAATATGAGAGCAGAGAACAAAAAGCTTATGGCTGAAATGGCTTCACTTAAAATGGAAAAGCACATCAGCGGAAATAATGTTTGTGTGTTCATTGATAGTGTTTCTTATGATGAATTGAGAAATTGTTCGAACAAGCTTATGGAAGAATTTGAATATTGTTATCTTTTCTCAAATACAGATAACGACAATTACATTTATGTTGTTTCAAGTAAGGAAAATAATGTAAGAGAACAGGTGCAGAATCTTAACAAAGCCTTTAACGGTAAAGGTGGCGGACGAGATACCTATGCACAGGGCAAAATCACAGGCGACAAAGAAAGTATTTTGGAATATCTTAAATAAAAAATTAAGCCACTCGTAGTGAGTGGCTTTTTCAATGCTTATTTAATTGTTGGGTTAGCAGGAATTTCCTGAACACCAAATTCGTTTTTAAGAGCTTTGTATTCTTTTTCTGTAATTGTAACAACTGAGCCGTGACGAGGTTTTAAGTGGTCCATAGCAGTAATGTCACGATTAACTCGTTTAAAGTTTTCGAAGTCACTTGTCTGCTGTGTATAGAAATGACCTGTGCCGTATTCGTCCATAATCATAACCCATTTGTCAGTACCGTTGATGTTGTACATTGTGCTGCCTTCAACACCAAAATAACCGAGAGATACGATTACAGGCTCTTCTGTATCATAAGGTCCTGTAAGACTCTTTGACTTAACATAAGCAATTTTCTGTGTTTCGTCATATTTGAAATAGAGGTAGTAATAATCGTTTTTTTCATTATAAACGATGTCAGCGTCAATACACTGAATACCTTCTTCCCAACGACCATAAAGTGGTTTTGGCTCAGTTTCAAATGTCTTGAAATCCTTTGTGTATGCGTAATAATGACCTGCAATATCGTTTTCAACAGTTGAGTGTGCCCAGTAAACCATATACATCTCTACTTCAGGGTCCCAGATTGCCTGTGGTGCCCAAGCACGGGTAGTGTTTGCAAATTCTCCGCCAAGCTCACGGATGTCGATTACTGTTTCGTCAGTCCAGTTAATAAGGTCCTCTGATTTCCAGGTTACGAGAGCGTGGTTAGATGTCCAACCAAGATTTGCATCCATATCAGTTGCGATAATGTAGTAGCAACCGTCCTGACCTTTAAGTATATAAGGGTCACGACAACATTCTGTACCTAATTTCTGGTCGATAATAGGCTTGTTATCATTAAGTGCCTGAAATCTGTAACCGTCAGAGCTTATTGCCATATTGATTCGTTGTTCTTCAACAGAGTTACCTGTGAAATAAACGAAAAGATAAGCGTCTTTTCTTGATAATGCAGGATAAGCATAATCGTTGAAAAGGAAGTTAAAAAGATTAAATGCTACCATAACGATAGCAGTTATGTAACGAATAACAGATAACATAAATATACTCCTTTATTTTGTTTGGAATATTGTAACACAATTACATATTAATTGCAATTGTGTTATTTTGCAGGTGGATAGGGTTCTTTTACATCTGTTAAACCTGCAAGATAGTCCATACTTGTATTCAATGCTTTTGCAATCTTGACACATTGTTCAAAAGTGTAATATCTTACTCCACGTTCGATTTTTGAATAATCGCTCTGGTCGATTCCGGTTAACATCTGCATTTTGATTTGTGTATATCCACGTTCGATTCGCAATTCTTTTAATCTGTTCATAATATCACCCAATTAATATTATGTCAAATTGACCTATTGACATTAGGGTGTAATTGACCTATAATTAACAAGAAGAAACAATATGTTTTATGTGATGATAAAAAGATTTTTGAAAACCTGCTACTGGATATAATGTGGGCGCATTTTTGATTGTTTCTTTATGTGAAAAAAACTCGGTATTTCTACCGAGTCTTTTTGTTTATTCAGTCTTATATTTCTCTGCCTGAAGATTGAACATATAGGCGTAAGTACCACCAAGCTCCATTAATTCCTGGTGACTGCCACTTTCAATGATTCTTCCGTTTTCCATAACATAAATTCTGTCTGCATTAACGGTTGTTGAAAGTCGGTGAGAAATGAAAATAACAGTTTTTTGGTCTGCTGCTTCAATCATTGCCTGATTAAGATTGTACTCAGCAACAGGGTCAAGGTTTGCACTCGGTTCGTCGAGAATAACATAAGGACAATCCTTGTAGAATGCTCGTGCAATAGCGGTTTTCTGTGCTTCACCACCTGACAGCATAACGCCATCATCGTCAAATTCACGAAGAAGCTCTGAATTGATTCCGTTTTTAAGTTCCTTGCTGAAGCCACTGTTTTTCAAAGCGTTCCAAACTCTCTTTTCGTCAAGGTTAATGTCAAGTGCAACATTTTCACCAAGACTGCATGAGAAAATCTGGAAATCCTGAAATACTGCAGCAAATCTGTCGCGATGTGACTCTGCAGTTGCATTTCTTATGTCCTCACCATCAATAAGGATTGCACCTTCAGTTGCATCATAAAGTCTTAATAACAAGTTTGTAAGTGTTGTTTTACCCGCACCATTATAACCAACCAATGCAATTTTTTCATAAGGCTTGATAGTAAGATTGATGTCCTCAAGTGTTGGTTTGTCGTTGTTAGGATATGTGAATGACAGATTCTTAATCTGAATTTCACGAGGTTCAGTTTTTTTGGCTTTCTTGCCACCGTTTTTAATCTTAAAATCAGCATTGAGAAATTCACGATATTTGTCAATCATTTTACCTTGTTCCGAGAAACGGGCCAATGCCCAGATTGTAAGGAACTGGAATGACATAGCAACAGCGTGAGCACCATTGAATGTAGCGACAAAGTCACCGGCTGAAAGAGTATCTTTAACAAGTACACAATACCCGAGATAAAGTGGCAGGACAAACATAAAACCAAGTCCCTGAACACCAACCTTCTGTGTACAGTTAAGTGCTGAAATCTTATTCCAGTATTTCTTCTGATTATTGATAACATCATCAGCAGCATCGTTATATCTGTCCATAAGCAACGGTGAAATGTTATTCATTCTGACTTCCTTTGCGTAATCCTGTAAATAGAAAATGCGTTGGAAATAGTCAGCACGTCTGTGGTATTTTGCATTATCAATTCGTCTTTCCATCATAAGTGAACCGACTTTTTTACTGATAGGTAAAAATACACAGATAACAACAAGAATAATTACAAGACACCAAGGGTCAATAGTCAACAATACAGATGAAACAGTTATGAGTGAAATGATATGTCCCACATACATTCTTACAAGACCTAAAAGATTCTGTATATTACCTGAAGAAGATTCAATTGTAAGAATGAAGTTGTTGTAAAATTCAGGATTGTCGTATGATTCAAGGTCAAGACTTCTTGCTTTATCATAAAGCTTCTGATTAAGGCCATAATAAAGCTTTTCTCTTTCCATATTCCAGTAAAATTCACGGAATAACCATGAAATTACAGTTGAACCGACTAAAATCAAACCGATTACAACAACTGCATAGAAAATTCTGTGGAGGTCTTTGCCCTCTGTTACAACGTCAATGATATACTTAACACCAATAACACGGATAAGGTTGTTTGGAAGAATCATTAAAAGTCCCCACATAAATTCACCAAGGACAAGAAGGGGAGATACGCTGAAAAGAAGCTTTACAAAGAAGAAAATGTTAGAAGGCATTGAGTGAACTGTCTTTTCTTTTTCCTTTTTCTTAAACATTTTCACTCACCTCACTTTCTCCTTTATAGCTTGATGCCTGAAGTGTGAACATCTTGCTGTATTCGCCATTCTGTGCCATAAGCTCACTGTGTGAGCCTGACTCAAGAATTGTACCGTTACCAAGAACGAAAATTCTGTCAGAAAGAACAGCACTTGAAAGTCTGTGTGAAATATAGATAACAGTTTTATTTTTAGTTACCTCGATTAAGTTTTCATACATTTTATATTCTGCAATAGGGTCGAGAGCCGAGCTTGGTTCGTCAAGAATTGCTATTTCAAAGTCTCTTGCAAAAAGACGGGCTGCCGAAACTTTCTGATTTTCGCCACCTGAAAGTCCTGCACCGTCAATCTCGAATTCACGGGTAAGGACTGTGTCAGCGCCTTTAGGAAGACTTTGGATTTTGTCCCAAACACCACTCTGACGAAGTGCCTTTTCTGCAAGTTCCTTTTCTTCATCATTGCATTCATGGCACATAATGTTTTCGTTAACGGAGACTGCAAAGTTTTTGTAATCCTGAAAAACAGTTGCAAAAGCATTTCTTAAAGAAGCAACATTGTATTCTTTTACATTTACACCATTGTAAAGAACTTCGCCTTCATCAGGGTCGTAAAAACGCAAAAGCAGTTTTACAAGAGTTGATTTACCTGCGCCATTGATACCGACAACGGCAATAGTTTCACCACGGTTTATTTTGAATGATACATTTTTAAGAATAACCTTGCTTGTGTCAGGATATTTAAAGCTTACATTTCTAAATTCAAGACTCCGGAATGTATCGGCTTCTTTGCCACCATCAGTTATCTTTGGCTCATAATCAAAGAAATCTCTCAGATTCTGGAAGTAAAGAGCCATCTGTGAAAGCTCGTCAAAGCCTTCTGCAATACTCATTGTTGAGTCACGCACAGAGTTGATTGATGAAAGAACAACAGAAAAGTCTGAAATAGTCAGTGCTTTTGTGTAAATAAATTGATATCCTGCAAGTGCATATGTACCGATAATAGGTATAAAATCACTGAAAAGTGAACTGAGCATACTGTAAATAAACAGTTTAAGACCATATTTTTTAAGAATTTCAACGTTTCCATCAATTGCCTTTTTGAACCTGTCGATTAATACGGCAAAAATATTTGAAGTTCTCATATCCTTTGAATACTCTTTAAGGAACATTGTACGCTGTGTATATGCCTTGATTCTGTTATTAGTTGTCATTTCAAGGTCACGCTTGTAAACAGCTTTGCTCTTGTATATTTCAATAACAAATACGAGTGTGACAGGCAACAGGAATAAAAGATATAAAGGATTTATAACTGTAACGGTTGTGACAACACAAATAAGTGCAATAATACCACCGATAATTGCAGCAACATCCCAACAAATAAGGTCAAAGTAGCTTGATGAAAGAACAAGAGTTGCTCGTTGATACTTATCATAGAATTCAGGGTTTTCGTAACAACTTACATCAAGCTGTGCAGCTTTTTCGAAAATCTTATTATTAAGCTTTTTAAGTACAATTTTGGTGGAAATCAGTCTTGTTCTTTCGGCAAATGCAGATATGACATTTACAAGCAAATACACACCGAAGAAAAGTAAAAGATAAGTAAAATATGTTCTGAAATCAGCATCGCCATCAATAATGCTTAAAAGGACCTTCAGAAATAAGATGTTCTGAACATACATAGATAATACCTTGTTAGAGATTTCTGTAACAAGATAGCCGATTAAAAGTCTTTTATCTGCTTGCCAAATGAGCTTCAAGGCAAATAAAGCGTTTTTGAAAATAGGAACCTTGACAGGTTCGTGAAGTTTAATCCACCTCATCGGATTCCCTCCTTATTATTTATTTGCGGTTGAACGATTAGTAACTCATAGATTATAATACTCTTAAAAGGCTATTTCAACAAAAATTCAAAAAATCAAGTGTTCAGGGCATAAAAAATCGTCCCATCAGGACGTAATGAACAGATATTCGAAAAGTGATTATAAAAATGAAATAACCCTCGGAGCCGATGTTTCTTTACACATCTTTCACTGGCTCGGAGGGTTACTTCTGTTCACTCTTGATATCTAACATCTTTTTACTACCTCTCATTCTACAGATTCTTTAGTCTTCCTGTTTTTGATTTTCAACTCCACTACACTCTCTACAGTCATCCATATTCTCGAAAAGCGAGACTCTTTTATGCATCGGAACCTAATTTTCAATTTTCAGAAGACTTCTCATGGTTCTCATCCGGAAAATAAACTTTAGTTTGCAAGCAATAAATCTATATCAAATTTTTTATCATTTTCGTCTGTGCTGCTTGCTACACTTAAACTTTTTTCTTTTAAACTAAGTTCTATTTTCTTTTAAGAACCTGTTGTGATTTACCTGTACATTGGAATCACCGTTTCCTTTCTGTGTCTATAATATAACACAGAAAAAAGAGTTTTTCAATATGTAATTTTGTACAAAGTTGATACTTTTTAATTATTTAAAACAGAGATTTTGTGTAATATGCTCATAGAGATTTTGAAATTCTATTGACTTTTGCTTTCGTATTTGATATGATAAATATAATGGGCGTCTGAGAAGACGCCCATTTTTTATGTCTGTTAATAGTTTTCAAGCAATTCTTTATAGAATTCTGTGTAATCCGTTCTTTTTTGTTCCGTAAACCTTATAGCTTCTCTTGGATGGCGGTTAAGCTGACCGGTAAACATATACTGTGGTGCAAAACCCCACTGCACACCGGATTCTTTAAGTGGAATCATATAGTTATCGATAAATTGTAAAAGACTGTAAGTACTGTATTTAGGATTTTTAAGGAATCCCAACATAAGCTCCATTGCACAGTTTCCTGCACCTCTACCCATTGAGAGTGCAGTTGCATCTACATAAGAAACACCGTAAGAAAGTGTTTCGATAGTGTTTGCATAAGCAAGATTCATATTGTTGTGTCCATGAAAACCGATTTTCTTACTGTATTTTTCACCATACTCAAGATATTTCTTTGCCAGCTCTACTGCATTTTCAGGAACGAGAGAGCCGTAACTGTCCACAAGATAGATAACGTCAACCTTTGATTCACTAAGCATCTGGAGAGCGTCATCAATCTGATGAAAGCTTGCCTGAGAAATTGCCATAATGTTGCAGGTTGTTTCGTAGCCCAATTCATTGAAATAATTAATCATTTCAATAGCTGACGGAATCTGGTGAATATAACAGGCAACACGAACCATATCGATTATACTGTCTGCTTTTGGAACGAAGTCAGATTTGTAATCGCATCTGCCAACATCCACCATAACTGCAATTTTCATAGGAGAATCATTTTCGCCTACGATTGCACGAATGTCTTCTTCCTTGCAGAATTTCCATTTACCGTATTTGTTCTCATTAAAAAGAGTTTGACTTGCACGGTAACCGAATTCCATATAGTCAACGCCACATTTAATATTTGTTTTGTAAAGCTCACGGACAAATTCATCCGTAAAATTGAAATTGTTACAAAGTCCTCCGTCACGAATTGTTGCATCAAGCACTCTGACGTCGTGACGAACACTCATTAAATTACCTTTTCTCATATACTCCGCCTTCGACAAATATTCTTTACTTTAACATTTGAAATTGAAGTTGTCAATAGAAAAACATTAATAATTAACGATAGGTTTCAATAAGTTTTTTATATTCCTCATCAGAAATGTGCATAACTGAACCATGACGAGGAGAAAGATGGTCAAGAGAATGCTTGTCCTTATCCACCTTTGTAAAATGAATCAAATCTGTTGATTCCTGCATAAAATATCCACCGGCCTTAAACTGGTCAGCAATAAGAATATATTTATCTGTACCAAGGATTTTATATGTACAATGTCCTTCCAATGCGGTATCAGCAACAGAAATTCTGTTGTTTTCAGGCTCTGTATAAGGTCCTGAAAGGTTGTCGGAAATCACATAACAGATTCCGTCTTGCTTTTCATCAGCAACATAGAGATAGAATTTGTTATCCTTTTCGATTATATCACCATCAATGGCTGCCATACCACTTGTAGGATTATATAAGACTTCTGGTTCGGTTGTAAGTGTCACAAAATCTTTTGTATATGCATACCAAGGAATAGTGTGCCAACCCTCATCCTCATTGTTGTTGCTCCAATAAATCATATATTCCTGTTTTTTCTTATCATAAACTACCTGTGGTGCCCATACACGATTTGCTGTTTTGGTAGATTCAAACTGTGAAAAGTCAATTATTCTTTCATTTTCCCAATTAATAAGGTCTGTGCTGTCCCATATTACCATTGAGTTGTTGTTTGCCCAACCGTCATAGCAACGCATATCCGTTGCGATTATGTGAAAAATGCCATCCTGACCACGGAAAATATATGGGTCACGACAACATTTTCTACCGAGAGTCTGAATTATCACAGGCTCATTATTATTCAATGCTGTAAAATTATAGCCATCTTCTGAAACAGCAAAATGTACCGACTCGTTATGGGGTTCATTACCTGTGAAATAGCAGAAAAGATATTTAGACAGGTTCATTTCACAATCGTCCTTTTTCGTTTATTGTATGTAATGAAATACGCAATAGTCTGAGCAATAAATGTGATGCCCCACGAAACTGTATATGACAGATAAATGGTTTCAGGAGTGTGAAATTCGGGTGTCTGGAAAATTGTGTAAATCCATCCAATTCGAATACCACATACACCGAGAATTGAAATAATCATTGGTGCAAACGATACACCCATTCCACGAAGTCCACCACCGGAAACATCCATCATACCAAGAAGACAGTATGAAAGACAAAGACATTTAAGTCTGATCTGACCCACAAGAACAGCTTCAGCTGAATCGGGAAGATATATTTTCAAAAGGTGAGGACCTGCAAGATAAACGCTGACTGAAATAACTAATCCCACAACAAATACACAAAGCAAGCTTAAGAGAAAGACTTTCTTGGCTCTTTTATATTGATTTGCACCAATATTTTGCCCTGTGAAGTTAAGTGTTGTCTGATGAAAAGCATTAAGGCAGACAAACATAAAACCTTCAATGTTAAGTGCAGCAGCATTTCCTGACATTACCACTGAACCGAAAGAATTGATTGATGATTGAATAATAACATTTGAAATTGAAAAAAGTGAGCCCTGAATTCCGGCAGGTAAGCCGATTTTAATGATTTGCAAAAATTCGCTTTTATAAAATTTAAGTTTTGAAAAATAAAGCTTGCAAGCATCATTTCGTTTTACAAGTGCAATAACTACAAGAATTGCAGAAACAGCTTGCGAAATTGTAGTTGCAAGTGCAACACCTGCCACATTAAGGTTGAAAACAGTTACAAAGATAACATTGAGAACAACATTTATAACTCCTGCTAAAGTCAGGAATATAAGCGGTGATTTTGTATCACCGGCTGCACGCAAGATTGATGAACAGAAATTGTAAATCATCATAAAGATAATACCTGCAAAATATATCTTCATATATAATGCAGATAAGGGAAGTACATCCTGGGGAGTATCCATCCATTTTAAAAATGTTTCTGAAAATCCGATACCGACTATTGTAAGAATAACACCACCGACAAGAGCTGTGGGTATGGCAGTATGTACTGTTCTGTGAGTTTTTTTGTTATCTCCCGCACCAATAGCTTGTGCTACAACAACACCTGCACCAACAGACAGACCAATAAAAAGATTAACAATAAGATTTGTGATTGAACCTGTTGCACCGACTGCAGCAACAGACAAGCTTCCACAGAATCGACCTACTATGACAAGGTCAGCGGCATTAAAAAGAAGTTGCAAAAATCCGGTCAGTATTATTGGAATAGTGTATGCAATAACATTCTTGAATAAAGAACCGTTAAGCATATCAATGTTTCGTTTACTCATAATTTCACCTATTGAAAAAAGATAACCCGAATTTTTCAAGAAAATTCGGGTCTGTGGTCGAGATGACAGGATTCGACCGTCTGCTAAGGCTACGCCTTGCATACTACTCGATTGACGACCCAAATTCTTACGAATTTCGGTACCCGTCAATCGCTTTGTGCTAAAAATGATTCACCGAATCATTTTCTTAACGCACAAACCTCCATGAGGTTCGAATCTTCATTTGCAAGGATAACTAAACGAAAAGACACCTGAAAGCATCTTTTCGTTATTTTGGTCGAGATGACAGGATTCGAACCTGCGGCATCCACGTCCCGAACGTGGCGCGCTACCATCTGCGCTACATCTCGTTATAAAGTTTCGTAAAATATTATAATAGTATTTTTTTGATAAATCAAGTGGTTTTATATTGATTTATCAAATTATAACTTGTCGTGGAGATAAATTATGTATCTATGCCTCCCTCTGACGAGGGAGGTGGCAAAATCTTTGATTTTGACGGAGGGAGAGATAGTTTAATAGTATAGTTGACTACCCCTCAGTCTGCTTCGCAGACAGCTAAGTCTCACCTGCCGGTTCGGTCGGTGCTTCTGCTTCGCAGAGGTGTCCACCGGACACCCGCACCCTGACAAGGGGAGCCGAGAGGAGACACCCATTAAGACCCTGATAAATCCCGATTTGATAATCATAAAGTTGCGTTTGGGATATAAAAAAGGGACACAAAAGTGTCCCTTCAGTAGTTTGTTTTAAATTTTACTGCTGTGGTGGTTGCATACCCATAAGTGATGACATCATACCACCATTCTTCTTTTTAGGTGGTTTGTATGCAGGAGGATTTTTCATAAGTTCCTTTGCTTTTTTACCTGCAGGAGATGCCAAGTACTTATTAACAGCAACAAGTGTGTCATAGAAATCGTCATCAGTAATCTGTTCACGACATTTTTCGAGAAGTTTTTCGTCGTTATTGATTTCACCGAGAATTGTAACAACAACAAGGTCCTGAACATCATTTGAACCGTTTTCATAGATGTCACTTAAGATTTTGAAGAGTTTCTTCATTGTTTGACTGTCATATGAACGGATTGTATCCATAATATACTTGTTAGCGTGATTTACAAAGAAATCTTCACCAAGGAATTCGTCATAAGTCTGGAAATTCTCTTTATAAGCATCCTTAAGTTCAGGATAAAGAGTTGTAATACGACTTGCAAGAGTGTTTGCATCATATTCAGTACCGTTTTTAGCTGCAGATTTTGAAATTGTCTGTGGAGCTTTTTTTGCAACCTGACGAGCTTTTTTGCCGTATGATGAACCAACAGTTTCACAGATTTCGTTTGAAAGAGACTTAATGTCTCTTTCCTCAAAGGAGTCAAGGTCGAGAAGGTTTGATTCAACCTTTACAAAATCACCGTCACCTGCTTTTTCTGTAACATCAAGAAGATTATCATGGCTGAGAAGTCGGATTGTAATATCGTCTTTTGCAAAGTCAACATATGCTTCGTCACCATTTTCACATACAGCATCAGCAGTAAAACCAATCTGTTCAAACTTTTCTGAACAGTTTTTTAAGATAAGTGCGAGAGCTTCTTTTCTTTCAAGCATTTTCAATACCTCAAATCAAAAAATTATATATCCTATATAATATAACACATTTATTTCCATTTGTCATTAAAAATTTGTGAATATTATGATTGAAACAGAAAATATAATGTGTTAAAATATATTTAAGTGTGGCAGTATGCCAAATTGCAAGGTGATGAATATGAAAAATGCTCTTATAATTTTCGGTGGTGTATCTTCTGAACACGATGTTTCTTGTGTATCGGCAACATCTGTTATCAGAAATATTCCAAAGGATAAATACAATGTTATAATGCTTGGAATTACAAAACAAGGTGAAATGTTTGTTTATGAGGGTGATTATAACAATCTTAAAAAAGACGGATGGCTTGAATGCAAGTCAAAGCTTAAAAAAGCTGTTATTTCAAGTGACCGTGCTGACAGAGGTATAATTGTATTCAATGAAAACGGATATGAAAAAATCAGAATTGATGTTTGTTTCCCTGTAATGCACGGTAAAAATGGTGAAGACGGTACAATGCAGGGGCTTTTGACTGTTGCCGGAATTCCTTATGTTGGATGTAACACAATGGCATCAGCGGTTTGTATGGATAAGGCAATGACAAATGCTATCTGTGATGTAAACGGAATTGCACAGGCAAAGTGGAAATACATCACAAAATATGATTTTGAACATCGTGGCAGAGAATTCGCAAGAGAATGTGAAGAATATTTAGGTCTTCCTGTATTCATTAAACCGGCTAATGCAGGTTCATCAGTTGGTGTTGTTAAGGCGAAAACACTTGAAGAAATTCAGCGTGGACTTGATTATGCATTTCAGTTTGACTCAAGAGTTGTTGTTGAAGAAGCAATTCTCGGTGCAGAGGTTGAATGTGCAGTTATGGGTAATGATGAACCGTTTGCAGGTGCAGTCGGTGAAATCGAGCCAAGCAATGAGTTTTATGATTTTGAAGCAAAATATGAGTCTGATAGTGGACTTCATATTCCTGCAAGAATCGGTGAAGATAAAATAAAAGAGGTTCAGGAACAGGCAATAAGAGCATATAAGGCCTGGGGTTGTTCAGGACTTGCAAGAGTTGACTTTTTTGTAAGATATTCTGACGGTGCAGTGCTTCTGAACGAACCAAACACACTTCCCGGATTTACAAATATCAGTATGTATCCTATGCTCATGGACAAAGCCGGAATTTCATATGGAGATTTGATTGATAAGCTTTGTACTCTTGCAATTGAAAAATGGGAAAAGGAATTTGCACAGTGAAAAAAGAAGCAGTTATAAGAATTGTCAGCAAACAAAGAACAGAAAATGGTGACAATACGGGTGAAATGACCGTTGTGGGTACATTAACCTGTGAAGAAGATAAAAGCATAATTGAATATATCGAAAACAATGAAGAAACAGGTCCCGAAGAGACAACAATTACTGTTTTCGGAAACGATACAGTAAGTATTGTAAGAAACGGTCAGTTCAGTTCTGAAATGATGGTTGAAAAGAATGTTCGACATCACACATTTTACAGAACACCTTATGGTGAGCTGACAATGGGGATATACGGAAATCGAGTAGAATGGTCAACAAATGACAAAGGCGGAGTTCTTAAAATGAGATATTCTCTTGATTTCAATAATGGCGTTGTATCAGAAAACACAATGATTATATATATTGAGGAAAAATAAGGAGAAAAAGGCATGTCAAAATTAGTTAAACAGGCTACTAACGAATTACATACACTTATTGTTGATGCACTTGGTAAAGCTGTAAGTGAAGGCGAAATTCCTGCAGAACCAATCCCTGCATTTAACATCGAAGTTCCTGCAAATCGTGATAACGGTGACTATTCATCAAATATCGCATTTGTTTGTGCAAAGGCTTTTCGTCGTGCACCTAAAATGATTGCAGACTTGGTTGCAAAATACATTGAACTTGACGGAACATACTTTGATTCTTGTACAGTTGCAGGTGCAGGCTTCGTTAACTTTACACTTTCAAAGGACTTCTATGCTGACATTTTGCTTGATGTTAAGGCACAGGGTAAGGATTACGGCAGAAGCAACTATGGTGAAGGTAAGAAAATCAATGTTGAGTTCGTTTCAGCAAACCCAACAGGTCCTATGCATATGGGTAATGCCCGTGGCGGTGCTTTAGGTGATTGTCTTGCAGCAGTTCTTGATATGGCTGGTTACGAAGTTGAACGTGAATTCTATATCAATGACGCAGGTAATCAGATTGAAAAATTCGGTCTTTCACTCGATATCCGTTATCAGCAGATTTTCAAGGGCGAAGATGCAGTAGAGCTCCCTGAAGACAGCTATCACGGTGAAGATATTAAGGAAAGAGCACAGCAGTTTGCTGATGTTTATGGTGATTCATATATTGATAAGAGTGAAGACGAGAGAAGAAAGGCTCTTGTAGAATTTGCTCTTCCAAAGAATATCGATAATATGAAAGCTAATATGGCAAAATATCGTATTGAATATAAGACCTGGTTCAAAGAAAGTCTTCTTCATGATAGTGGTGCTGTTAAAGAAGTTATCGAATACCTTACAAACAAAGGCTTAACATATGAAAAAGATGGTGCTGTTTGGTACAATAATATAAAAGTTCAGACAGAAATGCTCACTCGTCAGGGCAAAACTCAGGAAGAAATCGATAAGCTTGAACTCAAAGACGATGTTCTTATCCGTCAGAATGGTAACCCAACATATTTTGCTGCTGATATTGCTTATCATAAGAATAAGCTTGTTACTCGTGGATTTGACAAGGCTATTAATATTTGGGGTGCTGACCACCACGGTCACGTTGCTCGTATGAAGGGTGTGCTTGAAGCACTTGACCTTGACTCTGACCGTCTTGATGTTATTCTTATGCAGTTAGTTCGTCTGACAAGAGATGGCGAAGTTGTAAGAATGAGTAAGAGAACAGGTAAGGCAATCACACTCGTTGATTTGCTTGAAGATATCCCTGTTGATGCAGTCCGCTTCTTATTTAATATGCGTGAACCGGGTTCACAGATGGACTTCGACCTTGATTTGGCTGTTGAACAGTCAAGCCAGAACCCTGTTTACTACTGTCAGTATGCAAATGCTCGTATTCACAGTATTCTTCGTAAAATTGAAGCTGATGGTGTAACAGTTCGTGACTGTACAAAGGATGAACTTAAACTCCTTACAGCTCCTGAAGAAATTGAGCTTATCCGTCATCTTGCATCACTTACAGACGAAATCGTAAATTCAGCAAAGAACTATGACCCTGCAAAGATTACTCGTTACTGCATTGACCTTGCAACACTTTTCCACAAGTTCTACAACGCTTGTCGTGTTGCTGTTGAGGACGAAGCACTTATGCAGGCTCGTATTTACCTTTGCACTTGTGTTATGAATGTTATTACAAACATTCTCACAACATTCAGCATTTCAACACCGGAATCGATGTAGTTTTTGGAATATTTTATAAAAATACTGCGTGTCATTTGACTCGCAGTATTTTTATATCTTTTACTATTGTCTTCATAAGAACTTATGTTATAATGTAACAAAGAAAAGCTTCGGAGGAAATTAGTATGAAGAAAATATTTTCCTTGTTTTTATCCGGTATCCTGTCAATTTTAGGACTTACTATGCCCGGTGAAGACCTTACACCTATTGCTGAACGAGAAGGTGTTCCAACACAAGAAAACATTGAACTTTTTGAAACAATTTTTGAATCAGAAACAGCGTGGCTTGCATCGTTACAGCTTGAAAACGGAGCTATTCCTATGACATATGCACCTGACGGTGAAATTAAAGTCAATCCTTATTTTGCTGACTTTGCAGCTCTTGCCTTGCTTGATAAAGCAGAAACATATTCTGAAACAGTAAAAAAATATATGGATTGGCATTTCAGCCATCTTAATACGGAAGAAACTGACCACAATGGTGTTGACGGTACAATTTACGATTATATTGTCACTATGGAAAACGGCAAAATTGCAGATGAAAGTATTGCACTTTATAAACGCAAAAATTCCTATGATTCCGTCGATTCATATGCTGCAACATTTCTTATGGTGCTTAATAAATACTATAACGAAACAGGTGACAGTGAATATATTGTTCAGCATAGTTCGGAAATTCAGCGTATAATTAATGCGATGTTCGAGATGTATCACAAGGGGTTGACCTTTGCAAAGCCTGAATGGAAAGTAAAGTATCTTATGGATAACTGTGAGGTTTATGAAGGTGCTCTTGCAGCTGCAGAGCTTTTCAAAAATGTTCTTTGTAAAAATGATTCTTCTCTTGAAGCAGTACAGAAAAAATGTGCCGATATGGCAGTGGAAATTGCAGAAACAATTGAAGAAGATTTCTGGAAGCCTGTTTTGGGGCATTACAAGGTTGGTGCCTATATATACTTTGGAATTCCTTCTGACATTTTCTTCTGGAATAAATATTACCCTTGTGCAACAGCTCAGCTTTTCCCGATTATTCATGGTCTTATTGCTCCCAATACGGAAAGAGCAAACAAGCTTTACGACAGATTCTGTGAAGAATATGACTGGGCAAACTTCGATTATGACGATGTTTTTTATTGGGGAGCAAATCTCCAGGCTGCGGTTATGATGAATGACATTGACCGAGTTGTCGTATATATGACTAATTATGCAGAATTTATTGATACCCACGATTATCCTCTTTATAATGCAGATGCAGCGAGAGTATGTCTTGCAGCAAATATGTTGCTTGAGAAATATGGGTAAATTGTAATTGTCGTGATGATACTGTGTAGGGGACGTCGACTCGGCGTCCCTTTTTGTTATTTTTGCAGGTTAATAAAAATTGTGATATTATTAGTAAAAAGTTTTATGAAAACTCTTGACTATAAAGTAACTTTATAGTTTATACTGATGAATGAAAGGGTGATATAATGAAAATCAATGAACTCGAAAAGCTGCTTAATATAAGTCGTGCCAATATTCGTTTTTATGAAAAAGAGGGACTATTAAATCCTGAAAGAAAAGATAACGGTTATCGAGAATACGATGAAAATGAAATTGCAATTTTGAAGAAAATAATTGTTTACAGAAAACTAGGAATTTCAATTTCTGACATTAAGGATATTTTTAATAATAAATTGACTCTTGGAGAAATAATTAACAACAGTATGAGTTCAATAAATAACGAACTTACAGAATTGGTTGTTTCTGCAAAAATTTGTAAAGAGCTGAAGGCACAAGGTGTTGAAAACACAAATTTTGATGAAGAATTTTATTGGAACGAAATTCACAAAATGGAAAGTTTGGGCGAAGAATTTCACGATTTTGTAGGTACAGATGTTAGTGTTTTAGAACGAAGAGTAAATGACACAAAATATAAAATTGTTTTAGGTATTACAAGTATAGCATTATTGATTTTTGCCGTTGTTGTAAGTTTATCGCGGTTTGGATTGGTTTTAGCTGAATATGGGAATATGGCTGGTTTTTCGGAATTGCATCATATACCGGTAATCCAAGCACTAACACCCATTTGCTTGATTTTGACGGTTGCTTTTGCAATTGGATTTATAATCGTCTACAAAAAAGGTGCTGAGAACGGCAAAGTTTTTTGGTCATTATATATTGTTGGAATCTTAATAGGTATTATTGCTATCTGTTCTACGATATTCGTTTCTTATGAAGAAGCTATTTTTGATGAACGGCATGCTAATATAGCACTTTCTGACGAAGAAGCAATAAAAATAGATGATGAATACAAAAAGTATTTTCCATATTATGATGATTTATATGAATATGTGGGTGTAGAATTCAACTATTTCTATTCAAGATGCGAAATATCCGATGCAGTACATATTCATATTCAGAATTTCTCTTGGTTTGAAAATGATGTCCTTTATGATGTAGAATATTTTGAAACAAAAGACAATTTATTAATAAACCAGTATTCTGTGCAAAAAGGAGCACCTGTTATTTACGGTGAAAGCACTTTGGCATATCCGGGAGGAGTCACAAAATCAATTAACGATATGAAATATATTATTCATCAATATGAAAATTATTATGAAATCAGAATTATTGATGAAGATTCATATTTTTCAATTGTATTAAGAAATTTTGACGAGATGAAAGAAGTTAGTGAAGTTGAATTTACAGAATTAGCATTGCAACAATATGAGTTAGTTAAATTTTCTGCAAAAAATAGCAAAGGTACACCTAAAAATTTATTGGAGGAATTTTAACTTGACATAAAATGAAGTTTTTATCTGTATGAACTTCCGGATTATCAAACAGAAACGACCTATGGTTTTCATAGGTCGTTTAATGTTTTAATATTTCTTCATCGCTTTCTTGAGTCGGTTATTATTCTGGATTTCCCAAACGGGAACGATAAGTCCGCCTTTGAGTCGCATTGAGTTTTCGTGTAATGCACCGTAAAATGCGACTTTAAAATCGCAATGCTCCGACATTTTGCATTTAGATTTATATGTGTTGTAAAGGGAGTATGAATTTCCCCACATATTAAGGAGTTGGAACAAGTCATATTCATTATCAGCCCACATTGAACCGCAGGGGTCGATAAAGCCTGTCAGTTTCATATCTTTTGGGTCAGCCATAATGTTCATAATATTAAGATCACCGTGAATAAGGACAGGACTTTCAGGTTCGTTGACAACCTCTTTGAAAATATCAAGTCCACGACATAGCAAATCATAATTTTTCTTGCTGTATTTGCCATCATCCATAAGTTTTTTAAGTCCTGCAAGGTCTTTTTCTACTTTATTTTCAAGATAAAATTCTTTCCAACTGTCATAGGTTGCATTTTCAAGATAACCGAACTTTTTACCTTTGACACTGTGCCATTGTAACATTCCGTCAATAACATCATTGGCAAATTTCTGTTTCTGAGATTTGCTTTTCAAAAGGAATGATGGGTCAAGAGCGTTTTTGCCATCAATAAAGCTCATACACATAACAGCTATTTCATCATCATTGTATGTAAAATAAACCTTTGGCATTTTAACGCTTGTGTTTTTGCCGAGAATCTGTAACTGATTTGCTTCGGTAGATTCCATTCCGCTGACATGATATGCCTTAAGAATGATTGTTTTACCGTCAGATTTTGTACATCTATAAACTTTACCGAAACTGCCGCCACCAATGAATTTTAAATCGGAAATTTTAGTATTTAATTGTTTTCCTGCGATTTCAGGTAATCTTTGGATTAAATATTTATCGTTAAGATTCATTTTAAAAATCCTTTCAGTTAGTCCTTAAATAAGTTATACCACAAATAATACGGTTTTGTCAGTATAGTTTCTGTATTTTTATGGAAAAGGTGTTAATAATACAATTATTACTATAATTTTCATTTCCATTGTCAATCTTTTGTCAAAATAACTATTGAAAAATTTTCCATAGGATTGTATAATTACAAAGATAGGAATTTTTCCGTAAAATATGAAAGGAGTTTCATTTTATTATGATTAACTATTCACATGAAGTTGAAAAAATGTGCTGTGTTAAAAAAGGACCTCACCATGGTCCAGCTCCAATTCCTGAAGAAGGCAATTGGGTAAAGGCTTATGAAATCAAAGATATTTCAGGCTTCTCACACGGCATCGGTTGGTGTGCTCCTCAGCAGGGTACATGTAAGCTTACACTTAACATTAAAGAAGGTATCGTTGAAGAGGCTCTTGTTGAGACTCTCGGTTGCTCAGGTATGACTCACTCAGCTGCTATGGCTGCTGAAATTCTTCCTGGCAAGACACTTCTTGAATGTCTTAACACAGACCTTGTTTGTGACGCAATCAATACAGCTATGAGAGAAATCTTCCTCCAGCTCGTTTATGGTCGTTCACAGTCTGCTTTCTCAGAAGACGGTCTTGTTGTTGGTGCTGGTCTTGAAGACCTTGGTAAGGGACTTCGTTCACAGGTTGGTACAATGTTCTCAACAAAGGTTAAGGGCGTTCGTTACATGGAAATGGCTGAAGGCTACATCACAAGAATGGCTCTTGATGCTGATGACCAGGTTATCGGTTATGAGTTCGTTAAGCTCGGCAAAATGATGGAAGATATCCGTCACGGCACAGATGCTGCAACAGCTCTTAAGAATAATACAGGCTCATACGGTCGTTTTGCAGATGCTGCAAAGTACATCGATCCAAGAGAAGAATAAGAGAAGGAGGATACTAAAATGGCTAATGATGTAAGATTTGAAGGCAAAGAAAGACGTATGGCTAAAATCGAGAAATGTCTTGCTGAATACGGTATTGCTTCTCTCGAAGATGCAAAGGCTCTTTGCGAATCTAATGGTATTGATGTTGAAGGCATCGTTAAGGGTGTTCAGCCAATCGCATTCGAAAATGCTGTTTGGGCTTATACACTCGGTGTTGCACTTGCACTTAAATCAGGTGTAAAGACAGCTTCTGAAGCTGCTGCAGTTATCGGTAAGGGACTTCAGGCATTCTGTATCCCTGGCTCAGTTGCTGAACAGAGAGACGTTGGTCTTGGTCACGGTAACCTTGGCGCAATGCTTCTTAAGGAAGAAACAAAGTGTTTCGCATTCGTTGCAGGTCACGAATCATTTGCTGCTGCTGAAGGTGCTATCGGTATCGCTAAGACAGCTAACAAGGTTCGTAAAGAACCTCTTCGTGTTATCCTTAACGGTCTTGGTAAAGACGCTGCTATGATTATTTCAAGAATCAACGGCTTCACATATGTTCAGACTGAGTATGATTTCTACACAGGCGAACTTAAGATTGTTAACGAAACAAAATATTCAGACGGTGAAAGAGCTGCTGTTCGTTGCTACGGCGCAAACGACGTTCTTGAAGGCGTTGCTATCATGAAGAAAGAGGGCGTTGACGTTTCTATCACAGGTAACTCAACTAACCCAACTCGTTTCCAGCATCCTGTTGCAGGCACATATAAGAAGTGGGCTATGGAAAATGGCGTAAACTACTTCTCAGTTGCTTCAGGTGGCGGTACAGGTCGTACACTTCACCCAGATAACATGGCTGCAGGTCCTGCTTCTTATGGTCTTACAGACACAATGGGTAGAATGCACGGTGACGCTCAGTTCGCTGGTTCATCTTCAGTTCCTGCTCACGTGGAAATGATGGGTCTTATCGGTATGGGTAACAACCCAATGGTAGGCGCAACAGTTGCATGTGCAGTTGCTGTTGAAGAAGCAAGCAAATAATTGTATAAAACAATATAAAACGAAAGACAGAGTGTAACAGCTCTGTCTTTTTTATTGTGCAAAACAAATTATAATTTGTCTTCACCCCGACAAACTCCGATTTGTGAATATTGCAAAATGCTTAATTACTTGAAATGAATAGTGAAATGTGTTAATATCGATATGGTAAATTGATTGACGGGTGATAATTATGATTAAAAGAATTATTGCGATTATATGTGCGATATTGTCGTTTCTGGGGATTCCGTTTTGTTCTGATGACAAGCTTTCAAATCCTGATGCCACAGCAGAGGCTGTTGAATTGTACTCTTACATCTGTAATGTGTATGGAAATCAAATTATTTCAGGTCAGCAGGAGTCAACTTGGGTTGATGGCGAGCAATACGAGTTCCGATACATTTACGAAAAAACAGGAAAGTATCCTGCGATTCGTGGGCTTGACTATATGAATGACGATTTTGAGGGTGTTAACCGTCGTGCTGTTGAATGGCACGAAAAAGGTGGAATCGTTACAATCTGTTGGCATTGCGGAAGTGATTTCAGCGGTAGCTGGGCTGAAAGCATGAATACTGAAATTGCTGATTGGGATAAGGCACTCACCGAGGGTACAGAGGAATATGAAAAGCTCATTGCGGGAATGGATAAGGGAGCAAAGGCGTTGCTCCGGCTTAAAGAGCAGAATATTCCTGTTCTTTGGCGACCATTCCACGAGGCCGACGGTCAATGGTTCTGGTGGGGTAAAGGTGGAAATACGAATTTCAAGAAATTGTGGAAGCTGATGTATGAAAGATATACCGAATTTTGGGAGCTTGACAACCTTATCTGGGTTTTAGGGCTTTCAGAGCGTGGTGAAGATTATTATAAATGGTATCCGGGTGACGAATATGTTGATATTGCGGGTGCAGACTCATATATTGACGGACCAAACGAAACCCTTTACAAAAAAGTGAAAATGGTTGTCGGTAAAAAGATGCCTGTTTGCTTCCATGAATGCGGAAAAATTCCTACAGTTGCAGAATTGCACGATTCAGGTGCTCGGTGGGTATGGTTCATGGCGTGGCACACAGAATATATGGTTGACCGAAACAGTGATGAAGATTTATATGCAATTTACAATGATGAATATGTGATTACTCTTGATGAATTACCGGATTGGAAATAGAAAACAGCGAATGCAGGGCAGAAATGTTCTGCATTTTTTGTTATATTACATAAAATGACAAAATTATAAAAATATTTATAATCTGTGGACTTTTGGGTTATTAGGTGGTATAATAAAATAGATTATGTGTGAGAATATGCCCGTTTTACAGGAGGCTTTGATAAAATGAGACTATTAAGATGGTTTATAGTGATAGTATTTGTTATTACTACAGCGTTATTTGCTACATTTTATATAAAAGAAAAAACGACAACTGATGATACTGTTCCGGTTATAACTGTAGATAAGGAATTGATTGAAGTAAGCTTTCACGCAACTAACGAAGAATTGCTTCAGGGTGTTACTGCATACGACGAAAAGGATAAAGACCTTACAGACAGAATTATTGTTGAATCTGTATCGAAATTCCTTGAAGACGGTGTATGTAAGGTTGTTTATGCAGTTTGTGATAATGACAATAATGTTGTGAATGCAACCCGAAAAATCAAATATAAGAATTATGAGTCACCAAAGTTTTATGTTAAGGAATCTCTTTGTTATTCTATTTATGATCATATTGATATTTCAGATGCAATCCGGGCTAAAGACTGTATTGATGGTGATATCTCACGAAGCATAATTGTTACATCAGAGGACTTCTCAGGTTCTGTTGCAGGTGTGTTTAATATTGATGTTTCTGTCACGAACAGTAAAGGTGATACTTCTACTATTAAGTTGCCCCTTGTTCTTGAGGACAGAAGCCTTTCAGCGCCTGTGATTAATTTAAGAGAGTATCTTATTTATGCTAATATCGGTGAGCAGATAGATTTTGAATCATATCTTGTTGATATACAAACCAAGCAACAGGCTGAAATTCCGTTGGAGTCTGTGAGGATTGAGTCAAATGTAAATATGTCAAAAGAAGGCTTATATAGCATTCATTATTATGTAACTGATTCATCGGGTGCTCAAGGGCATTCAATACTTAATGTTATCGTAGGTTGAGATTTATGAATATATTAAACACAAGAATTGAATTTTATAGCATATTGCGAGACCTGATAAAGAATGCTTGGGCGATTTTTATGGCAGGTCTTATAGCAGTTATGGGTATATATGTTGCTACAAGAGGTATTTATACACCTGAATATACTGCAGAAGCAATGCTTGTTGTAAATGCAAAGCATGCTTCTTCAGGGTCATATTCCTTGTTCAATCTTTCTGTTGAAATGTCAAGTGTTATTTCAAGAGTTCTTATTGAACCTACTGTTAAGGAAAAGGCTGCAGAAATTTTGGGTAAAGAAGAGTTTGACGGTAAACTTAAATCATCGGTTTATGCAGAAACAAACTTTGTTGTGCTTGCAGTAACAAGTGACAGCCCACAGAAATCATATGAACTTTTAAAAGCTGTAATAGAAGCGTATCCACAGGTTTCGGATTCGGTTTTTGATAATGTTGTTATCAGTGTTCTGAAAATGCCTGAGGTTCCCCATTCGCCATCAAACACAATTACAACAGGAAACAGAATTCTTATTGCAGGTGCCAGTGGTGTGCTTGTTGCAGGTCTCATAGTTGTGTTCTCACTTCTCAGAGATACTATTAAAGATGAAGAGGACTTCAAAAATAAAATTGAAGCAAAGGTCATCGGTACTGTACCCCACGAAAAGAAACAGTTCAGTGTCAGAGAAAGGCTTCAAGGTAAAAACAAAGCACTTCTTCTTCATAACAACGCTTTCATCAGTTTGAGTTTTGTGGAAAATTATCATAAAATAGCAGCTAAGATTGAACACATAAATCACCGTAAAGGGTCAAAGGTGTTCGCTGTAACAAGTGTTGCTGAAAATGAGGGTAAATCAACAACAGCAGCCAATATAGCAATTTCATTAGCTGACCGTGGACACAAGGTTATCCTTATTGATTTGGATGGTAAAAAACCTGCGCTTCATAAGATTTTTGAGAAAAAGCATAGTGAAAAATCAGAATTCAGCAATCTTCTCAACAGAACAATTAAACCAAAAGATTTCCGCTTTAAAAGATATAAACAGTTGCCACTTTACCTTGCAGTCAATACTACACCATTCCCAGAGTATAATGATTGGGTAGAAAGTGGAGAATTAAAGAAGATTATAAAATGCTTTGAGTTACAGGCTGATTATATTATCCTAGATACGGCACCTATTGTTACAGATGCTCTGGTTACTGACATTGTTAAAATGGTTGACCAGACAATTCTTGTTGTAAGAACAGATACAGCATTTTCATCAGATATTAATGATGCTGTTGCAACAATTAAAGAGGTTGGCGGACATATGGCAGGTTGTATTATAAATGATACATTCCCTGAGTTTAACTTCTTCTCAATGGCAGGTATTCACGAAACCGGATTCCGTTACGGAACTCATTATGGTAAATATGCTAATAAATACGGCAAGTACGGTAAATACGGTAAGTACAGCAGATATGAAAACCCTAAAGAATCAGAATGACGATAAACGAATTTTAGTCTGAATGTCAGAATCATAGAAAATAAAGGAAAAGATTACGGATGAAAGAAACTGAAAAAAAATCAAAATCATCAAAAACATCAGAAACACTAAAATTGAATTATGAAGATATATTAATTGGTTTCAGAAAATTCGGTTGGTTATGTGCATTGATTTCAGTAGTGTTTGGCTTAGTTATGTTTGTTTATAAGTACGCAACATATGTTCCGCAATATACTTCTTCGGCAACATTTACTGTTAGCATACAGAACAGCACATCTTCAATTGGGGGTATATCGGTATATTCTTTCTATTACAATTCCGCAACAGCAGACCAATTGTCTACAACATTCCCATATATTCTTCAGAGTAATTTGCTTTATGATGCGATATGTGAAGATTTACGAACCGATTCCGTTGGGGCAGCATTGAGTGCAAGTAGTGTTGCGGGCTCAAATATGTTCACAATGCGAGCAACATCTACAAATCCTGAGAGAGCTTATGAGGTTCTTATTTCTGCTATAGAGAATTATCCGTCAATTGCGAAATATGCCATAGGTAATATTAAGCTTGAGATGATAACTGCGCCGGCTGTTGCCACTGAGCCGTCAAATGGGACTGCTTTTATTAAACCTGTTATCAAGGCGATGCTTGTTGGGGTTGCAATCGGTCTTGCAATTATAGTTGTATATGTTTATAGCCGAAACACAATGAGAAACAAAGACGATATTAAGAAAACTCTTGGTACTGAAGCTTTAGGCACAATTCCTTATATCAGCTTCAAGAAATATTCAAGGGAAATTGATAAGTCGATTCTTTGGACTAACCCTAATATTGATAAAGGCTTTTACGAATCGGTGCGAGTATTAAGGAATGTTTTCAAAAACTCGTTAAAGTCCGGTGAAAAAATCATTATGGGAACAAGCACTGCTCCCAGTGAAGGTAAAACAACTGTTGTTACAAACCTTGCACTTTCACTTTGTGAGCAAGGCAAAAAAGTATTGCTTGTTGATGGTGACTTACGACATCCATCTGTTTCACCATTATTAGGAATAGACCCTGATAATCTTCATTACGAAACTGTAAAAGAAAATTATAAAATTGCGTACCTTGAAGAGTTCAATATTTACTTTATGGTGTTCAATACAAGCTATGGTAGTAAATTTAAGTATGTAAACTCAACATACATTAAAAATGTGTTCGAGGATGTTCGTGACGATTTTGACCTGATTCTTGTTGACACACCTCCTTGCGGACTTGTTTCTGACGCGCTTTTCTTTGCTCAGGCAGCTGATGCGGCATATTATGTTATCTTGCAGGATGCTGTGAGAATTTCAAAGATTCAGAGTGGCTTCAATAACCTTTTATCAACTGATATCAGAATTCTTGGTTGTATATTGAATGGTGCTCAGGCTTCACACTCAGGTTATGGTTACGGATACCGATATTATGGATACGGTTATGGATATAAAACATATCATAATTATCATTACGGAAGTAAACACTATAACAAATATGGCGGATATGGATATGGTTCTGGTTACGGTTATGGCTACAGTTATGGTTATGGCAAAAAAACAAACTCGAAATCAAAGCACCACTATGGTTTCGGAAAAGGGCACAAAGACAAAAAGAAATAATATTTAGTTACATTAAAAAAGGACAAGGCTTTTGAAAACCTTGTCCTTTAGTTTTTTGTTTGCTATTAATGCTTAAAGCATGAGTTGTATTCTTCCACCCAGCGTAAAACTGTTTTGCGATTGTATGCAGTAGGCATTGCTGCAGTTACTGCAGTTGCTCTTGCTAACTGAAGACCCATTTTAACAACTTTACCAAGAATGACTTTATTGTTGATAAGTCCGTTAAGCTTGATTTTTATATCATCCATTGACATTCCTCCAAGCATTGCACCAAGACTTGTGGAATCAGCATCAATTGTCATGTCTTCCGCATTGAGTATTCCTTTTGCAAAAATGTAATCAAGTTCAGGGCCTTGGAGTCGTGTAAGCAATAACTTAACACAAGCAAGTGGAGCTAAGGCAGCGCCGATTTCCTTGTAGAAGTTTTTCTGATATGTCCAAAGAGTTTCTGCACTATATGAGCCACTCAAATCATTTGAAACAGCATCAGCAAGAATTCTTGCTGCCTTAAGTGAGTTTGCAATACCTGAACCAATAACAGGGACTGTCATAAACGCACTGTCACCGATTGCTGCATATCCGTCAGCAACAAGCACTCCTAATGGCTGACGAACAGGAATATTAGCAAAACTGTCGCCACGGAGAATTTCTGTACCGATACTTGGATTTGACTCTCTCATTTTGTTGATTTGGTCAATAGCATAGTCACGGTCAAACTTGTGGAATCTTCCGATAAGAACATCGGTGTGCTCTTCTTCAGTTGCAATCCAGGAAATGCCTAATTCATTATTAGGAAGAAGAATAACCTTGAATTTGTCGTGGTCCTCAACCTCACATGCTTTGTTGAAAAATGCTCTGTAAATGTAGAATTGTTCATATTCAATAGGATTGTTCTGTATTCCCATTGATGGAGGAAGAGCACGTCTTACAGGAGAGTTAAGACCACAGGCATCAATTACAAGGTCAGCGAGATATTCACCTTTATCAGTTTTGATACCTACGACTCTGTTGCCAAAAAGAATTGGTTTTTCAATGTTTTCTTCGTACCGGAATTTTACACCTGCTTCTTCAGCGTGTTTAATAAGGTGAGCATAAATTTCACTACGCTCCATCTGAATTTCTTTTTTATCCTCTTCAGTATTTTGTGTAAGTGCAGTTTCCATAGCAGGACCATAAAAGGTCATGTCGTGCTTGAGATTGTATTTACTCTTATCAGGAAGAGGAATCCCAACAGCTGTCCAACCCTTTTTATCAAAGATGTCAGTCCAGTCATATCCCATTTTATCTTTTGCGTTTCTTTCATAAACGGTAACATCAAAACCTTTTTTTGTAAGGAGCATTGCAGCAGCAATACCACCATGTCCGCCACCGGCAACAATTATTTTATTTCCCATAAAAATCCCTCTTTTCGACACATTTAATGTATATGTGGATTATAAAAATTATAGCATAAAAAACTTGCTTTTTCAATATAGGAAATGGTATAATGAACAAGGATATTATAATGGTTATTTATGTGGATTTTTGGGTAAAAACCCATAAATTAATGAACATGATGTTCAAGAGAAGGAAAAGATAAGATGAATAAAAAACATAAGAATGCAGTAAAAGTTGAAATTCCTGAATATCAGACTATAAGAGAAATTATTTTTGAAGGTACAGCTCGTGGTGGAGATAACAAGCAGTTTATGTATCTTGACAGAAATAAACAGCTTCAGGAAACTAATTATAATCAGACATTCAAGAGAATCAGAACACTCAGCACATATTTCTATAGCAAAGGTCTTATGAATGGTAAGAAGATTGCTATCGTATCAGAAAACAGTGCTGACTGGGCTTTCGCATATTATGCAATTATCGTTGGTGGTAATGTGTGTGTGCCAATGGATGCAAAGCTTACATATGAAGATATTGAAGACCAGATTATCCGTTGTGATTGTGATGGTGTGGTTTATTCAAAGAAATTTGCAAAGCTTGCAGAACAGATGAAGGCAAATCCTGATGTTCCACAGATGGAATATTTCTTTATGGATGAGTTTGACACATATTATGCAGAAGGTGAAAAACTTATTGAAGCAGGAAACGATTATTTCGACAAGGTTGAAGTTAAGCCTGATGATTTAGCAGCAATCGTTTTCACTTCAGGTACAACAGGTAAGAGTAAGGGCGTTATGCTTACTCACAAGAATGTTGCAAGTGACTGCACTGCAACATTGAGAGTGCTTACAGGTCGTCACGCTATTGCTTTCTTACCTTTACATCATACTCTTTCATGGGTTAGTGCTCTTTATGCAACATATATCGTATCTGAGTGGGGTTATCTTTGCGATGGTATTAACCACATTCAGCAGGATATTAAGAAATTCCAGCCATATAATTTCACAGGTGTTCCTCTTGTTGCTGAAACTGTTTACGACAGAATCTGGAAAACAGCTCGTAAAATGGGTAAAGAAGAATTACTTAAAAAAGGTCTTAAAATAAGTAATTTTCTTATGAAGCTTGGTATTGACAAACGTCGTAAGATTTTCAAGATGGTTCACGATAATCTTGGTGGTAACCTTGATATGATTATCTGTGGTGGTGCTTACCTTGACCCTAAATATGAAAAGGGACTTTACGACCTTGGTATTGACGTTTTCAATGGCTATGGTCTTACAGAATGTTCACCGGTTATTACATGTAATCACCCTGGTAAGTTCAAGTTCGGTAGTGTTGGTACTCCGCTTGATTGTAACGAAATTAAGATTGTTGACCCTGATGAAGATGGCGTTGGTGAAATCTATGTAAGAGGCGACAACGTTATGGTTGGTTATTATAACGACCCTGAAGCTACTGCAGAGGTTTTTGACGGTGATTGGTTCAAGACAGGTGACTTTGGTAGAATCGATAAAGATGGTTTCCTCTTTATGGTTGGTCGTAAGAAGAATCTTATTATTCTTTCAAACGGTAAAAACGTTTCTCCTGAAGAAATTGAAGAAAAAGTTATGTCAACAATCCCTTACGTTAAGGAAATCCTTGTTTATCAGGATGGCGACAAGATTCTTGGCGAAATGTTCCTTAACGAAGAAGATTATCCGGATGCAAGAGATAAGGTTGATGCAGATATTAAAGCCGTTAATGCTGAAATGCCTGCATTCAAGCGTATTACAAAGATTACAGTTCGTGATACTGAATTCCCTAAGACAACTACAATGAAAATTGCAAGAAAGTATCACACAAACTAAAAAATTAAAACAATTGTCAGGAGACACTTTACAAAAGTTGTCTCCTTTGTTTTTTATTAAACAAACTGTTGACGAAATGATAGAATAGTGTTATTATTTGTTAGCAAAAAACATAGATTATATAATTTGGAGGACAAAAATGAAAAAGATTTTCAGAAGAAGCGTTGCATTACTTCTTGTTGCAACTATTCTTGCAAGTTCATTTATCTGCTTTGCAGAAGGACTTAATAATGATGCAGTAGCACTTCATAAAGGACAGTATAAAAACTATCTTCTTCTTGGTGACAGTGTTGCAAGTGGTTATCGTGATGTAATCAGTGATAATGATGATGCATACAACAAAACATATGGTGAAACAGCATATTTCAGAGTGCCAGGTTCATATGCTGACGTTCTCGCAAACGCTATTATCGAGGATAAGTCAATGACTGCCTTTGCAGGTCCCGGTTTCAGAACAATTGAAATCAGATATATGCTTGAGGATGATTTTGATGGTGTGGACGAATATCTCTTCCACCCTGCGCAGATGAATACAGTAGAGGAACCAGGCAGTGAAGAATACAGAACAGCATACAAAAAGGCAGTTGCGGAAGCAGACCTTATAACTCTTGGTGTTGGTGGTAACGACTGGGGTGCATATTTAGGTTGGGTTATTGCTGATGTTTTTGAAGCAGAAAATGTTGCTGATAAATACACTGCAGAGTTGGAAAAATTCTTTGTAGAAAATGAGATGGATTTAGGCAAGATTGAAGACCTTGTTGAGCTTGCACATACTGCAGGTGCACTTCCTGCTCTTGTTAAGACACTTCCGGAAGCACTTAAATATGGACTTGGCAATTTCTATAAGAACTGGGATATTATGATTCAGGATATTTATGACCTTAATCCTGATGTAACACTTATGGTTGTTGGTATGAGTGACAATAGTCTTAAGGGTAAATATTATGACTACGATGGTGTAATTGGTGAGCCTGTAAATGGTGGCGAAGAGCCTGACGAAGCAACTGCAGCAGTTACTTCTGCGGTTGTTGAGTTCATTATGACAGTCGGTAATGCACCAATGATTGAGGGAGAAAAGAAATTCGGATACACATATGTTGATACAAAGGGTACAACATATGTAGATAGCCACCCTGATGCTGCTGGACACGTCTATATTGCAAACAAGATTATTGAAGCACTTCCTCATCCTGATTATTCAAATAAATTTACTGATGTGAAGGTTGGAAACAAGTATTATAACGGTGTAGAATATGTAGTTATGAATAATATTATGACTGCTACATCTGCAACAACATTCAGCCCTGATAAAACTCTTAGTGTGGCAGAAATGAGCAAGGCACTCAACGTTATTAATGGTACTGATAATGCCGCAAATGACACTTCAGAAGTAAGTGTGTTGGATTTTGCAAAAACTGTTCTCGGCAGTGAACCAAAAGGTTTTGCAGGTTTATTTAATTCTCTTTCTGTTGCATTACAGGTGATGGTGGATAACAAATTTGATGTGAATGCACCTGTTACAAGAGGTGCAGCAGCAAAATATTTCAAGATGCTTGCTGAATAAATCCTTAATATAAATGACAAAACCTCCTTTTGAAAAGGAGGTTTTTAATTTGAATATGATATAAAGAAAGCCGTTGATTTTACTCAACGGCTTTGATATTTTAAAGGTTGTAGTACTTATCGAATTCTGCAGGATGAGGAATTGCTGAAAGCTGACGAACTTCTTCACGTTTACCTTTAATAAAGTTCTTGATAAGTTCTTCTGGGAATACGCCACCTTCTGTAAGGAATTCGTAATCAGCTTCAAGAGCGTTAAGAGCTTCATCAAGAGAAGCAGGAAGGTGTGAAAGCTTTGCTTTTTCTTCATCACTGAGGTGATAAAGGTTTACATCGTATGGGCCCCAACCATTTGCGTGTGGGTCAATCTTATTCTTAACACCGTCAAGACCTGCCATAAGAATTGCTGCATAGCAGAAATATGGGTTACAAGTAGCATCAGGGTTACGAAGCTCAAATCTGCGCTTATCAGGACTCTTAGCATAAGCAGGAATACGGATAACAGCACTTCTGTTAGATGTTGCATAGCCAACAGTCACAGGAGCTTCAAAACCAGGGATAAGACGTTTGAATGAGTTGGTGCTTGGGTTTGTAAGAGCACAAAGAGCACCGATATGCTTAAGAAGACCACCCATAAAGTAGTGAGCAGTTTCACTAAGTCCTGCATAACCTGCATCATCAGCGAAAACAGGCTTGCCGTCCTTGAAAAGAATCATGTGAACGTGCATACCGCTACCTGCTTCACCGTAAATTGGCTTTGGCATAAATGTTGCAGTCTTACCGTATTTAAGAGCTGTGTTATGAATGATATACTTAATCCACATTGTTGCATCAGCCATATGTACAACTTCGCCAAGCTGTGGTTCAATTTCAAATTGACCGGAAGCAGCAACTTCAGGATGATGGTAATTGATTTCAATACCAGCATCTTTCATAAGCATGCACATTTCACTACGGCATTCATATGAGATATCAAATGGCTTTGCGATATGGTAGTTCTTCTGCTTAGGAACAACAACACCCTTACCTTCAACATCAGAATTCCAGTATGACTGTTTTGCATCAACAGTAGCACCGATATATCTTCCTTCAACATTCCATGTAACATCGTCGAAAAGATAGAATTCAAATTCAGGTAAAATCTTCATTTCATCAGCAACGCCGCTGTTTTTCATATGTTCAACAGCTGCCTTAATGATGTTACGAGGATACTGTGCAAGAGGACGGTTTTCAGGGTTAGCAATAATCATTGCATTACCTGTCATTGACAATGTAGGGATAGAACAGAATGGGTCGATAACAGCTGTATCAGGGTCAGGAATGAAAACCATATCACTCTTTTCAACAACTGCATAACCATAGTTTGAAGCATCAAAACCAATACCACTCTTCATTGTATCCTCTGAAAAGTTTTCAGCAGGAATAGTAACGTGACGGTACTGACCGTTGATGTCAACCATTTTGAAATCGACCATCTTAATGTCGTTTTCTTTGATAAGATTAAGAACGTCATTTATGCTCTTAGCCATTTTAACATCTCCTTAAAAAATACTATGAAATAAATATATCACAAAATTTTTCTGTTAGCAATAGTTTAGTATGTATATTTTTATGTTTATAGAGCAGAAAAGTTTATTAACAAATTCGTTATATGCTATAGTTGAAATTGACTCAATTTATGTTTTATGTTAAAATAATTAAAGTTAATGCATTAGATTTATGGAGGATTTCATATGGTTAAGAAGGTTAAACATACAGACCTGTTATTTGTTATAGCCTTGTTGTTGTGTTTGTTAATACATAGCCTTTTTGTTTTTCTTGTTCCATATTCTGAAGACGAAAGTTTTTATGTAACAATTCCTTTTCGTCTTTTGAATGGTGATAGCTTAGTTCAGCAAGAGTGGCATTTGTCGCAATTTTCCTCGTTATTTACGATTATACCGGTATATATCTGGACAGCTATTAAGGGCTCTGTTGATGGTATATTTATTTTCTTAAGATGTCTGTTTCTTTTGATGCATACAACACTTGCAATCACCATATATCGTTTTTTCAAAAATTACGGAGTCTGGGCAATTATGGCATCAATGATGTTTTATGTTCAGGTGCCATATAGATTTCAAGCGATAAGCTATCAGTCTGTATTTGTTGCATTTGTGCTGTTATTAACTCTTTGTCTGATTTCAATTTATGAGAAAAAAGCTGTTCATTTTTATATTTTTGCTGGTATAAGTATCGGCTGTTGTTGTGTGTGCAACCCGATTTTTTGCGTAGCATATGTATTATATCTCCTTGGTTGTGTTTTGTGGACAAAGAGACACGAATTTATGCGTGGTATAGTTGGAATCAAGGCATCTAAACCATCAAAAAAAGGGCAAAAACTGACAAAAAGGCAAAAAAGAGAGCAAAAACAACAAAAAGAACAGATGCTTAATGATTTCCCTGATATTGAAAAATACAACTGTTTTTTCAAAAAAGAAGCTGTTTTATGGGTTACCTGTGGACTCCTCATAGTTGCAGTTGTAGCGATTGTTTTCTTCTTCCTTACAGGCGGAACAATTAATTCAATTTTTGATAATATAGAAAACCTTTTAGGTAGTAGTGAATACGATGTTGCATCTACTTCTGTGTTTAATAAGTTTGCAGAAACATTACAGTATTTTCATATAGCAAATCTCGGTATGTCGTGGATATTACCCGTTTTCTTTATAGTATTGTTATGGGATAAAAAGAGAAAAGAGAATACACACCGCTTTGCCTATTTGGGTGTTTCAGTTTTGTGGACAATATTGTTCATAATAGGGGTTATGAAGGATATTGAAATATATAAGTGTGCTATTTCATTACCTTTTAGTGTAATATCTGTTGTGTGCTATCTGTTGACGGAGAATAAAAATAAAAAGCTGTTTTATTGTATGTACATACCATGTCTGATAGCTACCTTTTTCCAATATCTTGCTGCGGACACACTGTTAGCTGTAATCGGGGTTGTGCTGGCAGTTGGTAATGTTGCAGGTGTGTTTTTTGCAATGGATTTATGGAAAGAAATGCACTCGCACTCAAATAAGGATGATGACTCAACAACCGGCAAAGGAAGAAACGGTGCAATTCGCAGTGTGATTATTGTAGGCTTCTGTTTACAAATATTGTTCTATGGTATATTTTATCAGTATGACCAATTTCCTTCCAGGGACGATGCTGTCAAAGCGACAACAGGACCTTATTCGGGATTGTATATGAGAGAAAGTCAGCATGATAAATATAGTCAGATAATCAGTGATTTAGATTACATTAAAGAGTGTAGTGCATCCAGCAGTCCGGTGTTAGTAATGTCCTATAGTAACTGGATGTATCTGCATCTGGAGCGACCAATGGCAACATACAGCACATGGTACAAAGGTACTATTGACCCTGTACAGTTGATTAGATACTACAGAGAAAACCCCGGGAAAAAACCTAAATATATATATTACGAGACAACAGATTTTGAAAATCCAAATATTCAGGTTATAAATGAGTTGTTTAATTGTACGAGTGAAAATTTATCCAATGGTATTCTTTTTACTGTAGAAAGTTACAATTTTTAATTAGCACAAACTGAGTGATTTTATTAGATTTGTGAAAAGTAGTTATAAAAATAGCCTCGCTGTATTTTGTTTACAGTGAGGCTTGATTTTTATTGAATATTTGAATTTTGTTTTTTTATCAACTACCGACAAGACCTTCTTTAAGAGAAACATCGAAGCCCTGTTCTTTGTATCTTTGATACATATCGTGGTTGTTGATAATGTTTACGATTCTGCCGACAAAGAATGCAACAGGCTTAAGGTACCAAGCTGAATTTTTATAGTTATGACCGCCCTGTTTTGATGTTTTTGTGATTTCAAGACGGTTGAATTCTTCGTTACCGTTTGATGTGTAAGACTTAAATGTAAGAGTGTCTTCTGTAATGTCGATAAGGTTATAAATAGTCTCGTTTTCTTCAAGACGAGTGTATCCTACATGTTCACCAACAGGTGGTGTGTTGCCCTCATCGTCTACTATTGATTCGTGACCTGCTATTGAACCTGATGCGATATATACTGTACCTTCCGGGTCTGTAAGTGAGGCATTATGACCTGTTTTTTCTACAGTTTCTCTGCCGTAAATAACATTTGACACATTGTAATAGTGGCTGTGTCCGTAAAGACACATATCAACACCGAATTCATCAAAGAAAGGTGTCCATAAAAGCTGTAACATATTGTTTTCAGTATAAAGCCAAGGCTCTCTGCCACCAAACATATCGTGGTGCATAACAGCAATTATCCATGCAGCATCTTCATTCTGTTCTGTTGCAGCTTTCATAAACTTATAATGCTCTTTCATTGAAACATTACAGGAATCAAGAACAAGGAAAAGTGCATCACCCTGTCTGAACCAATAGTCAGTACCTATGTATGATTTGAATGTATGGTCTGCTTCATTTGGATTAGCGGTATAGTACTTATAGCCTGTGCTTTTTCTGTCGTGATTTCCTACAGCAATTGAAAAAGGAATTGATTTTATAAGAGCAGGTGAGCTTAAACCTTCATATTCAATTCTTAAGCCGTCCATAGCCTGGTCACCGGCTGAAACGATTGCATCGATTGTGTTTCCCTGGAAACCGGCTGTTTTTACAGCATCCTCAAGAGTTTCGTTCCAGCGATATGCTGTATCACGAAGTCGGTTTGCTTCTTCTTCGTTGTTTTCAGCAACGTGAATATCAGTAACATAAAGTACTGTGCTATTATCATTATCTTCAATAGTAAAGGTATAGATATCTGATTTAAAATCACCGCTGAAGCATTTGTAAGTATATATGCCTGTGTCAAGGTCAGTAAGAGTGACAACAAGACGATAGTCACCCTCAGCAGTCTGTTTTGCGTTTGCCTCTACTTTTTTGCTGCCTTTAATGCCTTTAAGTTCAACATAGCCTTCTTCTGTATCGGAATACCAAGCAATTGTTCTGTCGTTTTCGTCATTACCAACGAACATTGTCACGGATGCATCAATTGATTCAGTTTTTGTTGTCCATTTTGCATCCCATAAGCCCTTGCTGATTTCATCAAATAGCGCAAAAGAAGTTGATGAAATGTTAAAGAGCATAACAAAAACCATAACAATGCATAAAAGCTTTTTTGCCATTTTCATATATTTTTCTCCCTTGTTTTACAATTTTTATGAATTCATTATACTATTAAGACTTTGAAAATGCAAGATGGTGGATGTATAACAAAAGAACCAAAGTCTTATGACCTTGGTTCTTTATTTGCGTTAAAGATTATTTTATTTTGTGAGCAAATAATAGATATCAGCCCAATTGTCAACTTCGGGAAGAATAGATATCAGTTCCTCATATCCGTCAGCAATAACGCCGAAAGTGTTTGGTGTTGCATTAGTTCTCAATGTTTCATCTTTTGTTATTGATTCGGAATCTTCAGTGCCATATTCTCTGCACAATTCTGCACTTTCATCGTCGATGAAACCATAAGGAAGAGTAGCAAAAACGTAATAGTTATACATAGCATATCTGCCTGTTCCTTGAATTTCAGCGTAGTAATTATAGCGACCGTTGCCGGAAAAAGAGGCATCTATTGTTGGGTTAACGAAATCTGTGTCAATATAATTAGTTTCACCTATGATTTCTTTGGAATCAATTGATTGTATAGTTACCTTATTTCCCTCATTCATTGATGTTATAAAGAAAGCAACGACAGCGTCATCTTCTGTTACAGTTCTTAAAATAATATCGTTAAGCAAGTAGAAATTTGATTTCAGAGTTTCATTCTCCTTTACGGATATTTTAGGTTCTCCGAATAAAGAGTTTACATAATTGTGTGATACTGAAATATAGATTTCGTTAAGCTTTTCATCAATATTCGGTGTATTATCTTCTTTGGGGGAACCGAAAAAAACTGTAATACCGATTATACCTGCTAACACAACAGTGCATAACAATATTATTAATGCTTTTGCTTTTTTAGACATTTTATATCACTCCTCTTTGAATTAATATGATAATAGCATATTTTGGCAAAAATCACAACTATCAAAAACAAAAAACCAAGGCGATTTCTAACCTTGGTTTTGTCTTATGAAAATTTATCAATATTTTCTTGAAAGGAGTTTTTCTGCTTCGTCTTTAGTAATTTTACCAACGTTGCAGTCTGCCATAATCTGTACGTCTTTATCATTGAGTTTATAGAAGCACCAGATAATTAATGCGATAACAAGACCGATGATAGGCACAACGTTATATGTAAACCAAAGACCGTCGAGAGCTTCGCTTGTCTGCTGAGCAATAGCATTGATAGCCTCAAGGTCTGCAAAGCTGCTTACTTCCTGAACAACGCCATTTACTTCGAATTCTGTCTTGAAACCGAACCAGCCAAGAAGTGCAAGTCCCATTGAGCCTGAGATAGCAGCTGCAAGTTTAACTGCAAAAGTCTGGATAGCAAATGTGATACCCTTTGCTTCTGTACCTGTAGTATACTGACCGTACTCTGCACAGTCCGGTGTAAATGTGAATGAGAGAACACCGATAATGCCAAGAGGAATTGAACGGAGCATAAATGTAATAACGAAAAGAATGAAATTGCCTCTGGTAGGAAGAATAAGGAAAGAAAGGATAATAGTTGCAAGAGCACTAATCTTGAAGAGTGTTGTCTTATCTATCTTTCTGATGATTTTAGGAACGAGGAGCGCCATAATGAGCTGTGGTAATGCTGCAACTGTACCTGTAATAAGAGAGGCAAGTGAGTTCTCATAAATGTAATATGCCATAATCATATGAAGTGCATTGTATGTCTGTGCACCTGAATAGAAGATATAGCCGATGTAGTAGATAAGAAGATACTTGTTGCTGATAACATACTTGAGCATTCTTCTTACAGTGAACTGTTCTTCGTCAGTTGTCTTATTTCTTTCCTGACAGTGTTTACAAACAGGGAACATTGTCAATGCAGCTACAACTGCAACAACAATAGAAACAGGACCATAGCCTAAACCAATAAATTCACTGATAAGAACGCTTACGAGAACTGTTGTGAGAGCTGTACCTACACCTGCTGTAATACCTTTAAGAGAAAGGATTGTATTTCTTTCTTCAACATTACTTGTCATTGCTGTGATGATACCGAAAGCAGGTACGTCACAAAGTGTGTATGCAGTATCCCAGATGATATATGCTAATGCGAACCAGATAAGCTTAACTGTTTCATTTGCTGCAGATGGAATAACGAAGATTGCAATTGTTGCAGCAGGAGTAAGAGCACAAGCGATTTTAAGCCATGGAATATATTTTTGCTTACTCTTGAACTGTATTTTATCAAAAATAACACCAAAGATAGCGTCGTTAACAGCATCCCATACTTTTACTATCAACATAACTGCTGCAGATTTTACAGGGTCAACACCAATAAGAAGAAGGAATGTTGTAAGATAACTTGCTATCATACTATAAATCATATTCTGTCCGAAGAAATATGTATAATAGCTTTTTCGTTCAGTTTTCGTTGTTTGCCACAAAGGATTTTGAGGCTTTGTTTGTGTTTTGCTCATAAATTTTCTCTCCTTTTCATATATGCCAACAGTATAACATAAATAAAAAGAGATTTCAACAAATTCGTGGGATAAAGCATAATGGAAATGTGGTTAATATAATCTGTCTTGATTATTAATTGCTTACATGATAAAATCCAATTGAGAAAATATTCTTAAAAGAGGTAAAGCTTTATGAAAAAAGTATTCTCAATCGTTTTTACTGTTTTTATGCTTTTCAGCGTTGTGTCCCTGACTGCTTTTGCGGTATCTGATGAGGAAGAAAAAACCTGGACAACATCTTTTGATGAAGCAACAGGTACGCTTACTGTTTCCGGTACAGGTGTTGTTGACGGATTATATCCCCTTGATGGTTTTGCATATAATGGAAAATCCTATGCAAAAGAAGAAAATTACGACATAAAGAAGCTGGTTATTGAAGAAGGCATAACAGGGCTTTCCGTTTCTTTTTCATATCTTTATGAGTTAACAGAAATTATTTTTCCAACCACTTTAAGAACTATCGACTGTTGCTTTAATTATTGCGACAAATTACAGTCTGTCGAATTTCCTGCAAATGTCGACAGAATAGGCTATCATTCATTCAGTGACTGTAAAAGCCTGAGTACAATTAAATTTAACAGTTCGGTTTCAATCGGTTACAAATTCGATGAAACGATAACCTATGATTTTTCTAATTTACCGTCATTAAAAGAGATCACTATTCATAACGGCTTTTTGGGTGGTGCCTTTTGGGATTGCGAAAATTTAACCAAGGTTGTTATGGATGGATATGTTGATTTCAGAGAAAATTCTGATGCCAACGGATGTGCACTTAATTTTGGCGGAAAAAATAGCGAGAATTTGGTTATATATGTTACTAATCAATTTATGGAGAATCAACTGAAGCCATATTTTAAGACAGAAAAAACCTGGACAACATCTTTTGATAAAGCAACAGGTACGCTAACTGTTTCCGGTACAGGTGTTGTTGATGGATTATATCCCCTCGATTGTTTTGCATATAATGGAGAATCCTATGAAAAAGAAGAAAATTTCGATATAAAGAAACTGGTTATTGAGGAAGGCATAACAGGACTTTCCGTTTCATTTTCATATCTCCATGAATTAAAGGAAATTGTTTTTCCAAGCACTTTAAAAAGTATCGACTGTTGCTTTAATTATTGTGATAAATTGGAATCTGTCGATATTCCCGCAAATGTAAAAAAAATAGGTAATCATTCATTTAATGACTGTGAAAGCCTGAAAAGAATCAAATTTAATGATTGGATTTCAATCGGCGATAGACGAAGTGAATTCGGCGAACGGATACTTTATGATTTTTCAAATTTACCGTCATTAAAAGAGGTCACAATTCCTGACGGTTCATTTTTAGGCGGAGCTTTTTGGGATTGCGAAAATTTAACAAAGGTTGTTATGGAAGGCCATATTGATCTTGGGGGAAATAATGACTGCAACGGATATGCAATTAATTTTGGCGGAGAGCATAGCGAGAATTTGGTTGTATACGTTAATACTCAAACTATGGTAGATAACCTGAAAGAATATTGTGAGTACGAATTTGGAGTTGATGTTTTTTTCAAAATTGTTAACAGAAATATAAAACCCGAATTTGATTTTATGATTTCTGATTATCCTGAATTTGATGAAGATGAAACAGTTTTGAAAGATAATTTATCAAGCACAAATGATGAGAAACCAAACTACAAAGCAATAATCATAATTTCAGTAGTTTCTGCTATTATTCTTGCAACTGTTACAACAATAATTATTTTAAAGAAGAAAAAGTAGGCAAAGAAAAATCCGAAACCGTCGCCGATTGGCAATAGTTTCGGATTATTTGCTTTTGGTGGAGATGGCGGAAACCGAAGCTACGCTTCGTTCGTTGCTTCGCAACCTTTCGCATTTGTATGTCCCTTTTGTTGACGTAAGAAATGGACGAGTTATCTCAATACAATTACATTTTACAGTTTACCTCTCACAGAAAATTCTACTCCGTCATCTTTTGCTCTGTATTCACCACGGAATCCATGTAAATCAAAAATCCTTTTACATATAGGTAATCCCATTCCGGTTGAATTTCCGTCACGTGTTCTCGAAACATCTTTTCGTTCAAAAATATTCCATAATGCTGTAGCATTTTTCTCATCAATAGGTGTTCCGGTGTTGAATACCTTCAGATTAAACTCGTCTTTTGTTTTGTAAAGAGAAACCTTTATTTTCTTTTCTTCGGTTGCATATTTAACGGCATTAGAAAGGTAATTATCAATTGCCAATGCCATAAGTTCTGCATTACACATCACAAAAATATCTTCTTCTGCATCAAGGAGTATTTCTGCACCTTTGGATTGGGCAAAGGATAAATATTTATCTGTTTCTGTGTACAGGAGATTTGTTAAATTGCATTTTTCTTTTGTAATTTCGTCTATTGTTGAAATTCGATTAAATGTTAAAAGTGAAGTCACAATATTGTTCATTCGTAAGGTTTCGTCATAAATTGACGCCATATATTCTTCGTTTTTTTCAGGCAACACATTCTCAATTATACATTCACATTGATTTTGAATAACCGCAAGAGGCGTTTTCAGCTCGTGAGCAGCGGCGGAAATAAATATGCGTTTAGAGTTTTCAATTATCTCACTTTTTTTATTGAGATTAAGACAAAAGATAAGGAAAACAACACCCGCTATACTTAAAAATATAAAAAACATAAATGTGTAAATTATAAATTCAGCAGATGTAATTATATGCATAGGAAGATTATTGCTCATGGCATAGTATATAAGATATTTTTTTCCGTCTATTTCTACTCCGTCATGTCCATGTGCTTCTGTGTTGCTTATATATGCACCACCGCCACTTGAGTCGAAATTATGGTTATATCCGTAGTCTTTTTCTATGTCATCATAAAGCTTTGAAAGATACATTTTATCGTATGGCTTAACCTCTATCTCTTTAAGGAGTACTGAAGTTGTCATTGTTTTTTCTTCTGTAACAGAATCCTGCGTTGAAAAAGTATATGTAGTTTTTAATCCATCATAGTTAGTAAAGGTTATTTGATTAAGAACATAATTTTCTCCGTTATGACCAAGCTTGATATCCTCAATGCTGACTTCACTTGGCTTTGACATCTTATACAGCTCTTCTTTCTGATTTTCATTCAGATAATCATCGAGATTGATATAAACTTCCTCGTTCTCAAGATGAATCTGCACATAATTGTAATAAGCTTCATACCAATTTCCTTGTTCATCTACAGCTAAAAGTTTAAAGGGATAATCAATATTATGTATTTTCCAACCACTTTCAAGATATTTTTGCATAAATACATTTATATCCGACATACCTGAGTTTTCAGCAATTTTTTTGTGATTTTCGTCTAATTCATATTCCCATGAAAAATCACTGAATTCGATAAGCAATGGACTAAAATCATCTCTGAAATCTTCAGAAACTAGTTCTGCACATATAACAAAATTAGCCGAAATTGACGCAATCGAAAAAAGCACAAACCCTAATACAACCATTTTTATTATTTTTTTCTTTGTCATTTTTAATCCTCCCTTTCAAACCGATATCCTGTTCCGATAATCGTAGTAATACATTTTGCTGTATCACCAAGAGATTTGCGAAGTCGTTTTATGTGCGTGTCAACAACTCTTTCATCACCGTCATAGTTATAACCCCAGATTTTAAAGAGAATAGTTTCTCTCGATAAAACAATCCCTTTGTTTTCCATCAGAAGTGCAAGCAGACGAAAATCCTTGTCAGGCAAAACAACTTCGTTTTTATTGCAGAATACTTTTCTACTGCCGTAGTCAAGAGTTATGCCTCTTATAGAAAGTTGATTATTTCGATTTATACCTTTATACCTGTTAATCATTGTCACAATTTTTTCATTAAGTACCGAAAGAGGAAAAGGCTTTATAATATAGTCGTCTGCACCATATTTATAGCCTTTTAGGACATCCTCTTCTTCACCTAATGCTGACAGGAAAAGAATAGGAGTATCTGTAATTTTTCGGATTGCTTTACAAGCCGTAAGTCCATCCATAACAGGCATCATTACATCAAGGATAATCAAATCAAAATTCTCCTCTTCTGTCTTTTCTGCTCCTATTTTGCCGTTTTCTGCTACTGATACGGAATATCCCTTGGCAGTGAAATAATCGTAAAGAGTTTCTCGAATTTTTTTTCGTCATCACAAATGAGAAGTTTATGCATTATTATCATCTCCTTTATTATCATAATATATCTGTGATGTGTACTTCAAGTGTCAAAATAAAAAGTCGTGGTCTGAATTTTTTAACCACTCTAATCAACAAAATAACCAAGGCTATTTCTAACCTTGGTTCGGATTATTTTCAGGTTTTATAATTATGAAATTTTCTGCTAACGTAGAAAGTGAAATGAATTTCACTATTAACATTTGCAAAGCAAATATTTCATACGCGTCAGCGTATTTCACTTTACAAAGTAATATTTCACTCACTATAAGGCGAAAATCATTGAAAAAACCACTTCTTGAGAAGTGGTTTTTTCTTGGTGGAGATGGCGGGAGTCGAACCCGCGTCCGAAAATCTATTCCTGAAACTTTCTACGAGCGTAGTTTATCTATTGGAATTCCCTACGGGACAGCCGACAAACAGGCATTCCTTTCGGTAGTCTTGTTATGTGTGACGGACTACAAGACGATTATCCGTTCACATTTACTGCTAAATGACACTCCGTACCGAGCCGCAGTGCTCTCGGGGGAATGCTCGCCGCTAATTAAGCAGCAAGAAGTACTTTTTCGTTTTTGTCGTTTATTTTTGATAAACCGTCCGTTTTATAGTGGGCAGACTCCACTGCTCGCTTATCGCAGTTCAAAATCCCCGTCGAAATCCTTTCATCCCCATATAATAATTAATAGGTAAGAAGTAATAGTGAAGAGGTGGTGAAAATTATCTCATTCGTTCTTTCATTGTGCGTTCGATGGTGCGTTGTGCTTCTTTTTTAGCGGCAACATCACGCTTATCGTAAAGCTTTTTACCTTTACAAAGTCCAACCTGAACCTTTGCTCGTCCTTTTTTGAAATAAACAGATAATGGAATTAATGTAAGACCATCTTGTTTTGTTGTGCCAAGGAGTCGCATAATCTCTTTTTTGTGCATTAAGAGTTTTCGTACTCTCATTGGGTCACGGTTAAAGATATTGCCGTGGTCATAAGGGCTTATGTGCATACCATTGACGAAAAGTTCACCCTCAACAATACTACACCAAGCATCTTTCAAATTGCATTTGCCTTGTCGGAGTGATTTTACTTCAGTACCCACAAGCTCAATACCTGCTTCGTAACTCTCGATGACGAAATAATCATGGAGAGCTTTTTTGTTTTGTGCAATTGTAGGATTTTCTTTTTTCTCTGCCATGATTTTGCCTCCTTTTGAGTGTTGAACGGCGGGGTCAAGACCCCGCCCTACCGAAATCGCCATTAGGTATTATAACAGACTTCTGCCTTGGAGTGCTCTGGAAAGTGTTACCTCATCTGCATATTCAAGGTCGCTACCTACAGGGATACCGTATGCAAGTCGGCTGACTTTAATTCCCATAGGCTTTAAAAGTCGTGCGATATACATAGCTGTTGCTTCACCCTCAGTTGTCGGGTTAGTTGCCATAATAACTTCGTTTACACTGTCGTCAGATAAACGCTGAATCAATTCTTTTATACGGATATTGTCAGGTCCCACACCATTCATAGGTGAGATTACACCATGCAAAACGTGATATGTGCCTTTATACTCGTGAGTACGCTCAAAAGCCGTGACATCTCTTGGATTTTCAACAACACAGATGACAGACTTATCACGATTTGCATTGTCGCATATATTGCATTTTTCACCCTCAGTGTGATTACAGCATACTGAACAGGTATGTATATTAGTATGTGCATTATTTATGGCATCAATAAGACTTTTTGTGCCCTCGTCATCAAGACCAAGAATGTAATATGCCATACGCTCCGCCGATTTTACACCGACAGAGGGCATTTTACGAAATTCTTCAATCAATTTTTCAAGAGATACGATTGCCATAATTTATGCTCCAATAGTTTTTAATTTTAATCAGAAGCCAAGCCCGGGAATGTTCATTCCGCCTGTGATTTTGCCCATTTCTCTTTCAGCTGTTTCGTCAGCCTTTCTCATAGCTTCGTTTACTGCTGCAACGAGTAAATCTTCGAGCATTTCAACATCTTCAGGGTCAACAACATCAGGCTGAATTTTAACAGATACGAGCTGATGCTTACCGTTTACTGTAACGTCAATTGCTCCGCCACCTGCAGATGCATTGTATTCTGCTTCTTCACATTCCTGCTGTACACGAGTCATTTCCTCCTGCATCTGCTGAATGCGTTTCATCATATTTGCCTGACCACCCTGATTTGGTATTCTTGCTTTCATTTTTTATTCCTCCTCAATTTTTATACCGAGATTCTTAGCTTTTGACACAAGGTCAGAAAGGGGATTCTTCGGTGCTTGCTCCTGCTTGTTATTATAAACAGCAAGAGTATATGTTTTGCCGGTTATTTTAGTAACGGCTTCTTTTATAGTTTTTGAATAATCACCTGTTTTGAGATAAAGCTCCAATACAGGTGAACCTTTGATAAGTAAATATTTACCCTGATGGATAAATGCTGATGAGCCTGTAAGCATCGCAATAAGACTCTTGTCCTTTGCATAAAGCATATCAAGAACCTCAGGCCAGTTATCAAACGGAACTGTTCCCATATTCTGTGGAACGATTTGGTCTTCCTGTGGTGCAGGAGGTGGTTCCGGAAGCGGAATTTCCTCTTTTTCAGGCTCTTTTACCGGTTCAGGAGCCTTTGTTGGTTCAGGTTGTGTCTGAGTTTTAACCTCAGGTTCTTTCGCAGGAGCAGGTGTTTCTGCCTTAACTGTAATTTTACCTGATGCAACTGCTGATTCAAGTTCGCTGAGTCGTCGAAGAATTGCATTTAAATCTCCGTCAAGACTTGGAGTACAAAGTCTGATAATACAAAGCTCGGCACTTGTTCTTCTGTTAGCACCTTGCTTCATTGTAGATGCAGATGCAGTAAGAATATCTATACAAGACATAATTGTTGCAAGAGTTATTTTTGCACTCTGTTGACGGATAATTTCGATTTCACCCTGAGAGCAGATAATCATATCCTGAAAATTCTTTACAGCCTTTGAAACCATAAGATTTCTGAAATGACTTGTAAGCTCAGTGATAAGTCTTTCCATATCACAGGAATCGTTATAAAGTTTATTTACGACTTCCAATGCCTTTGCTGCATCCTTTTCAATAATGCAGTCGCAAAGCTCAAAGATGTATTCTCGTCCTGCAAGACCTGCACTGCTTGCAACTGCAGCAGAGTCAATAAGTCCTTCGTGAGAAGAACAACGGTCAAGAAGTGACAATGCGTCACGCATAGCACCATCGGCAATTCTTGCAATTAACATTGCACCATCGTCAGAAAGCTGAAGGTTTTCCTTAACTGCAACTTCCTTGAGTCTGCCCGCAATAGCTTCAGGCGGGATTCGTTTAAAATCAAAACGCTGACAACGGGAAAGAATGGTTGAAGGTAATTTGTGAACCTCAGTTGTTGCAAGTATAAAAATTACGTGTGCGGGAGGTTCTTCAAGAGTTTTGAGAAGTGCATTAAAAGCACCGATTGACAGCATATGCACCTCGTCAATAATGTAAACTCTGAATTTTGCATTTGCAGGAGTAAAATTAGCTTCCTCTCGCAAATCACGGATATTGTCAACACCATTATTTGATGCAGCGTCGATTTCAATTATATCAAGAATAGCACCAGAATCAATTCCCTTACAGATTTCACATTCGTTACATGGATTTCCATCATGAGAATTAATACAGTTAACTGCCTTGGCAAGAATCTTTGCACAAGAAGTCTTACCTGTTCCACGAGAACCGGTAAAGAGATAGGCGTGACTCGTTTTGCCTGTCTTGACTGCATTTTCAAGTGTTGTTGTAATATGCTCCTGACCTACAACATCAGTAAATGTTGACGGACGGTATTTTCGATAAAATGCACGATACAAAGTCATTCCTCCTCACAAGAAAAAACGCCTTAACTCAGTCATGTGTCGTGCAGGCAGACTGTGGCGCCCGATGCAAACCGCTTAATGCTGCTCGGTTCCCCGCCTGACATGGTTCACGGCGCCTCGCCGCACAGGACCCACACGGCACACGACTGAATTAAGGCATCTCATTCGTTTCAAGTTATTATACTATATATCTCTCGTAATTTCAAGAGAAAAATATATACTATTTTTGTTGTAGTTAAAAGTAATTTGTGTTAAAATTAACATGTATAGTTTATATTACATAAATTGGAGGGTCAGGAATGTTTAATATTGTTCCGCAACCTGTAAGCATACTTATAAATCAGGATAAAAAAGGGTTTACGCTTCATGCGGGAACTATAATTTCACCGTATCCTTTTGTGGATGAGTTTATATCCTTTGTCAGAAAAACCTTGCACAAAAAGGTGATTTCTCACGAAGATACCGGTGAAGAAAGGTCAATTATTCTGAAAATTGACGAGTCGGTAAAGCATGATGAGGGCTATACCATAAAATGTGAAGACAGACGAGTTTTTATTAATGCAAAAACTCAGACAGGTTTGTTTTACGGACTGCAGACATTGAAACAGATGTTGTTGCAGACAAACGGTAAGCTTCCATATACTGAAATTACAGATTATCCTCGTTTTGCTTATCGTGGATTTATGCTTGACTGTGGAAGATATTTCTATACGGTTGACGAAATGAAGAAAATTATTGATTTGATGGCACTTCATAAGCTGAATGTGTTGCATTGGCATCTTACAGAAGACCAGGGCTGGAGAGTGGAAATAAAGAAATATCCGCTTTTAACGGAAAAAGGTTCAAAAAGAAGTCATACTAATTTCAATCACAAAGCTCATAGTGGATATTATACACAGGATGAAGTTAAGGAAATTGTAAAATATTGTCACGACAGAAAAATAAAAGTTATTCCTGAATTTGATATTCCGGGACATAGTGTAGCTGCTATTTCCTGTTATCCTGAGCTTTCTTGTCTCAACAGAAAACTTGAAGTTGCCACACATTGGGGTGTAAAGCACGATATCCTCTGTGCGGGAAAAGATAGTACATATAAATTTGTTTATGATGTTATTGATGAATTGATTGAACTTTTCCCTGATAAGATTATTCATATCGGTGGTGATGAGGCAGTTAAAATGCGTTGGGAAAACTGTCCTTATTGTCAGAAAGCAATTAAAGATAACGGATTAAAAAATGAAGATGATTTGCAGATATTCTTTATGGGAAAGGTTAATGAATATCTTAAATCAAAAGGTTATTCCTCTGTTATATGGAGTTATGACAGAATAGAAAATGCTGAAAGCTTAAATTCTGATATCGCTTGGACCGTTTGTGGTATGGGCGACGATAAGGATTTAGTTGAAAAGGAAATAAAACGAGGAAGAAAATTAATAAACACACATTGTTATCCGTATTATTTTGATTTCCCTTATGGTTGGGTTTCATTAAAGCAGGTTTGTGACGACGATGGTGCGTTGACAGACGATGATAGTGAAACATGGGGAATTGAGGCTCAGATGTGGACTGAATATGTTCCTGATATGAAGCGTCTTGAATTTCTCACATTCCCACGATTAGGTGCAATGGCAGAAAATGCTTGGGCTGAAAAGGGATATCCGTCATTCACTACTTTTATGCATAAGATAAGTGATTATTACAAGGTTCTGGATGTATATGATGTTGGATATGCTCCTGTTAAGAAAGCGTGTCCGTCATTTGCATATAAACATGCTTCTTCGCTCTGGTTTAAACGGAGAGTTTTCCATTGGCAGGGCTTGCACAATCTTTTTGATGATGCAAAGGCTAAAAAAGAAGCAGAGGTCCTGAAAGCAAATATTAAGGGAAAATAATTTTTGGGGATTATTAAGCATTTAAATAAATATTGAGGTGTTATACGATGAAAAAATATGTTTTGGCATTAGACCAGGGAACAACAAGCTCCCGTGCAATTCTTTTTGATAAAAATGGTAATATCTGTTACAAGGCTCAACACGAGTTTAATCAGATTTACCCACATACAGGTTGGGTTGAACATAATCCTATGGAGATTCTTTTCTCACAGCTGCAATCTGTTATGGAGGTTATGTCACAAAGCAAAGCAACAGCAGAGGATATTGCTTCAATTGGTATTACAAATCAGCGTGAAACAACAATTGTCTGGGATAAATCAACAGGAAAACCTGTTTATAACGCTATTGTATGGCAGTGTAGAAGAACTGCAGATATGTGTGAAAAAATCAAAGCAGATGCTGAATTGACACAGTATATAAAGGACCATACAGGACTTGTTGTTGATGCTTATTTCTCAGGAACAAAAATTAAGTGGATTCTCGATAATGTAGATGGTGCAAGAGAGCTTGCAGAAAAAGGTCAGCTCCTTTTCGGTACTGTTGAAACATGGCTTATCTGGAATCTTACAGGTGGTGCAGTACATATTACTGACTATTCAAATGCATCACGAACAATGCTTTTTGATGTTGATAAACTTTGTTGGGACGAATATCTCTGTGAAAAGCTCGGTATTCCTATGAGTATGCTTCCTAAATGTGAACCATCAAGTAAGGTTTACGGAACAGTTGCAAAGAGTGTTATGGGTATTGAAGAGCTTGCTGGTGTGCCTATTTCAGGTGCTATCGGTGACCAGCCTGCCGCACTTTTCGGTCAGGGATGTTTCGAACAAGGACAGGCAAAGAATACATATGGTACAGGTTGCTTCTTGCTTATGAACACAGGTGATAAGCGTGTTGAATCAAAGAATAACCTTGTTACAGGTGTTGCGTGGGGCTTAGGTGATAAAGTTACTTATGCTATTGAAGGTTCTGCATTTAATGCAGGTTCAGTAATCAAGTGGCTTCGTGATGATTTGCAGCTTATTCCATCTGCACGTCGTTGTGATGAGCTTGCAGAAAGTGTTCCGAATTCAAACGGTGTTTATTTTGTCCCTGCGTTTACAGGGCTTGGTGCTCCGTATTGGGATATGTATGCTCGTGGTACTATTGTAGGTCTTACCCGTGGTGCTAATGCGGCGCATATTTGTCGTAGTGTTCTTGAAGCAATTGCATATCAGATGACAGACTTGCTTGAGGCTATGAAACAGGATTCAGATATTGAGCTTTCAGAACTCCGTGTTGACGGTGGTGCTTCTGTAAGTGATATTATGATGCAGATTCAGGCTGATATGATTAGAACAAATGTGAACAGACCAAAGATGGTTGAAACAACAGCTATCGGTGCAGCATATCTTTCAGGTCTTGCAGTAGGTTTCTGGAAGGATATAGAGGAAATCGAGAAAATTCGTCAGGTTGATAAAGTGTTCGAACCACAAATGGATATGGAAAAACGCGAAAAGAGATACCGTGGATGGCTTCGTGCAGTTGAACGTTCAAGAGATTGGGTTGAACATTAATGATAATAAAAAACTATTTCCGTAACGGAGAAAAGATGCGGGAGCATTTTCTCGAACACGGAAAACAGACGAATTCAGGTTCAGCAGAGGAATATTTAATTAAAGCAAATGAGGTTATAAATAATCCTAAAGCATTAAAAAAATATGAAACGGATGAAGATGGTAACGATATGATTTATTATCTTTCCGAAACAGGAGAGATTGTTTTTGTCGCATCTGATGGTTATATTCGTACATATTTTATTGCTGACGACGAATATTTTGAAAGACAATGATGATAAGTTAAAAATTGTCTATTTAAAACAAAAAGTTTATATGAAAAACAAAAATCCCCATCGGATAAACCGATGGGGTTCCTTTTTCACTCGTCAAAAGACGAGATATAACCTATGCAAAGTGTATGTATAATAGCACATAATGAACACCTTGTCAAACAAATAGACAAAATTTATCTATCCTGCATTCTTCTCCAATGGAAAAGGTATTGTTGAGCGATTCCCTCTGTACCTTTTGTGCATTTAGGAAGACCATTCGGATACATCTCTGCCATAATTCGCTTTACCCAGACATCCACGGGAAATGCCTCGATTTTATGGAATCCGTAAAGAAGCGTACATTCAGCAACCTTTGCACCAACGCCTTTGATTTTCTGCAATTCCTCTCTGCCGAACTCAATAGGTGAGTCTTGAATTTTTCTGAAATCAACTTCACCGTTTGCAACCTTTTGTGCTGCATCAATAATATATTTTGCTCTGAAACCTGCTCGTAATGGTGCCATATCCTCAACTGTAAGTTTTGATAACTTTTCAGCAGACGGAAATGTCTTTTGACCGACTTTGCCGTCACCAAAAGTGTCGCAAAGTCTTTCAATTATACCTTTGATTCGAGGAATGTTGTTGTTCTGGGATATGATAAAGGAACAAAGAGCCTCCCACGGTTCCTGACGAAGAATTCGGATACCGTTGTATTCTTTAATTGCAGTTATGAGATATTCGTCATCATAGGAACTAAGAATTTTTTTATAATCAAGGTCGAAATCAAAATAGTTCTTCCAGATAGCATTGTAATCATCTTCAGTACAATTGTGGAAGATAAGCTCATTTTCAGTTTGCTCAATCTGTAAAAATCTTCCGTATGCGACACCTTGCCACATGTTATCATTAAATGACCAACGAAAGGCTTGACCACAGTCGAGACAAAGTCCTAAATTAAAGCTTTGAGGACAGGTAATTTTGTAACTGTTTTTCATAATAAAAATCCTTTGCAAAATAACTAAAAAAATCTGAAAATTCTATCTAAAAATACTAATGACATTTTGCACAAAAGTTTTAGATAATATTTAAGACAGGTATGTTCCAAATTGTATAATTTGTCAAGTGTTTACAACAAATTGTATTTGATAATCTTTTAACAATATTTTTCTGCAACTGTCGAAAACTGGAAAAATACTTGATAAATCAATGAATTTGGGGCAACTTATTAACATTTTCAACAGAGTTTTCAACAATTTAGTTGAAAAGTCCTTTATACTATTTGTATAAAATATGACAATTTTATTTTTGGTAAAAATCCCATATTGACAAAATTTTCCGTAAAAATTATGCACAAGCCATAGAATAAAAACAACTAAATAACCAAAAATATGTTCACTATACTGTTAAAAATTAGCGAGGAAAAAATTATGGTTAAAGGTGTTAATCGTCAAGTGCTTGAAATACACGAAACAGGCTGTGAATACTTTGAAAAAGCTCTTTTTTTCGTTAAGCCTGAATACAGTCGTGAAAATGAAGGGAAATTGAAAACTCAGGCTTTGTCAAGCGTGATGAATTTTAAAGCTGTACCAAAAACACGAAAACAGAAAGTAAAAAGCCGAGCACTGATTCTTGTGGAAATGACAGCCTCGGCAGGAGTTGGTGCATTGATAACAGCTTTATTAGTAAAATGAGAAAGCAAATTATAGTATTATCAATTCTTTAGGGGCATTTGTAAGGTTGCGACAGCCATTTTCAGTTATAAGTGCCATATCTTCTATTCTTATACCGAATTTTCCCGGAATATATATACCCGGTTCAACTGTTACAATGTTGCCGACCTGAAGAATACTATCGGAAACAGGTGAGAGGTTAGGGAATTCGTGGATTTCTACGCCAACACCATGACCTGTTGAATGGGTGAAATACTTGCCATAGCCTGAATCATTAATGATACTTCTTGCGAACATATCACCATCTTTGCAGGATATACCGGCTTTAATGTTATCAAGACAATTTTTTTGTGCCTTAAGAACAGCATCATAAACATTTTTCATTTCGTCGGTTGCAAAACCAACTGCGACAGTTCGTGTCATATCACTGTGATAACCATTTATAATTGTACCAAAGTCCATTGTGATAAAATCTCCGTTTTCAACCTTTTTATCACATGGAACACCGTGAGGCATTGAGGAGTTTTTGCCACTTACTGCAATTGTTTCAAATGAAAGTCCTTCTCCGCCATTGCGTAGCATATAAAAATCAAGTTCGAGTGCAATTTCTTTTTCAGTAACACCGACTTTAATGAATTTGAGAATGTGATTAAAGGCATCCTCAGCAATTCGCTGTGCTTTAACAATGCTTTCAACTTCATTTTCAGTTTTTATTGAACGAAGTCCGTTTATAAGCATATCCAAAGTGGAGTCAGTTGCGACACTTGTGTTTTTAAGAACACCTTTAAGAGAATTATATGTAGATACAGTCATTCTTGTTGATTCGACGAGAAGATGCTTACAGTTCATTTCACCAAGAATTTCTGCAATCTGAGGAAAAGTTTTGCCTAAAAGCTTAACTTCACAATTTGAAATCTGGTTCTCGGCAGCTTCAATATATCGACCGTCAGTAATGAAAACTGCACGGTCAGAAGAAACGAGTAAAAAACCATCAGAGGAGTCAAACTCTGTGAAATATTTTCTGTTTTCAGGAGAGATAATCAATGCTGAATATCCGATTCCCTTTTCTTTTAATAATTTCTGTAAATTCTTAATCATAGTAACCATATCCATGTAATTTTTCAAATTCTGCTATAATAGGAGCTGCTCTTCTGCGACGTGTTGCATAGAAAATGGGAAAACGGGTTTTTCCTTTTAATGCGTCAACGAGAATTGCAATAGCACCGCAATCGTTAGCAGCCATAACGTCGGCAAATACCTGATCGCCAACCATAGCGAATTCGTGAATTTTAACACCCAACATCTCAGCACCTTTTATAAGTGTATGAGATTTAGGTTTTTTTGCATTTGCAATATAAGGAAGATTTAAAAATTTAGAAACGATTTTTGGTCTTCGTGGCATAGCGTTTGAAATAATCATAACCTTAATGCCGTTTTTCTGGATTGACTTTAACCAATTTTCAAGACCATCAATGCAGTTTGTTTTTCCGTCATTGCAAATGGTGTTATCTATATCAAGAGCAACTGCTTTTGCTCCCATTTTGTTTAAATCTTCAACTGAAATATCAAGAACACTTTTGTAACGATATTTCGGCATAGGTGAAGCCATAGTAATTCTCCTTTAAAATAGGATTTGTTTTTGTTGGTAAAAAAATAGTGGGCAATCCGTCAATGGATGCCCACTTGCGTTTTTAAAACATAGCTCCGCAAAGCGAAAATTATTTAAACTTACGCTTACGTGCAGCCTCAGACTTCTTCTTTCTCTTTACAGAAGGCTTTTCGTAATGCTCTCTTTTTCTAACTTCCTGAATGACACCGTCACGAGAAGTCTGTCTCTTAAATCTTCTGAGAGCACTTTCCAAGGACTCGTTTTCTTTAACTTTTACCTGACTCATTAAAAATCCCTCCCTTATACATTGGGATACATTTTGTATTATACAACACGAAATGTCAACTGTCAACAGTTTTTTTGGCATATTTTTTTCAATACTTCCTTGCTTTCGGCTCGCGGTATCTGCATACAGCTTCGCCTCAGCAAGATTGTCTTGCAAAAAAATATAGTTGCTTGTATCTAATGGGTTTTTATTATGTGAATTGTGTTTATATTTTCTTTGTCAATTTTCCGTAAACAACGCCTAATTTTTTGCTGTAGAATTTGCGTTTTTTCTGTTCATCTTCGGTGAGCTTTTCTTCGATAATCGACTTCTTAAGGCTTTCCATATTGCCATCGTCAAGGATGAATGCCTGAGTTAAGCATATGCCACCTTTGCCTTTAAGCTGTGCACGGATATAACAGGAGATTTTGTCAGCATATTCGCCTAATTGAATTGTTGATGTGATTTCTCCGTCAGCATCGATAGTTGTTGTTTTTATTGTTTCTCCGTCAGCAATCCAGTCAATCTCACTACAGTTAATACCTTTGATTGTGATTGTGTCAGTATCATCATCCACTTCGATTCCGATAACACGAGGACAAGGTCCGTGACCGACAAAGTCTTCACCCAATTCGTTTTTAGCATAACGGGCAATTGAGAAAAATGTACCTGTTTCCATAGCGTTGCGAAGAGTATCGAGAGAGTATTCAGGAAGAATAAAGTCCATAAATGCTGTATCAATCTGGTCAACCTGATGTGCATCACTGTTTGAGAAGCCGAAAACCTTGCGACCATAAGGAGTAAGGAGTTTCAAAAGCTCATCCCAGAGAATACGGTCGCTACGATTTGGAATATCGTACATATTGAGAACTTCAATACCCATACAGGATGGATATTTTTTTAGAAGATTTGCAAAGAAATGAATGTTCTTTTCTTCTTTTGCACAGTTTGGATTTTTCTTTGCCTGTAAAAGGTCTGTGGGGTGGTTGATATGGGAAATGCCACCACTTTTTTCAATAAGACTCATTGGAATTTCATAGTCGAATTCAAGTCCCTGAACACCTTCGTAAGCATTGTCAGTAAAATATCCGTTTACATGGTTTTTCATAACTGTAAACATATTACACTCGATAGCGTTCGGAACATCCTCGAGTCCGCGTGTTTTTGTTCTTAAGTTGTTTTTGGTTTTGTATGTACCTTTTTTAATAGCCTTGTACTGTTCTTCTGTAAGGTAGCTTCGTTGACCGTGCCAGAGATACTGGAAGTTGAAGAAAGGAATGTGTGTAGGCTCTTCATTCCAAGGTTTACCTAAAATACCATGCTCTGCAAATGCAACAATGTCAAAATCATTGTCATAAAAGCCCTTAATCATATCTGTCATAGTATCGTTAGCATCACTATATGTGGAATGTGTATGAAGATTTGTCTTGTAGTGATTTTCCATATCACTCAAAAGACTCATAACACTTTCATAAGGATTTTTGATTGTGTAACTCATAGAAGCACCTCAGTTTCAGTATAATGTATATATTTTACTATAATGAGTATTGGATTGTCAAATTGTAATTTGTAGGGATGTTTTATTTGTAGGGGACGATGCCCACATCGTCCCGTTTGGGTTTAATGGTATCTTATTGCGGGCGGATGTGGGCATCCGCCCCTACGAATTGTCCACGATAAACTCCGATTTGTTGGGATTCCTTGTTTTGCTCAGAATGACAATAAAAACATTATTAAAAACTGTTGACAAATGGATAATTTGTGATATAATAACAGAGCAAAATAAAGCAGAACAGTTAAATTTTGTTCTCACCTTTCGGTAATCGGGCTGAATGGTCAATACATTTTCTTTTATAAAAAGATTGATTTGTATTGTGGTGGACAGAATTTTTCTGTCCACTTTTTAAATTTCGCCCAATGGGCTATGAGAGGTGTTTATTTATCAGTACCAAAGAATTGCAAATCAATGAAGAAATTCGCGACAAGGAAGTCAGAGTTATCACAGATGACGGTGAACAGCTCGGTATTATGTCTGCAAAGGATGCTTTCAAGGAAGCAGAAAAACGCAGTCTCGACCTTGTAAAGATTGCCCCTAACGCTCAGCCACCTGTTTGTAAAATTATGGACTATGGTAAGTATCGTTTTGACAAGGCAAAGAAAGAAAAAGAAGCAAAGAAAAATCAGAAGGTTATTGAAACAAAAGAAATCAGACTTTCTGTAAACATTGATACGCATGACTTTGAAACAAAGGTAAATCATGCACTTAAGTTCTTGAAATCCGGTAACAAGGTAAAGGTTTCAATCCGTTTCAGAGGTCGTGAAATGGCTCATGCTCATCTTGGTAACGGAATTATGGAAAGATTTGCAGCCGCTGTTGAGGAATTAGGCACAGTTGACAAACCTGCAAAGCTTGAAGGTCGTCAGATGCTTATGTTCCTTTCACCTAAGGGTGCGAAATAAGGTAGTATAATTTATTAGGAGGATATTATTATGCCAAAGATTAAAACACATAGCGGAGCTAAGAAAAGATTTAAGCTTTCAAAGAATGGCAAGCCAATCAGAGCACACGCTAACAAGTCTCATATCTTAACAAAGAAGAGCACAAAGAGAAAAAGAGGCCTTCGTCAGACAGCTGTTGCTGATAAAACAAATACAGCTCAGATTAAGCGTCTTATTCCTTACAAATAAGAATAATCGAAGCGTGAAAAACGCATAAACGTATCTATTAAATCGGAGGTAAAGAGAAATGGCACGTGTTAAAGGTGCGATGATGACTCGCAAAAGAAGAAATAAAGTATTAAAGCTCGCTAAGGGCTACTATGGCTCAAAGAGCAAACTTTTCAGAACAGCTAAACAGGCTGTTATGAAGAGCGGTAACTATGCATATATCGGCAGAAAGCAGAAGAAACGTGATTTCAGAAAGCTCTGGATTACAAGAATTTCAGCTGCTTGTAAGATGAATGGTATGAACTACTCATCATTCATCAACGGTCTTAAAAAAGCTGGTATTGACCTTAACAGAAAGATGCTTTCAGAGATTGCTATTGCTGATCCAGCAGCATTTACAGCACTCACAGAAAAAGCAAAAGAAGCTCTTAAATAATTATTTAACCACGCTTGAGGTAAATCCTCTCGCGTGGTTTTTCCGTTTTTTAAATTATGTTTGATATTGTAATTAATGCTAAGAATAACCCGAAAATTAAAGAAGTTAAGTCACTTCTGACTTCCTCAAGGGACAGAAGAAACAGCGGACTTTTCGTAGTAGAAGGAGTTCGTCTTTGCCTTGATGCCCTTTTGAGCGGATGTGAAATAGAAAGTGTTTTTTGTACTGAAAACTGTGCTGAAAAATATGGTGATGAGATAGCATCTTTACGAGATGGATGTAAATCTTTTTTTACTGTCAGCAACGATGTTCTTAAAGCTATAAGTGATACTGTTACTCCACAAGGAGTTGTATGTACGGTTAAAATGAAACAGAATAGTTTTGAGTATGAAAAAGGTAAGAAATATATTGCTCTTGATACCATTCAGAATCCTGATAACCTTGGTGCGATTTCTCGTACTGCAGAGGCATTGGGACTTGATGGAATGGTGATTTACGGTGGTTGTGATATTTATAATCCAAAGGCTTTGAGAGCTTCAATGGGTGCACTTTTCAGACTTCCTGTATGTATTTGCGGAAATCTGGAGAATGAAATCGAAAAGTGTCAGAGTTTGGGGATTGACGTATTTGCAACTGTACCTGACAGAGATGCAAAAAATGTAATTACCGTTGATTTTTCAAAAGGCGCAATGTGCATAATCGGCAACGAAGGCAATGGTGTATCTGAGGAAATCATTGAAAAATCAAGTGACAGAATCACAATCAAAATGGATGGCAGAGCAGAGTCTTTGAACGCTAACGCTGCTGCATCTATAATTATGTGGGAAATGACAAGATGAATTATGATGTGTATTGGATATGGTTGTCCTGCGGTTTAGGTGCAGGTGCATCCTGCCTGGACTTAATTTCATATTATGAATGGAATCCTTATGAGATATATGCCTCAAGCTTTAATGAGGTGTTTTCTCTTGATGTGCTTACACGTCGTCAGGTAGAAAAGCTTAAGAAATTTCCACTTGAAGAGGCACAAAAAATATGTGATACAGTTCTGGAAAATGGTTGGAAAATCGTTACACCATCAAGTGAATATTATCCGCCACAGCTATTGCAACTCCAGAATTTGCCTTTAGTTTTATATGTTGAAGGTGATGAAACTGCTCTCACCAATGAACTTATGATTTCGGTTGTAGGTGCAAGAAAAGCATCGGATTACGGAAACTGTGTTGCAAGGGCATTATCTTCAGCTATGTCGCATATTGGTTTTACAATTGTATCAGGCGGAGCATTGGGAATCGACAGTTCGGCACATAAGGGTGCTCTCGATGAAAAAGGTCAGACTATTTGTGTATTAGGTTGTGGTCTTGGTGCAAAATACCTTATGGAGAATAAGCCGTTAAGAGATAAGATTATAAACAATGGTGCGATAATTACAGAATTTCCTCCGTATTATCCTGCAAGTCGGGTAACATTTCCGTTGCGAAACCGAATTATTTCCGGTATAAGTCTCGGAACAGTTGTTGTTGAAGCAGGTGAGAGAAGTGGTTCTCTCATAACTGCAAGACTTGCTTTGGAACAAGGTAAGGATGTTTTTGCAGTTCCCGGAGATTTAGTCAGTTCTTCATTTTTGGGGACAAATAATCTTATCAGAAACGGAGCAACTCCCGTTTTTTCACCAAACGATATTCTTGAAGCTTATCATGGTAAATATTTTGATAAGCTTGGAAATAAAGAGCGGTTTCCTGATGATGAAATAATCAGAAGAACACAGAAGTATCTTTTGGAAAAGGATAGTGAGCCTGTTACAGTAAAAAAACAGGAAAAGCCTGAACCGAAAGAAGAAAAGGTCAAGAAAGAAGCTCCGGCTTATCTGACTGAAAATGCCAGAAAGATTTATGATTCTTTAAGTGACGAGCCGATGCATATAGATGAAATAATCGGTTGCTGTGGTTTGAGTACTGAAAAGACACTTTCTGCAATAACAGAACTTGAAATTTACGGTCTTGTCACACAATTAAGTGGCAGACGTTACAAAATATAGATTAATTATTAGGATGATGATAATAAATGTCAAAACTCGTAATTGTTGAGTCGCCTTCTAAGGCAAAAAGTATTCAGAAATATTTGGGAAAGGACTACACAGTTGTGTCTTCTAAAGGACATATCCGTGACTTGCCTGCTGCAAAATTAAGCGTTGATGTAAAAAATGATTTTGCACCTAAATATGCTGTAATCAAGGGAAAAGAAAAGCTTGTGAAAGAACTTAAAGAGCTTGCAGATAAAGCAGAAGCAGTTATTCTCGCAGCCGACCCTGACCGTGAGGGAGAGGCTATTTCATGGCATCTTGCAACACTTCTTGACCTTGATATGAATGATAACAATCGTGTTAAATTCAACGAAATTAATAAAAATAGTGTTGTAAAGGGAATTGAGCATCCTGAAAAGATAGATTTGGATTTAGTAAATGCACAGCAGGCTCGTCGTATTCTCGACAGACTTGTGGGTTATACACTCAGTCCGTTTATTTCACAGAAAATCCGTCGTGGTCTGTCAGCCGGTCGTGTTCAGTCTGTTGCTGTAAGACTTGTTGTTGACCGTGAAAATGAAATCAGAGCATTTAATCCTGAAGAATACTGGACTCTTGATGCAAAAATGCTTGCTCCATCATCAAAAAAGGCGTTTAAAGCACAGTTTACAGGTGATGAAACAGGCAAGGTTAAGATTACAAATAAAGAGCAGAGCGATATGTATTTGGCTCGTCTTGAGGGTGCTGAATACACAGCAACATCAGTAAAAAAAGGCGTTCGTCGTCGTCAGCCTGCTCCTCCATTTACAACATCAACATTGCAGCAGGAAGCATCTCGTAAGCTTAACTTCCAGGCAAGAAAGACAATGAAGGTTGCTCAGGAGCTTTATGAAGGTGTTGAGGTTACGGGCTTTGGCTCAGTGGGTCTTATCACTTATATGAGAACTGACTCTCTTCGTATTTCAGAAGAATCAAGAGCGGCTGCAAACGAATATATTTTAAACACTTATGGTGAGGAATATCTTCCTGAAAAACCAAGATATTTCAAGACAAAAGCAAGTGCTCAGGATGGTCACGAAGCAATCCGTCCTACAATGATGGCGATTACTCCTGAACAGGCAAAATCAAGTCTTACAAGTGACCAGTACAAGTTATATACACTTATCTGGAAGCGATTTGTAGCATCTCTTATGGCAAACTGTGTTCAGGATACTGTTAAGGCAGAAATTACAGGTGCAAACGAGCAGGATAAGGCAAATGGTAAGTTTATTACTTTTAACGCAAGTGGTTATTCAGTTCGTTTTGACGGTTACACTCGTCTTTATGAGACAGGAACAGATGAGGACGAGGAGGAAGAAGGAAAGCTTCCTAAAATTAACGAGGGTGATGCAATCAAGATGAAAGAACTTGCAGGAAATCAGCATTTCACACAGCCACCTGCAAGATATACAGAAGCATCACTTATCAAAGCACTTGAAGAAACAGGTGTTGGTCGTCCGTCAACTTATGCATCAATTATTTCTACAATTACACAGCGTGAATATGTTATCCGCGAACAGAAACAGTTAAAGCCGACTGAATTGGGTGAGGCTATTACATCTCTTCTTAAGGATAAGTTCTCAAAAATCGTAAATGTAAAGTTTACTGCAGGTATGGAATCACAGCTTGATATGGTTGAAAGTGGTGAAACTGACTATATTAAGATGCTTCACGAATTCTATGATGAATTTATCGCAACTGTTGATAAGGCAAAGGTAGAAATGCAGGGACAGAAGATTAAGCTTAAGGAAGACGAAACTGACGAAATATGCGACAAATGCGGCAGAAATATGGTTATCAAATCAGGCAGATTCGGTAAATTCCTTGCTTGTCCCGGATATCCTGAATGTAAAAATACAAAGCCATTGGTTGTCGAAACCAAAGCAACTTGTCCTGTTTGTGGCGGTAAGGTTATTGAAAAGAAATCAAAGAGAGGATTCTCTTTCTTCGGTTGCGGAAATTATCCTGAATGTAACTTTATGACTTGGGATAAGCCGACTGATGACCTTTGCCCACAGTGCGGAAAGTCACTTTTCAAGAGAAAAGGCGGCATTGTAGCTTGTCTTAATGAAGGCTGCGGTTTTGAGAAAAAAGCAGAGAGAAAAAGAAAGACAAAGGATGAGGCATAAATGAAGGCAGCTGTTATTGGTGGCGGTCTTGCCGGTGTTGAATGTGCAAAAGCATTATCACGAAACGGTATAAAGGTTGATTTGTATGAAATGAAGCCTTTAAAGAAATCTCCTGCACATAAGTTGGATACCTTTGCTGAGCTTGTCTGTTCAAACTCATTAAAAGCAGAAAGACTTAATTCTGCAGCAGGACTTCTGAAACACGAAATGGCATATCTTGAGTCCATATGTGTGGAAACTGCTTATGAGTGTAAGGTTGAAGCAGGTGGTGCACTTGCAGTTGACCGACTTTTATTCTCACAAAGTATTACTGAAAAAATCAGAAATGATGAAAATATAAATATTATCGAAAAAGAGGTTGTGACACTTCCTGAGGGTTATGATGGTGTTGTAATTTGTGCAGGACCATTGGCAAGTGACGGACTTTCTGAAACAATCCGTGAAATGTGCGGAAACGGACTTTCTTTCTATGATGCGGCAGCACCTATTGTAAGTGCTGAAAGTATTGATATGGAATGTGCTTTTACTCAATCACGATATGACCGTGGTGGTGAGGCTGACTATATCAATTGTCCTATGAATAAGGCTGAATATGAAGCTTTTTATGAAGAAATTATAAACGCAGAAAGTGCAGAAGTTCACTCTTTTGATAAACGAAAAGATGTTTATGAAGGTTGTATGCCTATTGAGGTTTTAGCGTCCCGTGGTAAGGATACTATGAGATATGGACCGCTTAAGCCTGTTGGCCTTACAGATCCACGAACAGGTCACAGACCTTGGGCAAATCTTCAGCTTCGTAAAGAAAATAAAGATGGCACTATGTACAATCTTGTGGGATTTCAGACCAACCTTAAATTCGGGGAACAGAAACGAGTATTCAGTATGTTCCCTGCACTTAAGAATGCTGAATTTTTAAGATATGGTGTTATGCACAGAAATACATTTATTGATTCACCACGACTTCTTAATGGTGACTTTAGTTTGCGTAGCAATCCACTTATTTTCTTTGGTGGACAGATTACAGGTGTTGAGGGCTATATGGAGTCCGCAGCAAGTGGCCTTATGGCAGGAATTAACCTTGCTCGTCGTCTTAACGGTGAAGAAACTGTTGTTCTTCCAAAAGATACAATGATTGGTGCGTTGAGCCGATACATAAGTGATGAATCTGTTAAGACTTTTCAGCCAATGGGTGCGAATTTCGGTGTTTTACCACCATTAGAAGAAAAAATCCGTGACAAGCAAGAGAGATATATGCAATTAGCAAATCGTGGTATGGATTCTCTCAAAGAATTTGCAAAAAACAATAATTTAGGTGAAAAAGATGACTGATTTTGAAAATAAAATCGGATATGAATTTAAAGATAAAACATTACTTAAACGAGCATTGACTCATTCCTCTTATGCTAACGAAAAAGGTACGGGACTCGATAATGAAAGACTTGAGTTTTTAGGTGACTCCGTTCTCGGGTTTATTACAGCAGAATACCTTTTTGAGCATTATAAAAACAAACAGGAGGGTGAACTCACAAAAAAGCGTGCATATTCAGTTTGTGAAAAGACACTTTTCGAGTATGCAGAAAAAATTCAGTTAGGTGATATGATTCTTTTGGGAAAAGGTGAGGAGCATACAGGTGGCAGACATCGTCCGTCAGTTGTGTCAGATGCTTTTGAAGCGTTGATTGCTGCTATTTACCTTGATGGTGGAATAGAAGAAGCTAAGAAATTCGTTTTACCATTTATTGAAATTTCATCAGAAGAAACACCTGTTTTTAAAGACTATAAAAGTACATTACAGGAAATATTGCAACAGAATCCTACTGAAAAATTCGAGTATATTGTGGTTGGTGAAAGTGGACCTGACCATAACAAAGAATTTATCGTTGAAATTCATATGAACAGCAACGTAATCGGTAGAGGTGCTGGCAGAAGTAAGAAAAAAGCAGAACAGGAAGCTGCAAAATCTGCTTTGGAGTTAATGGGATTATGAGCCATTCGAATATAAGCATTTTTGTCCCACATAAGGGTTGTCCAAATGATTGTAGCTTCTGTAATCAACGGACAATCAGCGGACAAACAGTTCCTGCAACACCTGAAGATGTGGTAAGAGCAGTCAATACGGCAATTGAATATGGTGTTGACCCGAAGAATACTGAAATAGCGTTTTTCGGTGGTAGTTTTACGGCGATTGAGAGAGGATATATGTGTTCTCTTTTAACCGCCGCAAAGTGTTTTTTGGATAGTCATAATTTCTTGGGAATTCGTGTGTCAACAAGGCCTGATTGTATTGATGATGAGGTGCTGAAAATTCTTAAAGAATATGGTGTAACTGCTATTGAATTAGGTGCACAGAGTATGGATGACAATGTTCTTCTTGCAAATCGTAGAGGACATACGTCAGATGATGTAAGAAAAGCATCAGCACTTATAAAATACTATGGTTTTGAATTGGGACTTCAGATGATGACAGGTCTTTATAAAAGTGATTTTGTGAAAGACAAACTTACGGCAGAAGAAATTGTGAAATTAAAGCCTGACACAGTACGGATTTATCCCACAGTAGTTCTTAAAAATACTCATTTAGGATATTTGCAGGAAATCGGTGAATACAAAGCACCAACTGCAGAGGAGTCTGCAGCATTTTGTGCAGAGCTTTTGCAATTGTTTGAAAATAACAGCATAAAAGTCATAAAATTGGGACTTCACAGTAGTGAAACAGTTGAAGGTGATATGGTGGGTGGTGCTTATCATCCGGCATTCCGAGAGCTTTGTGAAGGACACATTTATCTTAAAAAAATCCTTGAAAAATTAGGTGGCAAAGACAAAAACAGCAGATATGATATTTTTGTCAACGAAAAAGCCTTAAGCAAGGCAAAAGGGCAGCAGAAAAGAAACGAAAAAGCATTGAAAAATCAAGGAATTTGTTGTACAATAAAGGGTAATAAAAATTTAGAAGAATTTGAAGTTAAGGTTGTAGAAAATAAATGATTTTAAAATCAATTACAATGCAGGGCTTTAAGTCCTGTCCCGAAAAAACAGTGCTTCAATTTAATAAGGGAATAACAGGTGTTGTTGGTCCTAACGGTAGTGGTAAAAGTAATATTTCTGACGCTGTCCGTTGGGTTCTTGGTGAACAGTCGACAAAGAGTCTCCGTGGCTCAAAAATGGAAGACGTTATTTTCAGTGGTACAAAGTTCCGTAAAGCAACAGGCTTTGCAGAGGTTACACTTTGTCTTGATAATACTGACAGAACACTTGGTAAGGATAGTGACGAAGTAAGCATTACACGTCGTTTTTATCGTAGTGGTGATAGTGAATATAAAATTAACGGTGAGAGTGTAAGACTTCGTGACATCAACGAACTTTTTATGGATACCGGTCTTGGTCGTGACGGTTATTCAATGGTCAGTCAGGGTAAGATTGCTGAGCTTATTTCTTCAAAATCAGGTGAACGCCGTGAAATGTTTGAAGAAGCAGCAGGTATTTCTCATTTCCGATATAAAAGACACGATGCACTTAAAAGGCTTTCACAGGCAGAAGAAAATCTTGTTCGTTTAAGAGATATTTTATCTGAACTTGAGAGTCGTGTCGGACCTTTAAAAACTCAGAGTGAAAAGGCGCAGAAATTTTTAGTTCTTGCTGAAGAAAGAAAAAATCTTGAAATAGGCATCTGGCTTCACAATATTGAGAAAACACAGGAAAAATTAAAGGAACAGGACAGAAAAATCGATATCGCATCTGTTCAGTATAAGGATGCACAGCGCCAGCTTGAAGAAATCGAGCAGAAGATGAACAGTATTATCGAAAAGAATCACGAAATCAATGTTAAGATTGAAGAAGTTCGTTCATCAACATCTCATTTTGAAGAACAGGCTGCTGAGCTTGAAGCACAGGCTAAGGTTTACGAAAACTCAATTTTACATAACAAAGAATCTATCGAGAGACTCGAAAAAGATAAATTATTAGCAAATCAGGACGATTCCGACATTGATGCTCAGGTGCTTGAAACAGAAGAGCAGAAAAAGAAATCACAGATAAGTCTTGATGAAGCAGATAAAAAGCTGCAACAACAGATTGCAGAAATTGAAAAGCTGCAGGTTGAGAATAATGAATTTGCAACAGTTGCAGCTGACCTTGCAAAGGAAATTTCATTACTTACAGTAAGTCTTGCTGACAATCGTGTTATCAGCGAAACTGCAAACTCACAGATTGAAGAAATCAAATCAAGAATTTCTGCTATTGATGACCTTCTGGGGAATCGTAAGGAAACGGTTTTAGCACTTGAGGAAAAGAAAAACGAGGCAGAAAAGATTCTCAATGAATGTAATGAGAGAATCAGTGAATATAAGAACGCTGTTGAAGGCTACAGAATAAAGGTACAGACAAGAACTGAAAAGAGTGAAAAAATAAAGGCAGAAATCACAGCTCTTGAAAGTGAAATTGACCGTAAAAATGAACGAATCCGAATTCTTGATGACCTTGAAAAGAATATGGAGGGCTATCAGGGTTCTGTCCGTAGTGTTATGAAGGAAAGTAAGCGTGGAGCATTAAACGGTATCCATGGACCGCTTTCTCAGCTCATAACGGTTAAGGATAAATATTCAGTTGCAGTTGAAACTGCTCTTGGTGTGGCAATTCAGAATGTTGTTGTTGACAATGAAAATGATGCTAAAAAGGCTATTGCTTATCTTAAAGAAACCCGTGGTGGTCGTGCAACATTCTTGCCACTTACTGCAATTAAATCAAGAAGCCTTAATGAAGACGACCTTAATGATTGTTACGGATATGTAAATATCGCATCAGAGCTTGTTGTAACAGATAAACAGTACAGAGATATAATCCAAAATCTTCTCGGTAAAACTGTTGTTTGTGAGGATATGGATTCTGCCATTTCTATGGCAAAGAAATATAAAAACAGATTCAAAATCGTTACTCTTGACGGTCAGGTTATTAATGCCGGCGGTTCAATGACCGGTGGTAGTAAGGCACAGGGTGTGGGAATGCTCAGCCGTGGTAACGAAATTGAAAAGCTTCGTGCGAGTGTAAAAGACCTTGAGGAAAAGAGAACTAATCTCTCAATTCAGGAAAAAATGATTTCAGAGGACTTGTCTTCTGCTGTTGCAGACCTTAATGGTATTGAGGGCGATATTCTTTCTGCGAATGAAGAGAAAATCCGACTTCAGGGTGAATACAATCTTGCAGTTCAACAGTATGAAACAACATCGGGTGGTGTTGGTGAACTGATTGAAGAAGAAAGAATTCTTAATGACAGAATTGAGAAAATAAATAGTGACAGCATTACTGCAAAGAATAAAGTCGAAGAGCTTACAAATGAAATTGCTGAAAAGGAAAAGAGTCTTGAAGCAGTCAGTGGAGACAGAGAAAGTCTTGCAGTTGTGCGTGAAGAATTGTCACAGAAAGCAGAACAAATCAGACTTGAGATTTTAGGCTTTCAAAAGGATATTGAATCTGCTGACGATAATATCCGCAGACTTAATATTCTCAAGGGTTCACATTCTGACAGACTCGATGAACTCCAGAAAGAAATCGAAGCATTTAATAATAAAAACATCTGGCTTACAAAGGATATTGAAAGCTTAAGGCAATCTGCTGATGAACTCCGTAAACAATGCGGAGATGCAAAAACAGATGTGGACGACTTGCTTGAAGCAAGAGCACAGCTTGAAAAAGAAAACATTGACCTTCGCAATCTTGAAAAGGAAAAATCTGCTGAAAGAGAAAGAATCAGCGGTGAGCTTGCTCGTCTTGAAGAAAGAAAAGCATCAATGCTTAACGAGTTTGAGGAATACAACTCAAAGCTTTATGACGAATATCAGTTGACAAGACGTGAAGCAATTGCTCTTGAAATCGTTATTGAAAATATCGGCGAAGCGAGAGCTCGTCTTTCAGCACTCAAAAACGAAATCAGAGGTTTAGGCTCTGTTAACGTTTCTGCTATTGATGAGTACAAGGAAGTTTCTGAAAGATACGAATTTATGTCAGAACAGATTGGTGACGTTGAAAAATCAAAGGCAGAGCTTATCCGTCTTATTGATGAACTGACAACGAAAATGAGTGTTCAGTTCCGTGAACAGTTCCAGAAAATCAATGTTGCTTTCGGTGAAACATTTGCTGAACTCTTTGGTGGTGGTAAAGCAGAACTTGTCCTTGAAGACGAAATGAATGTCCTTGAATGTGACATTGAAATCAAGGTTCAGCCACCGGGTAAGAATGTTCAGAACATCAACTTGCTTTCAGGTGGTGAAAAGGGACTATCTGCTATTGCACTTCTCTTTGCAATCCTTAAAGTTACTCCTGCACCATTCGTAATCTTCGACGAGGTTGAGGCAGCGCTTGACGACGTAAACGTTGTGCGTTATGCTCAGTATGTAAGAAGAATGACAAAGAACACACAGTTTATTCTTATTACTCATCGTCGTGGTACAATGGAAGAGGCAGATATGCTTTATGGTGTTACAATGCAAGAGGAAGGCGTATCAAAAATTCTTGAACTTAAAACAGCAGAGCTTGCTCGTAAATTAGGTTTGGCATAAAAATAAATTCTCGAAAGGATAAACGTTATGGGAATTTTTAAGAAAATTAATTTTGGTCTTACAAAGACAAGAAATAAAATGGCGGGAGCTATTGACGATATGCTCGATAGCTTCGACGAAATAACAGAGGACCTTTATATTGAACTTGAAGAGATTCTTGTAATGGGTGACGTTGGTGTTACAACTGCCGTTGAAATTACACAGAAGCTTCGTGAAGAAGCAGAAAAAGGTAAAATCAAGGATGCAAATGAGGTTCGTCAGAAAATCAAGGAGATTATTTCTGAATTTCTTTATGGTGGAGAAGATATGGGACTTATTACAGTTCCGTCAATCATTCTTGTTATCGGTGTAAATGGTGTTGGTAAAACAACAACAATCGGTAAGATGGCTGCTATGTATAAGGCACAGGGCAAGAGTGTTATCCTCGGTGCTGCCGATACTTTCCGTGCTGCTGCTATTGACCAGCTTCAGATTTGGGCTGACCGTGCCGGTGTTGATATTATTAAGCACAAGGAAGGCGCTGACCCTGCTGCAGTTGTATTCGATACAATTGGTGCTGCAAAGGCAAGAGATAGTGAGATTATCATTATTGATACTGCAGGACGACTTCACAATAAGAAAAATCTTATGGACGAGCTTAATAAGATTTACAGAGTTATCGACCGTGAATTACCATACTCTGACCGTGAAGTTTTGTTGGTGCTTGATGCAACAACAGGACAGAATGCAGTTAATCAGGCTCGTGAATTCCAGTCAGTTGCTGAAATTACAGGTATTGTTCTTACAAAGCTTGATGGTACTGCTCGTGGTGGTGTTGTTCTTGCAATCAAGAATGAGCTTGGAATTCCTGTTAAGTTTATCGGTGTCGGTGAACAGATTGACGACTTACAACCATTCAAACCTGCTGCTTTTGCTGACGGCTTGTTTGATAAGATAGAGTACAAGGAAGAGGAGGATATTAAACTTGAAATTTTTGAAGAGAGCAAAGAAAAACTCGAAGAAGCTAATGAAGATATTTTACAAGAAGAACTCTCCCTTGAAGACGCTGGAAGTGTTGAAGAACCTTCCGAAACAGATGATACAGGACTCAAACAGGAAGAAGAGGTAACAGAATCAGCAGAAACAGAGGCTGAGGTTGAACCTGAAGTTGAAGCTGAGCCTGAACCTGAAAAGAAAGAAAAGAAGAGAAGGGGATTCTTTGGACTTTTTAATCGCAACTCATAATATGAAAAAACAAGCAGAGTTACAGAGAATTCTCGCTCCGCTTGGTATAAACGTTTTAACTGCCGATATGGCAGGAATTGAACTCTCAGAGGTTGATGAAACAGGAGAAACTTTTGAAGAAAATGCATTTTTAAAGGCTGACAGTGGTTGCAAGGAAAGCGGAATGGTTTGTGTCGCAGACGATTCAGGACTTATGGTTGATTTCCTTGACGGTGCTCCCGGAGTTTATTCAGCACGTTTCGGTGGGGAACACGGAAATGATGCAAAGAATAACGAAAAGCTTTTGGGTCTTATGAAGGATGTTCCGGACGAAGAAAGAACAGCACGATTTGTAAGTTGTGTTTGTTGCTGTTTCCCTGATGGAAGAAGCTTTACAGTCCGTGGAACTTGTGAAGGTGTTATTGCACATGAAGTACACGGAAACGGTGGCTTCGGTTATGACCCTGTATTCCTTGTGGGTGACAAAACATTCGGTGAGCTTTCAGCAGAAGAAAAAGACAAAGTAAGCCATCGTGGAAATGCATTAAGAAAATTTGTAGAAGAATTACCAAAGTATTTAGGAGAATAATATGACAAGTAAAGAAAGAGCATATTGGAGAAGTCAGGCAAATGGAATACCTGCATTATTCCAGGTTGGCAAAGGCGGAATTTCGGATGCACTCATAAAACAGACAGATGATGCACTCAAAGCCCGTGAACTTATTAAAATTAAGGTGCTTTTAGAAACAAGCCCTGAAAAACCAAAGGTTATTGCACAGCAGTTGGCAGAAGCAACAAACAGTGACTGTGTTGGAGTAATCGGTGGTAGTATGATATTCTATCGTTATAATCCTGAACTTCACAAAGACGAAAAAAAGAAGGCGAACAAGAGATGAAGATAGGTATTTTTGGCGGAACATTCAATCCGCCTCATAAAGGACATAAGAGAATGGTTGTCAGAATGGCAGCTGAATTGGAGCTTGATAAAGTTATTGTCATTCCTAATAAAATCCCTACACACAAGCGTTGTGATGATTTGGCTGATAATCATCATCGTGTTGCAATGTGTAAGCTTGCATTCAGCGAACCGTTATACGAAATCAGCACAATGGAAATGGACAGGGATACTGACAGCTACACAATTTTCACAGTTAATGAATTGATGAAAAAGTATCCTAATGACCAACTTCACCTGATTATCGGGTCTGATATGTTCCTCATTTTCCACAAGTGGTATAAGCATAAGGAATTGCTTGAAAAATGTAAGATTTGTGTGGCCTCTCGTGATAACGACGAAAATATTCAGCGACTTCGTGCTTACGCTTTTGAGCAGTTGGGTATTTATATGCCTGAACTTGATGCAAAGAGTGTACATATTTCACTTCTTGATGCTTATGAAGTAAGTTCAAGTGAAATCAGGGAAAGAATAAATATGGATAAGAGTCTTTACGGACTTGTTGACCCTGAAATTATTGAATATATGGAGAATAATAAGCTCTATGGTTACGGAAAGAAACGCTGAATTTTTTGATATAATCAAAAACCGACTTACTTCTAAACGACTTTTTCATTCAATATGTGTTGCTGAAAAGGCAAAGCATTTAGCCGAAAAATATGGTTCGGATGCTGAGAAGGCATATACTACAGGTCTCGTTCATGATATTATGAAAAATGAGTCTGTTGAAAAAATGCTCCAGATGATTGAAAATGATGGTCAGGTACTGACAGAGAGTGAAAAAGCAATAACAGTTACATTGCACGCAATAGCAGGTGAGATATATCTTAGAAAAGAGCTTGGTGTAACGGATGAAGAAGTGCTTTCAGCAGTCCGTTGGCACACAACAGGTAAAGAAGATATGTCGCTTTTTGAAAAAATAATCTATGTTGCTGATTTGGTATCTGAGGACAGAGATTATCCTGATGTTAATGAAGTCCGTCAATTGGCAGAAGAAAATTTAGATAAAACACTACTTCGAGGGTTATCCTTTACAATAGAGGATAATGCAAAAAAATATAAGCTTATTCATGCTGATACAGTAAAAGCCTATAATTACCTTATCAGTAGTTACCGGAAAGGATAAGATAAATGGACAGAACAGAACTTATGAAAAAGATAGTTGCTACTATTGACAGTAAGAAAGCAACTAACATAAAATCACTTGAAATTACTGAACTTACTTCAGTTGCAGACTATTTTGTAATTGCAACAGGTACTTCAGGTACTCATATCCGTGCACTTTCAGACGAAGTTCAGGATGCGCTTACAAAAGAGGGTGTTGAGCCAAGAAATGTTGAGGGTAAATCAACAGGCTGGATTCTCCTTGACTACGGTACAGTAGTTGTTCATCTTTTCACACCTGACCAGAGAGAACTCTATAGTTTAGAGCATCTTTGGGGTGATGCAAAGGAATATGATATCAGCTCGATAATCACAGAAGACTAAAACGAATAAAATATCTTTAAAGAAGGTTATATATATGAATTACGATTTTAAAGCTACCGAACAAAAGTGGCAAGCAAAATGGGAAGAAGCAAAGGTTTTTGAGGCACAGGATAATTCTGAAAAGCCAAAATTCTATGGCCTTGTCGAGTTCCCATATCCATCAGGTGCAGGTATGCACGTTGGTCACATCAAGGCATATTCAGGTCTTGAAGTAGTATCAAGAAAAAGAAGACTTCAGGGATACAACGTATTGTTCCCAATCGGTTTTGACGCTTATGGTCTTCCAACAGAAAACTATGCTATCAAAACAGGTATCCATCCAAGAAAAGTAACTGATATGAACATCGAAAAGTTCACAAGTCAGTTAAAGAGAGTTGGTTTCTCATTCGACTACTCAAGAGTAGTTGACACAACTGACGACAAATACTATAAGTGGACACAGTGGATTTTCCTCAAGATGTTTGAAAACGGACTTGCTTTCCGTGACAAGACTCTTGTTAACTATTGCCCATCTTGTAAGGTTGTTCTTTCAAATGAAGACTCACAGGGTGGTAAATGCGATATCTGTCACAGTGATGTTGTTCAGAAGTCAAAGGATGTTTGGTACTTAAGAATTACAGAGTATGCAGACAAGCTTCTTGAAGGTCTTAATGACGTTGATTATCTTCCAAATATCAAGCTTCAGCAGGTAAACTGGATTGGTAAGTCAAGAGGTGCTTTCGTTAACTTCAACCTTAACGAAATTCCTGAAGAATTGAAGATTTACACAACTCGTCCTGATACTCTTTTTGGCGTAACATTTATGGTTATGGCTCCTGAACATCCAATTATCGACAAGTATGCTGACAAGATTACAAATATGGATGAAATCCTTGCATATCGTACAGAATGTGCAAAGAAGACAGAGTTTGAACGTACACAGCTTGTTAAGGATAAGACAGGTGTTAAGATTGCAGGAATTACTGCAAAGAACCCTGTAAACGGTAAGGATATTCCAATTTACATATCTGACTATGTTATGATGGGTTACGGTACAGGCGCTATTATGGCTGTTCCTGCACACGATGACCGTGACTATGATTTCGCAAAGAAATTCGGTATTGACATTATTGAGGTTATCAAGGGTGGTAATATCGACGAAGCTGCTTATGCCGGCGACGGTGAAATGGTTAACTCTGAATTCCTTAATGGCATTGATAATAAGAAAGAGTCAATTGCAAAGATGATTGATTTCTTACAGGAAAAAGGCATCGGTGAAGGCGGTGTTCAGTACAAGATGAAGGACTGGGCATTCAACCGTCAGCGTTATTGGGGTGAACCAATTCCTATTGTTCATTGTGACAAGTGTGGTATGGTTGCTGTTCCTTATGAAGAACTTCCATTAAGACTTCCTGATGTTGAAAACTTTGCTCCTGGTACAGACGGTGAAAGCCCACTTGCAAAGATTGATTCATATGTAAACTGTAAGTGTCCTAAGTGTGGCGGAGATGCAAAGAGAGAAACTGACACAATGCCACAGTGGGCAGGTTCATCATGGTATTTCTTAAGATACATTGACCCACATAATGATGAGTGTCTTGCTGATATGGACAAACTCAACTACTGGATGCCTGTTGACTGGTATAACGGTGGTATGGAACACGTTACTCGTCACCTTATTTATTCTCGTTTCTGGCATAAGTTCCTTTACGATATCGGTGCAGTACCACACGCAGAGCCGTATGCTAAGAGAACAGCTCAGGGTCTTATCCTTGGACCTGATGGTGTTAAGATGAGTAAATCTCGTGGTAACGTTATTGACCCTAATGAGGTTGTTGACGTATTCGGTGCAGACGTTCTTCGTACTTATGTACTCTTTATGGGTGACTATGAACAGGCAGCTCCTTGGTCAGAAAATTCAGTTAAAGGTTGTAAGAGATTTGTTGACAGAATCTGGAACTTACAGGAAATTCTCACTGACGGTGACGAATTCTCAAAGGAACTTTCTTCTTCGTTCCACAAGACAATCAAGAAAGTTACAGAAGATATCGAAGCACTTAAGTACAACACTGCTATTGCTGCTCTTATGACTCTTCTCAACGCAATTTATACAAAGGGTTCAATCAATAAGGCTGAACTTAAAGCACTTCTTCTCCTCGTTAACCCATTTGCACCTCACGTTACAGAAGAAATGTGGGAAGTTTGCGGATTTGGCAAGATGATGGCTGCTGACGGTGAATGGCCAACTTACGATGAAGCAAAATGCGTTGACGAAACAATCGAAATCGTTGTTCAGATTAACGGTAAAATCCGTGCTAAGCTTAACGTAGCTGCCGATATTGAACAGGCAGACGCCATTGCAGCAGCAAAGGCTGACGAAAAGGTTGCAGCAGAACTTGATGGCAAGAATATTATCAAGGAAATCTATGTTAAGGGTAAGCTTGTAAATATCGTTGCTAAATAATAATCAAGGCGGTGGAGGAACTCCTCTACCGCTTTTTATAGGTGAAAATTATGTTCATTTGTCCAATTTGCAAATCAAAACTGAATATTGATGGGAAATCATATGCTTGTGAAAACAATCACTCTTTTGATATTGCAAAGCAGGGATATGTGAATCTTTTGCCTGTAAATAAAAAACATTCTGACAATCCCGGTGACTCAAAGGATATGGTGTTGTCCCGTAGAGCGTTTCTCGAGAGTGGCAATTATGATTGTTTTACAGATAAACTTTGTGAGATAATCAATTCTCTTTTTAAGAATAATGAGAAAATCACCATTGCCGATTGTGGTTGTGGAGAAGGGTATTATGACGGTAAGTTAGATGCTACCCATTGTGATTTGGAACTTTTTGGATTTGATATTTCTAAAGAAGCAGTAAGATATGCTGCAGGAAAATACAAAAAGTACAAGTACGCAGTAGGCAGTTGCTTTGATATGCCTTTATCCAGCAACAGTTTTGACCTTGCATTAAATATTTTTGCACCTATGGTGGAAAATGAGATGTCAAGAATTCTAAAAAAAGATGGGTTTATGATTTATGCTGTACCCGGAAAAAGACATCTTATGGGTCTGAAAGAACTTCTTTATGAAAACACTTACGAAAATGAAGAAAAGCATACTGAATATGATGGCTTCGACTTTGTTGACAGAATTTCTGTTCAGAATGAAATTACAGTAGATGGTGAAATGGCAGTTAATCTTTTCAAAATGACACCATATTACTTTAAAACAGAATTGGGTGCAGAAGAAAAAATCATAAAAAATAACGGATTTACAACACAAATTCATTTCGATTTTTTGATATACAGAAAAAAATAATGGTAGAGAAATTAATCTCTACCATTTTCTTTTGTGATTTTATATGCCTCTTCCGTTGCGAGAGCAAGCTTTGTAATTGTATATTGTTCTGTTGGAATACAGTAAATAGAGTCGTTTTTTGTGGGCAGTTCAAAGCAATCAACTTTTTTAAGGTGAGCGAACTGATATTCAATATGCAGACTATATAATGACGATGCAGATTTTTGTATTCTATAATCCTGACCGTTATAATTTCCTGTCAGCACAAACCCATTTTCAAGGTCGTGACTAACCTTTGCTTTACCAAGATTGATATATTCATTAATACCAGGAAATCCATAGACCTGAACCTTGTCGGAATAATTGTAAGTTCCATCAAGAAGTTCTTTACGGACATTTTCCCGTTGCCATTTATACCAATCAGGAATATGTGAAAACTCAGTTTTGCCATTAGATGATTTAAGCTCACCAAGTTCCGTCATTTCCCATTGCTTTTTACAATGTTCACAAGTAAGGTGAATTCCTTTGCTTGTCATTTTGCCTTCAGTCATACAGTGAGGACATTGATAAAGAATTCTGTGGAGTCCATCAGCACGATATTTTTCAGTAATGTGAATATTATTGTCTTTTTGCCATTTATAATCGTCGTACTGAAATTCTTTTTCAATAATCTTGTTTATCTCGTCAATACTTAATTTTTCAACATCCTCAGCAGTAATTACCTGCTTCATAGTTGCATAAAAAGGTACTTTTCTGAATTTATAATGTGACCAGAATGGCTGATTTAAAAAGTTTCCGTGATTAAGCAAAATCACCACGGGAACTTTATTCTTTTTTGCAAGCTTGCCGATAGCAGGAGGAAGAACGGATTGTGTTCCGTCAGGAGAATATCTTGCTTCAGGAAACATTGCAAAAATATCACCATATTCCTGCAAGACCTTATGGCAGTTTCTTACAAGTGATAAGTCTGTTGTAAACTTTCTTGTGCAAAAGCAACCTATTTTTTCCAATAAAGCATAATCTTTATAATACACATGGTTCGCTGCAACTAAATTTACCTTTTCGGGATAAGTTGCATCAAAAAGAATAGGGAAATCCATCCATTGCATGTGATTTGAAAGAAGAATATATGGTGGCTTTAATCCATCCATATTGACTTTTTCAAGTTTGTGTCCCTTGCGAATCAGAGAAAGCAACACACCTGAAAACAGATGTGTAAGCCTTACAACATTTTTTGTCTGTCTAACAGGTGGTTTTGATAAATCATATTTTTTTGTGTTTTTCGGATAATTAATTTCGTCTGTAAAATATGGTTTATTATCAGTCATAATTTTTTATTTGTTTGAGTTTTCCTTAAAGATTTTATACGCCTCTTCTGTTGCAAACATAAGTTTTAAAACTACATCTTTTTTAGTTGGAATGCAGTAGAATGAGTCATCTTTAACGGAAACATCAAAGTTATCAGATTTGTTAAGTTTCTTATACAAAAATTCCATATGCAAAGTATCGAGAGTTTTTGTTTGGCGTTGAATTTTGAAATCATGACCATTGTAATGACCTGTTATTACAAATCCGTTTTCAAGGTCGTGTGTAACCTTTCCTTCACCCAAATCAATGAACTCTACACCAGGTAATGAGTGAATATGAACATCATCCTCGAACTTATATGTACCGTCAAGAAGCTCCTTGCGGACACATTCTCGCTCCCATTCATACCAGTCAGGAATATGTGAAAATTCAGTTTTACCTTCAAAGGCTTTCATTTCGCCGAGTTCGGTCATTTCCCACTGCTTTCCACATTCTTCGCAAGTAAGGTGAATTCCCTTACCAACCATTTTACCTTCTGTCATACAGTGCGGACACTTATAAAGAATTTTATTAAGACCGTCTGCACGGAAATCTTCCGTAATTCTTATATTATTTTCCTTTTGCCATTTGTAATCATCATAGTACATTTCACGATGAATTACTTCGTTGATTTCATCAACTGTCATTTCTGAAACCTGTTGTGCAGTAAGAACCTGCTTCATTGTAGCGTGGAAAGGAACTTTTCTGTACTGACGGAAATCCCAGAAAGGAGCATTGAGATAGTTTCCGTGATGTATCATTGTAACCAATGGTACTTTATTCTTTTTTACAAGTTTTGCCACAACATCAGGAATATATGAAGTTGTACCACAATTTGAATATCTCGCTTCAGGATACATATAAAGAATATCGCCATATTCGTGAAGTACTTTGTGAACAGCTCGGATAAGACCAATATCAGTTGTGAACTTTCTATGACACGCACAACCAAGTTTTTCCATTATATTTGACATACCAACATAACCGTCAAGAGTTGCAACATTGTTGAACTTAAATGGACGAACAGCCCTGAAACTTACAAGGAAATCAGCAAACTGGGTATGATTTGAAAGGACAATATATGGTGGCTTTAAGCCATCCATATTTATCTTTTCAATAGTACTGCCTCCACGGATAGCAACCTTTGAAATAGCTGAACAAAGACCGGAAGCAAGGCTTTTATAAAACCCGTGTTGCTTTTCAGGAACTGTTGGTGGAACATATATTTTAATGTCATCAGGATAAACTACATAATCCTTAACTTCACTCATCTAATCACCCTTAATGTTGATTACCAAATCTGTAATCTATATATAAGTTATTTTACCACATTTAAGCATCTTTATCAAGCACCAGTTATTTAACAAACTGTGAAATATCTTCCGGTAATGGAGATTCTATTTCAATAACTTCCTTTGTAACAGGATGTGTGAATTTACAATAACAACAATGTAACGCCTGACGGGAAATGTCTTCTCTTGGTGTTCCGTACATTGTATCACCCACAAGAGGAGTGCCAAGAGATGCGAAATGTACTCTTATCTGATGTGTTCTGCCAGTTTGCAGGTGGATTCTTAATAATGTTTTACCATCATAACGTGAAAGTGCTTTCCATTCTGTAAGTGCAAATTCACCACGTTCATCAACTGTACGATAAGTTTTTATAGGGTCAGGACGATAAATAGGCTTGTCAATAATGCCTTCACCTTCATAAATTCCCTCACAAACTGCCATATATTCTTTGTATATTTTGCCATTAAGTATGCCTGTAACAAATCTGTTAAGTCCACATACAACAATTCCCGATGTTCCTCTGTCAAGACGACCGATTGAACGGAAAACAGATGACTTTCCTTGCTGTTGGAGGTGATATGCTACTGCGTTTGCTAGAGTATCACCCTGATGATTATGTGACGGATGCAAAGGAAGTCCTGCAGGCTTATCAACAATCAGCAAATCCTCGTCTTCATAAAAGACTTTTAACGGATATGGGAGAGGCTCAACAGCTGATGTCTGCTCCTCTTTGTCAACAGGTAAAGTGATTGACAAAACATCACCTGTTTTTAAAAGGTCAACGGTACGTGTATGCACACCATTTATCATAATACCGTCATAGTCGTGCTTGAGCTTAGTAATCAATCGAGCTGATGCTTTTGCATGGTTTTTAAGAAACTCAAGAACTCTCTTACCATCATACTTTTCTTCAATTGTGAAATCTATTCGTCTTTTTGTGTTCATATTAAGATTTCACCTTTCACAAAATTTCTGTTGTATTATATCATAAATATTTTGCATAGACAACAATAAAATGGGTTGATAAATTGGAGTTTATCGGGGTGATTGATTTCCCTCCCTCATTGAGGGAGGTGGCATTTTCGTAAGAAAATGACGGAGGGAGTTTGTGGGTTCTTCATTTACTCCCTCAGTCTCACTTCGTTCGACAGCTCCCTCGGGGAGGGAGCGGAATGGTTTCTTACCATCCCGATAAATTATAATTTGAAAGCAAAATTTCACATGATTTTATATATGCAACTGTCAGTTGCTAAATTTTAAAGGTAAGTTGGTGGATTTTACATCAAATTTGTGATAAGATTGAATCATAAAAGGAGGGAATAGTATGAATTTAGGCGAAAAGATTTATCAGTTGAGGACAGAAAAGAATTTGTCCCAAGGTGATTTGGCAGATAGACTTGATGTATCCCGTCAATCAGTTTCCAAATGGGAAAATAATACAGCAGTACCTGATTTGGATAAGCTTATTAAAATATGTGATATTTTTGAGATTTCACTTGATGAGTTAACAGGTAGAGAAAATCCAAAAGAAAAATCAACCAACAAGATGGAAACAATAAAGAATTCTCTTACAAAGGCTCAACTTGTAGGTTGTATTTTAATAGGTGTTGCAATTATAAGTCTTGTAATTCCTTTTGGCATATATTTTACTCCTGTGATTCTTATTTGTGGTATGATTTGTCTTGCTGTCAAGAAAAATCCTTGGTACTGGTGTGTATGGGCGGTATTTCTTCCGTTACTGTTTATAATGAATTGGGGAATAGCAGGGGAACTTTCAGATATAACCAGAATTCTATTTCTCATTATTACAGCAGTAACAACATATATAGCTTTTAAGGATACCGAAATAGTAATTCCAAGAAATAAAGCGATTTTAATTCTTATACTGTCTGTTGCTTTTGATTTGATATACATACTTTTCCATATGTGGAATATGGGACTTTTTGGTGAGATTAATCCCGTCACAACAGTTATTCTTGAAAACGGTCAAACGGTTATAAGCGGACAAGTGACTTCAGGCTTGTGGTATGGAATTATGAATATGCTCCTTACAGCAGGTGTAGGCTTGTCATATATAGGAATATTTTTAAGTGCGAAGAATTTGAGGAAAAATAAATAATTGAACAAAACAAGGCTTCTCCTTGAGGAGAAGTTGTCACGAAGTGACTGATGAGGTGTAGAGTGCGATTGCAACCGTTATATATCATTGTGAATTGGTTTTCCACCTCATCCGTCTTTGCCTTATGGCAAATCCACCTTCCCTTCAAGGGGAAGGCATAATATCCTTGATAAATTATGATATATAACACAAAAAGCTCGGTTTTACCCGAGCTTTTGTTATGTGTATTATTTTATTTTGCCAATGCGCCAACTTCAAGCATAAATCCACCGAGCTGCGCACCGAATTCAGGACCGCCGTCCATAATAAGACGACCTGCCTTTGTAGCCTCAAGCATATCGTCTGTGCTTAAAAGGATACCAAGTGCTGATGTAAGGCTGTCAAAACGAAGTGTGAAGAAAGGCATTGCTCTCTTATATTCGCCACGACCTGCTCTTGATTTACCTGCCTTAATACGGATAAATGCAGAAACCTCAGGATGACCGTTAACTGCAAAAGCATAAACACGGTCAGGGCTCTTTGTAGTCCATTCCTTAATTTCTGTATGACCCATTTTGTTAAGCTGACTGATACCGCTTGAAAGGAGATAGAAGAAGCACTTAACCATAAGTGTCTGTGTTTCCTCATCCTTTGGTGCTTCAGTTGCGCCTGTAAGGGCTGAAAGCTTAAGAAGTGTCATAAGCATTGCTTTGAAAGCACCGAAGCTCTTGATAACACCCTTCATCTTAGGGAGTGTTGCAGGACCGATTTTGCCCTTGAAGAACGCATTCATTGCTTCAATATTCTTGAACTCAAGTTCAACATCAGGTGTTTCATACACAGCGTTAAGCTTTGTTTCCCATTCACCCTCAGTAATGATGAAGTGAGTAGCATATTTTCCTGCAGGAGCATCAGGGTCAAGTGCACTGACCTGAAGAATAGCAGTGATTTTGTCAAACTGTGCTTTGAGTGAAGGAACGTCATTTGCGATAACCTTCAAAAGCGGTAATGCAGCATTGAAAAATATTTTTGATGCATAAAGTTCATTTTGTGCGTGCATATTATCAACTCTCTTTCTGAACGATTAAGAATTATACTTCGTCGTCCCAGTTATCGTCTTCTTCAAAGTCTGCGTTCATTGTTTCACGAACAGCAGCGATAATTCCGTTAGCATCAATGCCGGCATCTGACATAATGTCTTCCTGAAGACCAATCATAGCAAAGCCCTTATGACCAAGCATCTTGAATGCACAGCCCTTACCGTACTGAGCCATAACTTCAGCAACTGCTGAACCAAGACCGCCTGTTACGAGATGGTCTTCAACTGTGATGATTCTTCTTGTGTCAGAAATTGCTTTCTGGATAGCCTCAACGTCGATTGGGCTGATTGTATGCATATTAAGAACACGAACTGAAAGTCCGTCAGCATTCTTAAGAAATTCAGCAGCCTGTTTTGCCTGGAATACACAAGAACCACAAGCGATAACTGTAATATCTGTACCTTCACAGATTTCAACAGCCTTACCAACCTCAAAGCCGTAATCCTGATTTTCGTAAAGAACACGGTCAAAACCACGGTTGATACGGATGTAATATGGTCCGAAGTTATCATAAGCAGCGTTAACTGCGTTTGCTGTTTCAAAACCGTCAGCAGGAACGATAACTGTAAGGTTTGGCATTGCTCTTGTAATTGCAAGGTCAGTAATAGCGTGGTGTGTTGAACCTGCCTGACCGAATGATGTACCTGAATGAGTAGCAATAATCTTTGCATTAACATTCTGATAACAGATGTCTGTGTGAAGCTGGTCACAAGCACGCATTGATGTGAATGCAGAGAAGCCTGAAAGGAAAGGAATCATACCTGCTCTTGCCATACCTGCTGCAACACCGAACATATCCTGTTCTGCGATACCAACGTTGATAACTCTTTCAGGACAAACCTTTAAAACGTCACCAAGCTTTGTAGATTTTGCAAGGTCAGCTGTGATAGCAACAACCTTAGGGTCTCTTAAAATAATGTCGGCAAGTGCCTTACCGTAAATTTCAGCTGTAGAAAGTGCAGTCTGGTCAACTGCTGTATAAACAAATCCGCCTGCCATAATTATTTGCCCTCCTTCTCTGCTCTTGCGCAACGAGCTGCATAGTCTGAATCAAGCTCTTTGTTGAACTTTTCAAAGAGTGCATCGTCGATAGCGCCGTAGTGCCATGTGTAGTCGCCTTCGATTGACTTGATACCTGCGCCCTTCTTTGTATCCATAAGAATACATGTAGGAGCCTGTGGTGTCTTTGCTCTTTCAATAGCAACGTCAATAGCGTCACAAAGTTCGCCGATGTTGTTACCGTCAACAACGATTGTGTTGAAGCCGAATGCTGTCATCTTGTCAGCAAGTGGTTCAAGCTTCATAACATCTTCTGTGTTACCGTCAATCATGTTATGGTTTCTGTCGATAAATACGATACAGTTAGAAAGGTTGTAGTGATTCATTGTCATAAATCCTTCCCAACATGAGCCTTCACCAAGCTCACCGTCACCTGTAACTACGTATGTAAGGAAATCTTTGTTCATAAGTCTTGCTGCAAGTGCTGTACCTGCTGCGATTGATGGGCCGTGACCAAGAGAACCTGTTGAAGCGTCAACGCCTACAACTTTGTTTGAGTCAAGGTGCATACCCATCTTTGAACCTGAAAGGTTGAATGATTTGAGCATTTCAACATCGTTGAAGCCCTTGTCACAAAGAACAGGTGCATAAGCGATTGCTGCGTGACCCTTTGAAAGAATAAATCTGTCACGGTCATCCCATTTTGGTTCGTCAACCTTGATGTTGAGATATTTGTGATAAAGAACTGTGAGAAGGTCCATAACACTCATACCGCCACCGAAGTGTCCGCTACCTGCCCATACAGTTGTCTGTACGCAGAGCTTACGGAGTTCAAGGGCTTTCTTTTCGAGTGCGAGCCATTCTGCTTTTGATAAATTAGCCATAATTTTCCCTCCAAGAAAAATTTTATTTAAAGCAAAGTCCCCACTTTGCTAAAACTTGTCAGATTATCCTCTGAGTTCAGGATGATTCTTTGCAACAGCTGCGAAAGCATCTTCTGCAATATCAATTGATAACTTAATGTCTTCTTCAGTAAGAGAAGCGTTGATGAAGTGGTTGTGGTGAGATGTGATAAATAAACCACGGTTAACACATTCAGCAACCCATTCCTGATGGAGCATAAGGTTGTCATCGTTAGCTATTCTTAAGTAGAAGAGTGCAGGTTCACCGGAAACTCTGAGGTCAAAACCGTGTTCAGCACCGGCTGCCTTAAAGCCGTCAGTAACCATTTTACCAAGACGACGGAACATTGTTGGTGTGTCGAGAGCTTTCATCTTGTTGATACAAGCGATACAAGCTGCAAACGGAACAGCACTCATCCAGTAAGAACCTGTGTATGTAATACCTGAAACAGTTGCTTTCATATGTTCGCCACCGCAAAGTGCTGACATATTGTAACCGTTTGCAAGAGCTTTACAGAAACAGATAAGGTCTGCTTTGAAACCATAGAAATGGTCAGAACCGGCAAGGTCAAGACGGAAACCGGCACGAACGTCGTCGATAATGAGAACAGCACCGTGGTCGTCACACCATTTACGAACTGCCTGCCAGTATTCTTTTGAAGCAACTTCGTTATCCTTGAAGTTACCGTGGTCATAAGGCTGTGCAATAATACCTGCGATATCACCGTTGTTATCGTCATAAGCCTTCTGGATTGCATCAAGGTCAAACCAAGGAACGATAATGTTGTTTGCTACGTCTTCAGGAGTGATACCAGGGTAGTCAATTTTCTGTGCCCATGGGAAATCTCCGTGATAGTAGTATTTTAAGAAAATAATCTTTTTCTTATGTGTATGTGCTCTTGCTGCCATTGTTGCAAGAGTTGTTGTATCTGAACCGTTTTTGCAGAAGAATGCCCAGTCAGCACATGCTACTGTATCAACAAGTGTTTCAGCACATTCAACCATAACCTTACCGGGTGCAGTTGTACAGTTGCCGAGCTTGAGCTGTGCAAGAGCAGCAGCATCAACGTCAGGGTCATTGTAACCTAAAACATTAGGACCATAAGCACACATATAGTCGATATATTTGTTGCCGTCAACGTCCCAGAAATATGAGCCCTGTGCCTTTTCTGAGAAAGATGGCCATCTGTTAACAGGAATCCACTGACCTTCAGCAGGGCCTAAGTGACCGTAAATACCGCCCGGAATAACCTGCGTTGCACGGTTAAACATTTCACGGCTTTTTGTGGTATTGTATAATGGGAATTTACTCATTGTTAGTGTCCTCCTTATGCTAAGTACAAGCCAACTCTGTCAAGGATACGGTTTACGTTATCAACCATTGAGATAAGACCACGGATTGTGATGTTACCGTTACCAACATGGTCGATTGAGTTAACTGTACCTGCGAAGAGTGCATTTGCAAGTTCTAAGTCGCAGAATTCCATAAGTGCTCTTGGCTTTTCAGTAGCCTGCTTAATTGTGATAAGGTGATTGTTCTTAACACGGATTGTTGAATAAACAACATCCTTAATACCAATCTGAATGTCACCGTCAGCAATGTTTGAAGCACTGAATTTACCGATAGAATCCTGATTGCCTATCTGTGAAATAGCAACAGAAACTGTATAGAATGTGCAGAGAGTGTTGAGACGGAAGAAAGTAGGGTCTTTAAGAGCCTCCGGAGTTGGTCTCATTACTTCTGTAAGTCTGTCAGTAAGAGCTGTGAATGTTTTCAAAAGGAAACCTACTTTTGTAAGACCTTTTGTTGGGATTGGTGTTACCACACCATCGATGATTTTGTTGAATTTTTCGCAAGAAGATACAGGAATCTTGATATCACACTTGCTGTTGACGCCATCTTCCATACGGCATCCCTTTGAAGAGAATGTGAGTGTAGCACTTGGACCATCTTTAACATCGAAAGCCAATGAAACAGGTTTATCAATTGTTGAAATGATTTCCTTAGCTTTATTGTCGAGTTCGCAAAGATTTTCCAATGTACCCAGAACAGCATACATATTTATGTAAGCTAATGTTCTTGCGTCAGTCATTTTGAACGCCTCCTTAATCATTTTTCAGTATAACTAAATTAAGAAATTTATATACACATTAAAGGATATCAAAAAATCCTTGTTAAATCAAGGAAAAAACATAAAATTTTCACAAAAAGTTAATGATTTTTCTCAAAAGATATGTTATAATGTTACCATCATACAATGGGTTGGTTTAGGCAAATGACAAAAACCTACAAAAACCTGCTTAAATGTGCAATATTCTGAAAGGATAGATATAAAAATGTCTTTATTCAAAAAACTTTTCGGTGATTATTCATCAAGAGAAATCAAGAGAATAATTCCTATTCAAAAACAGGTTCTTGCTCTTGAAGAAGAGTATAAGAAATTAACCGATGCTCAACTTCAGGCAAAAACTCCTGAATTTAAAGAAAGACTTAAAAATGGTGAAACACTCGACCAGATTCTTCCCGAAGCATTTGCTGCTTGTCGTGAGGCTTCTGCCCGTGTTCTTAATATGCGTCATTTCCCTGTACAGATTATCGGTGGTATCGTTCTTCATCAGGGACGAATTGCTGAAATGAGAACAGGTGAAGGTAAAACTCTTGTTGCAACACTTCCTGCATACCTTAATGCTCTTGCAGGTAAAGGTGTTCACATTGTCACTGTAAATGACTATCTTGCTCGTCGTGACTCTGAATGGATGGGTAAGCTCTACAGATTTATGGGCCTTACAGTCGGTCTTATCGTTCACGACCTTGATGGTGAACAGAGAAGAGCTGCTTATGCTTGTGATATTACTTACGGTACAAATAACGAAATGGGCTTTGACTATCTTCGTGACAATATGGTTATCTACGCTGAACAGCGAGTACAGCGTGGTCACAACTTTGCAATCGTTGACGAAGTTGACTCAATCCTTATTGATGAGGCAAGAACTCCTCTTATCATTTCCGGTATGGGCGATAAGTCAAACGAGCTTTATAAGGTTGCAAACCAATTTGCAAGAAGCCTTAAGATGTATAAGGTCAAGGAAGTTGATGCAAAGCAGGGTATCGAAAATATGATACCTGAAGACGAAGAATACGACTATGTTGTTGACGAAAAAGGAAAGACAGCATCTCTTACAAAATCAGGTATCAAAAAGGCTGAAAAAGCATTTGGTGTTGAAAACCTTGCAGATGTTGAAAACCTTACACTTCAGCACCATATTGACCTTGCTATCAAGGCAATCGGTGTTATGAAATGTGACGTTGACTATGTTGTAAAAGATGGTCAGGTATTGATTGTTGACGAATTTACAGGCCGTATTATGCTTGGTCGTCGTTACTCAGACGGTCTTCATCAGGCTATTGAAGCAAAAGAAAATGTTAAGGTTGAGCGTGAATCAAAAACTCTTGCTACAATCACTTTCCAGAACTATTTCCGTCAGTACACAAAGCTTTCAGGTATGACAGGTACCGCTATGACAGAAAGTGGTGAATTCCAGGAAATCTATACTCTTGACGTTATCGAAATCCCTACAAACAAGCCAATGGTTCGTAAGGATGAGGAAGACGTTCTTTATAAGACAGAGTTAATTAAGTATAAGGCAATTATTGAACAGATTTTAGAGTGTAATAAAATCGGTCAGCCTGTCCTTGTCGGTACAACAAACATCGAAAAGAGTGAGCTTTTAAGTAAGGCTCTTCGTAAAGCAGGTATCAAGCACAATGTTCTTAATGCTAAATACCATGACAAGGAAGCAGAAATTATTGCTCAGGCTGGTGCTTTGGGTGCAGTAACAATCGCTACAAATATGGCTGGTCGTGGTACTGACATTATCCTTGGCGGTAACCCCGATTATATGGCTCGTGCTGAAATGAGAAGAATGGAATTCTCTGACGAGCTTATTGCAGAAGCAACAGGCTTTGCTGAAACTGATAACACAGATATTATAGAGGCTCGAAACACATATCGTGAGCTTGAACAGAAATATAAGGATATGTTAAAGGATGAGGCACAGAAGGTTCGTGAAGCAGGTGGCTTGTTCATTATCGGTACTGAACGTCACGAATCACGCCGAATCGACAATCAGCTTCGTGGTCGTGCCGGTCGTCAGGGTGACCCGGGCCGCAGTAAGTTCTATCTTTCAGCAGAAGATGAATTGCTCCGTTTGTTTGCAGGTGACCGTTTCTATAATATTATTGACGCGTTCCCAAGTGCTGCGGACCTTCCTATTGAAGCAAAGATTTTCTCAAGTACAATTGAAAATGCACAGAAAAAGGTTGAAAGTAACCACTTTGCTGCTCGTCGTAATGTCCTTAAGTTTGACGACGTTATGAATGAACAGAGAAAGAAGATTTACGAACAGCGTAATCAGGTGCTTGACGGATATGATATTCATTCAGCAATCCTTAAGATGTTTGAAGGATATTTTACAGAAATGGTGGATTTCTATTGTCCAGCATCACAGTCACCGTCTGATTGGAACAGAGCAGGTCTTGTGAAGAAGCTTCAGTATCTTGCTGAAGAAGGACTTGAAACAAAGTTTGATACAAACGAAGAGTACAGAGATTACTTCTATAACAAGGCTATGGAAATCTACAACGCAAAGTATGAAGAATATGGCGAAGCACTTATGTCAGAGCTTGAAAGAAAAGTTCTTCTTCATAATGTTGACCAGCGTTGGATGGACCACCTTGATGCTATGGACGAACTCAAGCGTGGTATTTATCTCCGTTCTTATGCACAGCAGGACCCTGTTGTTGCATTCAGAATGGAAAGCTATGATATGTTCGACGAAATGAACTCACTTATCCGTGAAGGTACTGTTACAACACTTACTCTTTTCCGTATCAGAAGTGAAGAGGATGTTAAGCGTGAACAGGCAGCAAAGATTACTGCTACAAATGGTGCTTCTGATGGAACAGACAAAAAACGACCTGTAAAAAAGGGTGAAAAAGTAGGCAGAAATGACCCATGCCCATGTGGTAGTGGTAAGAAATACAAAAAATGCTGCGGAGCAAACGAGTAAGGAGGAATAACCTTGGACGAAAATAAAGAAAAGCTTACGGGTTCATCTCCTGATGCAGAAAACATCAAGGATGAAATGGAAGAACTTGCAAAGGTTTTCCAGGAAGAGCTTGCGAAAGCAAAGCAGGAGGCAGAAAGCCTTACTGACGGACTCGAAAACCTTCAGGTAGAGGGCTATAATCCTCAGAAGGTTTCTCTTGGTGAGAAAAAGACAATTTCCGATGAAGAACTCTGTGAATATTGTGGCGAAAGACGTCGTGGAACAGAAAAAAATCCTGACAGTCCGTATTGTTCGGAATGTGAGGAAACATTAGAAAAATATCCTTACGATTACAGAGGTATAATTGCTGTTATTGTTACAGTTTGTATTGCAGTTGCCGCAGTATTCTGCTTTGCAATCAGTGTTCCGCTTTTTGCAACAATGAAACAGGCTGATAAGGCAGCAGACGACGGTAAGCTTTATACTGCTATTAATAAGTATAATGATGCAGCTGAATATGCAGATATGCTCAGTTCAAAGAACAAGTGCTACAATCTTCATAAGAAGATGGCTATTGTTTGCTTTGATATGGTTAATATGAATTCTGCACTTGCTGAAATCGGAGATAATATTCCTGATTCAGTTCTTAATCTTCTTACATTCAAGGAATTAAACGATATTCTTGATGATTCTGAAAAAATGCAGGCAACAGCAATGGTTGCACAGCAGTATATCGGACAGTATGCAGAGGTTAATGACGAAACTTATGATAAAATCATTGGCCACCTTGATGCTCTTTCAGGTAAAAAGATTTACATCAAGGGAACAGAATATCACGATGAAACTGAAAAGGACTATATTCCTGACGGTAGTGAAACAGAAGTGATTGCTGACGAAGGTTGGCTCTGTATGTACAAATATGCTGCTGCACAACAGATGAACAAGGACCCTGAAATCATTGCAGGATATTTACAGGATGTTGCTGATTCTTCCGATTATATGAAAACTCTTGTAGGCTCGTTACTTGCAACAACCTATGCAGGTTTGTTGAAGGATTATGAAACAGCAGAGGAACTTGCAAATGATCTTAAAAAGGCAAATGCTGAATCACCAGAATATCATATGGTAATGTCTGTTATCTATCGTCATCGTGACAAGGATTACGATAAAGCTCTTGAGCTTTGTGATGAAGGACTCAAAATGCTTGAGGCTCTTCCTAATGGTGAAAATTATATGATGCAGTATGGTTATATGCTTCATGTTCAGCAGACTCTTAATTTCATTATGCAGGACAAGTATGAAGATGCATACGAGACAATCAAAACAGCTTATGATAATTTGTCATTAACAGGCGGACTTACAATTCAGGTAAGAGACTTGTATGCTATGCTTGCACTCCAGACAAAAGACCAGAAAACATTCGATGCGTTGGCACTTGAGATTGAGTCATATGGTGACGAATCAATCACCTTTACAAGTGATGTAACTGATTATAAATCAGGCAAGCTTACACTTAAAGAAATTGCAGAAAGTGGAAGGTATGATTTAATATGAGAATAATTTATGTAATAATTAAAACATTGACTCTTCCCGGTGCTATGCTCCATGCTTTCTTTGAGCATATGGTTTGTCGAAGTGCAAAAATTATTGTTGAGGATGAGCGCGTAGTTCAGTTTAACGAAATGCTCTCTCACGTTGACCACCAGCTTATTAAGAGAAAGGGACCGGGCTTTGATATCTGCTTTATTCCTTTCTTTATGAATTTCTTTTTAGGCTTATTGTCACTCTCATACGGTGCAACAACAATCATCTATTTTGCAAGATATGCAGATATTTTTGGTTGGGTTTGCCTTTATTTCGGTATTGCACTTCTTACAAATCTTTTCCCACAGATTGAAGATGTTATGATGCTTAAGGAAACCAACATTACAAATAATGATAAGAAAATCAGCAAGGTGCTTGTAACACCTTTGTATGTAATCTTTTCAATTGGTGCAAGACTTGAAAGATGGGGACTTACACTCCTAACATCAATCGGCTTTGCATTCCTTGTGCCTGTAATCCTTGGTTGGTTTATCCCTGCACTTTATAATGTGTTGAAATAAGAATAGACAAAACAAAAACCTCGGTTTGATACCGAGGTTTATTTTTGTGCAAATTTAGCTTTCTTTATTTTTTCCGTATTTTTTATTTCGCTTTTCAACTCGTTTTTCACGGATTCTTTCAAAAGCAATTTCCGATGCAATAAATACAGGAATTATGAGAATTCCAAAGAAAACACGGATTGGAGTAACTGTTAATTCATTTGAATATTTAACTGTACTTTCAGCAAATACGGGAAGTGAAAAACTAAAGCAAAGACAAGCCGAAGTCAGTAGAATATTCAGTTGTCTTATGCTCTTTTTCATATTTTATTCCTCTTCTGCAACTTCCTTGATTGCGATTCCCAGCTCGTCAAGCTGAAGAGTATCAACAGCTGATGGACATTCTGTCATTGGTTCACTTGCATTCTGGAGTTTAGGGAATGCGATAACATCACGAAGTGAGTCAGCGCCAATCATCTGCATTACGAGTCTGTCAAGACCGATACCCATACCACCATGTGGAGGAGGTCCGAAACGGAATGCGTCTGTTAAGAAACCAAACTTTTCATATGCTTCTTCATCAGAAAGACCTAAGAGAGTGAACATTCTCTTCTGGAGTGCAGGGTCAGTAATACGGATTGAACCTGATGAAAGTTCAACACCATTGAGAACAAGGTCATATGCTTTTGCACGAACCTGTGCTTTGTCTGTTTCAAGATATGGGAGACATTCATCCATAGGAGATGTGAATGGGTGGTGCATAGCAACGAAAGTCTGTGCATCTTCGTCCCACTCGAAGAATGGGAATTCTGTAATCCAGAGAAGATTGAATTTATCTGTTGGGATGATGTCGAGCTTCTTTGCAACTTCCTGACGGAGTGCACCAAGAACTGAAAGAACACTGTTTTTCTTTGTATCAGCAACGATTAATACAACGTCACCTGTTTCTGCTCCTGCTTTGTTAAGAAGTGCTGTCATTTCGTCTTCTGTAAGGAATTTTGCGAATGAAGAAGCAGTTCCATCAGGCATAAGACGGGCAAATGCAAGTCCCTTTCCACCGATACCACGAACAAATTCTGTAAGCTTATCAATTTCTTTTCTTGTAAGAGTATTGACTGCATTTTTAGCTGTGATACAGTAAACTGCACCACCTGCCTCAAGTGCTGATGTGAACACACCAAAACCGCAACCCTTAACAACGTCACCTAAATCGCAAAGTTCCATTTCGTAACGAGTATCAGGCTTATCAGAACCATAGCGTTCCATAGCTTCGTGGTAAGTAAGTCTTGGAAGTGGTAACTGAATGTCAACACCCATAGCTTCTTTGAACACTCTCTGAATATAGCCTTCACCGATACCCATAACATCATCAACATCTACGAATGACATTTCAAGGTCAATCTGTGTAAATTCAGGCTGACGGTCAGCACGTAAATCTTCGTCACGGAAGCAACGTGCAATCTGCATATATCTGTCAAAACCTGCTACCATTGAAAGCTGCTTGTAAAGCTGTGGTGACTGTGGAAGAGCATAAAAGCTTCCGTTGTGAATTCTTGAAGGAACAAGGAAGTCACGAGCACCTTCAGGAGTTGAACGGATAAGCATTGGAGTTTCAATTTCAATAAATCCGTTTTCATCAAAATAGTCACGAGTGATTTTTGTAATCTTGTGACGGAGAAGAATATTTTTCTGTAAGTCAGGACGACGAAGGTCAAGGTAACGGTATTTAAGACGAGTTACCTCTGATGTCTGACAATTTTCAACGATTTCAAAAGGAGGTGTTTCACTTACACCAACAACTCTTAAATCAGTTACTTCGATTTCAATATCACCTGTAGGAATGTCCTTGTTCTTTGAAGAACGTTCACGGACAACACCCTTAGCCATAAGTACGTATTCACTTCTTACTGTGAATGCCTTATCAAAAACAGCTCTGTCTGTATTATCGTCAAAAGCTAACTGTACAACGCCTGTTCTGTCACGAAGGTCGATGAAAATAAGTGCACCAAGGTCACGACGACGCTGTACCCAACCTGCAACTGTAACCTCTTTACCAACGAAGTCGGCATTCAAAGTGCCACAGTAGTCAGTTCTTTTTAATCCGTTCATTCTATCCATTAGTTTGTGCCTCCCATAAGACCTGCCAAGTCAATACCCTCGACACCAAGGGACTCAAATCCTGACATAGCATCTTTTATAACAACTGATTGGAAATTTTCACTGAATTCAGAAAGTGTCATTTCTGTTTCGTTTCCTGTTTCCATATTTTTGAGCTTGATATTTCCTGTTTCAAGTTCACTGTCACCTAAAACAAGTGTGTATAAAGCGCCGATTTTGTTAGCATATTTCATCTGTGGTTTTAAGCCACGACCAACTGTATCGAACTGAACGCACATACCTTCGTTGCGGAGTTCAGTTGCAATTTCCGCAGCTTTAACATTTGCATTTTCACCCATGCTTACAATGTAAAGGTCACATTTCTTTGGTTCAGGGAATGGAGTTTTCTGTGCTTCCATAAGAAGTAAAAGTCTTTCAAGACCTAAACCGAAACCACAAGCTGGAGATGGGTTGCCTCCCATTTCTGCAATAAGACCGTCATAACGGCCACCGCCACAAACTGTTCCCTGTGCACCGATTTTCTTTGATACAAATTCAAAAACAGTTCTTGTGTAATAGTCAAGTCCACGGACAATCTGTGGATTTACTGTGTATTCGATATTCATAGCATCAAGATATTTCTTAACACTTTCAAAGTGATTTCTGCAATCGTCACAAAGGAATTCAATAACAGTAGGAGCTTTTTCAGCAATACCTGAGCAAACAGGACTCTTACAGTCGAGAATTCTCATTGGATTTCTGTCAAGACGACCTAAGCATGTTTCGCAAAGGTCACCCTTGTACTGTTCAAAATATTCCTTAAGTGCCTTATGATAATGCTTTCTGCATTCAGGACAACCGATTGAGTTGATTTCAAGAGCTAAGTTGTTGATTCCAAGGTAATTGAAAACTTCATTTGCAAGAGAAATAACTTCTGCATCAGCAGCGGGTGCTCCTGCACCAAAACATTCAACACCAAACTGGTGGAATTCACGAAGACGACCGGCCTGAGGCTTTTCGTATCTGTAACAAGATGTGAGATAGTAAATTTTCTGTGGAAGTCCTTCGTTAAAAAGGCCGTGTTCAAGGAATGCTCTTACTGCACCTGCAGTACCTTCAGGACGAAGAGTGATTGAACGACCGCCTTTGTCCTCAAATGTGTACATTTCTTTCTGAACAACGTCTGTTGTTTCGCCAACACCACGCTGAAAAAGTTCAGTATGTTCAAAAACAGGTGTTCGCATTTCGTGGAAACCGAAATTTTCTGCTGTTTCTCTTACAGCAGATTCCACATATTGAATTTTGTAACTTTCTTTAGGGAGTGTATCCTGTGTTCCCTTAATAGCGTTTGTAATCAATGCCATAATTTTCTTCCTTAATAATATGTTTTTGCCTCCCATTATTTCAGGGAGGCGTTGTATTTTGTTTAATTATTTTGGATTGACAATGTCTCTCCAATCAAGGTCACCACGTTCAAGTGCGTGAATAAGAGCCTCTGCTGTTGCAATGTTTGTAGCAACAGGTACGTTATGAACATCGCAAAGACGAAGTAATGTGTGGTCCTTTGGTTCGTGAGGCTTTGGATTAAGAGGGTCACGGAACATTAAAAGCAAGTCGATTTCGTTACAAGCAATTCGTGAACTGATCTGCTGGTCGCCACCTTGAGGACCACTTAAAAACTGCGTAATCTGAAGTCCTGTTGCTTCCGAAACCATTTTACCGGTTGTTCCTGTTGCACAAAGCTTATGACGAGATAATACGCCACAATAAGCAATACAAAACTGAGTCATAAGTTCTTTTTTTGAGTCGTGTGCCATAAGTGCTATGTTCATATCCAAACCCTCTCCCATAATATTTTTTCGATTGATAGTGCGTGACTCGGAAATTCGAGTCGTTCATATCTATAATATCAAAAAAATACAGGTTTTTCAATATTTTTTTACAAATTTAGTGGGATTTCTTTTCCCATAATTCTTCCTGCAATATTGTTGAAGCAAATCTTTGCTTTACAAGACTTAGGAAGCTCTATATCTTTAACGGAAGTGTACATGATTCGTTTGTCCTCAGGGATAATCCCCAGAAGCTGAAGATATGTAATATTGATAATCTCATCTATATTAAGGTATTTACTCGTTCTTACTGCAAAAGAGTCGAAACGATTGATAATCAGGAAGAGTCGGTTGTCATTAATTCCTGCTTTTACAAGCTCTGTTCCTGCTACACAAGCACTTCTTGCACTTACATTATCAGGAGTTGCAACAATTATACAATTGTCAGCACATTCAGCATAAATCAATGGTAATTCACCGATGCCTGCAGGGCTGTCAATAATTATGTAATCATAGTTTTCAGAATATTGTGATAAAAGAGCTTTGAATGTTTCTGTATTCAGGTTTTCGGGATGTTCTAAAGGTGCAGGTAAAAGCTGAAGATTATCGTCAAAGAAAAGACGAGCCTTGTCTGCATCGCAACGATCTTCTAACACATCTGACCAATCATAGAGTACCATTCCGTCAAGACCTAAAAGCATATCAAGACTACGCAAAGAAATATCACCGTCTATTAGCAATACCCGTTTGCCGTTCTGACTGAGTGACATAGCAATATTAACACAGAGCGTGGATTTTCCCACACCGCCTTTGCCTGATAAAACCGTAAGAATGTGTGCCATAATTTCGCCTCATTTCTCTATTTAGTTTAACACAGATTTATTATTTTTAAAAGGCTATTTTTAAAATTTGTCAGGATATTACATAAAACAATTTTATTAGTGTAAAAATCAAGAAAACTCCCTATATCTTCGGACTGTATGTGTCAAAAATTTTATGTGGACAAGCATATAATCATAAATAAAAGGCAGGTGACGAAAATGACAAATGATGAATTTGGTAAGGAGATTACTGAAGGAAGAATAGAATTGTCTGAGCTGAGCAAATCGGCAATAATGCAAGGATTTTATTTCAGTATAGGTTTTTTAACATCATCTGCATCGTCAGAAGAGTATTTTTCACCTCTGGGAATTGCATTTTCAAGTGGTGTTCACAGAAAATACACTTTGTTTTCTTGTTTTGGTGCTATGGCAGGGTACATCGTGTCCAACGATTATATCCATGCATTCCGTTATGTTATGGCATTGATTCTTGTGTATATTTTAAAGGTTTATGTAAATACATTTCCTAATTTGCAGAATAAAACATATATTCCTGCATTGATATCCTTGTTTGCAACAATCTCAACGGGAATTGTTGTGATGGCAACGGAGCCTTTTGGATTAAGGTCTGTTCTGATGAGGGTTGCAGAAGCAGTAATTTCATTTGGTGCAGCGTATTTTTTCTGTATCAGCGTAAAGACAACAGAAAAAATCGGTGAGAATGAAAGAATAACATCAAAAGAAGTGATTTCACTTGTTGTGGCAGCACTTGCGCTGATTCTTTGCCTTTCAAGAATTTCACTTTTTGGCATATCTCTTTCAGGAATTGCCTGTTCATATATAGTGATGATTGCATCTTATCTTTTTAAAGAATCAGGTGGTGCGGTAATCGGTACGGGAGCATCACTTGGGTTTACTATGACGGGAAACAGTCTTCCGACAGTTTTCTGCTATGCAGGAGCAGGACTTTTTTCAGGACTTTTCTCATATTCAGGACGAGTGCTTTGTGCTTGTGCTTACATATTTTCCTATGGAGCATTATATGTGTTTTTAGGAGACGGAGCTGAAAGCTTCGGGCCGTTGATTGAAACTGCACTTGCATCAGTTCTGTTTGTACTGACACCGGACAAGGTGATTTTTCAACTTAAATTGAAGTTGTCTTTTCTTTCGTATTCGGGAGATGGCAGAGAATTCCGTAATATGATTATTGCACAGCTTAAATCTGTCCGTGATGCAGTAGGTGATATGTCGGAAACGGTTTCAAGAGTGACAAATGCGTTAAAGGAAAAGAGTGCACCTGACACAACTGCTGTTTATCTTCGTGTAAGAGATAATGTTTGTGAAAAGTGTGCAAGCTATAACCGATGCTGGAGAAATATGTTGCCTGCTACTTTGGGTGAATTTGATGAGGTTCTTGAAACTATCAGAAAAACAGGAAGCGTAACTCCGTCTGTAACACCAATGTCGTTGCAAAGCAAATGCATAAGAATAATGTCACTTTGCGACAGCTTTAATAAAAACTATGTTTTGTATTCTGCACACCTCGGAGCAGAAGGGAGAATCAACGAAATGCGAAAAATTACTGCTGACCAGTTTGATACAGTAGGTGAAATGCTTGACGATTTGCTCATTAATTTTGAAAGTGGTGCAAAGCCTCTTGCAAGTAAATCATTAGCTCTTAAAAACAGCCTTGATGATATTGGGGTTCACGCTTTTGTAAACTGTTATGAAGATGAAAATATGAATATGGTTATTAATATGAGCGTGGAAAATGATTGCAAGGTCTCAACGGGTGAAATCCGTGAATGTATTATAAAATCAACAGAAAAGCAGTTTCCGTTTCCTGCGGTTATCAGTAGTGAAAATGAAAAAATGATGCTCTTCTGGGAACAGACTCCTCTTACTGCAGAATGTGTTTACTATCAGTTATCGGGCAATGAGGAACAAGTCTGTGGAGACTGCTTTGACTCGTTCTTTGACGGTAAAGGTAATTTTATTGCTGTTCTCAGTGACGGAATGGGAACGGGTGAGCGAGCAGCAGTTGACGGTGCGATGGCTTCGTCACTGTTTTCACGACTGATTATTTCAGGATTTTCGTTTCCTTGTGCATTGCGACTTGTAAATTCTGCTATGCTTGTGAAAAGCTATGAGGAATCACTTGCAACTCTTGATATATTGAAGTTGAATCTCTATAACGGACAGGCTGTTATTTATAAAGCAGGTGCAACAGCATCACTTCTTTACAGAAATGGTAAGGTCAGTGAAATAAAAAAATCTGCTATGCCTATCGGTATTTTACGACAAGCAGAGTTTGCTACAATCAAGGGCGGACTTAAAAATGGCGACGTTGTGATTATGATGTCTGACGGTGCTGTTGATAACAGTCTTGAGGAAATCAAAAAATATGTGACGGATAAAGGCTTTTCTTATGATTTGCCTGAAAAACTCTGTGCTGTTGCAAAGGCTAAAAACAAAAGCCACAGTGACGATATCACCGTGGCTGTAATAAAGATTCAATTAAATGAAAGTACTGATTAAAACTTAACCCACATTGCAGGGCGTACAGAAAGCTTTTCGAGAGATACAGGAGTACCTAACTGAAGAATGAAGCCATCAAGCTTCACATATGAAGCTGAGTAAAGAGTTGAACCCGGTGAACGGAGCCACCAACGACAAGCTTTTGTAATTCCTTCAAGCTGTGAACCCTGTGATTCAGCGTAATGTGTTGCAAGACATACTCTGTCAACAGTCGACGGAAGATATGTTTTTACTTCGTCTATTGATAAAAGGAAAACCTTATCCTTAGTATCATTACCGCCTGATGTGTAGTAATCGGCATTATCTCTGTTCTCAATAGTTGTTGCTTTGATTTTTTTCTTGTCTGCATTTGAAAACGCTGTTGAACAGAAATCGTTGTTGAGCCACTGACGCAAATCACAATTTTCCCATGTTACCTGTGCAACTGAATCGTGATAACGACGGCAATCAAGTGCATAACGGCTTACAACAAGCATATTTCCCTCTGCATCCTTTTCAAGTACACGCCATTCGATTTCTTCTTTACCGTTAGCAGTTCTGTTATCCTGTTCGTAATTACCGAAGTAAATGATATCACCAATCTGTGCTACCTGAGGATAAGCCTTGATAAGCTCTTTTGCCTTTTCCTGACTATCCTTAAAAGTGTACAAAGACTTGAATGTTGTGTAAGCTTCTTCGTAATTCTTTTCTTCAACAGCTTTTACTGCACTGTTATATTTGATTGACGGAATAATTACTGTAACGGTAAGAGCACCTAAACCGATAACAACAAGAAGAATCAAGAGTGCTTTAAGAGCCTTGCTGCGCTTTTCCTTTGAACATTTTGCTTTTTCAATGCGATTCCTTTCAGCCAATCTTTCAGCCTCAAGACGCTTTTGTTCAGCCTGAAGCCGGTTTTGTTCAGCTTTTACCTTTGCTTCTTCAGCTTTTCGTCTTTCATTTTCTATACGGAGAGCATCAGCCTTTGCCGATTCGGGAGAAGCGTCGCCACTATCGGGAAGAGCCTGACGAGTACCGCAATAAGCACAGACAGCGAATGCTCCGTTATCTTCTATTTCAAGTGTGCCGCCACACATGTTACATTTTAAAACAGACATAATTTTACCTCAACTGATATATTTAAAATGGTTTAACAATTATAATACTATATGATTTTTATGTCAATAAAAGTTGTCACCCTATTGAAAAATTCTGAATAAAGTGTTATTATCTTCTTTAATGAATTGAAAGGAGAGAAACTCTTTATGGCAAAAAAAGAAAAAAAGGTTAAAGAGGTTAATAACCATCCTAACCGAATAGGTTTTAAAGATATTGCCGGTTATACTATAGCTGAAGCCGGAAACATGTTCAACCTTACATACATAACAAGCTATCTTAAAGTATTTATGACTGACGTTTTGAAGATTGCTCCGAAACTTGTTGGTTATATGTTTATCATCACTCGTCTCTGGGACGTAGTCAACGACCCGCTCTGGGGCGCTGTTGTTTCAAAGAGAAGAGCAGGTAAGGACGGTAAGTATCGTCAGTATTTGCGTCTTGTAGCTGTACCTTTGGGTATTTCAACAGTTCTTTGTTTCATTCCGTTTGGTGACCCTAATTCAATTTTCTATAACGAAACATTAGCAAGTAAACCAATGCTTCTTTTTGTTCTTGCGATTATTCTGTACTTAGTATATTGCACAATGTACACAGCAATGAACATTCCTTTCGGTTCATTGGCATCAGTTATTACTGATGACCCTAAGGGCAGAACTCTTCTTTCAACTGCTCGTTCAGTTGGTAGTGGTGTCGGTGGTGCAGTTGTTCTTCTTATTGCTCCGATGGTTATTTATGTTGGCAGTGGTAAAATCGACGAACAGACAGGCCTTGAAATTGAAGTTGCAGACGGTAGCAGAATGTTTATCTATGCACTTCTGATGGGTGTTTTCTCAATTGTTACATACCTTATCGGTCATAAGATGGTTAAGGAACGTGTTCCTGCTGTTGATGATGAAAATGTGGACTTAAAGGGCGTTTATAAGGGCTTATTCAAGTCAAAGCCATTTGTAATGCTCACACTTTCAGGTGTGCTTATCAGCGGTCAGCTTCAGTTCGGTTCATTTAATGCTTATCTTTATAAGAACTACTTTACAGACACAGGACTCAGTATTTTTGGTACAATCTGTACATATCTTCCGATGGCTGCACTCATTTTGTTTACTCCAAAACTTGCAGCAAAATTTGGTAAAAAGGAACTTTGCGGCAGAATGTCAATTATTTCTGCTGCAACATCAATTTTCCTTTTTGTTACTGCAAATAATGAAAGCTTTATCCGTTGGATTAATCCGAGTCAGGGAATTTATCCTGCATGGCTCTATATGCTTTGCTTACTCCTTATCGGTTTTGGTTATACATTCGTAAGCCTTACTTGTTGGGCAGTTGTTATGGACGTTATCGATTATCAGGAATACACAACAGGCATCAGAAATGAAAGTGCAGTTTATTCTGCATACACATTCGGTCGTCAGTTCGGTCAGGCTGTTGCTGACGCAGGCGGACTCTTCCTCCTTCAGTGGGCAAAATATGACAGCCTTACAGCAGGTAACGGCTTCATTGCTGAAAATGATACAAGTAAAAAGATTATGTTTATCTGCACTGTAATTCCTGCTATCGTTTATACAAGTGTATGGCTTATCTTCCAGTTCGGATATCCTCTTACAAAAGAAAAGATGGAACCGATTTATGAAGCACTTCGCAAAAAGCACGAAGCAGAAACAACAGATGAATAAGAAAATAGTACATAAGAGCACTTCAATCTGAAGTGCTTTTTTGTATGACAAATTATAATTTTTGTCAAAAATTTAACAGTTGCAAAACCTGTAGGCTTTTAGTATAATAAAACTATATTATTACAGAAAAGAGTGAGAAAAATGGAAAAAACAAAAATCAGGCCGTTCGGATGGATGGATAAGTTAGGCTATGCGATGGGTGATATGGGCTGTGGTTTCTCATTCCAGCTCGTTTCAACATTTATGCAGCTTTTTTATTTGCAGTACATAGGCATTAAGGCAGCCGACTATGCAGTAATTATTCTTATTTCAAAAATTTTTGATGCTATTAATGACGTTGTTATCGGTAACCTTGTTGATACAAAGAGAATCGGCAAAAAGAGTAAGTATATGCCTTGGATTATTGCAGGTGGCTTAATCCTCGTTATCTTTAACGTAATGATATTTGCTCCTGTTACATCATTCCCTTATGCAGGAAAATATGCTTGGTGTCTTATTGCTTATTGCTTGTGGTCAATTGCTTACACAATGGTTAATGTTCCTTACGGTTCACTTCATAGTGTTATTACAAGTGACCCTCAGGAAAGAGTATCTCTTTCAACATTCCGTAGCATTGGTGCGGCTTTACCAGCAATCGTAATTATGATTATCCTTCCTGGCATTGTTTATAATAAAGTTAAAAATCCTGTAACAGGTATTGAAGAAGAAATCCTTAAAGGTGAAACACTTCTTCCTGTTGCTCTTGTAATGTCAGTTGTTGCATTTGCAACTCTCTGGGGTACAACAAAGCTTGTTAAAGAAAGAGTTCAGCGTGAAGATGATGGTCAGAATACAACAGGTATGACTGCGCTTTTCTCTGCATTCAAATCATTCTTTACAAACAGAGCTATGGTTGGTGCAACTATCGCTACAGTTGCTTCAGTTGCTCTTTTCAACTCAACAATGGCACTTAATAATATGGTTTTCCAGTATTTCTTCCAGGATACAGGTAAAGTTGGCGTTGCAATGATTGGTTCTTATGCACCTATGATTGTATTTATGGCGCTTTTAGGAAAACTTACTGCTAAATTCGGTAAGAAAAATCTTATTGTATCATGTATGCTTATAGGTGCAGGTTCGGGTCTTGTTTCTCTCTTTGTACCAATGACAGCCGATTCAAAGGGATTACTTCTTTACATTCTTTGTCTTATGGGACTTAACATTGGTAATGCTGTGTTCCAGATTTCTGTATGGGCAATCGTTGCTGACTGTATTGAAGTAAGCTACAGAAAAACAGGTAAGAGTGAAGAAGGCTCACTTTACGCTCTTTACTCATTCTTCCGTAAACTTTCACAGGGTATCGGCCAGGCTGTAGTTTCTTGGGGCCTTATTGCTATCGGTTTCGTTGAAGGTGAAAATGCAGTTCAGGCACCTGACTTTGGTGACAAGGTTAAAAACCTTTATTTCATTGTTCTTGCAGCAGGTTCACTTATCGCATTCTTGTCAATGGCATTTATTTATAACATTGGTAAAAAAGAAGAAGCAGAATTGGCAGCAAGCGTAAATGCTTCAGCAAAAGCAGAATAAAATAAATTTATTTATCAGATGCCCTTGGGAGAAATTCCGAGGGCATTTTACATTTTGTTAAAAAACAGGTAATCATTTCCAAAAATCTGTGGTATAATATTAAAAGAAAAAGATTAAGGAAGATGAAAAAATGAGTTTTTCACAGCGATTGAAAGAAATGTTGCAACGATTCAGCATAAAAATGCAACAATTTATGGTGGGACGATACGGTAATGATGAATTTACTATGTTTTTACTTGTCGTATCTTTATTATTTACATTCTTAGGTAATTTCAGACCATTGAGACTTTTGTATTTTATAGGTTCAGCTATAATTTTCTATTCGTTATTCAGAGCTTTGTCAAGGAATTATGAGGCACGAAGAAAAGAACTTAATTGGTATTTAAGGTGGGCAGAAAAGCCAAAGGCTGAACTGAAGCTTCTTGGGAACAGATTCCGTGACAGAAATACACATAAATATTTTAAATGTAATGAATGTAAAACGGTTTTGCGAGTACCGAAAGACAGAGGAAAAATCGAAATTACCTGTCCGAAATGCAGAGCGAAGATAGTCAAGAAGACATAATTGTTGTTTTGAAAAAGAGGTAAATTGGAGTTTAACGGGGAGTTAATGGGCGTCTCTTCTCGGCTCCCCTTGTCAGGGGAGCTGTCTGCGAAGCAGACTGAGGGGTAGTCAACTATACTATTAAACTATCTCTCCCTCCGTCAAAATCAAAGATTTTGCCACCTCCCTCGTCAGAGGGAGGCATAGATACATAATTTTTCTCCCCGATAAATTATAATTTGAAAAGAAAATTTTTTTGAAAACAGTCCACTAAAACGGACTGTTTTTTCTGTTTTGTATTGATTATTGCTCTATAAAGTGATATGATACCTCTTGTATAGAACAAATGTTCGGTGCAGAAAGGAGGCAGAAATGACTTTGGAACAGTTAGGTAAAGAATATTTAAGACAGGCAGAAGAATTAAGAGGAGTGATAGAGAGTTATTCTGCTCTTAAAAACGAGAAGCACGGGATTGAGCTTTACGACATAAACAGTAAAATCACAGTGCTTAAAGAAATGGAAAGAGAAGTGAGAATTACAGGTAATAATCTTATGGAATATTACTCCAACAAATCCACTAAAAGGCATTATTGTTCACACAGATTTAATTGACAAAAGTTGATTAAGTAGGTATAATGTTATTAATAAATTTAAAATGAGGTGTTTTGTGTGAAAAAGATTCTCGGATGTCTTTTCGCAATTATCATATTAGTATTAAATGTTATACCTTGCTTTGCTGCATCACCGGCTTTGTCAATTTCTTCGAATGATTATACTATAAGCAAAGGTGATACTGTTACAATTTCTGTAAGCCTTTCAGCAGAGTCAAAGCTTACTGCTCTTACTTTTGATGTGAAATACAATCCTGCTGAGTTTGAATATGTTGCAGGGTCTGTATCAAGCGGTTCACTTTTTGATTCGGAATTTGTAAATGTTATTGCTGCAGGTACTGTCAGATGTGATGGTATGTCAAATGAGGCACTTTCACGTGGCGGTAATGTTGTTTCGTTAAAGCTTAAAGCTGTTGGTAACGGTGGTAAGGTTTCTGTTTCAGCAGTAACAGCAACTGATGAAAATAATGAGATTGTACGAGTTTCAGGCTCAAGTGTTACTTTAAGCTGTGACCATTCAAGATTGGTGTGGGAACCGAAAACTGCTGCTACTTGTACAAAAGCAGGAGAAGAAACAGGCACTTGTGCTTGTGGTTACACTACAACAAGAAAAACTGAAAAGAAACCGCATACATACACAAGTTCAACAGTAAAGAAGCCTGCATCATGTACAGAACCCGGTATTGAAGTCGGTACTTGTACAGTTTGTGGTGCGGCGGGTGTTGAATCAAAAATTCCTGCAAAGGGGCATGACTACTCTGAATGGGTAGTAAAACAGGAGGCAACTGTTGATACTGTGGGTATCAGAGAAAGATTCTGTCGCAGTTGTGGTGAAACACAGAATCAGACAATTCCTGCATTGATTCAGGGAATTACTCCTGAAGAGCCGACAAGTGAAGAAGAAACAAGCTCAACCGAAACGACAACTGAGCTTGAGCCGATTTACACACCTGAACCATCAACAGATAATCCAATTGAGTATGAAACTGAGCCAACAACTGTATCAAACGGAATTTTTGGTAATGCAGTTGGCAGTGACATTGCAATTATCGCAGTAATTGCTCTTTCAGTTCTTGTTTTAGTTGTTCTTGTGTTGTACATTGTTCTGATTATCCGTCAGAAAAAGAAATAATTGTAATAATTTTGTAAAAAAGACAGGCTTGACCTGTCTTTTTCTATTGAAAAGCTGATTGTTGTGTGATAAAATACAATTTACGAATAAATAAAGGGGATTTATTATGCCTAAGTTTACAGAAAAAATTGTTGTTGCAGCAATGAAGTTAGGGATGAAAATTGCAGGAGCCGATGTTTCACAGGATGAGGCATTAGAGGCTCTTGGTGAAGTGACTGTTACTGACGGTATGCCTGAGGTTTTGCGAGAGGCAGCATCTGAAACTGCAGTTCTTCTTGAAAACAACGGGGTTCTTCCTTTTAAAAAGGGTGAAAGGATTTCAGTTTTCGGCAGAGTGCAGAGTGATTGGTTCTATACAGGCTACGGTTCAGGTGGTGACGTAAAAAAACCTTATGGGGTAAATCTTATTGAAGGTCTTAAAAATTGTGATGATTTGTGCCTTAATACAGAGCTTTCAGATTTATATGAAAAATGGTGTAAGGAAAATCCTGTTGACCATGGTGTGTGGGGACATTGGCCAAGATGTTATCCTGAAATGCCGCTTAATGCTGATATTGTAAAAAAAGCAAGAGCAAACAGTGATAAGGCAGTTTTCGTTATTGGACGTTCATCAGGTGAGGACAGAGAAAATGCACTTGAAAAAGGTAGCTTTTATGTAACTGATGAAGAAAGAATGGCATTACATAGAATTTGCGAACAGTTCGACGATATTACATTGCTTCTTAATATCGGTTCTGTTATGGATATGAGCTGGCTCCGTGAATTCGGCAAAAAAATCGGTGCAGTTATGATAGTATGGCAAGGCGGTATGGAAAGCGGTAACGCTGTTGCTGACTTGCTTTGCGGTAAGGTTAGTCCGAGCGGTAAGCTTACCGATACAATTGCAAGAAGATATGATGAATATCCGTCATCAGCCAGTTTCGGTAATCGTGATGCAAATGTATATGAAGAAGATATTTATGTTGGTTATCGTTACTTTGAAACATTTAAAAAGGATGCAGTTGTTTATCCTTTCGGTTATGGCTTGTCATACACAACATTCAGTATTAATTTCGATAGCGCTGAACAGACTGATGATGGTGTAACAGTTAAATGCAAGGTAAAAAATACAGGCAAGTGTGCAGGTAAAGAGGTTGTTCAGGTTTATGTTTCAAAACCTTGCGGAAAACTTGGTAATCCTGCAAAAGAGCTTGTAGCGTTTGCAAAAACAAAGGAATTGGAGCCCGGAAAGAGCCAGACGGTTAAAATAACTGTTCCTGTTGAAAGATTCTGGTCTTATGACGATAACGGTATCAGCGGATACGCTTTCTCCTATGTTATGGAAAAAGGTGAATATGCTCTTTGTATAGGTAACAATGTCCGTAATGCTGAAAAAGTGTGGAGCTATTATCAGGATGAAACTGTTGAAGCTTTAAAGCTTAAACAGGCATCAGCACCACAGGTATCATTCAACAGATTTGTAAATACAGAAAACGGACTTGAAAAGAGACCTGTAAGAACTCGTCAGTATGATTTGAAACAAGTTATTCTTGAAAATATTGGTGACGGTGTTGCAATTACAGGTGATAAGGGATATAAATTATCTGATGTTGAATCAGGAAAAGTGTCAATGGAGGATTTCGTTGCACAGCTGAGCCTTGATGAATTAGAGGCGATTTCTCGCGGTGACTATAAAATGGATAGCCCTCTTGGTGCAAAAGGTAATGCAGGTGCTATGGGTGGCATCTTACAGAGTCTTCGTGATAAGGGTATCCCACCAATGATTACTACTGACGGTCCGTCAGGCATCAGACTTTTATCATATTGTTCACTTATTCCTAACGGTACTGCTCTCGCAAGTACATTCAATACAGAGCTTGTCCAGAAGGTATATAGCAAAATCAGTGAGGAATTAAGAGAAAAAGGCAGTGATATTCTTTTAGCTCCCGGTATGAATATTCATCGTAGCCATCTTTGTGGCAGAAACTTTGAGTATTATTCAGAAGACCCTGTTGTAACAGGATTAATCGGTGCGGCAGCAGTAAAGGGTATTCAGTCATGTGGCGGAAGTGCTTGTCCAAAGCATTATGCTTGCAACAATCAGGAGGTTAACCGTACAGGAAACGATTCAAGACTTTCTGAAAGAGCATTGAGAGAAATTTATCTTAAAGGTTTTGAAATCTGTGTGAAAACAGCAAAACCAAATACAATTATGACATCATACAACAAAATTAACGGTGTCTGGGGTCATTATAACTATGAACTCTGCGAAAGAATTCTTCGTGAGGAATGGGGCTTCCAAGGTCTTGTAATGACCGACTGGTGGATGCGTCCGTCAAAGAGTCAGGAATTCCCTGAAATGTGTAATCAGGCTTACAGAGTCCGTGCAGGTGCAAATGTTCTTATGCCGGGTGGCGACAGAGTGACTAACGGCAAGCCTGACGGAACACTCTTAAAGACTTATGGTCAAAAAGATGGTATTACACTTTATGAAATGCAAAGAAATGCAAGTTTTGTAATGAAGCTTTGTATGAAAAAATACAAATAATTTATTCAAGGGAAAGGAAATGTTCAAAATGAAAAAGTTTTTATGTGTAATGATTGCTGTTGTGATTGCATTAAGCTCAATGACAATATTAGCTTTTGCTGATGCACCAAATATCACAATGACAGCAGATAAGACTAATAATGTTAATATCGGTGACGTGATTACTGTTACTGTAAAAGTTGCTGAAGGCTCAAACCTTTGTTCTGCAACACTTTATCTTATATATGATAAGACGTTTTTTGAACTTGTTTCATTCACCCCTACAGATGCGTTGATGGAGTTTTCTGATGGTGAGGTGTCTGCAGATAAACCGACATATGCGGGCATTCATCAGGATATGCTTACTGATGCGGCGGTTCTTTTTACCGCTCAATTGAAGGTGTTAAAGAGAGGTGGCACTATCGCTATTGAAACAAGTGAGGTTTGCTATTATACATCTGGCATTGTAAAAGAATTAACATATACTAAAGATGATGTTAATGAGAATCTAAAAAAACAGACTATCTCAATTGCTTGTCCTCATACTGAAAAAACAACAGAAACTACAGATGCTACTTGTTCAAAAGAAGGAAAGAAAGTAGAAACATGTAAGGAATGCGGATACAAGACTGAAACTGCGATTGCAAAACTTCCTCACACTCCAAAAGATATCGTAACAAAGGAAGCAACTTGTAAAGAAGCCGGTGAAAAGGCAAAGCAGTGTACAGTTTGTAACGAGATTTATGATAAAACTGCAGTTCCTGCACTCCCTCACGATATGAAAGATGCTGTTATTGAAAAAGCAACTTGCCAGAAGGAAGGCAAAGAGGGTAAAAAGTGTACAATGTGCGGTCTCACATCTGATGAAAAAGTAATCCCTAAGACTTCTCACGATATGAAAACAGTTGTGATTACAGAAGCAACTTGTGAAACAGCCGGTAAAAAGGTAGAACAGTGTGCGAATTGTGAATACAAGGAAGCAGAAAAAGAAATTCCTGCAAAGGGCCATACAGAAGGCAAGTGGGAAACTGTAAAGGTTCCTACAAAAACTGAGGCTGGTCTTGAACAGAAAAAGTGTACAGTTTGCGGAGCTGTAATTGAATCAAGAGAAATTCCTAAAGCTATTTCTTATAAATTAGGCGATGTAAACGAAGACGGTCATATTACAGCAGTTGATGCTCGTTTAGTGCTTCAGGAAGTTGCAGGACTTGTTGAGCTTAATACTGCAAAAAGACTTGCTGCCGATGTAAATGGAGACAAACAAATTACAGCAGTTGATGCAAGAATTATTCTTCAGCATGTAGCAGGTTTGAAAACAATATAAAATATTAAAAATTTGTTAAAGTGTTTTAAAATTATTGACACTTGAAAACCATTGTGCTATAATCAAGCTAATAATTTATGCGATTTTGCATAAATTTACAGGTTGCATCAGTGCAACAAAAAATAAAATATTGGGCAAAGCCCTAAAAGGAAGGTAATCAAAATGAAAAAATTTGCAAGCGTTCTCTTAGCAGTTCTCGTTGCATTCAGCATGTTCTCATTCGTAGTATCTGCTGCAGGTGCAAAAATTGCAGTTTCTGCTGACAAGACAGACGTTAAGGTTGGCGACAAGGTTGTAGTTACAGTTAAGCTTGATGAAAAATCAGGTCTTGGTGTTCTTACAGTTAAAGCTAACTATGATTCATCAGTTCTCAAGGCTACAGACATGAAGGCTGGCGACCTTGGTGCAACAGTTAACGTTAAGACAGGTGTTGCTACAATGGCTGCTGCTGAAACATTTGAAGCTGCAGGTGTTGTTTGTACAATGACTTTCGAAGCTGTTAAGGCTGGTACAGTTGACGTTAAGTTTGATGTTGTTGAAGCATGTGATAAGGATTTCAACACAGTAACAGTTGAAGCAAATTCAGTTAAGGTTACAGTTGCTGAAGCTGCTGAAGAACCAACAGAAAAGCCATCTGAAACTCCTTCAGAAAAGCCATCTGAAGAACCAACAGAATGCAAACACGAAACAATGAGCAACTGGGCAACTACAGAACCTACATGTAAGAAGGATGGTTTCAAGGTAAGAAACTGTACAGTATGTGGTTATGAAGAAAAAGAAGCTATCCCAGCAACAGGCAAATGTGAAAACAAATGGGTAACAGTTAAGCAGCCAACAGCTACAACAAAGGGCCTTCAGGAACTTAAGTGTACAATGTGTGGTGCTGTTAGCGCAACAAGAGAAACAGCATTAGCTGATACAAACAACAATGCAGGCGATTCTCTTGACAAGCCAGCTATCCCTAACACAGATGCTATTGCATAATTAAAACTTAAAAGTTTTACTGACGGAGTCCAAAAAGACTCCGTCTTTTTTTATTTTCAGTAGAAAATGATAAATTATAATTTATCGGGATGTCCAATTACCCTCCCTCATTTAGGGCGCGGGTGTCCGGTGGACACCTCTGCGAAGCTGAAGCGCTGTCTGAGTCGACAGGCGAGTAATGAGGTGGCATTTTCGCAAGAAAATGACGGAGGGAGTTTGTTGGTTTTACGTTTACTCCCTCAGTCTCACTTCGTTCGACAGCTCCCTCACGGAGGGAGCGGATTAGTTTCTTATCATCCCGATAAA